>JANXRE010000191.1 GCA_025353165.1 Acidobacteriota bacterium | reverse complement strand
TCCGCCAGTTTTAGCAACCTTTTCGGCCACTTGGAAGTAGTGCTGGAAATACGCCGTCCGCAACAGGCTGATGGTGTTTCGCGCATTCCTCATCGTTACTGGCTGCGGCGCTTTCAGCCGAACTGTGAGGAACGCAATCCCCCCGTCGAACGAGTGGAACAGCACCTCCTGGATGTCGAAGTCCTCCACCCACTCCTTTTCCCTGATCTGCCACTGCTTTCCCGGGTTGGCCATGCGGTAAAGATCGAAATGCCGCAAGTCGCCAATGGAGTCCTTCCTCCCGTACAGGAAGTGCTGTACGAATGGGTGGAAGTAAACCATCTCCGCGTATGCGTATCCCTCCATCTCATCCGTTTTGTCTTTGTCGTCCGGTTTTCTCGGCGGAGTACGTCTGACCAGATCTTCTATTTCGGTCCAACTCCCTGTGAGAGCGGCTCGAACCATCTCGCGATCCCGACCCGTCCCACTGTCGGAATCGCCGAGGCGAAGGGGCCAGACGAACGTCAAATCGAAAGGATCGACCATGATGTCTCTACCCGGCGCCGCCTGCGTATTGCCCGCCATTTCCTACTCCTCCACTCTCATCCGGTACTTCCCCATCCCCATGCTCGTTCCACTCCCCACGCCCAGCCACTCCCCCGCCCGAAGGAACGTCGCGATCTCCGATAAATCTCCCTCTGCCTCCAGCCGACCGATTGCTCCGTCCATTTGCACCCGTCTGCCGTCGCGCCCGCTCGTCCGTGCCCACGAATACCGCCGGAAATCCGCCCCAAGTGTTTTGGCTTGGTCCGCTTTCCTCAGCAGTTCGTGCGTCCAGGTATGGTCCCCCACCGCGCTTCCATCCCCGTGAACTTCACTCAGCAAATGGATACGCCTCAACAATGCTTGCGCAATCGTTACGAAATCCGGCCTCAAATTGTACCTGCCCTCCGTCCGAAGCCTCAGTGGCGTAAGAAATTCAATGGACAGTCGGCGCACGGCTGTCGGCGCCTCTTCGGCTTCCCACACTAGCGGCGCCGCCAGAATCCGCCTGTTCACCCCGTCGTATACCGCCTCCTTGGGCTGCAACGCGGATACGATTTTCCGAATTCGGAATCGCCCGCCATAAAACCCGTCTCCGCCCATCCCTTCAATCACGCGGATAAAGTGAGGTAAGTACCCGACACCGCGCCCGATCAGTGTGACTTCCAGGTCGAGCGTGGTCCGCGCCGGAATATCCGTCCGGCTGTAACACTACTGTTCAAGACGGGCCGGGAGTGAGTGTTTTGGACAAGGTAAGCCCTTTGTTTTTTATGTGGCGATGTGTGAGACGCGGAGGGGGTGTCCGTGACGCGTCAGGAGCTTGTCCAAAACGGCCGGTTGCGGGCTTCTCAAGAGCGTTTCAGGTCACCGCACCGTGCGGTGAGAGCGTTCCCCCGTCCAAATTAGGGGCTGGCGAAAAGCTGTTTTGGGCAAATAGGGAGAACCGCATCTAAGAGCAGTTCAGCTGATTCGCCGATCGTGTCAGCGCCGAAACGATACGGGCCAATCAGATGAGGCTGTACCTGTCAGCGACGGTCTATATTCTGATGAGTGGGTTGCGCCGCCGGGGCCTGAAGGCAACCGAGTTGGCTCCAGCCCAGGCGTCGACCATCCGGACGAAACTGCTGAAGATCGGGGCGCAGATTCAGGTGATGGTGCGCAAAGTCTGGGTTTGGATGGCTTCCAGTTATCGCTGGCAAGGCCTCTATCCGCAGGTATGGACGAACCTGCGCTGCTAAAACGCTCCTGAGGAGCAGCCCAATTCTTCCTTGCCCCTCCGGCAGAACGCCCGGCTGGGAGGAGTGCATCGCTACGGGCGTTTGGAGGCCCTTGACGCAATTCTGGATCGAGTTGACTGCCCGGTACCGGCTCAAACCGGGCCAAAATGCACCTCGTTTTCTGGCGCAAGCCAACTTCGGTTAACCCGCCCGTGCGTTTGCCAAACTTTTCGTTGCCGTACATGGGGCGCGAGAAATGCGGGCTAACGGAATGGGGCCGAGATGCCGATCTGTAAGTAAGGACCCTGATGGCCCCACGGATAGCCCTTGAGTTCGCGTTGCTGATTCTGTGGGGTGTGGTCTCTCCTGCCGCTGGGTTCGACAAGCCAGTTCATGGGACGATACAGGAAATCCGGCAGTTGTCGAAGGCGGAGCTGGTCAAGCCGCACCGGGCACAACTCCGCGCCGTGGTTACGTTCTTCGACCCAGTCCGAAAATTGATGTTCGTTCAGGATGCAACGGGCGGGATCTTTGTCAACGACTCCCACACTCTTCCCGTACAGGCGGGAGCCCTCGTGGTTTTGACGGGCGATGTGGTCTATTTGAATTACTGCCCGGAGATCGCCAATCCCCAGGTCGAGCTCCTCGGTCCGGGACCGATGCCGGCTCCGCTGCCGGTTTCGTTTGACGACTTGGCGTCCACCCGGGAAGACAGCCAGTTTGTGGTGGTCGAGGGGATTGTCCGATCCGTATCCGAGGAATCTCCGAAGAACTACGCAACGCCCTTCGCCGACCGATACGGCGCGGGGTGGAGCGATGAGCCGGTACGGCTAGGCCGGCTCCGGCTCGAATTGGCGATGGGAACCGGCCGGGCGGATGTTTACGTCGTCGACTTCGATCGCGGACGCATCCTGGACCTGATCGATTCGCGGATCCGGGTTCGCGGCGTTGTAGCGACCTCGTTCAATCAAAAGAATCAGACCATCGGGTGGTTTATTCTGGCGAACTCCCTGCGGGATCTGGAGGTTCTGGACGAACCGCCCGCGGATCCGTTCGCGGGACCCGACACTCCCGTCGCGGCGCTGCTCAGATTCAGCCCGACAGGCACGGCGGGGCACCGGGTGAAGGTGCGCGGCATTGTCACCTTTCGCCAGCCCGGCAACTCGCTGTACATTCAGAGCGCGACCGGTGGCATTCGGGTGCAGTCGCGCGAAGCTTTGCCGGTGGAGACTGGCGATGAAGTTGAGGTGGCAGGTTTCGCGGCGATAGGTCAAACGCAAGCCATTCTCCAGGACGGCATTTATCGGCACTCTCGAGTGCGGACCATTCCGGTCCCCTCCCCGGTTACAATCGAGCCGCGACAGGCGTTGCGGGCGGAACTGAACGCGGAGTTGATCCGTATGCACGGGAATCTGATCGGCGCCTTCCCATCCCACGGCGAGACCGTGCTGGTCGTTTCAGCCGGCGACATGGTTTTCCAGGCTGCGGTCAAGGAATCGCCGAATTTCAACACCCGGCAGGGCCTTCCCAGCGCCGGTAGTCTCCTGCAATTGACGGGCGTTCTCGACGTTCAACTGAACGAGCGAGGCGAGCCCTACGATTTCCGCTTAATGATGAGGTCGCCGGACGATGTGACCGTTCTCCAGAGACCTCCCTGGTGGACGCTGGGCCACGCATTGGCGATCGCCTGCGCATTATTCGCGGCCGTGCTGGCGGTCTCCATCTGGGTGTTTGTGCTCCGGCGGAGAGTGCGCGAAAAGACGGAGCTTATCCGGGCTACTCTGGAGTCCACCGCGGATGGGATTCTGGTGACCGACAATGCGGGCCGGATCCTGAATCACAATCGCAAGTTCATGGCGCTGTGGGGGGTGACCCAGCGGAACGCCGGGAATTCCTACCTGGACGGGCTCATTGGCGGGAAGCTCCTCGACCGCTCCGGGATTCTCCAGGTCCTGTCGATTCTGGCCGAGCAGCCCGACGCACACAGCAACGATGTGCTCGAACTGGCGGACGGCCGGATCTTTGAGTGCCACTCCGAGCCCGAGCGTATCGACGGCAGGAGTCGCGGGCGTGTATGGAGCTTTCGCGATATTACCGGGCGGCGGAAGGCGGAAGCGGAAATCACCCGCGCCCGGGACGAGGCGCAGCGCGCCAACCGCGCCAAGAGCGAGTTCCTCGCGAACATGAGCCACGAGATCCGAACGCCGATGAACGGTATCCTCGGCATGACCGAGCTGACCTTGCAGACGGAGGTCACGCCGGTGCAGCGCGAGTTTCTGACCACCGCTAAAAGTTCGGCGGAGATCCTGTTGACGGTAGTAAACGATTTGCTGGATTTCTCCAAGATCGAAGCCGGCAAGTTTGAGTTGGAAGAGGCCTGCTTCAGCCTTCGGGATTGCCTGGAAGAAACGATCCGCCTGCTGGCGCCCGGAGCCTCCGAGAAGAACCTGCGGCTGGCGTGCGAGACCTCCGGCGACGTGCCGGACCGCGTTGTAGGCGACTCGGTTCGCCTCCGGCAGATTCTCCTCAACCTGGCGGGAAACGCGGTGAAATTCACCAACGATGGCGAGGTTGTCGTGCGGACCTGCGTCGAATCCCGCGCGGGGGATTCGGAGATCGCGCTCCGGTTCAGCGTTCGCGACACCGGCATCGGTGTGCCGTTGGGAAAACAAGCGCACATCTTCGAAGCTTTCGCTCAGGCCGACAGTTCGATCACACGCCGTTTTGGCGGGACCGGGCTCGGCCTGGCAATCTCCTCGCGCCTGGTCGCCATGATGGGCGGCCGGATCTGGGTGGAGAGCGGGAGCGAACGCGGCAGCGTGTTCCACTTCACCGCCGCCTTCCAGGTAGCCGGCCCGGCCGTGGCACAGGAGGCGCCGGCATCCAGCGACGTGGCGGGGGATCCGGCCGCGCCGGCCGCGTCTTTGGACATTCTGGTAGCCGAGGACAATCCGGTGAATCAGCGGGTTGCGGTTCGCATGTTGGAGAAGCTGGGGCATCGCGCCACCGTCGCCTGCAACGGCCAGGCGGCGGTGGACGCGTATCGGAACCACCGCTTCGATTTGATTTTCATGGATGTCCAGATGCCCGAAATGGACGGGCTGGAGGCGACTTCGCAGATCCGGCTGCTCGAGAAAACCAGGGGCGGTCACGCCCCGATTTTTGCGATGACCGCGCACGCCATGAAATCCGACCGCGACGAGTGTCTGTCGGCTGGCATGGACGGCTACCTTTCGAAGCCGGTTCAGTTGAAGCAACTGGAGGGAGCCATCAGCGCTCAGCTATCGGCTATCGGCCGCTCCCGGGAAAGCTGAGCGTCGAGCTTCCCTGATGTCCTCGGCGGAAAGACGCGATCGTCCAGCAGGTATTTGTTCGGGACGTTGCGAACCTGCGGTTCACGTCCGTACTTGTGACGGTAGAGGTCGGCTATGTTGCCGTTGACGTCCTCCTCCGGGCGATGGAATTGGAAGTACAGACCGCACTGGGCGTACGAAATGGGGGTGCCGTCAAACACCCGCGTCGATCAGAGCCCGGGCGCAACCGCTCGCCCTCATCGAGCAAGACGGCCTCCAGCAACGGATCGTCCAGCTCCGCTTCCCGCGTCGATCATCACGCGCAGGCACTCAGCGAAGCGCTGCGACCGCATATACATTTCAATCAGCAGATGGATCGGAGTCTTTCCGCCGATGGGGGCGCACGGATACGCGCCGTCCGCAAGCGCCTTACGAATCCGCGATGGCGAATGCGTCTCGAATCCCAGCAGCAGGTCGTCTGTGATGGACACTTCCTCTACACTGCCTTATCCTCTAATGACTGTGGGATGCGTGGGCCGGTTCCGCCTCAACGGCGTCTTCGGTTCACGACCCGGCGGAGCGGCAGTTCGGGTGCGGGATTCGACCGGCGCGCCCGACTAACACTAACTCCAGTTGGGAAATACCCGAGAGGCGGGAGGGGGCCGACAAAACCGATCTGGCGATCGACGGCGCATCCCTCTCGGGGCAGGGCCGCTACCGGGTGGAGGTTGCCGTGCTAAGCGATGTCAACCGCTTCTGCCGCGACTCCTGGAGGCTGGGCCGGATCACCGTTCTGAATAAACGCCTCGCCGTTCAGCAGGGGCAGCGTGTGTGCCGGAGGCTGGCTCGCTGGCCGCGCTGCTGCGGTTCACCGATTTTGAGACCGTTCGTTTGGTCGCGTATAACCTCTATCAGTAGAGGCCCGGGACCGTGCCGTTCCACAGCCTCAGTCGGCCAGACTACTAGCTAGGGCGCCTGACCAAGGCCCATGGCGGGAGCGTGTTCCAGATCCACTCGCCCCGGGAGTTTGCGAAGGTGCTGCGGCAGTTAAGTCCCGGGGTTACCGTGACCGGGGCGGACACCTGGGACGGTAAGTTACACGCCGCCAACCGGAGCCGCTGATTCTCCAGGGCGGAAACCGGCACCCGAAGTGCAACGTCTCACGCTTGTTATACTTATGAAGTTAACGTTCGCCATTAATCCACTCATGAAGTCCTTTTCCGCTATTCTTGTGATGGCCCTCGCAGCGTGTGCACCAGCGGCCGATTTTAGCACCGGCCAAAGCGCCCGCATGATCATCGGCCAGCCTACCTTCGCGGCCCAGAAAGCGGGAGCTTCCGAGGTTCTGGTAGGCGCGGCGGGCGGGGTGGCATATGCCGGCGACATGCTGCTGGTTGCCGACGCAAACCGGATCGGCCCCACGCCTCAGAATCATCGGGTGCTGATCTTCAAGAACATCTCCCAGAAATTCCCGGCGCCGACGGACACGTTGAGCGTAGGACCCCGATGCCCGGTCTGCACCGCGGATCCCACCTTGCCGCGCCCGGCCGACGTGGAACTGGGACAGCCGGATTTCACCACGGTTCTTCCGAGCCTCACGCAGCGCGGTCTGAGGCTCCCCACGGCGGTCGCCAGCGACGGCAATATTGTGGTGGTGGCCGACACCGATAACAACCGCGTCCTCATCTGGAACTCGATACCGGCCGCTAACGGCGCCGCCGCGGATATTGTGCTCGGGCAGGATAACTTCACCACCGTGCGGCAGCCGATCGTCACCGATGCCAAGAGCTTCCGCGGGCCTCAGGGCGCGTGGATTCAGAACGGGCGGCTGTATATCGCCGACACCCAGAATCACCGCGTGATGATCTGGAACACGATCCCGACCCAAAGCAATCAGGCAGCCGACATCGTGCTCGGAGTGAAGGACTTCACTACCAACCCGGACCCGTTCATCGGGGGCCCGAGCGAGACGCCCACCAACAGCAATCTGCTGAATCCGGTATCCGTGTCGAGCGATGGCGTCCGCCTGTATGTCTCCGACCTGGGACACAACCGGGTGGCGATCTGGAGCGATATTAACTCGCTGTCCACCAACAAGGCCTTCGACGTTGAGGTCGGGCAACCCGATTTCGTGAGCGCGTTCGCGAATAACTCGCCGAAGATGTGCGCGTCCAACGGCGTGGATTCCCACAACAATCCGACCTATCCGGCGCGCTGCGCCGGGACGATGAACTTTCCCCGGTTTGCGCTCTCGGACGGGACGCGCCTGTTCGTGGCCGACGGCGGCAACGACCGGATACTGATCTGGAACCAGATTCCGGCCGCCAGCGGCACGGCCGCCGATGTGGTGCTGGGACAGCCGGACATGATTTCCGACGTCAACACCGATTACTCGGATCTCTTCACTCCGAACTTCGTGCAATCCAGCTCGGATACGATTCGCACGCCGACTTCGCTCGCCTGGGACGGGACCAACCTGTATGCCGCGGATCCCTCCAACCGCCGCGTTCTGGTGTACACTCCGAATCCGCCCATACTGCCGCCAAACGGCATTCGGAACGCGGCCAGCCTGTCCATCTACGCGGTGGGGAGCGTCGTCTACTTGGGCACTCCGGCCGTCAGCGCGACGGTGGCTATCGTGATCGGCACGAAGGACACAAGCGGCACCCCGGTGAACACAGTCACTTACACCTACACCGTCAAGCAGAACGACACTTTGGTTCAGATCGTACAGGGACTGACCGCGCTCATCAATGCCGGTAACGGAAACCCCAATATTCTCGCCATCGCGGATTCTCCGGCCAACGCCGTCCTTTTGCGGGCTAGGGTGTCTGGGGACCTGGGCAACAATCTGGCGATTGCCAATACGCTCAGCACCAGTTCCGGCCTGACTGGCACCGTTACCAGTCCCGCGGGCGGCAAGAACGCAGCGCGGATCGCGCCGGGGAGCCTCATTACGGTGTTCGGCACGGGCCTCTGCGATTGCGACCCGGCGTATGTTTCCGATGTCGCAATGCCGCGGCAATTGTCCGGAGTTCAGCTCTACATCGATGGCATCCCCGCTCCGCTGAAATACGTTTCGGCGACGCAGATCAACGCCCAGATGCCTTACGAAGTCGCCGACACAACCAGCGTCACGGTCTGGCTGCGGTACACGAAGAAGGACGGAAGCGTGGTGACGAGCTCCAGCTTAAACGTTCCGATCACCCAGCAAAACCCGGGTGTTTTCGCTTTTCCCGGATCGGATCCGCGCGCCGCGATCGCCCTTCACGCATTCAGCAACGCGACCGCTTTGGTATCCATAGATGGATCCGTGAAGGCCGGGGATATAGGAACCATCACCATCGGCTCGAACCCGTATAAATACACCGTGCTGGCCACCGACACCCTGATCAGCATCCGGAACGCCTTCGTGGCGCTCATCAACGCCAGCGCGAACGAGGTGGTCACGGCGCAGGCTTCGGGGGTCTTTACGCGCATCATCCTGGAATCCAAGGTAGCCGGAGCGGTGGGCACGGGTATTCCCATCACAACGGCCAGCAGCAGCACCTCAGCCGGGCTGATTTTGACAGCCTTACAAGCGCAGACCTGCTGCGCGAACCAGGGCGGCAGCCTGATTTCGCCGTCGAATCCCGCCGTCCCGGGCGAGACCATCATCATCTACGCAACGGGGCTCGGTGTGCCGTTTGAGGACGCCGCGAGAGCCGGCGCTCAAACCGGCGTAGCCTACAGCGGTCCGGAACTGAACGGTCCGGTCGCGTTCGTCTCGTCGCTGGTAGGCGGCAGAACGGCCAATGTTCTTTTCGCCTCGTTGATTCCCGGCACCGTCGGACTTTCCAAGGTAGTGCTGCAACTCAATTCGAGTCTTCCGACGGACCCGCTCACTCAGGGGACCATCGCGCAGAGCATTTATGTCAGCAACATCGTGACCATACCCGTGCAACGAGGCACCTCGTTGACGCCGGCGACCTTGACCTTTGGAACCGTGACCAAGGCCACAACGAGCGTGCTCTCGGCGACTCTCATGAATGCCGGATTGTCGACGTTGACCGCCATCGGCGCCACCGTTACGGGAACGAACGCCGCCGACTACACGTTCACCACTACCTGCGGGACCACGCTCGCGGCGGGAGCCAACTGTACCTATACGGTTACTTTCAAACCGACGATCACAGGCACGGAGGCAGCGACTCTCAGCGTCACCGATGTTGAGGGGACGTTCAATGTGAACCTGACCGGCACCGGGCAGTAACGCAGGCGATTGCGGAGCGGGCCGCCCTGAAAACATTCGAGAATTTCCGATGGATCGCGGTTCTCGGTGTCTTTCATCCTGTTCTTTATGGCCGAGGGGATGCGAGTGGCCTTTGAAATCCTCAGCGCTTCGAATGTGGCTGCTCGTACCGTGAGGTCTTGACCGCCACTGTTCGCAGCTCAATCCGGCCATTGCCCCTTCAACCGGCGCGCCGGATGTAGCGGTGACATCTCTCCAATCCCACTCCGCGGGGTGGATGATATAGATAGGATGAGCAGGGGAGCCGAACTCTCAATCGAAATTACTAAGGAAGTTCGAGAGGATCTGCGCTCCACCGCCGATGCCGGTCTCCGGAGCGCTCCCGACCGAGTCGAGTCTGGCGGTATTCTGACGTCGCCGTTGAACGACGATGCGGGTCTGGTGGTGGACGGAACCGAGATCGTCCCCTGCTCCCACCGGTACGGTCCCGCCCATCAACTCTCGCCCGATGAACTCGATCGTATGCGGAAACAAGCGGAGCGTATCCGCGCCGCCGGCAACTGCAAGATCGCCGGCTACTTCCGTACATGCATCGGCGACCGGTTCAAAGTATTCCCGGACGATCAGGCGATCATGCGCGAGATTCTGCCCGAATCGCGATTCATCCTGCTGGTGAAGCCGCTTCCGGCCAGCCTTTCGATCGCGCGGCTGTTTGAGCGGAACCCGGCCGGAGACTGGTATGAATCGGCTCATTTCGAGCTGCTCCCGAGCGCTTCCGTCGCCGTCTCGCCGGCGGCTCCCCGCTTTTCGGCTGCCGTGCCAGCTCCGCAAGGACGGCGGTTGAATTGGCTTCGTTTCGTAGGAGGGGCCATCGTCGTTGCCCTGCTTCCACTGGCGTGGTATGAGTCCCTGCAGCGCCCGAATTCACGGGGTTCCGTTGCGCCGCTCGGCTTACGCGTCACTTCCGAGGGAGATAGTTTCTCGATCGTTTGGGACCGGAGCAGTCCAGCTCTGAAACTGGCGAGCGACGGGATCCTCCGCATTGTGGACGGCGGCCGGCGACGTGAGCTGATACTTGATTCCACCCAGATTCAGACGGGTTCAATCTTGTACCGGCCGGCGTCGGACGACGTAACTTTCAGCCTGGAACTTCACCGCAATGGAGCCACGGTGGCGAATGAAAGCGTGCGTACGCTGGACGGATCGAGATCGCACGCGCCCGCGGAGGCTGCCGCGACAGTGCCGACGCCGGCGCCCGAGGCAAAGCTCCGGCGGATTGCACCGGCACCCACCCAGATAGAGGCTCCGCCGGTTGTTTCGGAGCAGCCGGCTTCCGTTCCACCCGCCCAACCGGTCGCAGCCCCGCCGAGCCCGACTCCGAACCAGGATGCGGCGGCCCGCCAACCGGAACCACCGGCCGCCAGTATAGCCAAGCCGCCGGCGCCCCCCGATCCGGTTCCGAGCAAGCCGGTCGAACCCAAGGCGGTGGCAACCGCCGCGCCGGTGCCGACGGTTCCTACGCCCGAGGAACCACCACGCACCGTCGCGAGGGCCGGGGCGCCGCCGGTTGTCACTTTGGCGAAGCCGCTGAAAAAGTTCGTACCGAACATGCGGAATCTAGGCTTCGCACCGCTATCCGGCTCACCTGAAATCGAAGTGCAGGTTTCCATTGATGCCAGCGGGCGTGTGACTGAGGCGCACGCGCTGAATGCCGGAAAGAAGATTAGCCAGATGCTACGGCGAGAGGCAGTGGATACCGCCAAGAAATGGATCTTCGAACCTGCGACCTCCGGGGGCAAGGCCGTTCCCTCCACTCACCTGATCACCTTTCGTTTCGTGCCGGGGTCTTGAGGCGCGGATCCAGCCGGAACGCCTCCTCAAACGCCCGGGCGGCTGCGTCGTGTTGGCCCGCGGCCCGAAGCGCCAGTCCCAGGTTGTAATTGGCCTCGGCGTAATCGGGCCTCAGCTCGACTGCCTTCCTAGCGGATTCCGCGGCGTCCGCGACGTCGCCGGCCTGCAACTGGGCCAGCCCCAGATTGTTGTACGCTTCCGCGCTCAGGGGCTCTCGCCTCGCCAGTTCGCGAAAAGTCCGTACGGCCGCGGCGGCGTCGCCCCGTTGGGACTGCGTGAGTCCCAACTGGATTCGGGCATCGGAAAATGCGGGATCGATGGACAATGTTTCGGCGAACTCGCGGAGAGCTTTCGCCGAATCGCCAAGCTGTAGCGACGCGAGTCCCAGGTCGTAGTGTGCGTCGGCGAGGTCGGGATTGATCGCGGCTGCTTTCTCGAACTCCGCCGCGGCGTTCCGCATGTCGCCGCGCCGGGTGTGCCAGGAGCCGAGCCCGACATGCGCTTGGGCGTAGTCCGGCGCCAGTTCGAGAGCCTTTTGGTATAGCGCGAGCGCCTGCTCCGCTTCGCCTTTGCGATCGTGAACGGCAGCCAGAAAATAGAATCCGGTCGCGAGCGTTGGGCTCACCTGCGTGGCTTGTTGGAATTTGCTCTGGGCGGCATCCAGTTCGTTGCTCTTCAGCATCTCAACCCCCGCCATAATGAGCAGCTTCGACTCCGCGAGCCGCTCCCGGAATTGGTGCAAACCCGCGACTTCGCTCAGTTCCTTCCGCGCGGCGTCCGCTTCGCCCTGCACTCTCAGCGCCAGGCCCAGGCCATAGCGGGCCTGCTCGAAATCCGGCTTGAGCTTGATCGCCCGGCGATACGCGTCGATCGCGCCCGGAAAATCGTTTGCCCCCTTCAGCGACTTGCCCAGTTCAAACGCAGCGTATGGATCCTGCGGCGCAAGGCGGGCGGCTATCCGCATCTGCTCCAGAGCCTGCTCGGGCCGGCCTTCACGCCGGATCGCAACGCCAAGTTGCAGATGCGCGGCGGCGAGCCGCGGGTCCAGACGAATCGCTTGCTGGAACGACTCCGCCGCTCGCGGGACATCGCCGGACCGCCCGTACGCAATGCCGAGGTCCAGCCATAGCCCGGCATCCGCGCCTTTTTCGCTGGTGCAATGGAGCAATTCGGCGACGGCCGATTCGGGATTCCCGACCCGCAGGTAGATACGCGCAAGCGCGCGCCGCGCGCCGCTCAGTTTGGGATCGGCGGCAATAGCGCGATGAAGCGCTTCGATGGCGGGCCCGTCGCGTTGCAGCGCGGCCAGACTTGCGCCGAGGCCGTACTCCGCCTCGGCCCATTTCGGCTTCACCCTTAGGGCGGACTCGAAATTCTCAACCGCGCACGTCCAGTTGTTCTGCCGCGCGCAGGCCACCGCTCTTTGCCGGAATGCCTCAGCCCGCGAGGAAGCGGGAGCGCCAAATGCGGCGAGGAGCGCCGCAAGCGCCGCGACAATCGGCGGATGCACCGGACCCTACCACAGCACCTTCACGCTTACCTGGCCGATGCGGGGCTCGCGCGCGCTGGTGACAACGCCGAAGTTACCGCCGGTGATATTGCCGCTCGGATTGTTGAACTGCGTGTGATTGAGAAGGTTGAAGAATTCCGCCCGGATTTGAACGGACGTGCTTTCCGTAATTCGCGTGGACTTCATCAGCGCGCAATCCCAGTTCGTGATGCCCGGACCGTGGAAGAACCGCCGGTTCGACGTCCCGAAGCGCCCCAGCGGTCCCGGCGCAAAAGCATCCGGCAAAAAGTAGGTGTTTGCGCCGTTCGGTCCGGAGTTGTGGGGATCCTGCGTCCGGACTGGGCCGATCCGGTCTGGAACATCCGTCGATCCACTGCCTACCAGGGATTGATCCTGCCCCTGGCGTAATGTGATGGGGAATCCGGTGGACAGTCTGGTAATTCCGCCCAGGTTCCACCCTTCGGTCAGCCGCTTCGACAGACCGGCGGCGAGTTGGTGGAACGGTATGGCCCAGTCATAACTCAGTACGAAGTTGTGAGTGACATCGAAAGACGAGAGCGCGCGGCTAAGGTGGTAGTTACTGAAATTCACCCAGTCGTTGAATCCCGATGAGTTATCGAGCGACTTGGAGAATGTGTAGGCTGCCAGGAACGTAACATCGGCCGCTTTACGTTCCACAGTTGCTTGAAACGAATTGTAATTTGAGTTAGCAATGTTCGATGTGTACGTATTGCCGTAACCGAATGCCGGCCCAAGCTGGTCGCGGGTCCCGAATACCTGCGAGCCGTCGGGAAGCGTATATGTCTGCTGCTCTCCGTTCGGGCCGCAGAGCGGTGTTGCGCCCAATTGGTTAAGCTTCAAACAAAGGGCAGCGTTGCCGGGATTGGCATCGTATTGCGAGATCAGCTTGTGACCTTGAGTGGCGACGTACGCGAGCGTCAGGACACTGGCTCCACCCAGTTGCCGCTGAATCGACAAGTTGTAGTGTTCGGCGTAGGGCAGCTTGTTGTGAATCGAATACCCGGGCGAGTAAGCGATGGGCAGGTAGATCGAATAGTCCAGGGTCTTGTTGGCCGGAGAACCCGGTGTTGGGAATGTGAAGGGGAAGCGCTGAGTCTGCGAAGTGCCGTCCAGGCGCGTGCGGAACGGTTCGTCGAACATGGTCGGGTTCGGACTCACCCAATACAGTCCGAACGGAGCGTCGCCAACCTCGTAGAAGAGGTTGAGATCCTCGATCGCGGTGTAGTAAATCCCGAACGCGGCGCGAATGCTGGTCTTGCCCGGGCCGCCGAACACCTTGCCGAGCACGCCGTCGTGAAAGCCAGGCGAGTACGCCATGCCGATGCGGGGAGAGAAGTCCTTGTAGTCGGTCGGCGCGAGCGTGCTCGGAATTCCGGGGTCGCCGGGCACAACCCAACCCTTCGGGGCGGTCGGGAACACGGTCGATTGCAATCCGGGCACGATGGTTTCGATCTTGCCCTGCGTATCCCACCACGGCATGCTGACTTCCCACCGCGCGCCGAGATTCAGCGTCAGGTTGGGCTTCACTTTGTAAGTGTCCTGGAAGTAAGCGCCGCCGTACCTGGTGCGCGAATCGAGAAACTGCTGGCTGCACTGGTTGTAAGTCAAAGGCGCCCCAAGCAGGAAGTCCGCAATATCGACGCCCGTCTCGCTGCCGTCGAACGTGAAATCGCCGTTGGGAGCGCAGGTATTCCGCTCGTTGATCTGCAAATAACGAAATTCGCCGCCGAACTTTATGGTGTGCGGACCGATGATCTTCGAGAACCCGTCCGAGATGTGCCAGGTATTGTTCGGCTGGAACGTGGTGAGGGTCGGGACGCCGATGGAGAAGTTATTGAAGTACAGCGGCGGTACCGTCTGGGGAAATCCCGCGGGTCCGGACGGGTTGATGCCGAGCGTGTTGGCGCCGGTCACGAATCCGAGGTCGGAGAGTTTGGCGAAACTGCCCCCGGGAGTTGTGGTCACGGTCGCGGTTCTCATGAAGCTGACTCGGAACTCATTCACCTGCGCGGCTCCGATCGTCTTCGTGTTGCTCATGGTGATGAGTTGGGCGCGCGTGGGCGTAACCGCGGGAAAACCCGGAACGCTGGCCGCCGCCAGCGGATCGTTTATTGTCGAATCGTCGAAGTGGTAGTAGAAGGACCAGTTGCCGGTCATCCCGTTTACGAAATCGACGCGCTGGCCCATCTTGTCGTCGTTAATGGTTCGCTTCTGGCTGGCATCGGCAAATCGGTTGAGGCCTGCGTTCGGCAGGGGTATGTACGGCAGCAAGTTCGGCACGGGCTTTGCAAATGCGCGCTGCGGGATGACGCCGTTCGGAAACACGCAAATGGCGGGGTCGCTGCAGCCGCTGTAGGGCTCATTGTTGGTGACTGTGTAGCCCAACCGTTGGCTCAGCACCTGGGCCCAGTAGTCGCCTTTTACGACGCCGCTCAAGTTCGCCGGATCGAAGATTCCGCTTCGCTGATCCACCGTGGGAACCGTAACCAGACCGGTGCTGGCGCCCTGGATCTGGCGGGTGCCTTGATAATCGGTGAACCAGAAAAGCTTGTCTTTCCAGAATGGGCCGCCGACGGCGTAGCCGAACTGGTTGCGGCGGAGTTCGGCCTTGCTGGGGTCGAAGAAGTTCCGGGCATCCAGCTTGTCGTTGCGGAGAAATTCGAAACCGGCTCCGTGGAATCTGTTGCCGCCGGATTTCGTGATGGCGTTCATAATGCTTCCGCTGAACCGCCCATACTCGGCATCGAAGCTGTTGGTGATGAGGCGGAACTCGCCGATGGAGTCGAGGTTCGGGATCACCGATGCTCCGTTATTCCTGCCCTCGCTCACGTCGCCTCCGTTCACCAGGAAGGCGTTGGCCGTCTCGCGCTGGCCATTTACGGAGACGTTGCCCGCGGATAGGCCGCCCGAGACCGGACGGTCCTGCTGCATGGAACCTGAAGTGGCGGGCGCGACTCCCGCTTGCAGTCCCAGCAGATCGATATAGCTGCGTCCATTCAGCGGCAGCGAGAGAATCTTCTTGCTCTCGATGACATCGCCCAGCTGCGTGTTCTCGGTCTCCACCTGAAGAGCGGTCGCGGCCACGCTGATTTCCTGCTGGATGCTGCCGACCTGCAAAACCGGATCCACGTGGAGCTGATCGTTCACCTTCACGTCGATGCCGGTGGTCACAAACTGCTGGAAGCCCGGCGCGGTCACTACCAGCTTGTAGGAGCCGGGCGGCACCGCGAGCAGCCGGTACTCGCCCGTCGGGCTCGATACAGCCGACTTCGTGAGATTTGTATCGGTGTTGGTAGCAACGATGTTCGCGCCCGCGATGATGGCCTGCGAGCTGTCGCGCACAGTGCCGAGAACGGATCCCGTGACGTCCGCGAAAAGCGGAGCCATCGATACCAACACAACCGGCAGGTACCCGGTAAATCGACGCATATTGGAGCTTTCCCCTCTGAGTTAACACACTACGTTAACACATCACCCAAGTTTGAAGAACGATGACGCGGTTCGCGAGCGCGGTCAAGCCGTGCTGCCCGAGGCAACTTAGTCCGGCAAGCCGAACACAATCACCGAACCACCGGAGGCGATGCCGATGTACTGCTTCCCTCCCGCCAGGTAAGTCATCGGCGAGGCCTTCCAATGCGCGCCCAGTGGGAAATGCCAGAGCGGCTTTCCTCCCACGGCGTCGATCGCGGTGAAGGCGCCGTTGTCATCGCCGAAAAACACCAGCCCCGAAGCGGTTGACAGCAGTCCGGCCCACGACTCGGCCGGTCCGGTTTGCGCGTATTCCCACGCAATCTTCCCGGTGTTGAGGTCGAGCGCCCGCAAGTATTTCTTTGGCGCTTCCTCGCGCGACTCGCGGGCCGAGCCGCCGTAAAACGACTCGCCGGGCTTCCACCATTCAGACGACTTCGTAAATACGTTGCACTTCTCGAGCGCCATCAGGTAGAAGAGATTCGTCGCGGGATTGTAGGCGGTGGACATCCAGTTTGTCGCGCCGTCCATCGATGGGCAGACTTTCGTACCTTCCACTGTCGGCTGCCAGCCTTCCGCGAGAATCGGACGCCCGTCCGGCCCGATGCCTTTTGCCCAGGTCAGCCGCGTGATGAAAGGAGTCGCCGAGAGCGGCTTGCCGTTCGTCCGGTCCAGCACGTAGAAATAGCCGTTGCGGTTGCCCTGCAACAGCAGTTTTCGCGGACTCCCCTGGTATTCCGCATCGACCGCCATCGGCGTTTCGGTCGCATCCCAATCGTGGAGGTCGTGCGGCGTGAACTGGTAATACCAATGCAGTTCACCGGTATCCGCTTTCAGAGCAAGAACCGAATCGGCGTAGAGGTTATCGCCCTGGCGCTCGTCGCCGTTGAAATCGGGGCACGGATTGCCGGTCGGCCAGAACACCAGATCCGTTTCCGGATCGTAGGTGCCCGTCAGCCAGGTCGAAGCGCAGCCGTGCTCGAGCGCGCGGCCCACCCACGTTTTCGCAAGCGGTTCTCCGGGCGCCGGAATTGTCCAGAAGCGCCAGACACGTTCGCCGGTTGTGGCGCGATAGGCCGCCACGAACCCGCGGATGCCCTCGTCGCCGCCGGAGACGCCGGAGAGCACGAGGTCCTTCACAATTAAAGGCGCGGAGGTCGAGCCGTAGTGGCGGCTCGAATCTGCCATCTCGACGTCCCACAGTAGCGCGCCGTTGATGCGGTGCAGCGCCAGCAGGTGTGCGTTGTCGGTGACGATGAAAACGCGATCGCCCAGAACGGCCACGCCGCGGTTGATGCCGCCCGCTGCGTCGCCGACAAGATTTTTGGAGCGCGGCCGCGTAAATTCCCAGATGCGGCTGCCGGTGCGGGCATCGAGCGCATAGACCGAATTCACCGTCGTGACGTACATGACGCCGCCGGCGACCACCGGCGTCACCTCGAGATTCCGAGCCCCGGGAATCGGAAAAATCCACCTCGGCGCGAGGCGCGCGACGTTCGCCGGCGTGATCCCGGTCAATGCGCTGTGCCGGTTTCCGCCGATGTTGCCGTGATACGTCGGCCACTCGCCCGGTCTCGGATTGAGCACCTCGCTCCATTGCACCGCGCCAGCAAGCGGCGCCTGTTCAACCGGCGCGCCAGCCGGCTGCGCGAACAACGCCAGCAGGTTTCCGATCGGGGGCGCGTCGACCTTGGGCATAAACGAATGCTCCTCGCGCTGGAGATCCGCGACATCGTTCCGGTCGAGGAGGTAGAGGTGGTTGTCGAATCCCTGGATCTGCAAATCGAAGCCACTTTCGTTTCTAAGAAATCCCCGCACGATCTGGCCGGACCGCAAGCGCGCGCTGACCACTCCGTATCCCGGAACGCGACGGGCGTCGGGATTCCGCAGGCTCGTTTCAATTTCTCCGAGCGTCAGTCGCGCTCCAGCCCCGGTCAAATCGGGACCGCTCAATCCGCCGCGGCCGCCGAGCATATGGCAGTTGGAACAACGTCCTGGACCAAAGAAAAACTCCACGCCGGCTTTCGCGTCGCCGGAGATGTGGGTCTCCGACGCCGGAACGACGCGCGAGCGCACGAATGCAACCAACACATCCAGTTCGCTTTCGGGCAAAGCGAACGCGGGCATGCCCGACTCGGGGAGGCCGTTGCGGATAAGGTCGCGCACGCCACGGTCCGATTGAAGCCTGGAGCGATCGCCCTTGCCGATTGCGGGCGCCCGTTCGCCGCCCGTTCCGTCGGAGCCATGACAACCGGAGCAGCGCACCTGAAATCGATGGCGACCCGCGGCGATCGGGTCGGGATGGCCCTGGGCCGCCAGGATTGCGACGAACGCGAAATAGAACATCATTTGCCGAAAATCAACGTACCGAAATTTTCAGGCACGTGATTCGGATCGCGATTTCGGACGCAGGTGGGCTGCCAGCAGAGGAAGTGCCGCTGCGAGTCGGGGCCCAGCCCTTCGATACGGTACAGGTTCATTCGCCAGCGCGTACCGGACGTCACCTTTGCCGCCGTGACCGAGCCAAGCGGGATGCGGGCCGCAGCGTACCAGACGTGAGCGTCGCGGTCGATGCGGGCGGCGGTTTTCCATCCCGAGCGCCAGGCGTGGTCGTAACTTTCACGGTCGAGATCGATGGCGAGATCGATCCAGTCGCCCGTCGGGGCCACCTCGAATTCGCGATAGTGGCGGATGTTGTTCCAGTCGTCGCCGAGAAACATTTCGACAACGTCGCGGTCCCACAGGTTCACTCTCGGCTTGTCGTTCTCGGGCGGCAGAAACAGATTCAGATCCTTGTACGGGCAGCGGAAGAGCAGGTACAGATCCGTATCCGTCCAAAGGCCGCGAACCTCGGTGCGGATCGCGGGATAATCCAGTTCCCGCGAACAGTCCTTCACGATTGTCGCTACGCCGGCGTGCGCCCACATCGGGCTGGCGGCATCCAGGCTCAGCGCCGGGTTGCCGTTCACATGAGGGATGGAAAACGATGCCGTGGGACGCGCGACCGTGCACGTCTTCTGTGCTTGTACGCCGGTGGCGGCCAGGAGAAACGAAATAAGTATGGAAGTTCTCAGAATACGGCGATGCTAACACAGGACGGGCGGCGGGTTTATGCTAACCATAAGACATGTCAAAATCGATCCTCGAGAATTTTCGCCGGCGCGACCTGTTTCGAGGCGCTGGAACGATAGCGGCCTTCGCGGCCTCCGCGGCCTCCGCAAAGCCCGCGGTCTCAGCGCCCGCAAGCGACGTCTATCAGTCCATCGGAGTGCGGCCCCTCATCAACTGCAAGGGCACGTACACCATCATCTCGGGATCGCAGAGTCTTCCCGAGGTGAAGCGGGCCATGGAAGAGGCGTCGCGGCATTACGTGGATATGGACGAGTTAATGGAGGGCGTGGGCAAGCGGCTCGCCCAGTTAACCGGCGCCGAGTGGGGCATCGTGACGGCAGGCTCCGCGGCCGCGATGACTCACACCACCGCGGCTTGTCTTGCCGGGTCGGACCCGGAGAAAATGCAGCGGTTGCCGAATCTGCAAGGCATGCGAAGCGAAGTGGTCATCCCGGCGTACTCGCGCAACGTCTACGACCACGCGATCCGAATGCTGGGTGTAAGCATCGTCGGAGTGAGCGATCCCGCGAAGCTTGAGTCGGCGTTCAACGAGCGCACGGCGATGGCGTACATCCTGGCCGGACCGGGCGACGAAGGCCCGCTCGGGACGCAAGCGGTTACCGCGGCGGCCCGCCGCTGGAATGTTCCGGTGCTGGTGGATGCCGCGGCCGAGATGCTGACCATTCCCAACCTCCATCTTCAACGCGGCGCGACGCTGGTAGCGTACAGCGGCGGGAAGTGCATTCGCGGTCCGCAATGCGCGGGGCTTCTGCTGGGCGACAAGAGCCTGGCCCAGGCCGCATGGGCGAATAGCGCTCCGCATCACGCCTTCGGCCGGTCGCTGAAGGTCGGCAAGGAAGAGATTATGGGGATGCTGACCGCGGTGGAGATGTGGACCAAGCGCGATCATAAACGCGAGTGGGCCGAATGGGAATCGTGGTTGAACCGGATCTCGGAGAAAGTCACTACGGTCGGCAGCGTGACCACACGGATCGAGCAGCCGGACAGCTTGTCGAATCATGCGCCGACGTTACACATCGAGTGGGACGGCGCGCGTCTCGGCGTCACCGGTCAAGAGATCGCCAAGCATCTGCTCGACACGGATCCGCGAATCATTCTCGGGGGAAGCCGCGGGAACTCGGTCTCTGTCATGCCGTACATGATGATGCCGGGTGACGACAAGATCGCGGCGGACCGGCTGTACGCGGCGCTCAAGAATCCTCCGAAGAGCGAATTGCCGCCGGAACCGTCCGGCGCGGCGGCGAATGTGGCGGGCGTGTGGGACGTCGAAGTGGAATATAGGCGCGGGTCGGCCAAGCATTCTCTCTCGCTCGAACAGGCCGGGACGGCGCTCACGGGAACGCACCACGGAGAGTACCTGAGCGGGGACTTGCGCGGATCGGTCGCCGCCGATCGGGTGCAATTCAGCGCGGTGCACCGGATTGAAGGAACGGAGCTGCTCTTCAACTTCTCCGGCCGCGCCGGGGGGGACGGAATGAGCGGGACGGTTGCGCTCGGCGAGTACGGTGAAGCGCGGTGGTCGGCGAAGCGGCATAAATACGCGTGAACAAAGGGGAATTCATGAATAGTAATCGACGCAAGTTTCTGGCGGCGGCCTCGGGTGTGGCGGCGGTCGGCGCGATTCCCGCGCAGGCGCAGGACAAGCCCACCAAGAGAGTGATCTGGCGGGATGGCAAGAAGCCGGACAAGACGCCGTTGTTCAGCGGCACGGTCGCGTTCGGAAACCTGCTGTTCATAGCCGGAGTCGGCGCGCACTTCGAAGGCGACATCAAGGCCCACACGAAGCACGTGCTCGACTCCATCAAAGAGCAGCTCGAATCCGTCGGGTCGTCCATGGAAAAGGTCCTGAAGTGCAATGTCTATCTGAATGACTTGAAGGACTACAAGGAAATGAACGAAATGTTCCAGGGGCGCTTCGGTTCGGAGCCGCCGGTGCGGACGACCATCGCCGCGGCGGGCGGCATTCCCGGGAATTCGCTCGTCGAGATCGACGTAATCGCGTACCTGTAGCGGCCCATGAAGCTGGTACTCGCTCTTCTGGCCGCCAGCGTGGCGGCCGCCGGAGCCGATACGATCTCGGCATGCGAGCATCGGTGGACCGTTCCCGTTGCGGCGGATTGGGGAGTGGATCGCGACGTTCTGAGGCTGATTCAGAAAAGAGGTCCGTTGCCCGGTCCTCGCCGCCCCATCCAGTTTGCTCTCGCGGAAATTCCCGACGCGCTGCGCGTCACGCTCGAGGCCGACGTGAGGCCGCTCGGGCGTTCCCTTCTCATCGTGTTCGGGTACCGTGATCCCGCACATTTCGACTACGCGCACTTATCCGTCGACACCGCATCGAAGCAACCGGTGCACAACGGGGTCTTCCATGTTTACGGAGGCGAGCGCGTGCGCATCAGCTCGGAGCGAGGCCCCGCCGCGTTCGCGGAGTCCGGGCGATGGTACCGTGTGCGGCTCGATTACGACGGCGCAACGGGACGCGTAAGCGTGACGGTAGACGGCCGTCCCGTGCCCGCGCTGGAAGCCGTTGACATGAGCCTGGGAGCCGGCAAAGTGGGTCTCGGCTCGTTCGATGAAACGGCGGAATTCAAGAATATTCGGGTCGCGGCGGAAGCTCCGGCGGTCGCCCTCATGGGTGGCGGCAAGGATCTCGATCCGGCATTCCAGTGGCTTTGTTCGAAGGCGCCGGGCGGCCAGATGGTAGTCCTCACGGCTTCGCCCGGTGGCGATAACGCATACGACGATTACATCCGGAAACTCTGCCCGAAACTAGGATCGGTCGCGACACTCGCGATCCGTTCGAAGAAGGACGCGCAGCAGGCAGCCGGGCGAATTGCCGGCGCGGACGCAGTGTTCATTACCGGCGGCAGCCAGGACAACTACGTCAACTTCTGGGCCGGCACTCCGCTGCAACGCTCGCTGAACGACAACCTTGCCCTGGGTAAACCGATAGGCGGGACCAGTGCCGGACTCGCCGTGTTGGGGCAATACGCGTTCGCCGCGCTGAACGACACCGTTACGTCCGCGCAGGCGCTGGCCGATCCCTATGACTCGCGCGTGACCGTCGTCCGGGATTTTTTAACCGTACCTCGTCTGGCGGGCAGGATTACCGACAGCCACTTTGTGGCTCGCGACCGCCTCGGCCGGCTGCTGGCGTTCCTCGCTCGGATCGTCGCGGACGGGTGGGGCGAGGCTTACGGGATCGGCATCGACGAGAAGAACGCCGTACTGCTCGAATCAGATGGCACAGCCACGCTGACCGGCGACGGCGCTGCGTACTTCCTGCATGCGCCCGGTCCACCCGAGGTCTGCACGAAGGGCACGCCGCTCACTTACCGGCACATTGCGGCCTATCGCTTGAGGAGCGGCGGCAAGTTCGATTTGAAGATGTGGAAGGGTGAAGGCGGCACTGCGTACGATCTGTCCGTGGAGAACGGAGTGGTGACGTCGACGCAGCCGGGCGGGTCGATCTATTAACGCCCGAAGACAAAGCGGGCGCGGCGCGGGTCGGCGCCGCCGTGCAGCACGCCGTCCGGAGTTCGCAGGATCACGGTGGGCGCGGAGGTGTTACTCCACTCTCCCGCGATCTGCACGATGTGCCCCAGCTTTACGAGGTCCTCGGGAGTTTGCCTCGCCATTCTCTTCTCGACACTGACGCGGCCCGGACGGAATTCGTGAAAAGCGAAAGAGCTGTAGTAGTGTTCGCTCTGAAAGCGGGGCGCTTCCACCGCCTCCTGCGGATCCATGTTGAACTCGATGATGTTCAGCATGACCTGGAGCACTGCCTGGTCCTGATTGTCGCCTCCCGGCGTGGATAACTCGAATACGAACTCGCCGTTGCGCGTCACCAGCGTTGGACTGAGAGTGACGCGGGGCCGCTTGCCGGGCTTCAGTTCGTTCGGATGACCCGGAGTGACGACAAACGATTGCAGTCGCGTCGACAATGGAATTCCCGTATCGCCGGCAATCACGCTCGGCAGCCATGCGCCGCTCGGCGTCGCGGAGAACGCGTTGCCCCGGTCGTCGAACGTATTCACGCAGGTCGTGTCGTGGGCGGTCGATGCCTCGCCGGCGCCGGCGGGCATCGGAACGGGAGGCGCGAAACCGCCGGGTCTCGATTCCATCGAGGCGTGTTCGGCGTCGATCAGCTTGCGGCGCTCGGCCGCGTACTCCTTCGACAGCAGCATCTCTTCGGGGATTTTGCTGAACTTCGGATCTCCGTAGTACCGGTCGCGATCGGCGAAGGCCAGCTTCACAGCTTCGATCAGCGTATGCAGATATTGCGGGCTGTTATAGCCCATGGACTTCAGATCGTATCCCTCAAGAATGTTCAGGGCCTCGATCAGAACTGGCCCCTGCGTCCAGAACCCGGGCTTGTGAACCTCGTAGCCTCGATACGTCGTGGAACGTGGCGTGTCCGTTTCAGCGTGAAAACCCGCGAGGTCGGCGTAAGAGAGCAGGCCGCCATTCGCGTCTGAGAAAGCTGCGATGCTCTTCGCAATCGACCCTTTGTAGAACTCGTCGCGCACGGCGCGGAGTCTTGCGGACCGGCTTCCTTTCGTGCGTCTCTCGACCGCGGCAAGATCGCGGAGGGTCTTCTCCAGCGCGGGCATGCGGACGATGTCGCCGCGACCGGGCGCCTTTCCATTCGGATAGTAAAACTCGCGCGAGACCGGCCAGAGATCGATGAACGCGCGATAGTTCGTCAGGAAAAGGGCGAGCTCGTCACCGGCGGGGAAACCCTGCGTGTACTCGATGGCCGGCTGGACAACCTGCGCGAAACTCATCGTGCCGTACTTGTCGAGGGCGACGATCAGGGCGTCGAACACCCCCGGAACGATCGCGGCGCGGATGCCGTCGGCGGGAATCGGCGGCTTGTGCGCGGGATCTTCCCACGATTCGGCAGGTCTTTTTGCGGCCCACTCGATCGTAGCTCTCGCGGGCGCGAATCCGATGCCGCTGATCGCGACGGGCGGCTTGCCGTTCATCTTGATGAGGATGGGAATTTCTCCACCGAGTCCGAAGCGGTTCTGCTCGGTAACGGCGGCGGCGAGCACGGTGGCCACGCCTGCGTCCACCGCATTTCCCTTTTGCCCGAGAATCCGGAACCCGGCTTCCACTTCCTGGTTGTTCGCAGCCGCGACCATCTCGCGAGTGCCGCGGACCGGCGGGAACAGCGTGGCGGCGACAACGAGCAGAAAGAACATCACTCGCTATTCTCGCCGATGTGCCGGTGGCTGCGCAGCAGCTCGTAAATGACCACGCCTCCGGCAACCGCGACGTTCAACGAATGCTTCAGGCCCAGCATCGGAAGGCGAATTCGCGTTTCGCACACTTCCAGAACCTCCGGCGAAATACCGTCGACTTCATTTCCGAATACGACGCAAACGGGAAAGCGCGGACGCCAGTCGAACAGATCGACAGAGCGGGCGCCGGTTTCGATAGCTGCGATCTCGAACCCGCGCTCGCGCAAACCGCGAATCACCTCGAGCGGGCGCCAGGAATGTTCCCAAGGCACGCGATCCTCGGCGCCGAGCGCCGTTTTCGAAATTGTCTTCGCGGGCGGGCAAGCGGTAATCCCGCACAGAAACAGCTTTTCGATACCCGCCGCGTCGGCCGTGCGGAAGAACGAGCCGGCGTTGTACTGGCTGCGGATGTTGTCGAGGACGATGCAGACGGGCAGGCGTTCGTAATTCACCGCAGGAAACGGAGCGCGAGTCTCGTCGTTGTCGAGAATCCGTTCGAACAACGCCGCGCCCTTCGACATCCCACGAAATCGCAGACCTACCGATTCGTAAAATTCGCGGAGAGTGACGTCACGGGCCGCGCATTGCACGCGCAAGCGGCGGTGTCCGCGGGCGATCGCCTCGCCAAAAACCGCGTCGAGCACCGCGGCAGATCTTCGGTCGAGCCGCTCCAGATAGGCCGCGCACGTCTGGTCCGGCCAGGTGGGACTGCGCTCGCGAAAGCGCACTTCCGCGACGACCGCGCCGTCGTCGGTTAGTGCGAAGCCGTTCTCAATATCCGTGGTCGAGAGCAAAACGCTATGCTAACCCCTATGGTCACTCTGAATGGAGACCGGCTCACCGTCGAGCAGGTTCAGGCGGTTGTCCGTGGGGAAACGGCCGGGATCTCGCGGGAAGCGCACGAGCGCATGCAGCGGTCCAGAGCGGTTGTGGAGCGGCTTGCGGCGGGCGACGATCCCGTTTACGGCGTCAACACCGGCGTCGGATTGCTCGCGGACGTGCGCGTGGCCCATTCGGAGTTGGAGCAACTTCAACGCAACGTGGTGCGCTCGCACGCGGCGGGAGTCGGCGCGCCGCTGCCGAAGGAAGTAGTTCGCGCGATGATGCTGATTCGCGCCAACGTGCTCGCGGTAGGATGTTCGGGCATCCGGCCCCTGATCGCCGAGCGTTTGTGCGCCCTGTTGAATCGCGGCGTTACCCCCGTGGTGCCGTCGAAAGGCAGCGTGGGGGCAAGCGGAGACCTCGCGCCGCTGGCTCACATGGCGTTGGTGCTGATGGGAGAAGGCCGCGCCGAGGTAGACGGGCGGGTTCTCGCCGGCGCGGACGCGCTGCGCCACGCCAAGCTGGAGCCCGTTGTATTCGCGTCGAAGGAAGGGTTGTCGCTGATCAACGGAACGCAGGCGATGCTGGCCATCGGGTGCCTGGAACTGCTGGCTTGTGAAACGCTGTGCGAAATTGCCGACGTCGCGTGCGCGATGGCGCTCGACGCTCTGCGAGGGACGCCCCGGGCGTTCGACCCCCGTATCCACGAGGCCCGGCCGCATCGCGGGCAGCTACGAAGCGCTGAGAATCTGCGGCGTCTACTGGAGGACAGCGAGATCCGGCAGTCGCATATCGCGTGCCGCCGCGTGCAGGATGCGTATTCGCTGCGCTGCGCGCCGCAGGTCCACGGCGCAGTTCGGGACACGCTGGCGGAGGCGCGCCGGGTGTTCGAGATCGAGTTAAATTCCGTTACCGACAACCCGCTGGTGTTCGGCGAGGAAATCATCTCAGGCGGGAATTTTCACGGCGAGCCGTTGGCGTTCCACCTGGATTTTCTGGCCGTCTCGATGGCCGCGCTGTCGGGAATCTCCGAGCGGCGCGTGGACCGGCTGGTCAACCCGGCGCTGAATGAGGATCTGCCCGCGTTTCTGGCTGAACACCCCGGCCTGCAGTCGGGATTCATGATGGTGCAGGTCACGGCGGCCGCGCTCGTGGCGGAGAATCGCGTGCTCGCCCATCCCGCTTCGGTCGGATCCATCACGACCAGCGGCAACAAAGAGGATTTCGTCAGCATGGGCATGACGTCGGCCTTAAAGTTGCGCGATGTCGTTGCGAACACGCGGGCCGTGTTAGCGATCGAAATGATCACGGCCGCGCGCGCGCTGGATTGCCTGCGGCCGCTGAAGTCGAGCCCGGCCATCGAGGCGGTCCGCGAGAGCCTCCGCTCCCCGGCGCCCGAATGGCGCGACGACCAGCCGTTCTCGGACCAGATCCAGGCGGTCTGCGACTGGATTCAGGTCAGATAAACGGCGAATCGTCCTACGTCCTCGAAGCCCATGCGGCGATACATGTCGTACCCCGCGCGCGTGGACTGCAGCGCGTATCGCTCCACGCCGGCCTGCGCGGATTGTTCGGCCAGCACCGCACGCAGAAGCGCTTCGGCAAACCCGCGCCGCCGGTATCCGGGAAGCGTGCCGACCGAGTATATGCCGACGACGCCGGCGCCGGCCACGAGCGCGGCCGTACACACCGGCGTGCTTCGATGGAAGCCAACATATCCCCGATAGGAGCCCGCCCACGCGCTCTCAGACCCGTAAACCGCGCGGCACGTGTTGAACGGAATCTCGAAGCTCATCGACGTGATGTGGGCGAACGCGATCCTCGTCTCCATATCGGCTACGGCGCGCCAGTGGATGGGAGGGAGAGCGCGCATCGGCGGCAGCAGCCGCCGCGCAATCATCCCCGGGGCTTCGGTAAGCCGCCGAAGTCCGTGGGCGCGGAACACCTCGTCCGCGCGCATCCGCAATGGCAGGGGCAGGAGATCGAGGCACACCCAATGCGACCAGCGGACACGCCTCTTTTCGAAATGCGCTTCCGGTTTCGCCAGCCGCTCATCGAATTCCAGGCGGCTGGCGACTTGGGGCGCGGTGAAAAGCGAGATGTTGAAAACGGCGTAGTCGGTGCCGGAATCGACGACGGTTATGCCGGCGTGGTTATGGACTCCTCCGAATCCGGTGGCCTGCCCGAAGAAGCGCATGGCTTCCCGCAAGTTGGCATCGATGGCCGCCACGTCCGATTCAGGCATCCGCGGCGATTACAACAGAGTGGCGAGCGGTTCGTCAATTTGTCACGCGGTCGCCGCATGTCGCTGGATGAACTCCAAGATGCCCGCCTCGTTGCCGAATTTACGCGCGTCTTCCACGAATTTCGCATTCGTTTTGACGACCGGCTACACGATGATCCGGCAACTTCACCAACCAGGACTGCTCCTGCTCGGATTCGGCGATCAGAAAGAGGAAAGGAGGCAGGCCGGCGTGGACGTGGCGGATCGGCCAATGGTCCTGATACTTTTCAAAACTTCCAAACATGCGATTGTCGGGGTCGCGCAGAAACTTCGGTGCGATCGTGTCGCGCCCACTTCGCGCGATCGCCTGTTCGAGCTCGTCGTCCCACATGATCGAGCCCATCGGCATCCCACCACGCAAATTCGAGGGCTTCATCCCGTGCTTGGCGAGGTAGCGGTCGTCCGAGCCGACTAAGGCAACGAGCGTTGCGCCGGAACTGAGACCCAGCAGGAAGAGCTTTTTAGGATCGCCGCCACGCCGGGTGCCGGGCATCTGGTTCACATGCCCGGACACATCTACCTGCAGGGATTCTCCCCGGTGATGTACTACACGCACAACCTGCATTTCCTGCTGTTCGCCCGGGCCGCGCAGGGCCGGTTTACGGACGCGAAAAAGGCGGCCGACGAGATCGCGGTGAATATCGCTCCGGTCGTTGTGGAGATGCCGATGGCCTAGTCGTTTCGCGCCCTTCGATGGTTCGTGCTCCTGCGCTTTCACCACTGGGACGATGTCCTGGCTGCGCCCGATCCCGGAGGGAACCTCGCGGTTGCGCGCACCATGTGGCATTACGCGAGGTCGGCCGCTTACGCGGACATGATGGATTTCCGGAACGCGACAATGGAGCGCGACCGATTTGTGGTGGAGTCGGCGAGTATTCCTAAAGACCTGCCGTGGGGGGTGAACGCGACGGGTCCGGTTTTGGCGCTGGCGGGCGCGGAGCTGTCGGCGCGAATCGCGGAGGCTCGCGTGGACATGCCGGACGCCATCGCATCGTGGCGCGACGCCGTTGCATTGCAGGACGCGATCCCGTATGACGAGCCGCCGGACTGGTATTATCCGATCCGGGAGTCACTCGACGGGGCGATGCTTCGGGCCGGTCACTACGCCCAAGCCGAGCTGGTATTCCGCGAAGACTTGCGGCGCAATCCTCGAAATCCCCGGTCGCTGTTCGGGCTCCTGTGAGAGCCTGAAAGCGCAAAACAAGCCAGGCGCTGAATCGGTAGAGCGGCAGTTTCGCGACGCCTGGAGCCACGCTCAAAAAAACCGCTGAGCGTCAACGATCGGTAACTTGCTCGAAGGCGTGCGCTAGCCGGAACATCCCGGCCTCGTTGAAATGCCTGGTCAGAATCTGCATCCCAACAGGTAGTCCCGCCGCTGTCTTTCCGGCCGGTACGCTCATGCACGGAATGCCCGCGAGGCTTCCCGTGATGGTGTAGATGTCCGAAAGATACATTTCGAGCGGGTCGCTTAGTTTCTCGCCGAGCTTGAAAGCGGGAAACGGCGAGACGGGCGCAATTACGGCGTCCACTTCTTCGAAGGCCTTCCGGAAGTCTTGGGTTATGAGGTTGCGTACTTGCTGCGCCTTCAGATAGTAAGCGTCGTAGTAACCGTGGCTCAGGACGTAAGTGCCCAGCATAATCCGTCGCTTACATTCCGCGCCAAATCCTTCGCCGCGGGTATTGCGGTACATATCGGCCAGGGTCTCGGAATGCTCCGAGCGGACCGTGTAGCGCACGCCATCGTAACGCGCGAGGTTGGAACTTGCCTCGGCGGTGGCGATCACATAGTAAGTGGCGATAGCGTAGTCCGTCGCGGGTAAGCTGATATCGACGGGCTCACACCCGAGCCTTCTCAAGCGATTGATCGCGCCATCCATCACCTGCGCGGTTTCGCCGGTGAGTCCCTGGAAGTACTCCCGCGGGATCCCGAGTTTCAAACCTTCCACCTTACCGTCCAGAGCGGCAACGTAATCGGGAACAGGCGCGAACGCGGAGGTCGCATCCAGCGGGTCGCGTCCGGCGATCGTCTGCAGCACGCTCGCGGCGTCCTTCACATTACGGGCGAACGGGGCGATGTGGTCCAGCGAGCTGGCGAACGCGATCAGCCCGTACCGGGAGACGCGCCCATACGTCGGAGTGACGCCCACGACCCCGCAGAAAGACGCAGGCTGCCGCACCGAGCCGCCCGTGTCCGAGCCCAGCGCCACCACAGCCGTGCCCTGAGCGACTGCCGCGGCGGAACCTCCGCTGGAGCCGCCCGGCACGCGCTCCGGATCGATCGGGTTACGCACCGGGCCGAACGCCGAATTCTCGTTCGACGACCCCATCGCGAACTCGTCGCAGTTGGTTTTCCCGATAACGATGCCGCCGGCCTGCTCCAGGCGTGTAATTGCGGTAGCGTCGTACGGCGGAATGTACCGCTCCAGCATCCGCGAGCCTGCGGTAGTCCGCACGCCCTCGGTGAGGATGACATCCTTCACGGCCACGGGGACGCCCGCCAGCGCGCCGGGATCTTCGCCCGCGGCGATCTTCCGGTCGACGCGCTTCGCGTTCTCCAAAGCGCGCTCGGGACTGAAGGTCAGGAACGCATTCGTCCTGAGGTTCTCGATCTCGCCTTGCCGCAAAGCCTCGCGCGTCAGTTCCTCAACGCTGAACCGCCGTTCCAGCAAACCCCCGCGGATGGCATCGATAGTGAGGCCTGAAATCGAAGTCATTCCCCAATCCCCCGTGGCGCACGCACTCGTGCGTGCCGCGTCGCCACTCTTGGCGACGCCCGGCGAGCGTCCGTCATCGCTCGATCACCTTCGGCACCTTGAAGCATCCGGCGCCCGCTGCCGGAGCGTTAGCCAGCGCCCGCTCATTGCCGAGCGGAGAACGCTCCTCGTCCTCTCGTAGCGTGGCGGTCTCGCCGGCTTCGTAGAGCACTTGCGCCATCGGCTCGACGCCGGTGGTGTCCAGTTCGTTGAGCTTGCCGATGTGCGTCAGGATCTCATCGAGATCGTGCGCCATTCGGGCGATCTCTTCCTCGGACAAGGTAAGGTTGGCGAGGTCCGCGACGTACCGGACCTCCTGCTCTGTGATTTTCACCCGGATGCTTTCTTTCGCGAGCGAACGTAGACGCGCCGGAAAATCGGATCGCCGATGGTAGCCGCCTCGTCGCCGGATGTGGCCAGCGAAGAAACGGTTTCAGCGCGCTTCGGGCCGCGGCGGGCACCCATGGGCCGGAAATCGATATCGGTCACGATGCCCGTTCCGATCGCCTTTTGGAGGTTCCGCAGGATCTGGCCTCGCAGCGAGTTCAATTGCCGCTGCCAGAGCGCGTCTTCCACTTCGACCACCAGGCAGGTGCGCACGAGCGCGATGGGCTGCGTTCGCGCCGCGATCTTCTTACCCACGGCGCGAGGCCACGCTCCGCGCGCGACGTCTTCCTGGGTGACAATGTTTCCTGGCAGCTTGATCCGGCCGAACAAGCGCCCTGCGGATTCCATGGGATGCCACACGATCTTACCACGCGAGTACCATGAAATATGCTGCTCCTGGCATCCACGTCTCCGCGCCGGCGCGAGATCCTGACTAACGCGGGCCTGCTGTTTGAAATGCGGGCGCCCGACGTGCCCGAGTCCCGGGACGGCGGCGAGAGTCCGGTCGATTACGTCCGGCGGCTCGCGCGGGCGAAGGCGGAAGCGGCGGTTCGCGGGCCCGGCGACATCGCGCTGGGGGCGGACACGGTCGTGGTGGTCGATAACATGGTTCTGGAGAAGCCTTGCGACGCGGCCGATGCCGCTCGGATGCTGCGGCTTCTGGCCGGTCGCGACCACCAAGTGATCACGGGTGTTTGCCTGGCCGCGGGCAGTGCGCTGATCGTCGATGTGGAGACGACCCGTGTTCATTTCGGCTCCATGACCGGTGCGGAGATCGAAGGTTACGTGGCCAGTGGCGAGCCGATGGACAAGGCCGGTGCGTACGCGATTCAGGGGTTGGCTTCGAAGTTCATTGATCGTATCGAAGGGGATTATTTCAACGTCGTCGGGCTCCCGATCGCTCGGGTGTACCGGCATCTGAGATCGTTATGGCGAGAACAGCAATCATTGGTTTGTTAGCCGCCGCATCGCTGGTGGCGCAGGGGATCGTGGACCTGACGAGGTCGCCGTATGCGAAGCTCCATCCGGTTCCAGTGAAGGCCGTCCGGCTCGCTGGCGGATTCTGGGAGCCGCGGCGCCAGGTCAACGTTGAGAAGAGCCTGCCCGGGATGCTGGAATTGCTTGAAGCGCACGGGATCGTGGATAACTTTCGGCGGCTGTCGGGCCGGAAGCAAGGGCCGCGCCAAGGGCCGCTGTACACCGATTCCGACGTTTATAAATGGATGGAAGCGGCTGCGTTCGTGCTGCAAAGCGAGGACCGGCCGGATCTGACGTCGGCGTTGGACCGGCTTACCGACGACATCGTGGCCGCCCAGGAGCCGAGCGGTTATCTGAACACTTACTACCAGGACGACCGGGCGAAGTTGCGGTTCACGGAGATGTACCGGTCGCACGAACTGTACTGCCTCGGCCATATGTTGCAAGCCGCCATCGCGCGGTACCGGGCCGATGGCAACCGGCGCTTGCTCGACGCCGGAATCAAGTTTGTGAACTACCTGGTCTCGGAATTCGGTCCGGAAAAGCGGCCTTTGTTGACCGGGCATCCCGAGTTTGAGCTGGCGGTGATCGAGTTGTATCGCGTCACGGGGAACAAGGCGTATTTGGACTTGGCGGGTTATCTCCTGAGCGGCGTGGAACGCGACCGGTTGAAACTTAGCGAGTCTCAAATCGCGTATATGTTCAGCGGCAAGCCGTTCACTTCGCGGCCGGAGTTCGAGGGGCACGCGGTCCGCGCCATGTACGCCGCTTCAGGCGCCGCGGATTACTACATCGAGACGGGAGACGCCGCCTATCGCGAGACGCTGGACCGGTTGTGGACGGATCTCACGGCCCGGAAGATGTACATCACCGGCGGCGTGGGATCGCGATCGGACGGCGAGGCGTTCGGAGAAGCGTTCGAGCTTCCGAATCTCGCCGCGTATACGGAGAGTTGCGCCGCGATCGGCAACATGTTCTTCAATTTCCGGATGCTGCAGGCGACGGGCGAATCGAAGTATGCCGATGTAATCGAGCGCGCGCTTTACAACGGGATCGACTCGGGGATGTCGCTGGACGGCACGCTCTACTGCTACCGGAATCCACTGGCCTCGACGGGCGAGAAGATCCGCAATCCGTGGTACGACACCACTTGCTGCCCGCCGAACCTCCAGCGGGTGCTCGCCTCGCTCCCCGGATACTTCTACAGCACGAACCGGGACGGGTTGTACGTGCATCTTTACGACCAGTCGGAGCTGACCTGGAAGCTGGAGGACGGGACCCCGATCCGCGTCCGGCAGGACACGAAATATCCGTGGGACGGTTCGGTGACGCTGGCAGTCTCGCCCGAGCAGCCGGCCGAATTCACGTTGTTCCTGCGCGTGCCCGGCTGGTCCCGCTCGACACGGATCACCTATCCGGGCGGGTCCGTTACCGCTCCCGCGGGCAAATACTATCCGATCCGGCGAACCTGGCGGCCGGGTGACGTGGTGCAGATCAAATTCGATTCCAGACCGCAACTGATAGCGTCCAATCCCCGGTTGCTCGAGAACTGGAGGAAAGCGGCGGTCCAGCGCGGTCCGCTGGTGTACTGCCTGGAGCAACAGGACCAGGCCGGCGAGAAAACCCCGTTTGATCTGTCGCTGACGGCTCAGGCAAAGCCATTCGCGGAAGAGTTCCGGAAAGATCTACTGGGGGGCGTTCTGGTACTGAAGCATGTGGGGCTGGCCGACTCGAAACCGACGATGGAGCAGCCGCTTTATGAAGGGATCGGCGCGTCCCAGGCGACGCCCACGGCGCCCGCCGAACTCGTTTTCATCCCCTACTATTCCTGGGCCAATCGGGGAGCCTCTGCCATGGCCGTGTGGATCCGGCTCAAGTGAGATTCGGCCGCTAGCTGCTCGATTTCGCGGTTGAACTCGAGCTTCCAGGCAGCCAGTCTCTTGCCGTGGAGGCGTTTCAGGAGCTCCACGTTGCGGCGCGCCTCCAGCAGTTTGGTTCGCTGCTCGGCGATCAGGCGCTCGGCTTGCGCGCGCTGGCCGGCAATCAGGGCCCGCTGGTTTGTGGCATATCGCCGGAAGGCGTCGAGGCGCTGTAATTCCTCGGATGTGACCGTTCGCGCCTGCAGAACGGCTCGGTCGGCTGCCGTTTGCTCGGTGTCCAGCGCCCGCCGCCGGCCGTCGAGGAGGCTCAAGTCCCCATTCAGACGCTCCAACTTCATTTCTTCGAGGGTCAGTTGCTTTTCGCGCCAGTCCGCTACCCGTTGGAGAGGAAACTCAAAACGCTTCATAGCGCGGCGGCCAGTTCCTTCATCTTCGCTTGGGTCACCGTCATGTCCACCTGTTCATGGGCGGCTTGCTTCAGAAAATCCAGCAGTTTCGGGCGGAGCTGGAGAGCGGTGTCGAGCGACGGATTCGAACCCGCGACGTAGGCGCCGAGGTTGATGAGGTCTTCAGATCGCTGATAGTCGGCCAGGGCGGCGCGGATCTTCTGCGCTGCGCTTCGGTCTTCGGGCGAGGAAACGCGCCCGGCCAGGCGGCTGACGGACTGGAGGACGTCGATGGCCGGGTAATGGCCGGCGGATCCGAGGGCGCGGGAAAGAATGATATGCCCATCGAGGATGCCGCGCACGGCGTCGGCAATCGGCTCGTTGAAATCGTCGCCTTCCACCAGCACCGTAAAGAATCCGGTGATCGAGCCTTTCTTGAAACGGCCGGCCCGCTCGAAGATGCGTGGCATCAGGTTGAATACGGAGGGCGTGTAACCTTTCTGGCTCGGCGGCTCTCCCGCCGCCAGGCCGATTTCGCGCTGCGCCATGGCCAGGCGCGTCACCGAATCCATCACCAGCAGGACGTCCGCGCCCTGATCGCGGAAGTACTCGGATATGGCGAGCGCCACAAACACAGCCCGGATTCTCAGCGGAGCGGGCATGTCGGACGTTGCCACCACCACCACGCTCTTGCGAAGGCCGGCTTCGCTCAGCTCTTTTTCGAGAAAATCCCGGACCTCGCGGTTGCGCTCGCCAATCAGCGCGATCACGCTGACATCCGCCGAACTTTGCCGCGCCATCGCGCCCAGCAGTGTGCTCTTGCCAACGCCGCTGCCTCCGAAGACGCCGATGCGCTGGCCTTTCCCGCACGGCATCAGGCCATCGATCGCGCGGATGCCGGTGATCAGCGGCTCTTCGATGTGCTCGCGATCAAGGGGTCCAGGAGGCGACGCGTAGAGATCGTAGGCGTGCTCGGGTTCGATTGGCGGACCTTTATCGATGGGGCGGCCAAATCCGTCCAGAACCCGTCCCAGCAACTGGCGTCCCACTTCAACTCGCGCGGCTTCCGGGCGGGAGACGATCTTGTCGCCGAGTTGGAGTCCGCCGGTCTCTTCCAGCGGCATGGAGAGCAAACGCCCGTTGCGGAAACCGATTACCTGGGTTCGAACCCGGCGGCCGCTGGACATAGCAATCTCGCAGAAGTCGCCCACCGCCGCGGCGGGGCCCTGCGACTCGATCAGCAGTCCCACGACCTGCGTAACGGAGCCAGTCCACACGAGCGAATCGAGGGTTTCGATGGCGGCGAGGGCCTTGGCGGCATTCATGAGCTCCGGCTCCGCAGCATGTCAGTCAACCCGCGTTCAATTTCGATCAGTTGGGTCGACACCGAGGCGTCCAGATTTCCGCGCGCCGTTTCGAAGATGATACTCCCTCGTTCCAGTGAGGGATCGGGGCACACCTCGATTCCAGGTGGGGTTCCGGCCGACCGCAGATGCATCTGGACGCAACCGGCATCCTCCGGATGGACGCGAACGCGCTGGGTTTCGCGGGCCACAAGGCGTTCCAGCGCGGCCTTGACGATGCCGGAAAGGGAATCGGGGTCTACGGTTAATTCGCGGCGCAGAATGCGGCGTGCGACGGCGATCGAGAGTTGGACAATGTCGTGGTCCGCGTCGGTCAACGCTCTGGCTCGCGCGTCTCCCAGGTCGGCGATGGTTCGGGCCAGACGGGCCAGGACGGGATCGACGCGGTCGCGTTCCTGTTGAGATCCGGCGGCCAGGCCTCGCTGGAAGGCCGCCTGCTCGCGTGCCTCAATCTCGTCAGCCGCCTCCTGGACGGTAGCCTGCAGAACCGGACTGGGCGGTGGTGTAGCCTGAGTCCGAATCGATGCCGGACCCCATCGAATCGGTTCCGCCCTCGCTTCGGAAGGAAGAAGCCTACACGACATACTGCTCACCCGCGGTTCCTCTCAGGCTGATCACCCCATCGGCCTCGAGCTTCCGGACCAGGGATATGATTTGCTGCTGGGACGCCTCGACATCCTTGATCTTCACCGGCCCCAGGGACTCCATGTCCTCGCGCAGCATCTCCGCGCCGCGTTGCGACATCGCCGCCAGCAGGTGATTCTTGAGTTGCTCGCTGGTGCCCTTTAGCGCGATCGTCAGCACCTTTTTGTCGATCTTGGGAACCAGCTCCTTGACGGCGTTTGGGTCCAGAAGCAGTAGGTCCTCGAACACGAACATCAGGTGGCGGATCGTCTCGACGAGGTTCGGATCGTCCCGCTCGATGCTTTCGAGGATCTCCTTGCTCGTGTTCGAATCCAGCCGGTTGAACATCTCCGAGACCGCCCGGACGCCCCCGTATGCCTCGCGGCTGACTTCTCCGAGTGACTTGAGCTTGAAGCCGATCACCCGGGCGATCTTGGTGATGATTTCCGGAGAGATCTGATCCAGATTGGCCATGCGGAGGGCGATATCCCCGCGCATCTCCACGGGCAACGAGAACAAGAGACCCGCCGCCTGCGACGGATTCAGGTGGGACAGAATCAGCGCGATCGTCTGCGGATGCTCGCTGTGGATAAACTTGGCCAGTTGCTGCGGGTCCGCCTTCTGGATAACGTCGAAGTTGGCGGAATCGGCGCTCAGGCTCTTCGCCAGGCGATCCAGGATCCTTTTGGCCGGCTCCGCGCCGAAAGCGCTGATCAGCATTTTGCGCGCGTATTCCATGCCCCCCTTGATCACATAATCGTGGGCCAGGGCCATCTGGTAGAACTCTTCCAAGACAGTTTCCGCCTGGTCGGAGCTGATCGAGGATAAACGGGCGACCTCTCTGCCAATCCGCGCGATCTCTTCTTCGTCCAGATTTCGCAGGATATCGGCGCTCGATTCCTCGCCGAGCATGATCAGCAGGATAGCGGCTTTTCGAATGCCGTTCGGCTTTTCGGCTGGGACCGGTAAGCTACTCAGATGCAGTTAACCAGGAGCGGACCACCTGCGCGGCGGCAATGGGATCCCTCTTGGCCTCCGTTTGAATCTGTCTTACGAGGACTTCGGCTTTCTTGGTCGTGACGTCCGGCATCTTGAGAGAGCTCAGGATTTCCTCGGTCTGCCTCGACTTCAGGGCCTTGTGCTCGGAAACCTGAGATTCCAATTGTTTCTCGATGTCCGGCTGCGCCAGTGACTTCTGGCTGAGTGATCCTCCTTCAAGCACGCTTTGAACCGCCACCTTTTTGCGAGCCTTTCTGCGTCCGGCCAGGAACCCAATTCCCGTCAGCAGGGCTAACAACAGGCCGCAACCAACCCCGGCGACGATCCGAAACTGCTTGTTCGACAACATATTTTGCATCCAATCCCGGCCGTTCGCCGGCGGTGCAACCGGCGGAGCGGACGATGGCGGTTCCGCTGTCAGAGTGGACTCGAACGGGGAACTCTCGACGATGAGCTGATCTCCCCGCTCGGGCACGATGCCGGCAATTCCCGCAACCAGGTCGTGTACCACCTTGACCCGCTCCGGGGTCGGGGGTTCGATAATGCGCTTGGCGCCCTCGAAGCGCAGGGTGTGGTCCAGGAGCACTGCAACCGAGATTCGCCGGATGCTGCCTTGGGGCAGCTTGGTGTGCTTTACCAAGCGATTGGAGGCATAGGTGACGTTCTCCGTTCGCCGGGTGTTTGCTCCCGCGCCGCCGGACGGGCGGGAGGTAGGTCGAGGGAGGCTCGACGCAGTGCCGGGAACTCCTGAAGCGGTTGCTGAAGTGACGCCGTCCTCGGTACGCTGGGAGGCCACTATAACCGATTTTGCCGGGTCCCATTCCTCTTGACTCACTTCCCCGCTCGAGAAGTCGCAATCCACGGAAACGCCGGTACGGAACCGGTCTGCCCCCAGCATCGGCTCCAGTGTGCTGGCAATTTTCCCCAGCAACTCCCGCTCGATCTGCTGACGATATTCCAGTGTCGCCTCCGAGGGCGCGGACGCGTCATTCAACCCGGTTGCCCGGGGCCGGTTCAGCGGGTTGCCGCGCATATCCACAACGGAAACCCCTTCCGGACTGAGTCCCTCGACGGCGCTCGCAGTCAGACGGCAAATTGCCGTGACGTTCTCCGCGGAGAGTCTCGCCCCGGTTCGAAGCGTCAGTAAGACGCTGGCCTTTGCCGGCTGCTTCGATTCCGTATAAATCGAGTCTTTTGGGAAGGTTATGTGAACTCGCGCTCGTTCCACTTCGGCCAGCGACATAATGGTGCGCTCGAGTTCGCCCTCCAGCGCGCGATGATAATTGATCTGCTCGGCGAACTCCGATGCGCCGAAATTATTGCGATCAAAAATCTCGAACCCGATGCGCCCGGATTTCGGGAGCCCCGAAGCCGCCAGGGAGAGACGCAGTTCGGCTACCTTGCCGGATGGAACCAGGACGGAAGTTCCGTTGTCGGCCAGCCGGTACTCAATGGACGATTCCTTCAGTTTCGCGAGCACCTGACCGGCGTCCTCCGAGGCAAGGCCGGTGTAGACCGGTTTGAAGTCGCGCTCCTTGTTCCAGTGCGACAGCGCAACCAGCAGTCCGATGACGCCGAGGGCCGCGGCACAGATGGAGACTTTCTGCCGGAGTGTAAGGTTTGCGAAGAGCTGCTTTATCTGGTCCATGGGTCGGTGCCGGGCGCACGCCTATCTGTCAGACTTGCATCCTCATGACTTCCTGGTAGGCCTGAACCACCTTATTTCTCACCTGGAGAAACATCTCGAAGGACAGTTCGGCTTTCTGCGTCGCCAGCGCGACTTTGTGCAGATCCTCAGACTCGCCCGAAAGGAACCCTTCCACGCTTTTCTGGGCCTGATTCTGGAACCCCTGCACCTCTTGCACGCTGTTGCGGAACATTGCGCTGAAAACTCCCGGCTGGGACGGGCTGGAAGGCGCCAGCGGCAGCTCCACAACCGGCGGCCGGATCGGACTTGAGCCTTGAATAGGAATGGTCATGGAATCACTTCAAAAGATCAATCGAGCGCGCGATCATATCCTTGACCGCGCTAATGGCCGCCACGTTGGCCTGATAGCCGCGCGATGCGCCCAGCAGGTCCACCATGTCTTCGGCGGGGTTAATTCTCGGAAATGCGACGTAACCTTCGGTATCGGCGTCCGGATGGCCGGGCAAGTAGCGGCGGTCGGGTTCCCGCTCATCCTGGAGGATGTCGGCGACTCTCACGCCCGTGCCCATTTCGCTTTGGAAGACGGAAGAGAACGGCGAGTCCTGATCCGCGGTGGTGAAGACGGCGTCTTTCCGGCGGTATGGCCCGCCGGCGGGGGTGCGCGTCGTTTCGGAATTGGCGAGGTTCTCGACCAGCAATTCGGCGCGCGTTCGCTGCGCCGTCATCCCGGATGAACTGACGGACAAGGCTGAGAACAAGCTCATTACTTACCCTCCTGAATAGCGCTTCTGACCATGCGGATCTGGCCCCGGAGCAGGTTCGTGGCGGCATTGAACCGGATCGCATTCTCCGAAAGCAGCCGCGCCTCCCGGTCCATATCCACATTGTTCCCGTCGCTCTTTACCTTTAGCCCCCCCGGTTCAACGACGTTAGACGGGACACCCTCGACCTCGCTCATGAATTCGAAGTGAAAATCGATGTCGCGGGTGCGGTAACCGGGCGTGTCCAGGTTCGCGATGTTGGACGCGACCAGTTTTTGCCGGGCGCTCAGCAGATCCATGTAATACTCCAGCCGGTGCGAAATCGGATCCAACATGTCGCCGAACTAAATGCAGTCGGGATGCCAGACTCGCACGGTATGAAAACAACCGAAAATGGTAAAAATCTGGCTGGGCCGTGCGCCGGAATCTTGGCGCATGACAAGAAACGGTTCCCGAAAGGGAATGGCTTCGTTTCGAAACGGGATCAGGCGGGCAGGAATTTCAGGCCGTCGCGGCGTCTTCCTCGTCGTAGGCAGGCACCGCTTCGAGGTCTTCAGCCTCGAACACCTGGTCGCAGTCGAGACAGCGGAGGTAATCCACCCCATCCCGACGCGCCATCATTTCGGTTCGCTTGTGGTCGCAGAGTTGCATAAAGCCAAGACAGATATTTCTCTATTCTAGGCATTACGGAACCGTTGTCAAGCCCCCCGATTTTTGATAATCGCCCCCGGGCATGGTACGGCGGGCCGAATCGGATGTGGACAAAACGGGCACCAAGTCCGCAGACCGGAGCGAGGCATGGCGAGGAGTCCCCACGCCTGGAATGCCGGAAAGGCCTCACTCCCGTAAACACCATCGCCAGCCCTGGACCGTTGGCGGTCGCGATCACTTCCTCGTCCCGCACCGAGCCGCCCGGCTGAATCATCGCTGTGATCCCGCGTCCGTGCGGCCAGCGGAAGTAGGGCCTTCATCGCCCGACCTTCCCGAATCCACGCCGCTAATCTTGCCTGCCCCAACCGTCACGCTGCCCCATCCGCGCGCAAGAGACTGTATTCGCCTCACCGACACCCTCCCTGAATCGATCAGCCGCTGTGGCGCCTCCGCCGAGCACAAGCGACGGAGAGGGACGATTTGGCGCGATGGATCCGTCCGGCGGCCCCTTCATTCGGATAACCAGCCCATTCACAGTCGAGCGAGTACCAGCTCACGATCCAGTCTGCAAACGCCACAAGTCTGCTGTGGACCGCTCACGATCCGCGTCTAATTATGCGCCTCTCCAGCAGCCGAGGTAAGTCGCGTCGATTGTGGGGGCGGTGCCGGACAAATCCTCACTGCAAGATCTGCGATGCGCTTTGCCCCATCCCGTAGCGTCATCTGTTCCTCACCGCATCTCTAACCTCCCCATCAGAGGGAAACGTCGCCGCCGCTTAACTTTTGCTGCGCAGTGCCGATGCCGCCGCAAGACTGTTGATCGAGACACCGGTGACCTCATGTCCGAAACTATATCTGGGAACGCTTTATTATAATTGTTTGCCGTCAGTTGATGTATGATACTTTCGATTGGCGTTGACTAGAGGAGAGTGCGACAATGGCGTGCACTTATCGGCTCTGCTTACCTTCCCTGATAGTATTCTTCGTGTGTGTATCCGCATGGGCCCAGAAGGCAGTCCCGAAGGAAACCCCGGCACCACGTGAAACCGGCGAATCAACTAAACAGACTAAACCGCCATTTATGTCCAAGCCATCGGATCAGACTGCGTCCGACGGCTCGGTGATCCTGGTTTCTCCGGACAGCGACGAGGCAGAACCGAAATTGGTGCCGCTGCCAGGAATCGTAACGGATGCCAGAATCACCGACTTCACTGCTGGGCTTCTGGTAAGTACTCAAGAGCCGAATTTGGTCTTACGCCCCCAGATCACGGACGGCAAAATCATGGGATCGACGGCGAGCGGATTCTCGGGAGACTTCAAGATCAAGGGAATCGTGCCCTTTGGAGAAAGTTCGGCTCCTCTGCTATACCAAGGCAGGCAAATAGGAATACTTCATTTTGCCAAGCCCGGTCTGATTGCAAAGCCTGCGGTCGGTGACAACTTCGTCGCGCGAGAGGGCCAGCGGTTTAAGATCGTTCTGGAGAACTCCTCTGCCGCCTCCTATGGGGACGTCCGAGCGAGACTGCGATTTGAAAACGAAGACGTATGCATGGTCGAGCCCGAGCGTGAGTTCAAGCCTCGGGGTCAGGAAGCCGCGAAAAGTACGGGTGCGGCTCCCAACCAACATCCCGGTGGGGCCATCTCTGGATTCGCCGCGTTCGTCGCGAGAATCCGGCAAGTCTTCGACACGCTGCGGCCATGGGAGCCAGGGCCATCCCCTAGTGGCGGCAGTGCCTGTGCGGACTCCGCGTGGACACCTTTTAAGGTTCCACAATACGCCCAGATCACTCTGAGCACGGAGGCCCCCCATTCCTGGTTCCTCGATGCCGAGACGGGCTACGCGCGAAAGGCAAAGCGCAAGGGATGGTTGACTCTGCGCTTCGGTGAGACGGCCAGCGGTATACACGAACAGAACCTGCCGCTGGAAGTCCAGTTCGATCCGAACGACAAGTCGGTGAGGTCTAGCCTGCTCCGAGTTGTGGGCTGGCTGTTTACGGGCGCCGCCCTGTCGCTGCTCTTGCGCGTTTCCATTCCCAACTTTAAGCGCAAGCGGCAACTGAAGTATCAATTGAATCAGGCGGCCAAACTTACGGCGGGCATTTCCGCGGAAGTGAAGAGCAATTTGCGGGTTTTTCTGGGCGTGGAGCGCAGAACGCTCGACCAGATCCGAGGAGAGGTGTGGGCATTCTGGCCGAGCTATGCCGATTCCGCGCTACGCGTGGAGCAGGGCCTGCCCAAACTAAACCGGCGTATTGAGGCTGTGCAGCGCCTCGACGCTGCTCTGATCCGCAGAAAAATATTGATCGAACAGGGGGCCGCGCCCACCCGATTGAACCAAATCGAGGAAATGCTGGAAGACACGTCGGATACACTCCTTCGCGATCAACTGTCGGATGAGGAATGGCTGTTTGTTAAGCAGCGGCTGGAGAGCGCGGAAAAGCTCATCCGTGAGCCGAGTCAGGCTGAAAAGGATGCGTTTGAGGCTTTGCTCTCTGGCCGATGGAAGATCCTTCAGGAATGGTTCAAGGTGGACGCCAATAATAATTTGAAGCGTCCGGAGACGCCGACATTGATTGCCAGCTGCTTTCCGAATCCATTGCTGCTGCCAAACAAAACCGACGATCCAGACGGCGGCAAGTGGGTGAAGTCAGTGAAGCCTGTACGAGCCGATCTGGAACTGTCCGCGCTGGAACTTATTCAGGAAATGCTGTTTAATACGGCCGTTTGGTCTGATGCGGCCGTGCGGCCTAGCTGGTGGGACGACCTTCATCACTGGCTGAGTGCCCCGACGAGAGAACACCTGCAGGCTGCTAAGTCTCTACTACAGCAACTCGTGGAACATATTTCGAAAGAGGACATACTGATAGCTCTGCATGACGGCGAAGCGGATATAGTTCCGGACCCAGCCCTACCTTCTCTCTATCAAAAAGTTGGGTTCAGCTTGCGTTTTCGAGATGAACGCTTGAATATGGCAGCGGCCCGGGATCTCGTTTCGTGCCGGTGGATCTTTCACGACTGGCACGAGCGCAGATGGGGAAGGATGATGCGCCGTCTCCATCTAAGACCGGTAGACCGTCCCCCCGTCAAAGCATCCCCAAGCGGATCGTGGTGGGTGCGACTACTTTGGTGGATATCCGGGGGGTTAGCGTATCAAGAGCCGGTGAGACTTCCCGAGACTGGATGGCATGTATACCACTTCTTTGACAGCGGCACCATAGCGAGCGAAGTGTCGGTAGACCGTGGCAAGATTGAGCATCTAACCATCTACCCCGATCCAACAGGCCGCACTCAGGAAAAATTGGGACGCTTCTGGCTCGAGATGTTTCAACTCATTGCGGCGCTCCTAGTCCCTCTTGCGGCGCTCGGGTACACTACGGTTGGCAGCGGTAATGACAGTAGCATGTGGAGCCTCATCGCTATCGGCTTTGGTTCGGACACAATCCGGAACATTCTTGTGGGCAGGGAGGAATCATCCGTTCCGGCAGCGCCGAAGTAATGGTCCCCTTAACTACTAGAGCCCTAAAGGAGGACGCTCTGCTGGCATTCTATTCATGATCGTCCTAATGCCGGAAATGCCGGACCCCAGTAAACACCATCGCCAACCCTAACCGGTTTGCGGCCGCGATCACTTCCTCGTCCCGCACCGAGCCGCCGGGTTGAATCACCGCCGTGATGCCGTGTTCCGCCGCCGCCTCCACTCCGTCCGGGAATGGGAAGAATGCATCCGACGCCAGCACTGTCCCTGCAAGCGGAAGGACCGCCTTCATCGCGCCGACTTTCACCGAATCGACCCGGCTCATCTGCCCTGCTCCCACCGTCACGCTCTGCCCGGGACGCGCGTACACGATCGCGTTCGACTTAACGTGCTTGCAGACCTTCCATCCGAACATCAGCGCGCGCCACTCCCCGTCCGTCGGCTGCCGCTCTGTCTTAACGACGGCTTGCTCGCGGGTCAACCGATGAGTGTCCGCGGTCTGCATGAGAAAGCCGCCCGAGATCGACTTCAGCACCGGCTCGTCCGCCGCCGCGCGCGTCACCCTCAGCAGCCGCAGGTTCTTCTTCGCGCACAGAACATCCAGCGCCGCGGGCGTATACTCGGGCGCCGCGATGGCCTCGATGAACGTCTTCGAAATCTCCCGCGCGGTCTCCTCGTCCAGGACGCGGTTGAACGCCAGCACGCCGCCGAATGCCGACACGGGATCGGCTTCGAACGCGCGGCGGTAGCTCTCTACCAGGGTCGCCGCTTCCGCGCATCCGCACGGGTTGGTGTGCTTGATGATCGCCGACGCCGGCTCGTCGAACTCGAGGATCAGTTGCCACGCGGCATCGAGATCCACCAGGTTGTTGTACGAAAGCTCCTTGCCGTGAAGCTGCTCGGCGCCGGCAATTCCGCCCCGCCGGCAGGTGTACAGTGCGGCCTGCTGATGCGGGTTCTCGCCGTACCGCAGTCCCATCGAGCGGTCCGCATCCAGATGCAGAACGGGACCGAACGTGTCCGCCGAGTCGACGAAGTCTCCGTCTTCGACTCGAATGCGCGACAGCCGCTGGCTGATCGCTCCGTCATAACGGGCAGTCACCTCGAATGCCTTCCGCGCCAGTCTCCAGTGGGTCGCGAGCGACAGGCTCCGCCGTTCGTGCAGCTCATCCAGCAGCGCGGCGTAGTCCTCCGGCGACGTCACCACCGCGACATCCTGGTAGTTCTTGGCCGCGGCCCGGATCATCGTGGGACCGCCGATGTCGATATTCTCGATCAGTTCCGCAACCGCCGCGTCGCTCTTGGCGGCAATTTTCTCGAATGCATAGAGGTTGACCACCACCATGTCGATCAAAGGGATATCGTGGTCGGCCAGCGCCGCCATGTGAGCAGCGTTCGACCGGATCGCGAGCACGCCCGCCGCCACGCGCGGGTGAATCGTTTTGACCCGGCCGTCCAGCATCTCAGGGAATCCCGTTACCTCCGCCACCTCGCGAACCGGCACGCCGCCCGCCTGCAACGCGCGGAACGTCCCGCCGGTGGAGATCAATTCCACGCCGAGCGCCGCCAAACCACGCGCAAACTCCACCACTCCGGTCTTATCGGTGACGCTCAACAATGCCCGTTGAATTCTGGCCATGAAGCCCCATTGTGCCATGCGGGTACAATGTTCTCGTGAGTCATCATGCAACCCTCATCCCCGGCGACGGGATCGGCCCGGAGGTCACGGCTGCGGCCGTGCGCGCCGTCGAAGCCACTGGCGTAAACATCCAATGGGAACGCTGTGAACTGAACGAAGAAGTGATTCTCCGCCGCAACGAAGTGCTGCCTCCAGAAATCATTGCATCCATCCACCGCACGAAAGTCGGATTGAAAGGACCGGTGACCACGCCCATCGCCGGCGGCTTCCCAAGCGTGAACGTCGCGCTGCGAAAGGCGCTCGATCTGTACGCCAACGTGCGACCCGTGCGGACCTTGCCGGGCGTGAAAACGCGATACACCGACGTCGCGATCGATATGATCATTTTCCGCGAGAACACCGAGGACCTTTACGCCGGTTTGGAGCACGAGGTCGTTAAGGATGTGATCACCAGCATTAAAGTGATTACGCGCGTTGCGTCGATTCGCATCGCCGAGTACGCGTTTCGGTATGCGCGCGAAAACGGCCGGAAAAGAATCACCTCGGTCCACAAGGCCAACATCATGAAGCTGAGCGACGGGATGTTCTTGCGCTGCGCCCGCGAAGTCGCGCTCGGGTATCCGGAAGTGGAGTACCGCGAACTGATCGTGGACAACGCCTGCATGCAGTTGGTGATGCACCCCGAACGGTTCGATCTTCTGCTGATGCCGAACCTGTACGGCGATATCGTCTCCGACCTCACTGCCGGGCTGGTGGGCGGTCTTGGCCTGGTGCCTGGCGCGAACATCGGGGAAAAGCTCGCCATCTTCGAAGCCGTGCACGGCAGCGCCCCCGACATCGCCGGAAAAGGTCTGGCGAATCCTACAGCCCTGATGTTTTCAGCGGAGATGATGCTGACGCACCTCGGGGAGATCGAGGCCGCCAAGCGGCTCGGATTGGCCGTCCGCGCCGTGTACGAAAGGGGCGAGAAACTGACCTGCGACGTGGGCGGCGCGTGCAGCACCGCCGAGTTCACCAGCGCCGTGGTGAAGGAGATTCAAAAACAGCAATAGTGCCCCTCCTAAGGCTCGAAAACATTACCAAGGACTATGCGGGCGACGGCGAGCCCGTGCGCGCGCTCAACGCGGTATCGCTCGACGTGGAGGCGGGTGAATTCGTCGCGCTGATGGGGAAGAGCGGCTGCGGGAAGTCCACTCTCCTGAACCTCGCGGGCGCGATGGACTTTCCCACCTCGGGCCGCGTGCTGCTGGACGGCGAGGATACGTCGTCGCTCGGCGATGCCGGCCTTACGCGCTTGCGCCGCGAGAAAGTCGGCTTTGTTTTTCAGTCGTTCCAGTTGCTGAACACACTCACGGTTCTAGAGAACGTTGCCTTGCCGCTGTTGTTGTCGGGCCGGCGCGATGCCGGCGCGGCGCTCGAAAAGCTGCGGTTGGTGGGTCTCGAAGACTACGGGGCGCGATATCCGCACCAGCTTTCGGGCGGCCAGATGCAGCGTGCCGGCATCGCGCGCGCGCTGGTTCACGAGCCCCGCCTGCTGCTGGCCGACGAGCCGACTGGAAACCTCGACACGGCGACCGGAGAAGCCGTGCTCGAAGTGCTTAGCCGGGTTGCCAAGGAGCGCGGCGCCGCCATCCTGATGGCCACCCACAGCCTCGAATCGGCGGCGATCACCGACCGCGTAGTTCGCATGCGCGACGGCCGCATCGAAGGGATCGACCGCCATTGATACCGCGCCTGCGAGTGTTTCATCAGCTCGTTCTGCGGCCCATGTTGCGCGAGCCCGCCCGCACGGCGCTCACGGTGTTCGCGGTAGCGCTGGGCGTCGGAGTCGTGCTCGCCATCGATCTGGCCGGCACCGCGGCGGCGGGTTCGTTCCATTCCTCCATGGACGCGCTGGCGGGCGACGCCGATCTCGAGGTCACGGCGACGGGTGGCGTGCCGGATCGCGTTGCGGGGATTCTCGCGACTCTGCCCTACGATCTCGACGTGCGCCCGCGCATCGAGGACTTCGCGACTGTTGTGGCCAGTGGGAGAACGGTTCCACTGATAGGCGTTGACTTACTAAAGGGCGGTCTCGATCGGAAGTACGGCTCCCTTACGGTCGCGGACCAGTTTCAGAGCCACGACCGTAAGGGAGTGGTCTGGATTGCCGCCGGCATGGGCGCAAAGAAAGGCGACCGCATTGCGTTGGTGGTCGGAGAGCGTGTTGGAGAGTACACGGTCGCGGGAATGCTCGACGGAGACGCGATCCTCATGGACATCGCGACAGCCTCGCGCGATCTCGGCCGCGGCGATCGCATCGACACGATCCTCGTTAAGACTCCGGCTCAGCCGGGCGCCGAGGAGTGGGCCCGGCGGCTGCAATCCGCGCTTCCGCCCGGAGTCGAGGTTCGTCCGCAGGGCAGCCGCACCAGCGAGAATCGCCGGATGCTCGCCGCCTTCCGCTGGAACCTGCGGGTGCTGAGCTACATCGCGCTGGTGGTGGGCGCGTTCCTCATCTACAACACGATCTCCGTCTCCGTCGTGCGCCGCCGTCCTGAGATTGGCATCACCCGCGCGCTCGGCGCCAGCCGCGCGGGCGTGTTGCTGGTGTTCCTAGCCGAAGCGGCCGTGTTCGGCGCGGCCGGAGCCGTTGCCGGCATCGCGCTCGGCCGCGCGATGGCCGTCGGTTCCGTGCGCCTGATCTCTTCGACGGTCGAATCGTTATATGTGAGCAGCCAGCCCGCGGCTATCGAAATCACCGGCGCATCCGTGCTCTTGGCCTTCACGATTGCCCTCGTGGTGACGGTACTCGCCGCGTTGTCGCCCGCCCTGGAAGCCTCGCGAGTTTCGCCCGTCGAGGCGATGTCGCGGGGCCAGCGTGAGTACGTCGCGCAAGTCCACAAAGGGCGCGACCTGATGATAGCCGCAATCCTCGGGGCGGCCGCCGCGCTGGCGTGGCACGGGCCGCCCATCGAGGGCAAACCGATCTTCGGCTATGCCGCCGCGGTGCTTCTTATCGGCTGCTCCGCGTTCGCGATTCCCGCCCTGGTCTCCGGGCTCTCCATCGTCTCGTCGCGCCTGCTACGCGCACTGCTCGGCGTGGAAGCGCTGCTTGCCTCGCGTAGTCTCGCGGCCTCGCTCCGTCGAACCTCGGTCCTGGTCGGCGCGCTCTCCACCGCCATCGCCATGATGACCGCCGTCGGAATCATGGTCGGCAGTTTCCGCGAGACGGTGCTCATCTGGATGGACAACCAACTGAAAGCCGACCTCTATCTGCGTCCCGGCGGGAGAACGTCGGCCGACCGTCACCCGACACTCGACCCCGGCCTCCCGGCGCAGATCGCCGCCCTTTCCGGTGTCGTCGCCGTCGATCCCTTCCGCGCCTACGAAACCAGTTACCAGGGGCTGCCCGCGACATTCGGTTCCGGCAACATCAGCGTCGCTCTGCGATTCGGCCGCGCGCGCTTTCTTTCGGGACGAAACGCAGAGGACGTCCTGCCGGAGTTGCGCGGGCAGGACGCCGCTATCGTCAGCGAACCGTTCGCCAACAAGCACCGCGTGCGACGTGGCGACCGGATCGTGCTGCCGCTCGGCGATCGCAAGGTCGCGTTTCGAGTGGCGGACGTGTATTACGATTACGCGAATGAGCGGGGCTATGTCATCGTGGACCGTGCGACCATGCTGAAGTATCTGCCCGATCCCGCCGCCTCCAACGTAGCGGTGTACTTGAGGCCAGGCGCGAGCGCGAATACGGTGCGCGGAGAGATCGAGCGTATTGCCGCCGGCCGCAAGATTCTCATTCTCTCGAACAGCAACTTGAAAGCCGACGCGATCAAGGTGTTCGACCGTACGTTCGCCATCACCTACGCGCTCGAAGCCGTGGCCGTCGTCGTCGCCGTGATGGGGATTGCCGGAGCGCTTCTCGCGCTGGTTATCGATCGCCGCCGCGAGTTCGGGCTGCTTCGCTTTCTCGGCGCGTCCACAGCGCAAATTCGCAAGCTGATTCTGGTGGAGGCCGGACTGCTGGGCCTGCTCGCCAACGTGGCCGGGCTCGCGCTGGGCTTGGTGCTCTCGCTGCTGCTGGTATTCGTCATCAATAAACAGTCCTTCGGCTGGACGATTCAGTTCCACTGGCCAGTGGCCGTGCTGGCCGGCGCGCTCACGGTCGTCTATGCCGCGACCGTGCTCGCCGGTCTGTACCCGGCGCGAATCGCGACGCGCCTGAATCCTATCGAGGTGGTGCACGAAGAATGATCCGCGCGCTGCTCGCAGTGCTGGTGGCGCTGCCGGGGTACCACTATGAGTTCCCGCGCGATCACTTCAGCCATCCCGATTTCCAGACCGAGTGGTGGTACTACACCGGCAATCTCAAAGCCGCCGATGGTCACCGCTACGGTTTCGAATTGACATTTTTCCGCCAGGCGATCGATCGCGCCACGCCGCGCGCCAGCGCGTGGGACGTGGACGACGCGTGGCTTGCGCACCTCGCGTTGAGCGACATCGACGGCCACCGTTTCCAGCACTGGGAGCGGCTGAACCGCTCAGGCCCCGGCCTCGCCGGCGCCAGCCAGGAACTCGCGCGGGTGTGGAACGGCAACTGGAAAGTGCAATGGAACGGGTCGAAGCAGGAGCTGCAAGCGGTGACTGATCGCTTCACTCTCCGGCTCACGTTTGAATCGCAAAAGCCTCCCGTCATTCACGGAGTGAATGGAGTCAGCCAGAAATCGGCGGGACGCGGCAACGCCTCACACTACATTTCCTTCACGCGCCTGATCACCGCCGGTACGCTCGAAGAGAACGGCCGTACGGTCGCCCTTTCCGGTACGTCCTGGATGGACCACGAGTTCTTCACGCACCAACTCGCGGACAACCAGACCGGCTGGGACTGGCTCAGCCTGCAGTTCAACGACAACACCGAACTGATGCTGTTCCGGCTACGCCACAAGGACGGCAGCATCGATCCCTATTCGGCCGGCACATTCATAAACGCGCGCGGCGCGGGTGTTCACCTCACGTCAAAGGATTTCGCGCTCACTCCGGGAGGGCGGAAGTACGGTCCCTATCCTATTGAATGGCGCGTGCAGGTTCCATCGCTGGGCATCGACGTACGCGCGACGACGCGACTGGACGAGCAGGAGATGACCTCGTACTGGGAGGGCGCGATCGAGCTCACTGGAACACGAACCGGCGCGGGCTATCTGGAAATGACCGGTTACCGCGGACCCTTTCAGATCCAGCCATGAAGCCAGTACCACCCGATCTTCGTACTCTCCGCGCATAGGTCGAGGAACACGTTCCACCGGTCGAGCCGCGTGTGAATCCGCTTGCCCGCGTCCGGCGCCGGCGACGTTCGTACATCGAGACCCGCCTTCCGGAACGTCCTCCACGCGCGGAAGGTATGAATGTCGCTGGTGAGCAGCACCTTTCGACCGGGCCACAACGAAATCATCCGCGCGGTAAACAGCGCGTTCTGGCGAGTGGACATGGCCTGGTCCTCCGTGATCACGCGTTCCGCGGGGACGCCGCTACCGATTAAGTACGTGCGAATTCCCTGCGCGATCCCGTTCCCGCCGGTGACCACAACCTTTTTGAACCCGCGCTCGCGGTAGACCCGCGCGGCGTGAAGCGCCCGCAAATACGAGCGGTACCCGACCATGCCGTCCTCGTGGACCTCGCTCCCCAGGACGATCAGTGTGTCGCCGGCCGCGTCGTCCCATGGCCGCGACAACGGCGCGATCCACCAGGCCAGCACGGGCGTGAAAGTGACGACCAGCCAGAGCACGCCGATCGCCGCCGGAATCGCAAGAAGGCGTCTCAGCACGAGCCCAGCAGCCTGCGCATTCGCTCCACCGCTTCCATCAGCCGGTCGAGTGAATTCGCCACCGAGAACCGCAGATATCCCTCGCCGCAGTCTCCGAAAGACGCCCCGCTGAGGGCCGCCACGCCCTCTTCGTTCAGCAGTTTCTCTTGCAGCGATTTCGAATCGAGTCCCGTCCCCGCGATATTCGGAAATGCGTAAAACGCCCCCGCCGGCATAGCGCAACGGAACCCGCGGATGGTGTTCAGCCCAACCACGAAATGGTCCCGGCGGCGCCGGAATTGCTCCACCATGGCGGTGACCTCGTCCTGCGGCCCGCGCAGCGCAGCGATTCCCGCCCGCTGAGTGAACGCGGCCGTGCAGGAATTCGAGTTCACCATCAGCTTGTTCACGGCCTCGACGAGCAGCGGCGGCATCACGCCGTATCCGAGCCGCCAGCCGGTCATCGCGTAGGTCTTCGAAAATCCGTCGAGGATAACCGTCTTGTCCAGCATCCCCGGTTCCGACGCGATCGATCGCGCCTCGCCCTGGAAGACCATCCTCGAGTAGATCTCATCGGACAACACCACGACGTCGCGCTCCCGCAACATTCCGGCCAGCGCGCGGATATCTTCCGGCGGGATCACGCCCCCCGTGGGATTCTGCGGCGAGTTCAAGATCACCAGCGCCGTCTTGTCCGACAGCGCGTCGCGAAACCGATCGAGGTCAAACGAAAATCCCCGCATCTCCAGCAGAGGCACTGGCACCGGCGTCGCCTGGCAGAACCGGATCATCGATTCGTAAATCGGGAACCCCGGATTCGGACAGATCACCTCATCGCCCGGCTCGAGCGCCGCCAGCATCAAGAAGAACAGAATGGGTTTCGCCCCGGGAGTGACGCACACGTTCTCGGCCCCGACCGGAATGCCGCGAGTCGCCCCGACATACCGCGCGATCTCTTCCCGCAATTCCGGGTCGCCCTGCGGGAGGCCGTAATGCGTCCAGCCCTCGTTCATCGCGCGCTGCCCGGCTTCGACAATCGCCCGCGGCGTCTCAAAATCGGGCTCGCCGATTTCCAGGTGGATCACGTCGCGGCCTTGCGCCTCCAATGCGCGAGCGCGCACCAGCACCTCAAACGCGCTCTCCACCCTGAGCCGTCCGACGCGCTCCGCCGTGCGAATCATCCGCCCACTTTCCGGAAATACGGTACGCCGTCGCGCTCTTCCGCCAGTTCAACGTCATCGCCGATCGCCACGCGATCCCCAAGAATGCGGCCCGTCACGCGTCCGCCCTCGGGACGGTCCACGATCACCAACTGGTACGGAGCGTCGTTCACATACGCCGCCGGCGGCGACCACACCACCGTCTCCGTGTAGACTTTCATCGCGCCTCCCCCAGGATGGTAACCACCGCCGTCGCGCCCGAACCGCCGAGATTCTGCGCCAAGCCGATCGAGTTTTTGCGGACCTGCCGCTCGCCCGCGTCGCCTCGAAGCTGCTGTACGATGTCGCAGATTTGCCCGACGCCGGTCGCGCCCACCGGGTGTCCTTTCGCCTTCAATCCGCCGCTGGTGTTCACCGGCCTCTCGCCGTTCAGGCAGGTCGCGCCGGACAGGACGTAGGGGCCGCCTTCGCCCTTCTTCGCGAACCCGAGATCCTCCGTTGCGATGATCTCCGCGATCGTGAAGCAATCGTGCAGCTCCGCAAGATCGATGTCGGCGGCGCCCAGACCCGCCATCTTGTACGCCTTTTCGCCAGCCTTCCGCACGGCCTCGAAAGTAGTGATGTCCGCTTTGGAGTCTAGCGCCAGGTAATCCGAAGTCTGCGCGATCCCGAGGATGCGGACCGCGCGCTTCGCAAACTCCAGCGGCGCGATGATCACCGCCGCGGCGCCGTCGCTCACCAGCGAACAGTCGTAGACGGTAAGCGGATCCGCCACCGGTTTGCCGTTCAGGGCCTGTTCCATGGTGATTGTCTTCCGCATGTGCGCCAGCGGATTCTTCGCGCCATTGGCGTGATTCTTCACCGCCACCGCCGCCATCATCTCGCGCGTGGTGCCGTACTGATACATGTGCCGGCGAGCGATCATTCCGAAGAGCGCGGGAAAAGTCGCCCCGGCCTTCCCCTCGCCGTTCGTGTCCCCGGCACCGGCCAGAATTTCAGCCACTTTCGGAGTCGGCTGCGAAGTCATCTTCTCGACTCCGCCCACCATCACGATATCGTACAGTCCGGCGCCGACGGCGGAAACGGCGTGAAAGAAAGCGGAACCACTGGAAGCGCAAGCCGCCTCAAACCGCGTCGCGGGAACCCCGGTAATCCCCAGCGCCCCGGCGACGTACGGGGCCAGATGATTCTGCCCGACAAACGAAGGCCCGGCGAAATTTCCGAGATAGAACGCCTCGATCCGCCCCGGCTCAACCTCGGCGTCCTGGAGCGCGTTCCGGCCGGCCTCCACCGCGAGCGAACGCAGATCCCGGTCCGGAAACGCCCCAAACGCAGTCTTCCCAATCCCGATGACGGCGACAGCTCTCATACCTTTAGAATCTACCCCAGTATCTACTGCATTTTCTTTTCTCATTGGCAACAGCTTGCCGAGCGGGCTCGGGGGGTACGCCGGTCTTGCGAACCGCGTTCCCGTAGAACTCGCGCGCTAACACGCGTTTTATGGGCTCGCGTGCATCGAATGTTACACGGCAGGACATTCGGGTCGACGAAAACGCTATCGGCGGGCATGCGCCTGCTCCCGCGTTAGGCGATGTTTGGCGTCGAGATCCTCCGCCCACAAACCGACCTCTTGCGGCAAGGTGATGGTGGCTGTCATCAAGCTGCGACAACGGCGAGACGTGGACGGAGAGCGGGGTCTCGGAGTCGCGGGACCAGGGACGCGCGTGGAACCAACACAGGCCGACGAAATGGAATGACGCGGGCGCCGGAATTTCTACGCGGAAGCTCGGCTACGGCCACGTTCCGCGGGTTTTTAACAACCGCGACGGCAGGGGCTGGAGCGAGCCGTTGAAGCTGGAGAGCGATCCAGGCGAGTACTGCTATCCATCGATATTGCAGACCGAGGATGGAATGATCCACTGGCTCGAGCGGCCGGACCTGGCTGCGTCGACCCGAGTGGTTGGCGGTCTCAGGATGCGGCAACAGAGGCTCGGGGCTTGGCGGAGCGGAAGGCGGTTCCGGCGCGGGCGACTGCGGCGGGTCGGCGGCGGACGGCCGCCCATTGGCGATGAGGGTGCGGGGCAAGTTGCGTCCCAGGGCTTTCAGGGCGGCGAGGGCGCGGTAGTAGGAGCGCTCGCAACTGGCGCGGTCGCGGAGGTGGGTGCGGAAGCGGCCTTCCTTTTCCTGGAATTGGGCCTGGGCGATGCCGGACGGGCCGGCACCGTAGTGGCCGCCGACGTAAAACCAGAACTCGCGATCGACGCGGCGGGCGGCTTTGAGGTCCCAGGTAGCGTCGATGAATTCTTCGACGAGAACTCGTTCGTGCGCGTTTTGGGGCTGGTGGGCTTCGAGGAGCCCGGCTCGGAGAGCTTCGTGTTCGGCCTCCAGCGGGGCTGCGTTTGTGACGGTGCCGGTGTTCATTTGGTGGAAAAGGTTCTCCCATTCCCTTCATATCACACGGTCGCAAGCGATTTGGGTTTTGGCTCGACGGAGTTGGTTTAGAATCAACTACTTAAACTTCGGAGGAATGGTGTGAACGGGTTTTTCGGCGGGGCCGAAAATCGAAAAATTTAATTCAGCGCACTTAGGTCAGAACCTGGTTGCGTCAACGCTTCGTCATGAGTTCTTCCAGTTGGAAGGCGTGGCGAATCGGGTGTATGACGGCGTGCTCCAACATCGCGTCGATGGAATACAACGTCTGCCATCGAGACCGGTATTCGGGGGTCTCCAGCCGTTCGTCGGGGACGTCCTGGAGGGGCGGGCGCCAGTGCTCCAACACGTGCTCCAGGTAACTCTCCGCCTCCTCTGATAAGACCGCCGTCTCCGGCGCGGGACGAATTCCGGGGTCGGGCAGCTTCAGCATCTCGCATATCCAGACCATGTAGCCGCGGGATGCGCCCAACACGTGACGGCCCAACGCGTCCAGGGAAGCGTAAGCGGGATCCGCCGTCGACGGAAGGGCCACCTTGGCAGCCTTGGCATCCTTCCAGGTCTGCAAGAAACGACGCAGGTGCTCCTCGTGCAGGAGGACCAACGCGCGGACGGCCCGAGAGCGATAGGGCAGACTCGGCGATGACATGGTGAGACGATAATCCATGTTAGGGCTCCTACGACCGTTGATTTTATCGCAGAACAAGCCCGGTACACGCACGCCGTATCCGATCTGCCAATCGCGCTGTCCGGTTCCTTTTTCTGCTTTGCCTCATTACTTGCGCGACGGTGCAGGCGCGTCGCGCACGAATGCGGCCGCAGCTAAAGTCACTGGCCTGACAGGTAGCGGACAGTCGGCCTGGCGACTCCGATACCCCGGAGGGGGGACCGACTCCTGGCCCGGCTGGCCCAAGAGTTTGTGGGGACTAATCCACACGGGCGACGCCGACGGCGCCAGTTCAACGATTTGGGCGTTATGCGTCAAAGTGGCGGATCACCGGTCACAAGCCGACTTCCCGTTCCTAATCCTCCGGAACTTCCCCGAAGGCCGTTTCGGGCCAATGTCCGACATGGCGACAAACCGTCAACTTGGGTTTGTAAACGCTGCGTCACAGCGGATGTATCCCGAACTCATGCCGGTAAGGTTGCGCGGTGTTCACCGCCCGGCACCCCCGTCAGAGACGAAATCGGAGCCTCTTTATTG
>JANXRE010000046.1 GCA_025353165.1 Acidobacteriota bacterium | reverse complement strand
CGTTGTTCAGTGTAACGGACCGTGCCAGTTCGACGTGGCGACCGCACTCGTTTTTCCGCCCGGCCCGCCATGCGCCGGCATGAGCGCCCACGCGGCACGCACGAGTGCATGCGCCAGGTCGCTCGCCAGTGTGGCCTCGCTTTGACGATGCCGGCAAGTGGTGCGATTGTGTCAGCTATGAGTAGATATGTCCTGACCACAATGGTGACAGCGTGCCTGTTCGCCGCCGACCCTACTTTTCTGCGGCGGCGCGCCCGGGATGTCCGGCCGCAGTCCGACGACCTGACGCGAAATGCAAGCGAGGCGTCCTACAAGCCGCTGTTGGGCACCGGCGACGCCGAGGCCAAGCAGTTGAAGGAGGTCGCCCAGGCACGCTGTTGTACGGCGAACGGAAGGCGCCCGTGAAGCGGTACGACTTCCTGTACCTGCCGCCCGGGGTCGCGCATGGGATCGCAAACCCGTCGGGCGAGCCGGTCCGGCTGGCGTGCCTCCGCAACAGCCCGGCGGGCATGGGCCCAACTGTCGAGTTTGAACTGCGCTCCGGGCGGTACCAACATCCCGCATCACCACGAGATGGAAGAAGATATCTATTACATGGTCAAAGGCCACGGAGGTGGCGGGCGGCGGCGCGTACGGGAACGAGGGCCGCCACCCGGCATCGGAAGGAGACGCCTATTTCATCCGGCTGAACGCCACGGTTGGGTTCTACAGCGGATCGAAACGGGGAGAGGAGCACGATATGGTTCTGGCGGAGCGGCCGTCGTTCTGGTTCCACACGACGGACCCGTAGGAGGCCGGCCAGGGGGCCCGGCCGCGATCCAGGGGGATCGCCCCACTAGGGCCTGGGCTCTTTACCCGATTCCACGATCTTGTAATCCCGCGGGACTTCGAACAGCGAGGCCGCCGGTTCCGAGCGGGAGACGTTCGTCATTCGGAACGTCGTCTCCCCCATCCGCGGATCGCTGTGCCTGGTCATCACCGCCACCTGCAGTTCCGGCGAGTACCACCGCTCGTCCACGATCGAGAGCGGACGTTCGTTGCCAACCGAGCCCGCCGACAGGGTCATCGTCGTGCGCACGCCGTCGGCCGTCAGCCCTTCGATGCTCCTCTGCCCGAGTTGCTCCGGCTTGGGCTCCACGGAATCTACTCCCGGCATTCTATGGACCACCACCATCTTTTCGCCCGACGCGGTAGCCGAAGCCTCGGCCCGGACCTTGCGATCGAACATGACGCCCAGGTTCGAGGGCATCTTCCGCGCCGTCTTGTTCCGATCGTCGAGCATGTAATTCACCCCGGCCACCGGATCGTTAATGGTCACCATTTTGGGCGCGGCGCCCTCGCTCGCCCACGGGCCGATCGCCGGTAGCGACTGCTCTCGCCGCGTCCGCCCTTCGCTGTCCCGAGCCAGCGAGGCCGTCATAGTGTTCGTGATTCTGTTCCCATCGGAGAGCGTTTGCACCGTCTCGGTTACCGACGTCGCGGTGTAGGGCGCGCCCTTCACCACTTTGCCGGGAATCCCCGCCTCGGCCGAGACGAACGCGAATGTGTTGACCATCCCGCCGGGAGGCGGCGGAACGTGCGCTCCGAATTCTCCGGTCCTGAAGATCACGTCCTGTTTGACTTTGACCGCGTCCTCTTGGGCCCGTGCCGGAACAGCGCATGCGGCAAATACCAGCAGCGCCGAACAAATCAAAATGCTTTTCTTCATGGATACACCCCTTGGTTTGATTTCGATTGCCTACTGCGCGACCTTCACGAAGCGGACGGCTCGCGCGATTCCGTCCTGCCCCAAAACCACATCCGCCGGTACGCGGTCGTACCAGCGATCCTCGTTCACGGGCAGCCCGACGCTGCTCATCGCCGACCGCGGCAGGGTCACCCTGACCACCTGGCCGCCATCCTCCGGAGACAGCGGAGCCGCATACGGCAGAGCGAAGAAACTCGTCGCCAGTTCCTGGGGAACCGGCGAACGCGAAGGCGACACCCGTCTCCGGAGCGGCCGCGTCGCCCGAGCCACGACATGCTCAGGCGCGGGTGGAACAAAGTTGCGGACCACGGCGGGCGCGTTCACAACAGGCACTCGCGCTACTGGAGCTCGCGCCGTGCGCCCCCACGCCCAATACAACCCAGCCGCCAGCAAAGCGGCGCACGCGGCAATGGCTCCCCAGCGGTAGAACACCGCCGGTCCGCGCCGCCGCGACGCCCGGAACGCCTCGAGCACCACCGGCCTGATCGACGCCGGCGCTTCGAAATCGCCCATCGACCCGCGCAGTTCGGCGAGCCGCTGAGCGATCATTTCCTCTCTGCGATCGTTGTTCATGCAAAACACCATTTGGCGGCGCGCAGCCTCTCCGCTAGAAGCGCACGGCCCCGGTTCAACCTCGACCGAACGGTTCCTACCGGACACCCCATCGCTTCCGCCGCCTCCTCGTAACTCATCTCCTGCAGGTCGCACAACACCACCGCCTCGCGATACGACGCCGGCAGCGCGAGCACGGCCCGGCGCACCGCTTCGACGGTTTCGGATTGCAGTAGTCCTTCCAGCGGTCCGGACTCTCCGACTATCGCTTCAACCGCATCTCCGTTTTCGAATCCGCGGTCTCGCTCGATCCACCGCAACACCAGCTTCCTCGCGATCCCGTACAAATAAGCGGAAACGGTGCCGCGCGCCGCTTCATACCGCGACAGGCCGCGAGCCAGCGTGATGAAAGCCTCCTGCGTGACTTCCTCGGCGATCTCCCGGCTGCCGCTCATCTGCAGCGCGAACCGGTAGATGCCGCCCTGCCGCCGGTCGTAGAGCGCGCCGAACGCGCCCTCATCGCCGCGCGCCGCACGTTCCACCAACTCCCCGTCACTGAATTCAGGCAGCAACTGACTATACTTCCGTTCCCGCGCCGGCGAAGTTCCACATTCTTGCGTGTTCTAATCGGATCAACTCCATGATGCTCGAAATCGAGGGCCTGTTCGAGAGCCACCTGACGGTCGGCGATCTGGACCGGTCCATGAAATTCTACGGAGAGATTCTGCACCTAACGCTGGCGCACTATGTCCCGGACCGCCGCGTGGCCTTCTTCTGGGTTGGCTCGCCCGGCAACGCGATGCTCGGCCTCTGGGAGACCGGAAGCGGACCCCAACGGCTCTGCCTGCACATCGCCTTCAAGATGCGAATGGACGAGGTCCTCGCCTCGGTGGCGGCGCTGCAACTGGCCGGCACCGCTCCGCTGGATTTCGACGGCGAACCAACCAGTGAGCCGGTGGTGCTGGGCTGGATGCCGGCGGTGGCCGTGTATTTCCGCGACCCGGACGGAAACCTACTCGAGTTTTTGGCGATGCTTCCGGGTCCGCCGCGACCGGAGCTGGGCGCGGTTGCCTGGAGCGGGTGGCCTGATCAGGCCGACTGAATGTGCGCGACTTCATCGAGCTGGCGCAACTCGATGTCGCGCTGCCGGATGAGATATTTCCGCGCTTTTCCGTTCCGTGTCATGGGGACGGAGTCCACGAACCGCACGAATTGCGGAATCTTGTAATGGGCAATCTTCGACACGATCGTCCGCCGCCGAACCCGTGATCACCGGACTCGACTCGGTCTGTCCGTAGACAATCGTGATCTCGCGGCGGTGCATATCGTTCATGACCTGCTTCATCCCTTCGACAGGACAGGGGGCCCCGGCCATTTGCCGCCGCGCAGCGACGAGAAATCGCGAGCCGGAAAGTCCGGATGGTTCAGCCCCGCGATGAACATCGCCGGCACCCCGTAGACCAGCGTCGCCCGTTCCCGCTCGATCGCCGCCATCGTTTCCGCCGCGTGGAATCCCGGGGCGGGCAGAATCAGGGCCGCGCCCGACGAGATTGCGGCCATGGTCCCGATCACGCAGCCGAAGCAGTGATACATCGGCACGGGGGCGCAGATCCGGTGATGCGCCGTCATGCGCAGCCCCATGGCTATGAAACGCCCGTTGTTGAGAATGTTCCGGTGCGTCAGCAGAACGCCCTTCGGAGACCCGGTGGTGCCCGAGGTGTACTGCATGTTCGCCACGTCGGAACCCGCGGGTCGTCGCGGCCCGAGGTCCCGGCCGCCGTCCAGCATTTCGTCCCACTCCCGCGTGCCCAGGAGAACCTTGGCGCCGAGACTGCCGCCGGCCGCCTCCGCCAGGATGGCCCGGTAATCCGAGTGCTCATCGCGCTCGTGCAAAAACAAGACCCGCGTCCGCGACTTGCGAAGCACGTATTCGAGCTCGTGAGCGCGATAGCCGGGTTAACGTTTACCAGCACCACGCCCGCCCGTGCGGCGGCAAGCTGCAGCATGACCCATTCGGCGCAGTTGGACGCCCATCCCCCGAACCGGTCGCCGTGCTCGAGTCCGAGTCCGCGCAGGCCGCGCGCCACGCGGTCGACCTCAACCGCCAATTGCGCGTACGTGAAACGGAGGTTTTGAAAAGAACGATCAGCGCGTCTCGATCGGGGAACCGCTCCGCCGTCGCGGAGAATTGCTCGCCGATGCTGAATTCCGCCAGCGGCGCATCCGGTCCACGGGCGTCGCTGAGCATACCGCCCCCAAGATACCGGAACGCATCCGGCCAGCCAAATCGGATATTCTTATCCTCATATAAGCAGGACTTTGAGGACACCCTTCTCGGCAGCCCGCTCGAACGCGCGGGCTGCCGAGGCGAGCGGGAAACGGTCCGAGATCAACTCCTCGACTTGAAGTTTGCCCGACCGCATCAGCTTGAGCGCCGGCTCGAACCGGCCGCAACGCGATCCCACCATCGTGATTTCGTTGACGATCACCTTCGCCGTGTCGACGGGAACCAGACCATGAATCGTTGATTTCAAAATCAACGTTCCTCGCGGCCGGGTCATGGAGATGGCCTGCCGCAGTCCCTCCGCCGACCCGGTGGCTTCCACCACCCAATCGAATTCGGCCACCGGCAGGTTCTTTTTCACGATCTCCGTGGAGACGCCCGCGCGTTCCGCGATTCGCAGCTTGTTCCGGTGACGCCCGAACTGGTGTACGCGCAACCCGCTTGCGACCAGCACCTGGCTGATGAGCAGACCGAGTTTGCCGTCGCCCAGCACCACCACCCGCTCGCCTTTTGCAATGCGCACCTGGTCCAGGATCTCGCACGCGGCCGCAACCGGCTCGGTGAAGACCGCTGTCTGCGTCGCCATTTCGCGCGGGACAAGGTGCAGATTGACTTCGGGCAGCGTGAGGAATTCGCGAAACGCGCCTGGCTGTTTCACGATGCCCAACACGGTCCGGCGGAGGCAGTGCCGGCCGAGTCCTTTCGCGCAGAAACCGCACTCGCCGCAAGCGAGGTTGATCTCGCCGACCACACGCTTCCCGATCAGCGAAGCCGTCTCCGCCCCGACCACTTCGCCGACGAACTCGTGGCCCGGGATGCCGCGGAAGCCATAATACCCGCGCTGAAGTTCGAGATCGGTATTGCAGATGCCGCCGCACAACAGCCGTATTAGCGCATGTCCGGGAGGCCGGCGCGGCACCGGCGTCCGGCGCGCCGAAACGCGCCCCTTATCGAGATGGACTGCCAGCATTCGCTTTCCGGACGCGGCTCCAGTACCACCATTGCCGCTTCTCCGGTTCCCGGCCGGGATTGCGGGCTTGTTCGACCGCGCACCGGAAAACATCCAGGCAGCACGGGTCGATGCGCCGGCCTCGCAGGGAACAGAGCCGGCCGTATAGCTCCCGCGGATCTTCCTCTGACAGTTGCTCAACCGAGCGCACTCCCAGCAGGTTAAAGTCGTCCATCATCGCGGGCCCGATCCCGTCGAGGTCGTTCAAATTGCGCTTCGCCGACGCCATGGGAGCATCGTACCACCCGATGATACAATCGGAGTTCTCCACCAGATGGACCATCTCAAGTCACTCATTCGGGAGATCCCCGACTTCCCGAAACCCGGCATTCTCTTCTACGACATCACCACCCTTCTGAAGGACAAGACGGGGCTCAAGATGGTCATCGATGGCCTGAAAGACAACTATTCCAGCACGAAGGTGGACGTCGTGCTCGGCATGGAAGCCCGCGGCTTTATCTTCGCCCCAGCGGTCGCCTACGCGCTCGGGACCGGCTTCGTGCC
>JANXRE010000144.1 GCA_025353165.1 Acidobacteriota bacterium | reverse complement strand
CTCGACGCCTGGCGCCGGCATGAGTGCCGACGCGGCACGCAAGAGTGCGTGCGCCACGTTGAAATGACACAGTTATTTCGTGACAGGCCTTAAGCATTTCCAACTTTTATGGGTCGGTTCACCGGTCTGCTCGGCCTCCTTGTCATTGTGGCCGCGGCCTACGTGTTCTCAAATAACCGGCGCGCGATACAACGTCGCGTCATTTTTTGGGGACTCGGCTTGCAGTTCGGCTTTGCCTTCCTGGTTCTGAAAACGCCTTTTGGGAATGTCTTCAAAGTTGCCAGCGACGGGGTGAATCATCTCCTCGGGTATGCGGGGGAAGGTTCGAAGTTCGTCTTCGGAGATAAGCTCGGCGCCAAGAGTGACCAATTCGGCGTAATCATCGCATTCCAGGTACTACCCATCGTCATCTTCATCGCTTCGCTGTTCGCGGTTCTCTACTACCTGGGCGTAATGCAGTTTGCGGTTCGCGCGATGGCGATTTTCATGCAGAAGGTGATGGGCACTAGCGGAGCGGAGTCCCTCAATGTCGCGGCCAGCATCTTCATGGGCCAGACCGAAGCTCCCCTGACCATCCGCCCATTCCTCGCCGAGCTGACTCAATCGGAATTGTTCACGGTGATGGCGAGCGGCATGGCCCACGTTTCCGGGGCTGTCATGGCCGCCTACGTTATGATCGCGGGCGTTGAAATCCGTCATCTTCTAACCGCAGTCATAATGACCGCGCCCGCCACGCTGATGCTCGCCAAGATGCTGATGCCGGAGACGGGGAAGCCGGTGACGGCCGGGAATGTCCGGATCACCGTAGAGAAGCCGGGCGTCAACATCATCGACGCGGCCGCGCGGGGAGCCGGCGACGGCCTGCAACTCGCGCTGAACATCGGCGCCATGCTGATCGCGTTCCTGGCGCTGATCGCGCTGGTGAACGGCGTGCTGGGATGGATCCATTCCTGGCCCGGAATGGGGTGGCTTCCCGGGTCCATGCAGGCCATCCTCGGCTTGATCTTCGCGCCCGTTTCCTGGCTGCTCGGCGTCAGTTGGAAGGACTCGTCCACCATCGGCAACCTGCTCGGCACCCGCCTGATTCTCAACGAATTCGTGGCCTTCATCGACCTCGGCAAGATCCGGGCGACCCTCGATCCCAGGTCGTTCACCATCGCGACGTATGCGCTGTGCGGCTTCGCGAATCTGAGTTCGATCGCGATTCAGATTGGCGGGATCGGAGCGCTCGCGCCGAGCCGCAAGTCCGACCTTGCAAGGCTCGGGCTGAAAGCCGTCGCCGCCGGCACAATGGCCAATTTCATGAGCGCCTGCATCGCCGGTATTCTGCTTTAAGCCATGGAAGCCGCCCTCCAATCCATCCGTTCCAAGACGCACGCCAGTCCGGCGGTCGGAGTGGTCCTCGGGAGCGGCCTCGGGGCTTTTGCCGACGAACTGTCGGGCGCGGTGTCCATCCCCTATTCCGACATTCCGGAGTGGCCCGTATCGACTGCGATCGGCCACGCCGGGAAACTCGTACTGGGGAACACCGCCGGCGTCGAAGTGGCCGTCCTGGCCGGCCGGGCGCATTTATACGAGGGGTATTCTCCCGCGCAGGCGGCGTTCGGCGTCCGCGTGCTGGGACGGCTCGGGGTTCGGACCATCGTATTCACGAACGCAGCCGGCGGAATCAACCTGGATTATTCCCAGGGCGCGCTGGTACTGATTAGCGATCACATCAATCTGCAAGGCTCGAATCCGCTCCTCGGACCGAACGACGACACGCTGGGGACGCGATTCCCGGACATGTCGGACGCCTACTCCGCCGAGTGCCGCGCGATTGCCCTACAGACCGGCAACGAGATCGGCATCCCGCTGGCCGAGGGCGTGTACGCCGCGATGATCGGCCCCAGCTTCGAGACGCCCGCCGAGATCCGTTATCTCCGAATCATCGGCGCGGACCTGGTCGGGATGTCCACCGTCCCCGAGGTGATCGCCGCCAATCACATGGGCATTCGATGCCTGGCCATTTCGTGCGTCACGAACATGGCCGCCGGGATCCTTCCGCAAAAGATCAATCATGAGGAAGTGCTGGAGACCGGGGCCCGGGTTCGGGACACGCTCGTGCGGCTGCTGAACGCAATCCTCCCCAGGTTGCCGCGCTGATGGATCCGCTGCTCCAGGCCGCTCTAGACGCGCGCGGGAACGCCCACGCGCCATACTCCGATTTCCAGGTAGGAGCCGCGCTGGAGTGCGACGACGGCCGCGTGTACACCGGCTGCAACATCGAGAACGCGACCTACGGACTGACGGTCTGCGCGGAGCGCGTGGCGCTGCTCAAGGCGTTGTCGGAAGGAGCGCGGAAGTTCCGGCGAATTGCCGTCGCGGCCGATACGGACCGGCTGACGCCACCCTGCGGCGCTTGCCGCCAGCTACTCTGGGAGTTTTGTGGCGACGCCGAAGTGATCCTGGTGAACCCGCGGGGCCGCACCGAGAGCTTCCGCATGAAAGAACTGTTCCCGAGGCCATTCGATGATTCGTTCCTGTAGCCGGATGATTCCTGCCTGTAATTCAGTCGTGGCGCACGCACTCGTGCGTGCCGCGTCGGCACTCCTGCCGACGCTTGGCGAACCGGGCCGAAAACGGCGTCGCGAAGAGTCGCGACGCGGCACGCACGGTCTTCCGCGGGTTCTGACCCTGTTCTTCCTTGCCTGCCTCTCCCTTTTTGGCGAGAGCGCCGACTGGATCTGGACCGCGCGCTTCGTGGTCACCATGAATGCCGGGCGGCGCGTCATCGAGCATGGGGCCGTCGCGGTCCGGGGCGAGCGAATCCTCGCGGTCGGCCCCCGGGCGGTGATTGAGAAACGGTACCAGGCGAAGTTCCGCATGGATCGACCCTTCGGAATCCTCCTGCCGGGGCTCATCGACACCCACACCCACGCGCCGATGTCCCTGTTCAGAGGCATCGCGGACGACCGCCGTCTCCAGGACTGGCTGCAAAACTACATCTTCCCCGCGGAACGGAAGAACGTGGACCGGGAGTTCGTCCGCTGGGGCACGCGCCTCGCCTGTCTCGAAATGGCGCTTTCGGGCACCACCACTTACACCGACATGTACTACTTCGAAGACACGATCGCCGAAGTGACGAAAGAAGCCGGTCTGCGGGGAGTGCTGGGACAGTCGCTGATCGGGTTCCCCGCCCCGGACAATAAGACCCCCGCGGAGGCGCTGGTTGCCACGGAGCGCTATATGCAGAAGTTCCGGAACGACCCGCTGATCGTTCCCGCCGTGGCCCCGCACTCCATTTACACGGTCCCCGAAGAGTACCTCAAAGCCTCCCGAGCCCTGGCCGATAAATACAACGCGCCTCTGCTGATCCACCTCGCCGAGACCCGCGCCGAGAACGACGAATCCCTGGCGAAGCATCACATGACGCCGGTAGCTTTTCTCGAATCGCTCGGCGTGCTGAACGGCCGCACGCTCGGCGCGCATGGCGTGTGGCTCAGCGACGGCGACCTTCGCATCCTGAAGTCGCACAGAACCGGACTCGCGCACTGCCCGTCGTCGAACTCGAAGCTCGGGAGCGGCGTGGCCCGCGTGGTCGACATCCGGAATGCCGGCATTCCCATGGGCGTCGGCTCGGACGGTTTCGCTGGCAGCAACAACCAGGCGAGCCTGTTCCAGGAAATGGATCTCGCCGCCAAACTGCAGAAGGTGACGCGGATGGATCCGACCGCGCTGCCGGCCCCGGAGGCGCTCGCGATGGGAACGATCGACGGCGCGAGGGCGCTCGGTCTGGAGAAAGAGATCGGTTCGCTTGAGCCCGGCAAGCGCGCCGACCTGATCGTGCTAAACCTCAATCAGCCGCGCGGCGTCCCGATCTACGATATTTACTCGGAGATCGTCTACGCGTTGAAATCGACGGACGTGAGCGACGTCATGGTGAACGGGAACCCGATCGTCCGCGAACACCGGATGCTGACTCTGGACCCCCGCCAGATCATGGGCAAGGCCGCGGAATACCAGCGGCGCGTTCAGACCTCTTTGCAAAAATAGCTGAGAATTCGCCCCGCCGCTCCGCACAATTCAGGAGCAAGAGATCTGAATCCATCCCTAAGGAGCGAACATATCCATGCGACTTCGTGTCGCCATTCTGATTGGGTTGACATGCGGCGCGGGTGCGGCGCCCGCAGCCACGGCGGCAATCTGTGACGATCAGCCGGCGTTTCTGAACTTGTCCGCGCCCCCTCCGGCACCCATCACATTTGACGGAACCACGCCGCCCGCCGCCGGCACGCTGCGGTTCGATAGCTCCGTCGGCGTAATCCTCGATGTCCGTCAGCTCGCCGGCCAGAACGATCGTCCGGTCACTTCCGGCCGGAAGCTGCTGATCGGCCCCGCTGGCGCCAGAACACAAAAGCCCTCCGGCCGCGAACCGATCAACGAGAGCACCGAGATCGCGACGTTCATGCTGATCGGTACGGGACTGGCTTTGTTGACGCTCGGCCAGAAATTCCTGCGACGTTAATTAACCTGAGCCGGAGGCGTGGAGCGCCCGCGCCTCCGTTACCAACCTCGGTCCTGCCGGCAGAATCCGCACGGGCAGCAGAGAATAGCGGACCAGCTTCCTTCCTTGGAAGACAACCTCGGCGATCTCGCCGGCTTGCGTCTCTTCCCGCTGGAATTGATCGAACACCAGATTGCCGAGCGAATAGAAGACCACTGCGCCGCCGATCCGTTCGGCGGCCTGGACAACGTGCGGATGGTGCCCCACCACCACGGACGCGCCTGCTTCGATGACCGCGCGCGCGAAGTCCCGCTGGGAAACGTTCGGCCGCGGCCGGTACTCGGCGCCGGCGTGCATCGACACGATCATCACGTCCGCGCGGGACTTGAGCGCGGATACATCGAGGGCTGCGCGATTGGCGTCCAGCATCGCGATCCGATCGTCATGGTCCTGGTAATTGCCGTTAGCCTGGTCGAACGTGTAGGCGAGAAACCCGAACCGGACGCGGTTGCGGGTGATCACTGCGCCCCGATGAGCGGATTCGGGATCGAGGCCCACGCCCACGGCGGCAATGCCGTTTTGTTGCAGCAACCGGAGGGTGAATTCGATGCCATGCGGACCGCAGTCGCGAATGTGGTTGTTGGCGACGGAAACCGCCGAGATGCCGGCCAGGTTGAGCGCGTCGATCATTTCCGGAGCGGCCCGAAAGATCATAGGGTGCGCCCTGATGGCCGGCTGATCCGAGAATGGGGATTCCAGGTTGACGAATGCGATGTCGGCGGAGGAGAGCAGCGGAGCAATCTCGCGCATTGGCCCCGCCGGGTCGCCGCGCGCTTTCGCCTCAATTGCGACGCCGCGCGCCAGCATCACATCGCCGCCGAACAGCAGCCTCGTCTCGGGCAACGGCGCCGGATGTTCCGATTGCCGTCGTTCGCCCGAACGGGGAATCAAGGCGAGCAACGGCAGTGAGAACAGCCCGCGGCGCGAGAGCATTCACTCCACCCGGACGGCCGCGGCCTCGTCCAGGAACCATTCGACTCGATTGGGTTCGTTCGGTACAATCTGGGCCGGGTATCGAATCGGGTTGTACGGGCCGTGGAAGATCCGGTCCAGAGGCTCGGCTTTATCCCCGCCGGCGGCGAGCATTACGCTGTGCCGCGCCGCAAGGAGGACACCGGGCAGCAGCGTAATCCGCCAGGATTTCAGCTTCTCGACGTAAACCGCGGCCGCGATGCCGGCCCGGTCGCCAATCAGCGGTTCGCCCGGGAACAGGCTCGCCGTGTGGACATCGGGCCCGATGCCGCGGTGCATTACGTCGAACCTCGGAAGTTCGCCGGACGACAGGTGAAAGTGATCCTGGATCTCGAGCACGTACCGGCGCGCGGCTTCTTCCGGGGGCAGTTCGGAGAGGATCCGATGGACATTCGGCGCCGGGATCCCCGCCGGCTCGATCAGCGTCTCGTTCGCCAGCTTGAAGTTGCTTTGCGGATCCGACGGCGGCACCGCCCGTTCGTCGACCCAGAACACGTGGACACGATCCCACGGGAACCGCTGCTCGGCCAGGTATTCAAACATCAGCTTCGGCGTCGACCCGCCGGAGATGGCCAGAGACGGTTGCGCGCCGCCGTCGATCGCGCTCTTGAGCAACGCAAGAATACGCGCGCCGCAAGCGCCGGCTGCACCGGCCGCTCCCGGGAACCGGTTCACCATCAAGCCAGGGTCTCCGCCACCGGCAACACGGCCTCGAAGACGGGGTCCGGGCCGGTGATCCCGAGTTCCTCGTTCAGCAACGGGTAGTCGCTTTCAGGGTTGGGCGCGATTGCAAAATCGAAGCCAATTCCCGGCCCTTCCAGGCGAATCCGCGATGGCGGCCCGTCCATCGCCAGTTTGCGCCCAGGCAGCGCGAGCAGAAGCCACGCGCCAATGTAGCGCTGGCCCGATGGAACGACGATGGAATTGACGCTGTCGACCTGACCGGCATTTCGGGGATCGTCGAAAAACCGGGCGATCTCCTGGCGCGTGCGCGTCGTCCGCGTCCACGCAAGATCGGCAACGCGGCGGGCGCTGCTTCGCAGGCAGGCGATTTCGGAAAGCCCGCAACCGCTGCCCGTGTCGATAATGACTTTCGTCATGAGCGGCAGCAGATCGCCGAAACCCGCCGATTTCAGCCAGGCCTTTCCGCGACACCACAGCACCACCGGGAGATCCGGCGCAAGAAGGCCGAGAATGAGCCGGGAGGCTTGGACGGCATCGGCGGGCGGCGCGGTAATCTCGATCTGCTCGCAGCATACCTGCTGGCGTTTCCCGAACGGCATCCAGCATTGCGCCGAGACGCTCGCGTCCAGCGGCATGGCCTCCGCTCCCGGCTTCAGCACGATAGCACGGCTCGGGTGTTGGTGGATTAGCTCGGCAATGGTTTGCCCCACGGCCTGCATATCGTCCTCAGGTTCCAGCGCGACGATGAACGTCATGGCGCAAGCGCGCAGCACTCCCGACTCGGTGGATACGCCAGCCTCGGGCGAGGCGAGCCCTTTCCATAATTCGTCGAGATCCTTCAGCACCCGTTCCGGAGCGATGGCCGGCATTACGGCACTCTCCAGGCGTGCCCGTTGCGGGCCAGCATCTCATCCGCGGCCGCTGGACCCCAGGTGCCCGACTCGTAATTCGGGAAGTCAAACTTGCGCGCGTTCCAATCGTCGATGATCGGCTGCACGACGGTCCAACTTGCCTCCACCATATCCTGACGCGAGTACAACGTGGCATCCCCGACCAGCACATCCACCAGCAGAGTCTCGTAGGCCGAGGGCGAGCGCTCTCCGAAGCTGGTACCGTAATTGAAATCCATCGACACCGGGCGGAGACGCATACCGCTGCCTGGGCTCTTGGAGAGGAACCGGATGGAAATGCCCTCCTCCGGCTGAATCCGGACGATCAGGAGATTGGGCCGGCCGGACCCGTCGCCATCGTCGGAGTTGAAAAGCCGGAGCGGGGCCGAGTTGAACTGGATCGCGATATCGGTGACGCGCTTCGGCAGCCGCTTGCCGCTTCGAATGTAGAAGGGGACACCGGCCCAGCGCCAGTTGTCGACGTACAATTCGACCGCGGCATAGGTGTCGGTCTGCGAATCCTTGGCCACGCCCGGCTCCTCGCGGAATCCCGGCACGTCGTCCGAGCCGATACGCGCGGCGCCGTACTGCCCGGCAACGGCGTGCATCGGGGCCTGTTCCTGGGTCATGAGCCGGACCGAGCGCAGCAGCTTCGCGCGCTCATCGCGGACCGTCTCAGACTCGAACACCGCCGGAGGCTCCATCGCGATGGTCGCCATCACCTGCATCAGGTGATTCTGAATCATGTCGCGCAGCGCGCCGGATTCCTGGTAGTATCCGCCCCGGCCCTCGACCCCGATCGACTCGGCGGCGGTGATTTGCACGTTATTAATGTAGCGCCGGTTCCAGACCGGCTCGAAGATTCCATTGCCGAACCGGAATGCGAGGATGTTCTGGACGGTTTCCTTGCCGAGATAGTGATCGATCCGGTAGACGTCGTGCTCATCGAAAACACCGCGCAGGCAGCGGTTCAGCTCGCGCGCGCTCGCCAGGTCGTGGCCGAACGGCTTCTCGATGACCACGCGGCGCCAGCCCTCGCCGCGGGCCAGACCGGACTGACCGAGCGCGGTGATGACCGGCTGGTAGTAGCTGGGCTGCGTGGAAAGATAGAACAGCGCGTTCCCGGCGGTCTGGTGCGTCTGGCCCAGTTCCTTCAGCCGCCTGTCCAGTCCGGCGTACATCGCTGGGTCGCTGATGTCGCCGGGATGATAGAACAGGTTGGCAGCAAATTGTTTCCAGAGATCTTCGTCAAAAGGAGTGTCTTCCAGGAAATGCTTGACCGAATCGCGCATGCGCTCGCGAAACGCGTCGTCGGTCATCTCAGTTCGCGAGTTACCCAGGATGGCCCAAGATGCGGGCAAACGGCGGTCGTAGGCCAGCCGGTACAGCGCGGGCAGAAGTTTGCGCTTGGTCAGATCGCCGTTGGCGCCAAAAATGACAATCGCGCAGGGGGGAACGCGCCGCTCAAATCTTAACAGGTCGCGGAACGGATTAGCCATCTTATCCACGGTAGCATTGACTAATGGGGTGGACCTCCCGGTCCGCAATGTTCCATGATCAGATCCATGAACCGGCGCAGTTTCCTCCGCCTCGCAAGTGCCGTTCCCGCGTGGGCCGGCGCGGGGATTCCGTCCATTTTTCGCACCGTCCCGGCGGCGGAAAGCGGGATTACATGGGTTCATGACAACGCAGCCTCGCCGTGGAACCACCTGCCCGAGGTCGTCGCACCGGGCTGTGCTTTCTTCGACTACGACAACGACGGCTGGATGGACATCTTCCTGGTCAATAGCGGAGCGTGCGATTTCTGGAAGCCGGCCAAGCCGGTAAGAAACGCGCTCTACCGGAATAACCGGGACGGCACGTTTACCGACGTCACCAAGGAAGCCGGAGTCGCGGGAACGATGTTCGGCATGGGAGTCGCAGCCGGCGATTTCGATGGGGACGGGTGGCCCGACCTCTACGTAACCGGCTACCCGCACTGTACTCTCTACCGCAACAACCGGAACGGCACGTTCACCGATGTGACCCGGCGCGCCGGGGTCGCCGCGCCAAACTGGTGCACCTCCGCCATCTGGTTCGATTACGACAACGACGGCCAGCTCGATCTGTTCGTCTGCCGGTTCATCGATTACGGCCCCAAGGCCAACGAAATTTGCCACGCCGCGCTGGGCCGGTACGGATACTGCTTTCCGCGCAGCTACCCCGGACAGCCGAGCTACCTGTTCCACAACAACGGCACATTCACCGAGGTCGGCCACTTGTCGGACATCGGCAAGAGCCTGGGCAAGTCGCACGGCGTGGTTGCTACCGACATCAATAACGACGGGCTGATGGATCTCTTCGTCGCCAACGACACGATGCCAAATTCCCTGTTTGTGAACCGGGGCAAAGGGCGTTTCGAGGAGATCGGCATGTCGGCCGGCGTCGCTCTCAACGAATACGGAGACCCTCGCGCCGGGATGGGTGTCGATTCCGCCGATTACGACGAAGACGGTTTGATGGATCTGTTCGTCGCAAACGTGGACCACGAGCGCTTCTCGCTGTACCGCAATTTGGGCAGTGAGAGGTTTATGGATGTTGCGTCCCGAACGCCGATCGGCTCCGCCACGCACATGCTGAGCGGATGGGGTCTGAAGTTCTTCGACTACGACAACGACGGTATGCTGGACCTCATCCTCGCCAACGGCCATCCCGATCCTTTAATCGACCAGGAAAGCCCAGGCGTTCACTATCGCGAGCCGCTGCTGCTGTTTCATCGAACCGCCACAGGCTTTGAGAATGTGAGCAGCCAGGCCGGCGAGGCGTTTCAACAGCAGTGGGCGGCCCGGGGCCTGGCCATCGGCGACTACGATAACGACGGCGGCCTGGACGTGCTGGTCGCGAATAATGGCGGCCCTCCTCTGTTGCTGCATAACGAGATCGGCCGCCGGAATTCATGGGCGGGCATCAAGCTCGTTGGCGTCAAAAGCAATATCGACGCGGTCGGCGCGATCGTTCGCTGGCAGGCAGGCGGCAAGATCCGCTCGCGCCTGAGGACGGCGGGCGGCAGCTTTCTGTCGTCGCACGATCCACGCATGGTGCTCGGTTTGGGAGACGCTGCCAAGGTGGACTGGGTCGAGGTGAAGTGGCCGCTCCCTTCCGGCCTCGTCGAGCGCTTCACCAACGTGCCGGTTGGCGTTTACACCACCCTCCGCGAGGGCAAAGGCCGGTAGAAGAAGGGTCCCGACGTGGCGCACGCACTCGTGCGTCGCATTCGTGCGTGCCGTGTCGAGACTCTTCTCGACACCCGGGCGACGGAAGAAAACAGGCGTCGCCAAGAGTGGCGACGCGGCACGCACGAGTGCGTGCGCCACGTTATGCACCCCGTTAGACTGAAGTAGAGCCTATGGTGGATCGAAAGACTGTCACGCTGCTCCTCTGCAGTGCGTTTACGGCCGGGCAAACTCCGGAGACGGTCATCCGCAGTAACGTTCACGAGGTCCTGCTCGACGTCGTCGTCCGGCATCAGAACCTCTCGCTGGCGAAGAAGCTGAGCGCCGCCGATTTCACCGTCACCGAGGATGGAGTTCCGCAGACCATCAAGACCTTCCGCTTCGTCGGCGGACGCGAGGCCCAGGTGCTTCCGGAAGCGCCGCCCGTCATCGGGCCGGCGGTCCAGTCCGCCGCGCCGCATGCCAACTCGCTCCGCGAACCGAACTTCGTCTCCATCGTCTTCGACGAGATCGGCCCCGATTCGCGCAAGAACGCGCTTGCCGCCGCGGCCGATTTTCTCGCCCAGGAGTTTCAGGACAACACCTACGCCGCGGTCTTCGGGCTGAATCTCCGCTTGAATGCGCTCCAGGGATTTACCAACGATCGCGCCGTTCTCCAGGCCGCCGTTCGAAAGGCCGTAACCGGGAACTCGATGGATCTGGCCAATGCTTCCGCGGGGGTGTTGAATCAGACTACTTTCGCCATCACCGGCGACAGGACCGGCATATCGTTGACTCCGGGAATTGATTTTACGCAGAACGCCGATCTCTCAACCAGCTCGGCCGCGCAGTCGCCCCTGTCCGAATCGCAGCAGTACATGGCGCAGTTGATCGGCTCGCAGCGCGACCTGGTCAGTTACGGGACGGGCATGCGGGTGCTCACGGCCCTGTTGCGACTGGTGCAGTTCGAGTCCCGGCTGCCCGGAAGAAAAACCGTGCTGTATCTCTCCGAGGGCCTCAGCAAGCCGCCCGACCGCGGCGATTTCATGCGCACCGTGATCGGCGCGGCCAACCGCGGCAACGTCAGTTTCTACTGCATCGACGTCCGGGGCCTTACACCCGCGACTTCCAACGGGACGGCCGTTGGACTCAGCAGGACGGCGGGATCGATCGCCAAGACCCAGAGCGTCATGAGCGATTCCCCCTCGGCCGCGATGCGGCAAGCGCAGCAATTCGATGTGATGCAGGACGCGCTGGTGGCGCAGACCCAACTGAACATGGCGGATCTGGCGGAGAACACCGGCGGATTCGCCGTGTTCAACACCAACAACTTCAAGGGGAGCATGGCCCGCATCATGGAGGACGTGCGCACCCATTTTGAGATCTCGTACGTGCCCGCCTCCACGGTCTACGACGGCCGCTTCCGGCAGGTGAAGGTCACCGTCAACGATCCGAAGCTGGTAGTGCAGACTCGCGATGGATATTTCGCCATGCCCGAACTGGGCGGGCCCGCCGTGCTGCCATTCGAACTGGCCGGATTGCAAACCCTGAGCGGCGGCGCGCGTCACGATTTCGATTTTCACGCCTCGGCGCTGAGATTCCGGCCCTGGCGCGACGGCTACCGCTATGAAATGGGTTTCGATCTCGACATCGCGAGCTTGACCACCAGCGTCGACAAGACATCGCACAAGGCCCGTATCCACGCAACCTTCCTCGCGCTGATCAAGGACGCAAGCGGGCAAATTGTTAACAAAGTGAGCCAGGAGATCGATCGCGAGGTTCCGGAGGATAAACTCGACCAGTTCCGCCGCGGCCGCATCATCTTCACGTCCCCCTTCGAAGCCATCTCGGGCCGGTACACGATTGAGGCCGCGGTGGTGGATCCCGAAGGCGGCCGGGCCAGCACGAAGCGCCTAGCTCTCGTCGTCCCGAAACCCGGCGAGCCCGCGGTGAGCAGCATCTCGCTCGTGCACACGCTCGACCCGCTGAATGGCGCGCGCGATCCCGGGAATCCTTTTGAGTTCGACGGCGGCAAGGTGCTGCCGGAACTCGCGCAGGCGGCGAACAGTCAGGCCCCGACCGCGCTCTTCTTTGTGGTCTACCCCGAGGCCGCTGCCGGCAAGCCATCCGTCACGATCGCGATCTCCCGCGATGGCCAGGAGATTTCGCGATCGACGCCGGAAGTCGGTTCGATCGACCAAATGAACTCATTCCCGATGATCCAGTCGGCGAAGCTGCCGCCCGGGGATTACGTGGCGCGAGTCACTGTCGAACAGGGTGGCCGCGCAAGCCGCGAAGTCACGGCGTTCCGGGTGAATCCGTGACACTTCGACGTGGCGCACGCACTCGTGCGTGCCGTATCGCGACTCATCGCGACACAATTTTCCACCCCACCCGCCAAGCGTCGGCATGAGTGCCGGCGCGGCACGTACGAGTACGTGCGCCACGACGGCTGGCGGCTCGTTCTCAAGCTTACTTCGCGGGTTCGTCGATTTTCAGGAACTGGTCGGCCGCCACGTTCTTCAGAACTTGCCGAATGCCCCTGGGCCAGCGGATTTCAATCGAGCTGATCTTCGTCTCCTGGCCCAGGCCGAAGTGGACCCGCTTGTCGCTCGACGACATGAACCCGGTGCTCACGGAAACGTGATTGTAGAGGGTCCGACCGGAAGCTGTAGTCACTTTCACTTTCGCCCCGATCGCGTCGCGCGCGCTGGTGTGGCCCGTCAGGCTCAGAATCAACCAGTGATTCCCGCTGCCGCCGGTGTTCATCAGAATGCGCGGCGATTCGTTGAGCGACGTCACCACGATGTCCAGCGACCCGTCGTTGTTTAAATCGCCGAAAGCCGATCCGCGCTGATAGCCCTTGCGCAGAAAGTCCTTCCCCATCTCCTCGGATACATCCACGAACGATTTTCCGTCGATGTTCTCGAACATGGTGTCGTGCTGCGGCGACTTTTCACTCACCTGATCCACGTCGCCATTGGACGAATAAATGTCCTTCCATCCGTCGTTGTTGTAATCGATGAAGCCATTGCTCCAGCCGGAGTAGGGAGTGCTCAGCTTCTGAATCTTCGACGTATGCGAGTAAAACTGAAAGACCCCGCCGCGGTTCCGCAGCAGCGCCCACACTTGGCCCATCAGGTTGTTGTAGAAGATGTCGACCTTGCCGTCGTTGTCGAAATCCTTGGCGTCGGAACCCATCGACGAACCGGTGTGCGCGTTGTCGTTGTAGGCCACGCCCAACTCCAGGCCCTGCTCCTCGAACGTGCCGTTCCCCTTATTCATGAGCAGCGAGTTGGGCTCCGTATCGTTGGCGATGAACACGTCCATCCAGCCGTCGTCGTTGAAGTCCGCGATCGAGATTCCCATGCCCTTGCCGGGAGCCGCACCGAGGCCCGATTTTTCGGTGACATCCTCAAACTTCCCGTGCCCGAGATTGTGATACAACCGCGGAGGCACGCTCGGGTACCGGCGCGGATCGCAATAGAAATCGCGGTTGTCCATGGTGCAGCGGAAGTCGAGCTTCGGAGTCCAGAAGGTGTAGTTGGAAACGATGAGATCCAGCAACCCGTCATTGTCGTAGTCGAACCACGCGCCCACCACGCTGAGCGTGTTCTCCGGTTTTCCGCCGATGCCCGAGGCCGCCGTCACATCGGTGAAGGTGCCGTTCCCGTTGTTGTGATAGAGAACGTTGCGGCCCGCGCTGGCTATGAAGAGGTCGGGGTACCCGTCATTGTCGTAATCGCCGGCCGCGACGCCGAAGTTGAAACCCAGATCCTCGCCGCGCAGGCCCGCCTTGGCCGTCACGTCCTCAAAGGTGCCGTCGCTCTTCTGATGCAACAGGCAGTTGTAGTACGAGGGATCGGTCTTCTTCATCTCCGGCAACTGCGCGCCATTGGTGAAGAAGATATCCATCCGCCCGTCGTTGTCGAAATCGAAGATCGCCACGCCGCCGCACATCGGCTGCGGAAAATACTTCCGGCCGTTGAAGCTGTTGTTGCTCTTGTAAGCAATCTTAGAGCGCGGCGCGTCGTCGACAAAACCGAAACGCTTTGTTTCGGCGCTCCGTCCGGAAAAAACGGCTACGAGCAGGGTTGCAAAGAGCCCGGAGACAATGAGAGTGAGCGTGCGCACCTGTTAGACTGGAACTTCTGTACGTGAAAGCCCTGATTTCCATTGTAATCGGAGTGTGCGCACTTCTGGCCGGGGCCGCCGCGAGCACCATCTCCTTTGAGGAAATCGCGGCGCGCTCCGGTCTCGTCTTTACCGCCAACAGCTCTCCCACGCCGAACAAGAACCAGCCCGAGACGATGGTGGCCGGAATCGCGTTGTTCGATTACGACAACGACGGTTATCTGGACGTCTACCTGGTGAATGGCGCGGCCATCCCTTCACTCAAGAAGGAAAGTCCGATGTATTGGAACCGGCTGTTCCACAATAATCGCGACGGCACCTTCACGGATGTGACCGAAAAAGCGGGTGTAGCGGGCGAGGGCTACGGCATGGGCGTCGCCATCGGCGATTACGACAACGACGGCTGGCCGGATATCTACGTGCTGAACGTGACCAAGAACCAGCTCTTCCACAACAATCACGACGGCACCTTCACCGACGTCACCGGCAAAGCTGGCGTCGGCGGCGGCATCCTAAACGGCAAGAAAATGTGGTCTGTTTCGGCCGCCTGGGTGGACTACAACAACGACGGCCTGGCCGATCTCTTCGTCTCCAATTACTGTAAGTGGGAAGTGAACAAGGACCCTGTCTGCGGCCCGACTCCGGCCAAGCGCGCTTACTGCCACCCCAAGAACTACGACCCGCTCCCCAGCACGCTGTACCGCAACAATGGCGACGGCACTTTCACCGATGTGTCCGCCGAAACCGGGATCGCCAAGCACTACGGCAAGGGCATGGGAGCCGTCATCGCGGACTACGATGGCGATGGCTTCATGGACATTTTCGTGGCCAACGACAACCACCCCAACTTCCTGTTCCACAACATCGGCGGCAAGAAATTTGAAGAGGTGGCCTTCGAAAGCGGAGTCGCTTATTCGCAAAGCGCGAACGCCATCTCCAGCATGGGCGCCGACTTCAAGGACGTGGACAACGACGGCCGTCCGGATATCTGGCACACCGCCGTGGAGAACGAATCGTTTCCGCTGTACCGCAACCGCGGCGGCGGCGAATTCATCGAGGTCACCAATCCAAGCCAGCTCTTCAAGACGCGCGCGATGTCGGGATGGTCGAACGGGATTTTCGATTTCGACAACGACGGCTGGAAGGACCTCTTCGTGGCGCGCGGAAACGTGCTCGATAACGTGGCGCTGTTTTCAAACCGCACCTACGAAGAACCGAACTCCGTGTTCCGCAATCTCGGCAACGGCAAGTTTCAGGACGTGAGCGCCGAAGCCGGTCCGGATTTTCAAAAGGCCGCGCCCCATCGCGGATCGGCCTTCGGCGACATCGACAACGACGGGCGCGTCGACGCCCTGGTCAGCGTGTTGAACGGGAAACTGAAGTACTTCCACAACACCTCGCGCAATAACAATCACTGGATTCAGTTGAAGCTGACCGGCACGAAGAGCAATCGCATGGGCCTCGGCGCCCAGATCCGGATCACGACCGAGGATGGCCTGAAGCAATTCAACGAAGTCACCACGGCGGTCGGTTACGGCTGTTCGAGCGACCCGCGCGTCCACTTCGGCCTGGGCGCGTCCAAGATCGTGCGCGAAATCGAGATCAAGTGGCCGAGCCGCATCCGGCAGATCCTGAAGGACGTCGCCGCGGATCAAATCCTCGCCATTCAGGAACCCACTCAATGAACAAAGCCAAGCGGGGCCTTTTTATCGCCGCCGACGGAAAGAACCTGGCCTTTACGTTCGCTCTCGTCAGCTCGCTATTTCTCCTCTGGGGATTCTGCAACGGCATGATCGACGTGATGGACAAGCACTTCCAGGATGAGCTGGGGCTCACCAAGTCGCAGTCCGCGTGGGTCCAGTTCGCGCACTACCTGGGCTATTTCCTGATGTCGATGCCGGCGGGATGGCTGGCGACCAAGCTGGGATACAAGGGCGGCATCATCACGGGGCTGCTGGTTGTGGCGGCTGGCGGATTCTGGTTCCTCCCGGCCACGCATATCGCGGCCTTCTGGGCATTCCTGGTGGGCGTGTGCGTGATCGCCAGCGGCTTGACCTTCCTGGAGACGGTGGCGAACCCTTACACCACAGTGCTGGGGGATAAGAGGTACGCGGCGACGCGCATCAACCTGGCGCAGTCCTGTAATGGCGTGGGCTGGATTCTCGGCCCGATCGTCGGCAGCATGTTCTTCTATGGTAAGAATGCGGCCGGCCAGAACACGGGCAGCGAGACACTCTACATCCCTTACGTAGGCGTGGCCGCAGTCGTGATTGTGTTGGCAGTCGTCTTCTTCTTCTCCAATATCCCTGACATCAAAACCGAAGACGACTATCATCTTGACGAATCCGTACCTGGCGTCTCGCACTCCATTTGGAAACACCCGCATTTTGTCCTGGCTGTTGTCGCGCAGTTCCTTTACGTCGCCGCGCAGGCAGGCATCTTCAGCTTCTTCATCAACTACATGACCGCCGAGTTGCCGGCCATCCCGAGTTCCTGGGAATCCGGCCTGGCGAACTTCGGAGCGAGTTCCGGCTTCCTGCAAGACTGGCTAAAGGGCTGGTTTGAGACGAACTCTCATGGCGT
>JANXRE010000124.1 GCA_025353165.1 Acidobacteriota bacterium | reverse complement strand
CCCACCTCGAACGGGCACTTAATGCTATCCTCGCGGCAGGCATGCGGGGGCGGGCGGCAATTCGATGGGCGATCGGAACGCTTGCCGTCGCTACCTGTCTGTGGCCGCAGCGCCCATTCCGCATCTACTCAAGCATCGAACCTTACGACGATGTCGAGCTGCCCAAGGACTGGCAGGAAAAGGCGGAGTGGATCTTCGCCCGTCTGATGTATCCGCCGCATCCGAACGCGCGCTTCGGCCGGTACTCGCGCTTCGGTCCGGCAACTGACTGGAGACAGGGCGGCACCAGTTGGAGCCAGGACTATCCGCGCGCCGATCGCCATTTCTCGCAGGCGCTGCGCCGGTTGACGCGCATCCACGCGCGGTCGGTCGAGCAGCCGGTGAACCTGGACGACGGCGACGACGTCTACAATTGGCCGTGGCTGGCGGCCGGCGAGATGGGCGATTGGAAGCTGACGGAATCGCAAGCGCGCAAGCTACGCGATTACTTGCTTCGCGGCGGATTCTTAATGCTGGACGATTTCTGGGGCACCGAAGAGTGGGAGCGATTCGACGAGAGCATGCGGCTTGTATTTCCGGATCGCCAGATGGTCGAGATAGACGATACAGAAGCGATTTTCCACACCGTCTACGATCTCGATCAGCGGTTCCAGATCCCGGGGCAGTGGGCGCTCGCGCGCGGGACGACGTATCGCAACGACGGCGCGGTGCCTCACTGGAAAGCGATCTACGACGACCGCGGCCGCATCATGGTGGCAGCCTCATTCAATTCGGACATCGGCGATTCCTGGGAGTGGGCCGACGATCCTTCCTATCCCGAGAAGTATTCGTCGCTGGGCATCCGGATCGGCGTCAACTACGTCCTCTACGCGATGACTCACTAATTACTTCTTGGTCCACTCCCCAATCCACTCCAGAAACTGCGAGTACCAAAGCACCGAGTTTTGCGGTTTCAGAATCCAATGACCTTCGTCGGGGAACAGCACGAGTTTCGACGGCACCTTCTTCATCTGCAGCGCCGTGAACAACTGAAGCCCCTGCCCGACGGGCACGCGATAATCCAGCTCGCCGTGCATGACCAGGGTCGGCGTCTTGAAATTGTCGACGTAGAAACTGGGTGACCATTTCGCGTACAACTCCGAGTTCTGCCACGGCATCCCCTTGAACTCCCAAAGCGGGAACCACAGTTCTTCCGTTTCTCCCGCCATGCTGCGAAGGTCGTAAACGCCCGCGTGCGAGATTAGCGCCTTGAATCTATCGGTGTGGCCCAGCAGCCAGTCCACCATGTAGCCGCCGTACGAGCCCCCCGCTGCAGCCATGCGGTCCGGGTCGGCATACGGCTGCTTCACCACGTAGTCCAGAGCGGCCATGAGATCCTCGTAGGCCTTGCCACCCCAGTCCGCATTAATCTCATTTGTGAACTTCTGTCCATAACCAGTTGAGCCACGAGGATTTGGCATAACAACTAGATAGCCGGCGGAAGCAAAGACCTGCGGATTCCAGCGGTAGCTGAACGTCTCGCCCCAAGCCCCTTGCGGGCCGCCGTGGATCAAGAAGAGCACGGGATATTTGCGCTGTGGGTTAAAACCGGGTGGTTTCGCGATGAAGCTGTGGACACGCGAACCGTCGGGGCTGTCCACCCAGAATTCGTCCAATGGGTTCGTTTCGTATTGCGCCAGGAGAGCATCGTTCAGTCCGGTGAGAGGAACGCTTGCCCCGCCGGTGGAGGCCGCTTTGAAAATCTCGGCCGGCCGGTTACCGCTTTGCTCGGTATAGATGAGCGTCTTGTTGTCCGCGCTTAGCTGGACATCATCCACCGAACTCGAAGCGGTAATGATCGCCTTGAACGCGCCGCCCTGAAGCGAAACCATCTGGAGACCATGCCGGCCGCGGTCCTCGGCCACGAAGAACAGGCGCTGCGAATCCGGCGTCCAGGTGATCGAATCCACCGGGCGGTCGAGCGAGTCGGTCAGGAAAGTGATCTTGTCGGTTCCGCGCTCGTACACGGCGAGACGCCAGCGATCGCTCTCGTATCCCGCTCGCGCCTGCGATCGGAACGCGATGTATTTGCCGTCGGGAGAGTAGACCGGCAGGTTGTCGCCGCCGGGGCTGATCGAGATCTTCTTCGGTTCACCGCCGGTGATCGGTACGGTGAAAATGTCGGAATTCGTGCTGGTCGCTAGATCGGCGTCCGCGTTCGTGACGTAGGCGACCTCCGTGGAGTCCGGGGAGATGGCATAATCGTCGCCTCCGCCCAGCGAGAAAGGCGGCACGTCGCGATTGCCGGGCGTCAGGTCGCGCAGCTTGCCGCCATCCATTTCCTGCGTCATGAGGTGCTGGCGGCGTGTGGATTCCCACGCGGTCCAATGCCGGTACAGAAGCGACGTGTACATCCGGACCTTGACCTTGCTGGCCTTCTCCTCCTCCGCGCGTTTCGTGTTGCACGCATCGTCGAAAGCGGTGGGCGTGGTCCCGCACGCCGGGTACACGCTGCTGAGGAACACGATCCGCTTTCCGTCGGCTGACACCAGCACGCCGCTGGCTTCGGTGGAAAGCGTAGTGATCTGTTTCGCGCTGCTTCCGTCGGGGTCCATCATCCAAACCTGGGAGGCGCCGCCGCGATTCGACACGTACACGATGTGTTTCGAATCCGGTGTCCAGCGGGGCCGCTCGTTGGCCGTGCCCTCTCGCGTGATCTGCCGCGGAGAGCCACCCGAAACTGGAACGAGCCAGATCTGGCGGGGCTTGGCGTTATTCGGAATATCGACGTCCTGGACGCTGAAGGCGACGGTCTTGCCGTCGGGCGAGAGTTGAGGTTCGCCGATGCGATGGATCTTCATCATCGCTTCGACGTCGAACGGGAGTTTCGCCGCGGACAGGGCGGCGGCACAAACAAGGATAAGTCCGATCTTTCGGATCATATGCCTCTTAGTGTAGCGGCGAAACCCGTCTGTTATCATAGTTAACTACGTAGCACTCATGATTCGCCCCTATCGCGGCAAACTGCCGGAAATTGCCGCTTCTGCTTACGTGGACCCCAGCGCACAGGTGATCGGAGACGTCGTTATCGGCGAACGGTCGAGCATCTGGCCCGGCGTGGTGGTGCGCGGCGACGTGCACTATATTCGCATCGGCTACGAGACGAACATCCAGGACAATTCCGTGCTGCACTGCGACGCGCCGGACTTTCCCCTGGAGATCGGAAATCGCGTTACGGTGGGGCACCTGGCGATGCTGCACGGGTGCACGATTGAGGACAACACGCTGATTGGGATTGGCGCGGTGGTGCTGAATGGCGCTCGCGTCGGAGCGGGGTCGGTGGTGGCCGCGGGCGCGGTGGTCGCCGAGGGAATGCAGATTCCTCCCAATACGATGGTGATGGGAGTTCCGGCCAAGGCGCGCCGCGAGATTACGGCGGAAGAGCAGCAGCGCTTCTCGACGAACGTCGATCATTACGTCGAAGCTTGTTTCATCTACCGAACGAATGATTAAATCCGTCAAAGGTACGCGCGACATTCTGCCGCCGTCCAGCGGTGTCTGGAACAAGGTAGAGGCCGCGGCGCGCCGCGTTTTCGAAACCTACAATTACCAGGAGATCCGCACGCCGATCCTGGAAGAGACGCGGCTGTTCGCGCGCGGCGTCGGCGAAGAAACCGACATCGTCTCGAAAGAGATGTACACCTTCGAGGACCGGGACGGCAGCTCGCTGACCCTGCGCCCCGAAGCGACGGCTTCGGTGATGCGGGCCTATATCGAGCACCGGCTCGACCAGCAGCCGGGACTTCAGAAGCTCTATTACATCGGCCCGATGTTCCGGCGCGAGCGGCCTCAGAAGGGGCGATACCGGCAGTTTTTCCAGATTGGCGCCGAAGCGATCGGTTCCGATTCGCCCATGATCGACGCCGAAGTCATCGAGATGGTCACGGCCGTGCTCGACGCCGCCGGAGTCTCGGGGTACACGCTGCTGATCAACTCCGTCGGCTGTCCGGCATGCCGCGCGAAGTTCGTGGCCGAACTGCGCGAACGCCTCCGCGACGTGGCGCCGAAGATGTGCTCGGACTGCCGCCGCCGCGTCGAGACGAACCCTCTGCGGGTTCTGGATTGCAAGGTCCCCGAAGACCAGCCGGTTGTCGATTCTCTGCCTTCGATCCTGGACTACCTGGACGACGCCTGCCGGGCACATTTCGAGTCCGTGCGGCAGTACCTGACGGATCGCGGGATCGCTTTCGAGGTCCGGCCAAGGCTGGTCCGCGGCCTCGACTATTACACCCGTACAACTTTCGAAATCGTGCACGGAGCGCTTGGGGCGCAGAACAGCGTGCTCGGAGGCGGGCGTTACGACGGTTTGGCGGAAGCACTTGAGTCCAAGGTGCCCGCGCCCGGAATCGGCTTTTCCATCGGCGAGGACCGGCTTGTGATGATGGTGGAAGAGGCGCACCCGGAGTGGCAATCGAGGCCCCTGGATTTGTTCATTGCGCCACTGGGGGACGATGCGAAACGTCACTGCGGCATCGTCGCACGCGAGTTGCGCGGCGGCGGGCTCATGGTCGAGGTCTCGACGGATCACAAATTGAAGCGCGCCCTGGAAGTGGCGAATAAGCTGGGCGCGCGGTTTGCGTTGATCGTCGGCGAAAACGAGATTACGGCAGGGTCGTACCAACTAAAGAATATGACGACCGGCGATCAGCGGCAGGTCACACGCGCTCAGATCGCGGAAATGGTGAGCACAGGATAGCAATGGATACGCTTCAACTGGATTTTCTCGGCGACCTTCAGCGCACCCACACATGTGGCGAGTTGCGGGCTGCGGACGCGGGCAAGCGCGTCGTTCTGATGGGATGGGTACACCGGCGCCGCGACCTCGGCGGCGTGTACTTTGTGCATTTACGCGACCGGTACGGCGTGACGCAACTGGTGTTTCACCTGGACGGCGACGCCGAGGTTCACAGGAAAGCGGAGATGCTCGGGCCGGAGTATGTCGTGGCGGCGGGAGGCATCGTCGAACAGCGGTCGCCGGAAACCGTGAACCCGAATATCCCGACCGGCGAGGTCGACGTGATCGTCGACAAACTGTGGATCCTGAACGAAGCCCGCACGCCGCCGTTCCCGATGGAAGAGCATGTGGACGTTAAGGAAGACGTCCGCCTGAAATACCGTTACGTCGATCTGCGGCGCCCACACATGCAGCGCAACATCGTGCTGCGGTCCCAGGTAACGAAAGTTATCCGCGACGTCCTGTGCGAGCAGGGGTTCCTCGAGATCGAAACGCCGTTCATGACCAAGTCCACGCCCGAAGGGGCGCGCGATTTCCTGGTGCCGTGCCGCGTGCAGCCGGGGCTGTTCTATGCCTTGCCGCAGTCGCCCCAGATCTTCAAGCAGATCCTGATGGTCAGCGGCTACGACAAATACTTCCAGATCGTGCGCTGCTTCCGCGATGAGGACCTTCGCGCGGACCGGCAGTACGAATTCACGCAAATCGATCTCGAGATGTCGTTCCCCCAGCAGGAGCGGATCTTCGAGGTGATCGAGCCGTTGATGAAGACGGTCTGCGAGGTTGCCGGACACCGCGCGCCCGCAACGCCCTTTCCGCGGCTGACGTATGCCGAAGCGATGCGCTCGTATGGCACCGATAAGCCGGACCTCCGGCTGCCGCCTTTCTACTGCGTCGAAGACCTGTTCGAGGGGCACGGCCTGACCGGCGCGGCACTGCCGCTGGTCGCGATTCACTTGCCGAATGTCGGACAGCTGAGCCGCAAGGAGCGGGACGAGTTGAAAGCGTTCGGGCAGGAACGCGGGCTGCGGGTTTACGACGACGCGAAAAGACTAGACCGCGACTACGCCGAACCGATGGCGAAGGTTCGCGAGCGCGCGGGCGCGGGCGAGAACGACCTGCTGATGCTGGCTGGATGGCCGGGTGAGCCCAAAGGGCAGCGCCCGGACCTGACCGTCCTGCAAGCGTGCGGACAGCTACGGCTGTTGTCCGGCCAGAAATACAACGACCGGCACAAACTGCTCGACCCCGAGGATTTCCGTTTTCTGTGGGTGGTGGACTTCCCGATGTTCGAATGGGACCAGGAAGAGAACCGCTGGATGGCGGCGCACCACCCGTTCACCTCGGTAAAGGACGAGGATCTCGAGTTGCTAACGACCGATCCCGCGCACTGCCGCGCGCGGTCGTATGACATCGTGTTGAACGGCACCGAATTGGGTTCGGGTTCAATTCGTATTCACCGGCGCGACGTACAGGCGAAGGTCTTCGCCGCGCTGGGCTTGAGCGACGACGAGGCTAACCGCAAGTTCGGGTATCTGCTCGAAGCGCTGGAATACGGCGCGCCTCCGCACGGCGGGATCGCGCTGGGCCTCGACCGGCTAATGGCGTTGATGTGCGGGGAGAGTTCGATTCGCGAGGTGATCCCGTTCCCGAAGACCGCGCGCGGCACCGACCTGATGTCCGATTCGCCGTCGCCGGTACCGGAGCGGGCGCTGCGCGAACTCGGTATCCGCCTCGCGCATAATCCCAAGGAGTAAATGCAAAAGCCCGCCGGACCCGAGGGCCGCGGCGGGCTTTCCTAGCTAAAAACTTCCTTACGCTTTGACCGGCTTGTCCGAAGCCTTCCACCTCTTCTCGTCCCAGTACAATACCTTGCCTTCGCGGTAGGACTGCACGGCGAGGTTGATGAGGACCACCGCCTTCGCGCCCGTCTCGACGTCCAGGTGCGGTTTCTCCCGGCTGCGCATGCAGGAGATGAAGTTGTCGATGTGCGCTGCCATCATGTCCGACTTTTCGACTGGGATCTGAATCTCGTCCAGGCCGAATTTGTAGCCGGCGCTGATCGGCTTCTTTTCGCGCGTCTTCCAATCCTGCTCGAACTCCGGCTTGACGGTGATGTGATCCACGCCGCGCTCAAACTCGCCATGATCCACCATGATGATGGTGCCGTCATGCCCGCGGATCAGGCCAGGGATGTGCTGCGAGTTCGCCATTGACGAACTGAGTACCAGCGAATGACCTTCGGCGTACTCCGCCATCACGTGGAACGTATCGGGCACTTCGCGTTTTTCCTGGAACGCCGGCCCGCCGTAGATTCCGCCACTGGCCACAACGCGGGCGGGGAACTGCGCTTTGCCCCAACAGATGTTGAGCGGCGCGACCACGTGATAGAAGAGGTCGGTGGCGACTCCACCCGAGTAGTCCCAATACTTGCGGAAGCGGAAGAAGCGGTCGGCGTCATACGGCCTGCTCTTTGCCGGACCCAGCCAGGTCTTCCAATCGATGTAGTCCTCGCCCTTGCCCTCCGGGCCGGCTGCTTCGTCGATGGGCCAGTTCCATTCGCCCTCAATCGAATTGCGGTGATAAGAGCCCTGGCTCATGATGATCTTGCCGATCATCCCGTCGGCGATCGCTTTGCGGGCTTTCCACCACTGGTCGGCGGATGTCGTCTGCGACCCGACCTGAAGAACGCGCTTGGTTTCCTTCACCGTGTTCACCAACTGGTGCGCCTCATCGTTGGTGTGGACCATCGGCTTCTCCAGGTAGACGTCCTTGCCGCTGTCCATCGCCGCCATCGCCATCTTGGCGTGCCAATGGTCCGGCGTCGCGACAATCACCGCGTCCAGGTCCTTGCGGTTGATGATCTCGTGCCAGTCCAGGTACCCGTCGCACTTGAACTTCTCGGCGGCGCGCTTCCTGCGCTTCTCGTACACATCCGAGACCGCCATGATCTGGCAGGCGTTATTGTTCTTTTCGGCGTACTGCGTGAACGCCTCGGCGACGTAGTAACCGCGTCCGCCGACGCCGATCACGCCGATCTGAATGCGATCGTTCGCGCCGAGCACGCGGCCCGGCTCCATTTTGTTGCCGCGGGCGGCGAACGTCGTCTTAGCCATGCCAAGCGCGATGCCGGCAGCGCCGGCGCCTTTCAACAGATCTCTGCGATTGAGAGAATCCGACATGATGAACTCCTCTTTCGGCCACGGCCTGAGGGAAAGAAAACTCGCAGGTGGCCTGCCTGATTTAACGCGAATGCACCCTTAGTCTATAACAAAGACTACTCTGGGGAAAGTTCAAGGTTACTCGAACGTCGAACAAGCATGGCGTTGTGGGCTGAAAATGCCCCCTCCGGACGCTGGGGATCACTAATCGTCTTGAACTGGGCTGGAGGCAGTGGCTCTTTTGTCACACGCCTTTTTACGAGCGGGGGAACGCAACTCCTACGCCGGGCCGAGATGGAGAAAGCGAACGCCGTTTAGCGGCGGAAGCGGCTTTTGCGCTGGCCCTCGCGCCAGAATTCTCCGGAGCGGCGTTGTTCGTGCGCCACGGGCAGAACGACGACCTTGCGAGCGACCAGCGCTTCGGCGGGGACTTCGCAGCGCTCCAGTTTCAGCTTGAGCGCCTTCTCCACCAGGCGGACGTCGCCGCGTTCCGACGGCGTCGCGAACGTGGTCGCAATCCCGCGCGCACCCGCGCGGCCGGTGCGTCCGACGCGGTGGATGAAGTCCTCGGGCGCCTGTGGCAGGTCGTAATTCACGACGTGGCTGATGCCGTCCACGTGAATGCCGCGGGCGGCGACGTCGGTTGCCACCAGCACGCGGTAGTCGCCATTCTGAAAGCCCTTCAGCGCCTGCACGCGCTGGTTCTGCGTGCGGTCGCCGTGGATGCGGGCGGTCTTCACGCCTTCGCCTTGCAGGCCCTTGGCCAGGCGATCCGTGCCGTGCTTCGTGCGTGCGAAGACCAGGAATGTGCCCTGCTCTTTTTTCAGCATCGCGAGCAGCAAGCCGAGCTTTCGATCCTTGTCCACCTCGTAGAGGCGCAGGTCGACGTTCTCGGCGGGCTTGGTGATGGAACCGATGGCGATCCGGACCGGGTCGGTGACGTGAGCGTTTACCAGCTTGGCTACCGAGGCTTCAATGGTGGCGGAGAAGAACAGCGTTTGGCGCACGGTGGGCAGTTCCCCGAGGATGCGCTTGATCGACGGGAGGAAGCCCATGTCGAGCATGCGGTCGGCCTCGTCGAGAACGAGGATCTTCGACGCGCTCAACTTCACCAGCTTGCGGTCGAGAAAATCGCACAGCCTTCCGGGCGTCGCGATCACGATCCGCGCGCCGTTCCGGATGGCCCGCAGCTGTGTCTGCTCATTCAGGCCGCCGACGACGACAGCGGAGCGGATCCCGGTGCCGAGAGCCATCAACGCGAACGTTTCGTTGATCTGCATTGCGAGCTCGCGGGTGGGAGTGAGAATCAGGGCTTGCACGCCGGCTTTCACCGGGTTAGCAATCAGGGATTCAAGAATGGGGAGAACGAAAGCCAGCGTCTTGCCGGTCCCGGTCTGGGCAGTCCCGATGACGTCGCGGCCTGCCAGGGCAGGCGGGATCGCCGCGGACTGCACTTCGGTCGGCGTGACGAATTTGTTGCGGGAGAGGTTGCTGCTCAGCAAAGGAGACAGCGAGAGTTCAGAAAAATTGTTCATTCGGTTTTAGGGGAGGAAAATCAGCGAGCCGGCGGAAAAGGCGGGGTGTCGAGGATTGACTCCTCTAAAAGTATAGCGCACTTCGCATATAATATTTCCACGGCCTCCGGAGGAATCACATGGCAGATTTGCAAGTGGCGTTCGTCGGCAATGCGCTCCAATGGAAATTCACGGCTAACGACCCTGT
>JANXRE010000118.1 GCA_025353165.1 Acidobacteriota bacterium | reverse complement strand
ACCGGGACGAGAGGAGTCGCCGGCAAATTCGCGGGATACTGATTTCGGTTCATGCGATCAGTGCATTCCAAATACGCTGAAGAGTAGCAGGCCAAGGACGATCAGAGTGATCACGACATACGTGCCGTCGCGCAGGCGTGCGAACGCGTAGGCGGAGAAGGCGACGCGCGCGATGGGCGTCGCGATCAGAAGAAGCAGACCAAGCTGGATGATTCCGCTCCCGCGGAAATCCATGACGTCGTGGATGACACCGGAAACGGTCCGCAAATCAGCGGGCTCGCCGCGAAACGCCTTGTAGTTTGGGAATTCAAGTGCGTGGCGGGACAAGTACAACGCCGCGCCGAAGATCACGACCGAGGCCGCGATCAGCACTCCGGCCCGCAGTAGATTTCCGATGGTGATGTCGAGCCTGTTCATTTGACCCCGCTGTAGATCATCTCGACTCCAAGCGCGAGAATGACCACTCCGAACGCCAGACGCAGGACCCGTGTCCGCGCGGTGGCGAGCACTCGCGCCCCAACCAGCGCGCCCAGTAAACCCCCAAGCATGACGGGCATCGCGAGCGCGGGATCGACATACCCGCGGCCGAAGTACACGCCTGCGCTGGCCGCGGCGGTCACTCCGATCATGAAGTTGCTGGTGGTGGTGGAGACTTTGAAGGGAAGCCCCATCGCGCGGTCCATGGCGATCACTTTCAGCGCGCCGGAGCCGATGCCGAGCAATCCCGACAGCACTCCCGCGACGGACATCAGCCCAAAGCCGGTCAGAACATGTTGGACGCGATAGGGAACCAGGATACCGTCCCGGCCCCGATAGGAGCCGTCGAGGCGCAGCCGGGACGCCAGCTTGTCGGGCGGCCCATCGAGCGCCGCCGGCTGCGAATTGCTCCGGAAGGAAAGGTAGGCCGCGTGCACCAGCACCAGCCCGAAAACGACAGAGATGACGGAGGGCGGCAGGAACGCGGCAAGGAACGCGCCGGACAACGCTCCCGCACTGGTCGCGATTTCCAGAAACATCCCGACCCGTATATTCGAGAAGCCTTCGCGCACGTAGGCCGCCGCCGCGCCCGACGAGGTCGCGATGACGGAGACCAGCGAAGCGCCGATTGCGTATCGGATATCGACGCCCAGGGCGATGGTGAGCAGAGGGACGATGACAACGCCTCCGCCCAGTCCCGTCAGCGAACCAAGAAGCCCGGCCAGGAAAGAGCCGGCGGCGACGGCGGCCGTAAATTCGAGAACGTTCATTCGCTTCTTCGAGCGTACACGGTTCCGTGTGTTACGCTCGGGGGCAGCCGTGAACGCCAGTCTGCTCCGCGACATCGAACGGATCTTCGGCCCGCGCGGATATCTGCACCGTCCGGGAGACCTGGCGCTGTACGAGTACGACGGCAGCCAGGAAAAAGCGCGGCCCGACCTGGTCGTCTTTCCGCGTTCTACAAGCGATGTCGCCGGCGTGGTCCGGCTCGCGCGCGCGTATGATCTTCCCATCGTCGGACGAGGCGCCGGCACCGGCTTGAGCGGCGGCGCGATCGCCCGCGAGGGCGGCATCATGGTCTGCTTCGCGCGCATGAACCGCATCCTGGAAATCGATCTGGCCAACGAGCGCGCCGTGGTCGAGCCCGGCTTGGTGAACCTCGATCTTTCCGTGGCCGTGCAACCCTTCGGCTACTTCTACGCGCCCGATCCGTCGAGCCAGCGCGCGTGCACCATAGGCGGCAACGTGGCCGAGAACGCGGGCGGCCCGCACACGCTCGCGTACGGCGTGACCACGAACCACACGCTGGGGCTCGAGGCGGTGCTGCCCGACGGGAGCATCGTGCAGACCGGCAGCAGCGATAGGTACGATCTCACCGGCCTGCTGACCGGGTCCGAAGGAACGATGGCGCTGATTACGAAAATCGTGGTGCGTCTGGTGCGCCAACCGGAGGCGGTCAAAACGATCCTCGCGATCTACGAGCGAACCGAGGACGCCGGCGACACCGTCACCGAGATCACCACGCGCGCCATCACGCCGGTCGCCCTGGAGATGCTGGACGGCGTGATGCTCCGCATGGTGGAAGAGGCGACGCACGCCGGTTATCCGATGGATGCGGCGGCCGTGCTGCTGATCGAACTGGAAGGATTGCGCGAGCAGGTGGAAGAACAGACCGAGCAGATCCGCGATGCCTGCCTGTCCTGCCGCGCCCGGGAGTTTCGCGTCGCGCGTTCGGCGGAAGAGCGGGACCTGCTCTGGAAGGGACGCAAGAACGCTTTCGGCGCGATTGGACGCGTCAGCCCGACCTACTACGTGCAGGACGGCGTGGTGCCGCGAACGCGTATCGCTGAAACTCTCCGGCACATCGGAACGGTGGGCCGTGATTGCGGTCTGACCATCTCGAACATCTTTCACGCGGGCGATGGGAACATGCACCCCATCATTCTGTTCAACGCCCGCGTTCCCGGCGAGTTCCAGAAGGCGGTGCGCGCCGGCGAGGACATCCTGCGCTATTGCGTGTCGGTTGGGGGATCGATCACGGGCGAGCACGGTGTCGGGATGGAGAAGATTTCCCTCATGTCCGATCTGTTCTCGCGCGAGTCGCTGGACATGATGAGAAAGCTGAAGGAGATGTTCGACCCCGACCGGCGCTTCAATCCCGGGAAGATGCTGCCCACCGGAAAGGGCTGCCTGGAGATCCGCCAGCGTCCGCTACAGGGCCGCGAGACCGTGATGTAGGTATACTGGCTCGCATGACTTCCCGCCGTGCTTTCTTCCTGTCTTCCGCGGCCGCATTCGGGCTTCGCGGCGCCGCGCAACTCACTTCCAGGGAGCGTGTGGACCGCGCGCTCGCCGGCCGCGACGTGGACCGTGTTCCGTTCAGTTTCTGGCATCATTTCCTCGACACCACGGTCTCGGGCGCGGTGCACGCGCGCTCGACCCTCGAATTTCATAACCGCTTCCACACGGACCTCGTGAAGGTGATGAGCGACTACCCGTACCCGAAGCCTCCCGGCGATTGGCTGGATCTCAAGGTGGAATCCAACCCGTTCCCGCGGCAGATTGAAGCGCTGCGCATCATACGCGACGGACTCCATGGCGAAGCGCACTTCGTCGAGACGTTGTTCAATCCCTACAAAGTGGCTGAAAACCTGTCGTCTCCGGCCGAGGTGCAACGCTGGAAGACAGAGAAGCCGGGGCGGCTGCTCGACGCCCTCGCGATCATCGCGGCATCCGAGGCGAACCACGCGCGCAGTGCGATCGCGGCCGGCGCGTCGGGCGTTTTCCTGGCGATCGCAAATTCGGCGGATCCGGACTACGTCAAGTTCAGCGAGCCTTTCGACCGGATGGTGCTGGAGGCCGCAAAGAGCGCGCCGCTGAACGTGCTCCACATTCACGGCGACAAGATTGTGCTCGACAGGCACTACAACGGCTGGCGCGCAGCCGCGATCAACTACTCGATCCACGGCACGAAGATTCCGTTTGCGGATGTGCGGAAACGCTGGAGCGGAGTTCTGATGGGCGGCGTGGACGAGGTCAATTTTCGCAAGCTGGCGCGGGGGGAGATGCAGCGGCAGGTAGCACAGGCCCACAAGGAGGCAGGCGCGAAATACATCGCCGCGGGAGGTTGTTCCGTGCCGAACGATTCTACCGATGAGGAGTTGTTGCGCTGCTGTCGAGAGTCTTCAACCAACTGAGGATCTGCCGCCGCTGCTGTTCGGGCAAGTGAGAAAAGGACGGCATGCCGCGCCGCATGGAACCATCGCGCAGCACCCGCAAGATTTCTCCGGGTGATGCGGAAGCCGGCGCTGGGGCGTGCCCCATGCCTTGAGCGTCCTCTCCGTGACAGCTTGCGCATTCGCGCCGGAACAACTTCTGTCCCGCCTTGTCATCGCGCTCCAGGTCATCGTACGGGTTCGGACGCACGGCTTGCTTCGGCTGCTTCCTCAGCGCGCGGGCGAATTGGGAAATCTCATAGGACACGGCAACGCGGAGCAGGAAACCGGCGCTCTGACCGGTGATTCCAAAACCGGGTGAGACCTTGAATGTTGCGCCGCTGGCCGTCTGCCACGCCATCGTGGGTGCCAGATAGTGGGAAGTCTGGCGCAGCCCAAAACCGTCGTGCGTACCCAGCCCGCCGTAGAGTTCCAGGCCTGCCTGGAAGTTCTCGGGGCAGATGTTGCAGGGCTCGGGCCGCGCAGCAAGCGCGAGCGGCCTGCTGACTCCCACCGCGTAGCCGAACTCAAACGGAGCGTGCCGGACGTTTTTCTCGGCGATGAAGTTCTCCGAAATGTTCCACCCTCGCACATTGCTGCCGAGGATCAGCTTGGCCTCCAGTTCGCGCTTTTTTTCCCGCCCGGCGATTGCGATGGGGCTGGCGAGACCGTCCTGGCCGTCGTGGCCGACCACTTCCAGCAGGCTCCGGTTGGCATCGTTGATGTTCTCGAATTCCACGTACAGCACCGGATTGATCCAGTGCTCGTGAGGGAGCAGCCGGAACCGGTTCTCCCATCGATACCCCGTGAACAGCGCGCCGTCGTGGGAGGTGGCCTGCCCTTCCAGATAGAGCTCCGTTGTCCACCATGCCTGGACCCCATATTCCAGTTCGTTCGTGATGCCGAAAAACCGGTTGCCGCCTTCCGGCTTGCCCATGACCTCGCGGGTCGCGATTTCCAGGTTGCCCGGCTCCTCCATCTGGTGGGTGTAGGTGATGAAGAAGGGTCCTTCCGCGGCGGGCGCGGGCCAGGCCAGCGCGGCCAGCAGAAGGACTCGCAGACGCAAATGAATTGCGTTCATGGATCCAGTATACGAATGGATTGGAGGTTTTCCATAACATACTTGCAAATGGCTTGCAGGTGAACTGAACGGAGAAATTTCGGGCTCGAATGGAGAACCGGTTCAATCCTTGCGCGCCAGGTAGTACGCGCGACCCTGCCCGATGGGGCCGTGCATGCCGAGATCGAGGGCGGCGTCGCGCGCCTCGATGGCGCGGAACCCCGCCGAACTCAGAGCATCGAAGACATCCTGATCGGGGTGATGTTTTTGCGTGAGCCGGAAATCCGACCGCCGCCACGCGCCCTTCACCAGATGGAACAAGGTGATGTCGCACATCGCATAACCCGTCGCCTGATCGAATGATCCGACCCCCACACTAACGTTGTCGTCTTCCACCGTAGCGGTCGTGCTCGACCAGAGATCCGTGTAGGCCTCGGCCCGGTTCAAGTCGAACGCCAAGTATCCGCCGGGCTTCAGCGCGCGCCACGCACAGGCGCACACCTGGGCGAGCTCCGCCGCGCTCATGATGTGATTCAACGCGTCGAAAGTGGAGACGATGGCGTCGAAGCGGCGGCGAAACCGGAAAGCGCGCGCGTCGGCCAGCACGAACTCGACATCCGGCGCGCGCCGGCGGGCAAACTGCAGCATGCGGGCGGATCCGTCGAGCCCCGTCATCCGGTAGCCGCCGTTCGCCAGCGCGAGCGTCAGCCGGCCGTCGCCGCAGCACAGGTCGAGGAGCGACGCCCGCGGGGGCAGCCGGTCGAGCAGCAATCTCTGCAGAACGGCATAGGCCTGCTCGTGATATTCCCGGCCCCAATGCTCCTGGTACAGCCAGGCGAACGGGTCGTAATCGGTGTATCGTCGCACTGCGACTATTTTGACGTAACGCTCGGGTAGACTGGTCATAGATGGGGACTCCAGTCTTGCCGCGCGACCATGCAGTTCCCCTCGCCGATCTGCTCGCGTCCCGCCCCGTGCGCGACTGCATGACCTGGTTTCAGCGCGAGAAGAAATGGATCAACGAGCGCCACCTGGAGGTCTGCCGCATCCCCGCGCCGACCTTTTTCGAGCAAAAACGCGCCGAATGGGCCGCCGAAGTTCTCCGCACACTTGGGTGGGACGTGCAGATCGACAAGGCGGGAAACGTCATCGCGTTTTCCAGCGCCGCGAGGCAGACGCCGTACATCGCGCTCACCGCCCACCTCGACACCGTCCTCGCGCCGCGAAATCCCGAGGACGTTTACGTTTCTCCGGACGGCTCGTTCCACGGCCCGGGCGTTTCCGACAATGGCGCGGGATTGGCGGCGTTGTTCGCGATTGCCGCCGCGTGGAAAGCCTGCCTGAAGCCGGACGACGGACCTTCGCTGCTTCTGGTTGCGAATGTCGGCGAGGAGGGCGAGGGCAACTTGAGCGGGATGCGGTATCTCTGCAACCAGTCGCCCGCGGGCCGCAAGATCCGCAACTTCATCGTCCTGGATGGCCCGAACACCGACCACATCACGTGCCAGGCGCTGGCCAGCCGCCGTTTCGACGTCGGCATCAACGGGCCCGGAGGCCATAGCTGGAGCGACTACGGCATCGGCAATCCGGTGCACGCGCTGAGCCGCGCCATCACGCTGTTCAACGATCAGTGCACTAACGGCGTAGGGCCTCGCCACTCGTACAACTTCGGGGTTGTCGAAGGCGGGTCCAGCGTCAACTCTATTCCCGCGTCGGCGCGCGCCAAGGTGGACATCCGCTCGGAAAATGGCAACAAAATCGCGGAACTCGCGGCGTTGTTGACGTCTTCGGTCGAGCGCGCCGTCGAGACCGAAAACCAGAGGTCCACCGGCGGCAAAGTATCCGCGAAAATCAAGGAACTGGGAGCCCGGCCCGCCGGTCAGTTGCCGGAAGATGCGGCCATCCTCTCGGTGATCCGCGCAGTGGACACCCACCTCGGACTGCGCGCCCAACTGGACTGCGCGTCCACCGACGCCAACGTCCCCCTTTCGCTCGGCATTCCCGCGGTCTCGATCGGAGCGGGCGGCCAGGGCGGCGGCGCCCACACCCCGTCCGAGTGGTTTCATCCCGAGGGCCGGGAATTCGGTCTGCAACGCATCCTGTTGAGTCTCTGCCTGCTCCGCTCCGGGCACCTCCACCCGGCCGGTGCCCGCGAATGATCGCAAAATCGCCGCGCGGCAGACTGCGCGCCGATCTGGCGCTGGTGGTTGTCGCGCTGATCTGGGGCTCGACGTTCGTGATGGTCAAGCGGGCCCTGGACGACGTCTCGACCATCCTGTTCCTGGCGCTCCGGTTCTCCATCGCGGCCGGCGCGTTGTGGATTACGTTCCGCGGGCGCGGCGCTCATTACCCGCCAAATCGGGCGGCGGAATTACGCGGAGGGGCGGTGGTGGGAGCGTTTCTTTTTGCCGGTTACCTCCTGCAAACCGCTGGTCTCAAGTCCACAACCGCCGCCAAGGCGGGGTTCCTCACCGGGTTCTACATCGTCCTGGTGCCGCTGCTGAGCGCGGCCGTCTACCGGCGCCTGCCGCAGGCGTCGGAGGTGATCGGCGTCGTCCTGGCGACCATCGGGATGAGCATGATGACTCTGCAAACGACGCGCTTCGACATCGGGCGGGGAGATCTGCTCGTCCTGGGGTGCGCGTTTGCGTTCGCATGCCACATCCTGGCTCTGGGTCACTATTCGCGGACGATGAGCTACGAGTCGCTGAGCGTGTATCAGGTTTCCACCTGCGCTTTGCTGGCAACGGCTTCCTTCTGGTGGATGGAAACGCCGCGGCTGAAATGGAGTTGGGCCGTGATTCTAACGCTGGCGGTGACGAGCCTACTTGCTACGGCGTTATCGTTTTCCGTGCAAAGTTGGGCGCAGCAATTCACCACGCCGACCCGCACCGCGCTGATCTTCTCGCTGGAGCCGGTGTTCGCCTGGATCACGGCTTTTTTTCTGGCCGGCGAGGTGCTTTCGGTTCGCGCGGCCGCGGGCGCCGTGCTGATTCTGGCGGGCATTTTATTGGTGGAAATGAAACCAATCCGGTTTCTGTCTCATCCATCCCGTTAGACCGCGCCGTATACTGAAAGGAAGGTCCACCCTGTGTTTTCCACCATGCGCCGCCGGCGGCTGCTTTCTTTCGCGCTTCTGCTTCTAACGCTGTCGATCGGAATTGTAATCGGCACGCTCATCAACACCAGGGTGACCGCCAAGAGTGCCTTGGCCGCGCCGGACGCGTCCCCGCTGACCATCCCCGACCCCGTTCAGCTTGGAAATGAATTCACTAAGCTGGCTAAGAAGCTCGAACTCTCGGTCGTGAACATCACCGCGGAATCGACCCCCATGGAGCACCCCGTCGTCAGAAAAAGAGGCCAGGAGGACGACCAGAGTGACCAGCCGGATCCGATCCACAAGTTCTTCCACGATCCGTTCGGAAGTAACGACATCAACCCGCAGATGTTCCACCAGCAGCAGTCGGGGACCGGCTTCATCGTGGACCACAACGGGTACATCGTCACCAACAACCACGTCATCGACAGGATGGACCGGATACGGGTCCGCCTGCACGGCGACGGAATGCAATATCGCGCGCGCGTGATCGGAACCGACACCGAGACGGATCTAGCGGTGATCAAGATCGACCCCGCCGGGCTGACACCGGTCACCATCGGCAACTCGGAGGCGGTGCAGGTGGGCGACTGGGCGGTTGCGATCGGCTCGCCGTTCGGCCTGGAGGCATCCGTCACCGCCGGCATCGTCAGCGCCACCGGCCGCGACATCGGCGGCCCGAACACGTTCCAGCGCTTCATCCAGACCGACGCCGCCATCAACCCCGGCAACAGCGGCGGCCCGCTGCTGAACATCCGCGGCGAAGTGATCGGCGTGAACACCATGATCGCCACCCAGAGCGGCGGTTACCAGGGCATCGGATTCGCGCTGCCGATGAACATGGCCGTGAAGGTCTACAACGACGTCATCCGCTCCGGCCGGGTCACCCGCGGGTCCATCGGAATCTCGTGGAATAAAAACGACAAGCCCGATCTGATGCGGGCCTTGGGTACCAATCACGGCGTGCTTGTGTCGGAGGTGATCGCCAATGGACCGGCCCAGAAAGCCGGCTTAAAAACGGAGGACATCATCCTCTCGCTGAATAATAAACAGGTAAAGGATGGCGACGATCTGGTCAATCGGGTTGCCGACCTGCCGGTCGGGTCTGCGGCCGCGGTGACCGTCGATCGATCCGGAAAAAAAGTGGATTTCACGCTCACCATCGGAGATCGCGCGGAAGTGCTGAAACAACGCGCGGATTATGCGGTCAGCCGCCAGGACCAGCCGGTGCCCGGAGGGAGCCAGCCCCGCTTCGGCGTGAACATTCGCAACCTGAACGAAGCCGAACGGGACGCGATCGGCTCGCTCGCGAAGGAGGGCGTGAAGGTGATGAAGGTGGAGCCGGGCTCGTTCGCGGACGACATTGGCGTCCTCGAGGGAGACATCCTCGTGTCCATCAACCGCCTGCCCGCTAAGACGGTGGAGGACGTGAAGAAGGCCCAGAGCGCGCTGAAGCCGGGCAGCCCGGTTGCGATCCGAATCCTGCGGAATCAGGCTACTCGCGGACGGGCCGGACAATGGGCGAGTCTGTCCGTCTCGGGTTCGCTGCCTCGGTAATGGCCGGGCGGGGACGTATACAATAATTATTGCGCGTGCATAGACTATTTCCGGCCCTCCTGGCGCTGTTCGCGTTGTGGAGTGGGACCGCTATCGGCAAGACAAGGCATAGCGTCCCGAACTCTCCGGCAAAATCCGGCAAGCGGCGGCCAGCCAAGCGTCCAGCGAAGCGTGGCGAACGACGGTCTACGCAGCAGGCTCCTACGCCCGAACGCTACCGCGAAATCCAGCAAGCCCTGGCCGCCAAGGGATACCTCGCCGGCGAGGCTAACGGCAAATGGGGGCCGGATTCCGTCGAGGCTCTCAAGCGATTTCAACACGAGCAAAGCCTCGGCGAAACCGGCAAACTGGACTCCGTGTCCCTGATCGCATTGGGCCTCGGACCGAAGCGGACCGCGCGCGCAAATCCCCAACTTAGTCAATAAGAGGCCTCAAGATGATCATCGGCGTCCCCAAGGAAGTCAAAGACCATGAAGCGCGCGTAGGTTGTGTTCCGAGCGGCGTAAAGGCTCTGACGGAAGCCGGCCACGGCGTGCTGGTGCAAGCCGGCGCGGGCCGCGCCAGTTCCCTTCCGGATCGGGAATATATCGACGCGGGTGCGACCATCCTGGCCAGCGCCGCCGAAGTCTGGGGCAAGGCGGATCTGGTCGTGAAGGTGAAGGAGCCGCAGCCGTCCGAGTACGAGTTCATGCGTCCCGGACTGATCCTGTTCACGTATCTGCATCTCGCGCCTCTCCCCGATCTGACCGAACAGTTGTTGAAGAACCGGGTCAACGCGGTGGCGTACGAAACCATTCGCGAGAGCGACGGATCGCTGCCGCTGCTGACGCCCATGAGCGAAGTAGCGGGGCGGATGGCCGTGCAGGTCGGCGCGCAATACCTCGAAGCTCCCAATGGCGGCCGCGGCATCCTGCTGGGTGGAGTGCCCGGCGTCGCTCCCGCCCACTGCGTGATCATCGGCGGCGGCATCGTGGGGCATAACGCCGCGAAGATGGCGGTGGGCCTGGGCGCGCACGTCACGATCATCGACAGAAATCTGAACCGCCTGCGCGAGTTGGACGATATCTACTCCAGCCAGATCGTCACCCTCGCTTCGAACGCTTACACGATTCGCGAGTCGCTTCTCGACGCCGACCTGGTGGTGGGGGCGGTGCTCATTCCGGGAGCGTCCGCGCCGAAACTGGTTCGCCGCGAGATGATCTCGGGGATGAAGAAGGGCGCGGTGATGGTGGATGTGGCCATCGATCAGGGCGGATGTTTCGAAACGTCGCACGCCACCACCCACACCGATCCCGTTTATTTCGTCGACGGCGTTCTGCACTACTGCGTGTCCAATATGCCGGCCGCCGTTCCGCACACGTCCACGTTCGCGCTGACGAATGCGACGTTCCCGTACCTGCTGCAACTTGCGAATTCGGGACTGGAACGCGCGTGCGGAGACAGCCCGGCGCTGCGTGAAGGCGTGAACACTTATCAGGGCTCGATCACTTACGCCGCGGTTGCGCAGTCTCAGGACCGTCCGTGGAACAAGCTCAGCGCGGTGATGTAGCCCGCCGCGCGACCACCAGGAACACGACCGCGGCCAGGGCCTGCGCGGCCATTCCGAACGCCACCAGTCCGAGCACCGAAACATCGTAGAGTTTCCCCATCAGCGCGCTGCCGGCGAACCACGCGATTCCGAAAGCGGTGTTGAAGAGACCGTAGGCCGCGCCCCGGCGGTCGGGACTGGTCAAGGTGGCGATGCCCGCGCGCAGCGTCGCGCCTTGCGCGCCCATCCCGGTGCCCCAGCACACCATTCCCGCCAGCACAGCCCACGCGTTTCCGAAGAAGAGCAGGGGCAGGGCGCAGAGCGCGATCAGGATCGCGAAGGGCAACGCCCGGAATCCCACGCGGTCGAACATCCGGCCGAAGACCGGCGCGGCGACTGCTTCCACCGCCATCGCAACCGAGTAAAGAGCCGGTATCCAGCGGGTAGCGACCACCGCGTGTTTCTCCAAATGATAAGCGGCCAGCGGGAAATCGGCGAAGCCCGCCGCGAGCAGCGCCGCGCCCGCCATGTAGGCCCAGAATTGCGGCGACCAGCCGCGCGTATTGAACTCCGCGCCCTTCGGTTCCAGGTCGTGAGGCGCTGGATACTGCGAGCGGGCGACCAGCAGCGAAGCGATCGCCAGCGCCGCGGGAATCGCCAGCGTGAGGAATGCCGTCTGAAAATGGTGCGTTCGGGCGATGACGAACGTGACCACCAGCGGGCCCATGACCGCGCCGATCTGGTCCATCATCTCGTGCAACCCGAAGCCCCACCCGCGGCCCACCTCGTGCGTCGCGTGCGAGAGCATCACGTCGCGCGCCGGGGTGCGAATCGATTTGCCGGTCCGTTCGAGGATGACCAGCGCGGCTGCCAGCTCCCAGCGCCCGGCCAGCGCCAGCGCCGGCACGGCCAGCAGATTGACGACGTAGCCCACGATGGTGAGCGCCCAGTAGGCGCGGGTGCGGTCGGCGAGATAGCCGGAGAAGAGACGAAGTCCGAAACCCGCGAGTTCTCCCGCGCCCGCGACGAATCCCACTATGGTGGCGCTGGCGCCAAGCGAGACAAAATACGGCCCCAGCAGGCTGCGCGCGCCTTCGTAGGTGATGTCCGCGAAGAGGCTCACCGTTCCGAGGAGGATGACGAACCGCATCGCGCGGGCGCGCGAAGTTTCAGCCATTGTTAGAGTAAACGGCGGGGCTTCGGTTGCGTCGCGCGGCGCTGCAATCGTTGCTCCCGGTTGCGCAGGGCCCCGGAGTCTTCCAGGGCAATCGCGGAACGGGTCATTTCGAGCGCCATCGGGAAATTTTTCTCGCGGTGCTCGTAGTGCTTGGCTAGCTCTTCGTACGCCGCCGTGCGGTGCGGGTTCGGCGAGGCTGCGAGATCGGTGAAAACGGCGAGCGCGGCGTCGTCGTGCCCGAGCTTCTTCTCCAGCGTGGCCAGATTCCACATCGCGGGAAACAGCACTTCATCACGCAGATTCGATCCGATGCCTCGCCGGAAAAGTTCGCAGGCGCGGTCGTACTGCTCGGCTTGCTGGAACCAGCGCGCCAGGCCGATCATTTCGGCTCCGTGCCGGATGCGCGCTCTTTCCGGCGAGTGGAACGCCCAAGGCACCACGCCCGTGAGGCACGCCAGCGTGACGATATCCATCACGTTGTGGTGCAGGATGGGGGCGACGCGCCACGCCTCGCGGGAGCGCAGGTACTCGAAATAGACATACGGGATCATCTCGCCCGGAAGATCGCCCTCGCGCTCTATTCCGAGTATGCGGTTCTCCAGATCGACGAGCCGGCAACTGTCGAAGCGCAACTTCCACAGGCGGCGTGCTCCGAACAGCAGATCCAGGTGCTGCATGCGCTCGAATGGCGGCTGCATGCGCGACATCCGGTAGCGCGTTTCGAGCAGCGGCTGATCGTAGCTCTTCCCGTTATACGTGATGAGAACGTCGAAGCGGCCGAGGAATTCCGTCAGGCGCGTGAGCAAGCTCGGTTCCTCGCCGTAATCGCGCATGAAGAACTGCCGCACGCGGAAGCCCTCGGGCGTGATGTGCCCGACCCCGATTAAAAATGCGTACGTCCCGGAGCCGCCCGCGAGTCCGGTTGTCTCGGTGTCGAGGAAGGCCCATCTTGTGGGGCAGGAATTGGCGATCGCGCCGCCGGAAATCGGCGCGAGCAGATCGTGCGGCAACTCGGCCAGATCGGAAATGTCCATCGAGCCATGGCGCCGATGGCTTTCATAGAGCCGCTCGGTTTCGAAGTGCGTGCCGGCTGTGGTCGCGACTTCTTCGCCGCTGAGCCATTTCTCGACTACGTAGCGGGCAGGCCGGTAAACCTCGCGAGCGGGGGCGGCCGCGACGGCGGGCGGCGCGCCGGCCCACTTCCGGTCGATGCGCGCGATGCGGCGCCGCAGTGCCTCGAGTTGTTCCTGGATATCGCCCACGCTTCGCCGTTTCTTTGCCTACTATAGCGCGGGCGCGCGGGGCTGTCTCGGCTCTGGCGCGACATCGCTCGGTGGCGAAACTGAAGCGCACTCGGGCACAATAGAAACATGGAGCCCGTTATCGTTCGTAATTCCGCCATCACGTCGGGACAGCCGACGTTTCGGGGCACGCGAGTGCTGGTGCGCACCCTATTCGATTACCTCGAGGCAGGATACAGCCTGGAGCGATTCCTGGAGGGGTTCCCTACGGTCAGCCGGGACCAAACCTTGCAGGCCTTGGAAGAAGCGAAAGAGTCCCTGCTCGCCAGCCGTTGAATGCGCCTTCTCCTGGACGAGTGCATTGACGAGGGGTTGCGTCATCACTTCACTGCCACGAGTGCGAAACCTGCCGCTACGTCGGGCTCACCGGGCTGGCTAATGGCGCACTGATAGCCGCGGCAGATCAATCGGGCTTCGCAGTGCTGATTACGGTGGATCAGAACATGCCCTCCCAGCAGAGCCTACGCGGCCGTTCGATCTCGTTGTTGGTGATGCGGGCTCGCACCACGAGTCTCGACGACCTCCTCCTGCTGATGCCGGAAGCGCTTACGGCCCTCTAAAGCCTCAGGCCGGGTGAGGTCGTTCGAGTCGGCCTCCGCTAAAGCGGCGGTGCCGGATTGGCCTCCTGTAACCGTTTTCATTCCTCATCCGCCGCATAGCCATCCCCGGTGGGATAAAACCGGTCAGCCTCCTATGCCCCTACCCACCGGCGCCCGGCTCGGCCCTTACTAAGTGTCCGGCCTCCTTGGGGCAGGCGGCGTGGACGAGGTCTATCGCGCCCGCGATACGCGACTGGGCCGCGAGTCGCCATTCAGGTGCTCGCGGAAGAGAGCTCCTCGACCGATTTGAGCAGGAGGCCCGATCGGCCTCGGCCCTCCACCATCCCACATCGCGTCCCGCACTCGGCACCGCTGAAAATGCGATTCGCGGAACCCCGACCTTGCGGGCGTGCTCCTGAATCACCGATTCATCGAGCGCCAGGTACACGCAGTACACCTTATCGTCGGTGACGTAGGAGTGCAGCCATTGAATCTGCGGTCATGCTGCCCGCGCCGGGGATGCCGCGTTCTATAACGAACTTTGGCATGGAAGTGCTCCGTAGCACGGCATTGGTAAACTCATCCCCTCACCACCGGCCGCCGTGCTCCCAACTCGCACAGTAGCGCCACACCCGCCAGCACGGCCGCGGTGTAAAACGCCGCCTGATAGTTGTGATACCGGTCGTACAGGACTCCGCCGATGCGCGGCCCGATGATCCCCGCCACGCCCCACGCCGTGAACAGAAAACCGTAATTGACGCCCGCGTTTCTTGTGCCCCAGAAGTCCGACGCCGCCGCCCCGTTCACCGAAAGCTGTGTCCCGTAGCACCAGTAGACGACGAACACCGCCGCGTAGAGCAACGCGACGTTGCTCCCGGCGGCGTAAAGCGCCGGCATCGCGACCACGCAGATCCCGATCATCGTCCGCAATACGTTGATGCGCCCCAGCCGGTCCGACATCCACCCCGAGAGGATTCGTCCCGAGGCGTTTCCAAAAGCGCCCACCACCAGCGTCATGGTCGAAAGCGCCGACGCCGCGATTCCCACGCTCTTAGCGAACGGCACCAACTGGCTGATCACCATCAGCCCCGCCGAGCAGCCCAGCGCGTACCCTACCCACATCAGGTAGAAGCTGCGCGTCCGCAGCATTTCGCCGGGGGTGAATTCTCGCGCGGGCGATGCGTTCGTGGCCGCCGAGGTCGACCACCCGTCCGGCCGATATCCCGCCGGCGGGTTCCGCAGCAGCACCGCCCCCACCAGGGTCATCACGAGAAAAATCGCGCCCAGAATCTGAAACGTGGCTGGCAGTCCGTAGGCCGGAATCAGCTTTAACTGCGCCAGTGGCCCGAAAATCGCCGACCCCGCGCCGTATCCGCCCACCGCCAGCCCCACAGCCAGACCGCGTTTGTCGGGAAACCACTTGGCCATCACCGGAATGGGCGTGGCGTAGCCGAACCCGTTCCCCAGCCCGCCGATCACTCCGAAACACACATAGAGGTAACTCAGGCTCGTGGTGTAAGAACACAGGAAGAATCCCAGGCTCACTAGGACGCCGCCGGCCAACGAGCACGGCAGCGGCCCGAACTTGTCCTGAATCCTTCCCGCGGCGACGAAGCTGAGGGCGAACACGGCCACCGCGATCGTGAACACCATGGACGTATCGGCGCGCTTCCATCCGAACCGGGCTTCGAGCGGCGCAACGAACACGCTCCAGGCATAGAGCGTCCCCAGCGCCAAGTTCATCGACAGTCCGCCCGCTACCCGCCACCAGCGGTTGATCTCAGTTGATCGCATCGTAGATATGATAGGCGATTGAAGTTCCGGTCGGATGGCGGAGAGAGAGGGATTCGAACCCTCGATAGAGTTTCCCCTATACACGCTTTCCAAGCGTGCGCCTTCAACCACTCGGCCATCTCTCCGGTTTGAGGCGCACCTCCAGTATTTCGAGGCGCGAAGTGAACAGGCAGACTCAGTTTACCACGGGGTTCCGGAGGCTTGCGGGCCGTCGCCCGGGATCGCGAAACGGTAGAAACGAAGGCGGCAGCGGCGGCAGCGGAAAGGGGCCAAAAACAGCACGCGGAGCAACGAGTCCGCCGTTCCCCAAGGGATCGAATGACGGACTGTGCGCCACCCGCATCGCGGACAGGTTTTCTCCATGGCGTGACTCACCCGGGTAGTGGCGATTCGCGCACAAGAATCTCAGACAGAAGACAAGCGTCGCCAGGAGTGGCGACGCGGCACGCACGGGTGCGTGCGCCACGGAAAATGCTACGTTACGCCTCAGCCCACTGCTGCTTCAGGTACTTCAGCGCCCGGCCGAGTGCCGCCTCCGGGTTGTCGGTCGCGCCCGATTCGACGGTCAGCCAACCGGAATAGCCCCATTTCTTGAGCGAATGGAAACCCGGACGATAGTCAAAGGGCAGGGAACCGGGCTCGGTCCGCTTCTCGCCGTCCGCCAAATGGACGTAGCCGGTATACTTGCCGTAACGGCCGAGCGTCTCGCCGATGTCCTTCTCTTCCATCTGCATGTGGTAGAAATCGCTGAGCAGACGGAAGCCCGGAGCGCCGACCGAATCGATGATCGCCGCGCCGTGGCTCTGCAGATTCATGAAGTGCGTTTCCTTCTTCGTGAGGGGCTCCAGCAGCAGTGTCACTCCCGAGCGTTGGACGTCGCCGGCGAGTTGGCGCAGACCGGCGATGAGCAGTTTGTCCTCGACCTCCCGGGGGCTCAGGACCGGCGAGATGTCGGTGAAACGGTTTTGGCCGAAAGTGGGAACTTCGATGAGGCAGCTCGCACCGAGCTCGCGGGCCATCTCGAGACGGCGGCGGTCCAGGGCGATCCCTTCGGCGCGCTTTTGCGGATCGACGTCCAACAGTTTTATCGATCCTACAATGGCGCTGACGGTGACTCCGGCCAACTGCTCCTGGAGGGCGGCGAGCGGTTGGTCCAGCCACTCGGGGCCTAGTTCGATTCCGTCGTAGCCCACGTTCTTCACAAGCAGTGCCCGCTCGCGCAAGCTGATTTTCGGCAGCGGTCCGCGAACGCCGAATCGGACGGAGGGCGGCGCGGCGGCTGCGGAGACGGCGGTAGTGGTTGCGATGAGAAGCTCCCGGCGGGTCATAGATTGATAATATGACAGGGAGTTTTATGTCGCGACTATTTGCTGTGCTCGTTCTTGCCACGGCGGCCTTCGGGGCCGATTCGGAGCATCCTATTCTGGCCATCGGCTCGCCCGCGCCGGATTTCTCTCTGCCGGGTATCGACGGAAAGACGCACACGCTTGCCGACTACGCAGGCGCGCGGGTGCTGGCAATCGTGTTCACGTGCAACCACTGCCCCACCGCGCAGTTGTACGAGAGCCGGATTAAGAAGCTGACGGCGGATTACCAGGGTAAGGGCGTTACACTGATCGCGATCGAGCCGAACGACCCGAATGCCGTGATGCTCTCGGAACTCGGGTACACCGACGTCGCCGACAGTTTCGAGGAGATGAAGATTCGCGCGGAGTACCGGCGCTTCAACTTCCCGTATCTCTACGATGGCGAGACGCAGGCCACCGCGCGCGCGTACGGTCCGCAGGCGACTCCGCATGTTTTCGTTTTCGACGACAAGCGCGTTCTCCGGTATCAGGGGCGGATCGACAACAGCCAGCGGGAAACGCTCGTAAAGACGCAGGACGCCCGGAACGCCATCGACGCGCTGCTGGCCGGGAGGCCGGTGGCCGCGCCGCACACGGGCGTATTCGGATGTTCGACGAAGTGGAAATCGAAACACGCGGGCCGGGTCGCGGAGATGAAGAAGATCGAGGCCGAGCCGGTGACGTTGGAGATGGCCGGGGCCGCGGAGCTGAAGAAGCTGCGCGCGAACTCGACCGGCAAGGTACTGCTGGTGAACTTCTGGGCGACGTGGTGCGGCCCGTGCATGACGGAGTTTCCAGATTTGCAGACGACGTGGCGGATGTTTCGCGGGCGCGACTTCGACTTGGTGACGGTGGCGGCCAATCTGCCGGATGAGAAGCCGGGGGTGATGAAGGCGCTCAATAAACAGCACGCTTCCACGCGCAACCTGCAGTTCGCGTCGGACGATACCTACGCGATGCAGGCGGCCTTCGACGCGAAGTGGGAAGCGGGGGTTCCGTTCACGATGCTGATCGCGCCGGGCGGGAAAGTGTTGTATCAGAAGCAGGGCGAAGTGGACGCGCTCGAGCTGCGGCGGATCATCCTCGGCTACCTGCCGGATCCCGACTACATTGGCCACCGGGCATACTGGGCGGCCCAGTAAGTCACCGTGAAAATCCCCAGGATGCTGTGGGTGGTCGGCCTGCTGCTGTTTCTGGCCACCGCTCTGAACTACACCGACCGCATGGTGCTGTCGATCGTGTCGGTGGACATTCGCAAGGAATTTCACCTGTCTCCGCAGGACTACTCGCAGATCAACGCCCTGTTCTTCGTCGCGTACGCGATTATGTACGCCGGGTCGGGCTGGATCGTCGACCGCCTCGGCACCAAGCGCGGCTTTGCGTTGTTCATCGGGGGCTGGTCGATAGCGCAAATCCTGCATGCTTTGGCGTTCGGCAAGTGGAGCCTCGGGGGGAATCGTTTTCTACTGGGACTGACCGAGCCCGGCAACTGGCCGGCGGCGGCGAAGGCGGTGGCCGAGTGGTTTCCTCCGGCGCAGCGGGCGCTGGGGGTCGGGATCTTCAACGCGGGATCGTCGATCGGCTCGGTGATTGCGCCTCCGCTGGTTGCGTGGATCACTTTGCGGTATGGCTGGCGGGCCGCGTTCGTTGCGACCGGCGTGATTGGGTTCGTTTGGTTGATCCTGTGGTTGATCCTCTACGATCCGCCGCATCGGAACCGCTGGATCGCGCCCGGTGAATACGAGGAGCTGCGGCCGCAACTTCCTCCGCCTTCGGAGGCCGCGCCGGCAAAAGAGAAGATCGATGTGATCCGCGTATTTACGACGCGCGGATGCTGGAGCCTGACGGTCGCGCGTTTCTTCACCGACCCGGTGATCTACTTCATGATCTTCTGGCTGCCGGAGTATCTGCGCAACGAGCGGCACTTCAATCTTGAGATGGTGGGCCGATACGCGTGGGTTCCGTTTGCGTTCGGCGGCGTCGGTTATGTGCTGGGCGGATGGCTGTCGGCGTTTTTCATCCGCCGGGGCTGGAGCCTTCCGCGGTCTCGGAAATTCGTCATGCTGTTGGGAGCGTGCTGCCTCCCGGTAGCGATTCTGGCTCCGTTCGTGCCCGCCGCTTGGATGGCGATTGCGGCCACCTGCTTCGTGACCTTTGGACACGCCTTCTGGGTGTCGAATTTGCAAGCGCTTCCGACGGATCTTTTTCGCGGGCGGGAAGTGGCGACCGCTTCGGGGTTTACCGGAGCGGGGGGAGCCATCGGCGGGGCGCTGGCGCAACTCGGCACGGGGTACCTGGTGGCACATTTCTCGTACGCTCCGGTGTTCATCATCGCGGGGTTGATGCATCCGTTGTCCATGGCGCTGGTGTACTGGTGGCTGCCCGACCGCGAATTCGCGAAGGCCTCGATTGCCCTGAACTGATGCGCAGTTCACCAGCATCGCAACCGCAGGTGCCGCGTGATTAATTGTGGGAGTGCCTGTCGCGGCGGGGATCGCCGCCTTCCGCGGAGGAATTGCCGCCGGGCTCGCCTCCACCAGAATTATGACCGCGCGGCTACGAGGTAGTCGCTCAGCCCTGGGCCGGAGCGTTGCCGCTAGCTGCGCTCTTTTGTTGCCCCTCGCAGCCCTGGATTATCAGCTTGGCGGCGAACGCGGTCTGCTGAATGTGACACAGGTCAACGGCGTTTTCAAGGCGCTGGACGGTGGGGTCGACAAATTGCTGGGTGGGGTGGATGGCAACGGCAGCTTTCGCTTCGGCGAGTGTCTCGGCTCCATGGCGAGGATTTCGTGAACACCACAAAAGCGACTGGAACAGGGAAGCGAATCCCGTGCGACCCATGACCAGCGCGGTCGGCTGCCTGCGTGACGGGAGTTCGCAAACGCTCACGCGGTTTGACCCTTCCAGCGTCCACGGGTGAAGTCGGGGAACGGCACAGGCGAACTTCCGCGGGCGACCGACAGTTCGCTGAGCGGCCCGGGAGCGCTCCAGGTGGCCGCATCGTAGACATCCATCTCCGGCGCGAGCCCTTCCCGCATGCATTCAATCAGCCGGTAACACATGATGAAGTCCATGCCTCCATGGGCCTCCTGTTCGCCAGCCAGCTTGCCCAGGCGTTTCCACAACGGATGCCGGAATGAATCGATGTAAGAGTCGGGAGACTCCCACCCTTCTCCCTTTGTTCTGCCGTCCAGGTATATCCGTGGGGGATAATCGCGAAAAATACCCTTTGAGCCCGCAACCAGATTGATTCGGTCATAGGGCTCCGGAGTACAAACATTGTGCGCCAGTGTAATGAGACGGCCTCGTGCCGTCTGGATCAGACTGACATTGTGATCGCCGCAGATATACTTTTCTTGGCGGCGCGGGTCCGTCGACGGCAGATGTTGATCGCGGTACCAGGCGAGTGACCGGGCGGGCGAACTCATCGACACCAGTGACTCGAGCCGGTCTCCCTGGTTGATGTCCATATAGCGGGCGACCGGCCCCAGCCCGTGAGTGGGATAGAGATTTCCGTTCCGCCTGAGATGTTCATACCTCCGCCAATCTCCCGCTCTGCCGGCCGAAAAGAACTCGTCGCGTTGATCGTGCAAGTAGGCGGTCTCGGCATGAGTCAACTCACCGAACAGTCCTTCCCGGACCATGTTCAGGACCATCAATTCGTTGTGCCCGTAGCAGCAATTCTCCAATTGGATGCAGTGACGCCGGAACTTCTCGGAAGCGTCGACCAGTGCCCAGCATTCTTCCAGGGTGGTCGCAGCGGGCACCTCGACGGCGCAATGCCTGCCCTGTGACAGATTGAATAAAACCATGGGGGCATGCCACCTCCACGGGGTGGCGATGCACACCAGATCGACGTCGTCGCGCCGGGCGAGATCCTGGAACTCCCCTTCGCCGGAGTGATACGAAGCCGCTGCCGGCTGACCGGCCTGCGCCATCATCTGCTGCGCTTCCCACACCCGGTCTTTCACAACGTCACACAGGGCCGTGACGCGGACTCCCGGTATCGCGAGAAAGTTCTTTAACAGCGACTTCCCTCGACCGCCGAGACCGACGAATCCGAGGCGGACCGTTTCGCGGGCTTCGAACTTCATCGAGGCGACGCCACCGGTTAATTCGGATGCCCAGCCAGCCACCGCGGCGGCGCGCAGAATGGCGCGCCGCGAAGGATTTTGCATGGAGCTCTCTCTCTCAGAAGGAGAACTTCAGCCCGAGTTGGATGTTCCGTTCGCCCTGTGCGCTCTGAATCACGCCAAGCTTGTTCCCCATCGTTACCGATGGTTGGTTGAGGATGGGCGTGTTGGTCAGGTTGATTGCTTCCGCCCGGAACTCCAGCCTTTTGGTTTCGCCGAACGCGAACTGCTTCAAGAGGTTGAAATCGATTGTCTTGTCGCCGGGGCTGCGCACGATGCCGTTGCCGCAAGTGCCGTACTTGCCGGCAGCGGGTATCGCGTAGTTACTAGAATCGAACCACTGCAACCCGCCCCCGAGGGTGGAGGACACCTGCGTCTTGGGATAGGCTACAGATCCGAGGCAATCCGGTCTCAACTGATCATAGGCGCTGGCGAAGTTTCCTGGATCGTAAGCTCCCCACTCCGTCACTACCGTCAGCGGAAAGCCGCCGCGGACAGTAAGGATGGCGCCCACCTGCCAGTTCCCGCCGACCGCCTGGGCCACCCGGTTCAGATTGTTCCCAAACTTCTTCCCTTTGCCGAACGGCAGTTCGTAGACCGTGTAGCCGGTCAGTACGTGCTTAACGTCCCAGTAGCACGGGCCCCAATCGAGCCTTGTGTTATACGGGTCCGAGTAATACGCGTTGGATGCCGCACCTTGACCTCCTGACGTTCCCCAGAACCCGGCGGAGTCGGTCATGCACTTCGAATAGGTATATGCCAATTGGCCCAGCAGGCCACTACTCATGCGCTTCTGGAGCACCGTCTGTAGCGCGTCATACCTCTGGGCGCCGACCGAGGCCGTGCCAAGGACGGCGCTGATCTTGGAAAGCAGGTCCGGATTACCGGCCAGGTAGGGACTGGGCGAAACCGTGCCATCCGCATTCAGCCTTCCGTCACTGTACGGCATCGGAACGACCAGGTGGGTTCCGTGCTGTCCGACGTATCCGGCCTGGAGGGTCACCGAGTTCGAGAACTGATGCTGGAGGGTGAAGTTCCATTGCTGTATGGCCGCCGGCCGGAGCGTGGGGTCCCACGCGCGGATCAGAGCCGCATGGAACGGATCGGTGGGCTGCAACATTCCGCCGCTGGTCAGGATAGGGCCGCCGGTGTCCCAATAGTAGTACTGATATTCCGGCTGCACGAAAGGCGCGTTCATAGAGAGGCGCAGGTTGATGCCGGTTCCTTCGAAATAAGAGGAGATCGTATAACCGCCGCGGACGACGGTCTTGCCGCCGAGCGCCTTGGGAGTCCAGGCAAACCCGAGCCGTGGCTGAAAGTCGAGGCCAAGATTATAGGCGTGGTAGAGACTGTCGTTCCCGACCGTATTCGGCTGGCCAGCGAATTGCGGCTGACCGGTCCCAAGGTCGTAATTAACCCAGCGGTTTTTCACTTCCGTCATGGGGAGGTGATTTTCATAGCGCAGCCCGAGATTGACTGTCAGAGTGTCGGTCAGGCGCAGGTCGTCCTGCACATAGGCCCCGAGAATGTTCGATCGTTCTCCCGACGTTCCGGTTGTGCCGAACCCGCGACTCACCTCTGAAGCCTTGCCCACGAAGAAGTCCGACGCCGAACTTCCCGTATAGCGGCTGCCGAAGTTCATATCGCCCCATGCGCCGTTATTGCCGGCATAGTAAAGGTTCTGACGGGTGCGGATGAACTCGAAGCCCGTGTGGATGATGTGCCTTCCTTTGCTGATGATCACGGCGCCGCTGGCCTGGATGGCAGTGGAGCCTTCGCGCGTAGCGAGGTTGCGATCGCCGAAGCTGTTCACCGTCAGGTCGCTCATCACAATGCGCAGCAGGCCGGGGCCATGGTCGTTTGCCCCCGGGATTCCCAACGCCTCGCCGAAGTTGCCCAGTGGCTCGCCCGAATCTCCGTTGGTATAAAACACGTGATTCATTCCGAACCGTGCTTCGGTGACGATACTCGGTCCGACAGTTCGCGTCCAATTGACGACGCCGCTCTCCATCGTGTTGTCGGTCTGGTTGTTGATCAGCACTGGGATCGAATTGACGGCGGGATTCGTTAGATACTCTTTCGAGAACCTGCCGAAGAAATGATCCTTTTGCGAAAAATTGTAGTCGACCTTCGCGTCGCCCTGATCCGCATTTATGGAGGAGCGGCTGGTGTTGATTGCGTTGCCGACCAGATTCGAATTGACAGGCGCCGGATAGAAAGAGCTGGCGAAGAGATTCTGTGCCGCCGTGCTCATCAGGCTGAACGGGATTTGGTTGTTCGGGTACGGCGGTTTGTTGGTGCGACTGATTCTGTCGAAAAGCTGAATGCCTTTCTGTGTGAGCAACTGCGAGAAGTCGCCTGCCCGCTCGGCCGCGGTGTAGACCGTGAACGTACCGGAATCGGCGGGATGATCGAAGCGCTGTCCCTGGTAATCGACAAAAAAGAACAGTTTGTCTTTTTTGATCGGCCCTCCGAACGTTCCGCCGAACATGTTCCAGCGCAGCGGGTTCTTCGGCAGATTCTGAAAGTTGTTGGACCATGTGTTGGCGTTTAACTTATCGTTGCGGAAGAACTCGAACAAGTTCCCGTGGTACTGGTTTGTTCCGGACTTAATCGAGGTGCTGATCAGGCCGCCCTGGAAGTTGCCGAACTCGGCGGACGCATTGTTGGTGATCAGATTGAACTGTTCAATCGCGTCGACGCTCGGAGTGTACGCAACATAGTTGCTGCCCCACTCGTTGTTGTCCATCCCGTCCAGAATGAAGTTGTTCGCCTGCTCGCGGTTGCCGTTGATATACGGTCGGCCGGCCGACATCGCGGTTCTCGCCTGGCTCATGCTCGAGGGATCCACCGTCACGCTTCCGGGAGCCAGCAGGGTGAGCTGAACATAGTTGCGGGTTGCGAGAGGGAGGGCGACATTCGTGGTCGAGTTGATGACGGTGTTGACCATCGTCGTCTCGGTTTGCATGATGGGCGCGGTATCGATAACCGTGACGCTGTCGGTGACGGCCCCCATACTCAGGCGCAAGTCGACGCGCGCCGCCTGGTTCAACTCCAGTTGTACCGGCGGGTGCACAGTTGTCTGGAATCCGGGGACCTGGACGCGGATATCGTAGCTGCCGACCGGAAGCCTCGGCAAATTATAGATGCCTTCGGCGTTGGTCTGGGTCGGCCAAACGGTATGGCGGGCCAGGTCGGTGGCCGTTACCGCGGCATTCGCGACCGGCGCGCCGGAGGGGTCCGTTACGTGACCTGTAATGGCCGCGGAGACCTCCTGCCCGAAACTCAGGGCCGGCAGAACCAGAAACATTGAGGGTAAGATGACAAAACAGCTTAAGATTTTGGACATTGTCTTCCTTGGGCTCGTCCCGCCGCCTTGCGAAACCGGCGGCTGGACTGGGGGACAAACCAAGCTATCATGGTTTTAGGAATATCGGACCTTATGAGCGGTAGTTGGCGGCTGTTAACCGGTATACAGCGCTCCTAAAATGTTGCAAATGAACGGAACATTCGAGGATCAGGCTCGTGAGCAGATCCAGCGGATCTTCGAGAGCGAGTTGTTCCGGTCCTCGGGAGTTCAGCGCCGCCTGTTCAAATACCTCGCGGAAAAGGGTCTTGCGGGGGAGGCCGATCAGTTGAAGGAATACGCCGTGGGCGTCGATGCGTTGGGCAAACCGGAATCCTACGACCCGCGGCACGATTCTACGGTGCGCATCCAGTCCAGCAGGCTCCGCCAGAAAATCATTGAGTACTACCAGACAAGCGGTCAGGCGGATCCGGTACGGATCGACTTTCCGCGAGGCCACTTCAAGCTACTCTTCACGCCGCGCGAGCCGCCTTCGGTTCCGGCGTTTGAGCGAACTGCGTGGCAGTGGCGAGTGGTGTCCCTGGCTGCCCTCGGGGCCTTCGTTATTGCGGCGGGCTTAGGCGCTTACTGGCACGCATCACTGGTACGTTTGGAACAAGCGACCGCGACGGTCACCGACGCCTGGCAGCCGGCGCTGGAGGAATTCTGGGGGACCTTCCTGAACACGAAAAAACCAACCCTCATCTGTCTGGGCACGCCCCTCTTCATCAGAATCCCGAGTTTGGGTTTTGTGCGGCAACCTTACACAATGCACGACTGGGAAGACGCTGTGCGTTCCGGGACGGTCAAAAGGCTGGAGCAGAGCTTTCCGGGCGAGCGCGCCGAACCGTGGTACGCATTCACGGGGATCGGCGAGTCGGGTGGGACGTTCCTTCTCGCTAAGCTGCTGGGGACGAGAATCCCCGACCTGCAGTTTGCGACCAGTACCGCGCTAACGTGGAACGAAATAGGCGCCAACAATCTGATCTTCGTGGGACCGCCCAAGTTCAACGCGCAGATCAGGGACCTCCCCATCGAGCAGGACCTGGTGATGCAGTCCGACAACGTGGAGGGTGTTCGAAATCTCAGGCCCCGGGCCGGGGAGCCGGCGTTCTTTGGGAACGGAATCATGGATGCGCAGAACCAGACCGGCGAGACCTACGCTGTAATCAGCCGCCTTCCAGGCCTGCATGGACGGGGTGAGGTTTTGGTCCTTGCCGGGCCGTGGATGCCGGGCTCGCTGGCGGCCTGCCAGTACGTCACGATCGAGGCGCATGCCAGAGAATTGCTCAGCAAGATTCGTCTCCCCTCGGGGAAGCTCCCGCCTTACTACCAGGTACTTATTAAATGCAAGTTCGAACACTGGACGCCCGTCCAGATTTCCTATGTGCTTCATCACGTGTTGCTGACGGGGCGACCGAATTCGTCCGATTCGTCCCGTTAGCGAACGTCGCGATTGTCCGCTCCCGTCTGTCTGTAGCTGACCCGAGCATGGGGTGCATCGCGAAGTGAAGTGCTCAAAGATCTGCGTTACGCCGTCCGCGCCCTGCGGCGTTGGCCCGCATTCTCGTTGACGGCGATTTTGTCCATCGCGCCCGGCATCGGCGCTACTTCCTCAATATTCAGTTTTGCGGACGGTATTGTTGTGTCCGCTGCCGGTGCCGAAGCCTTCCGAAGTCGTTACTCTGCGCTCGAGGACACCCGGCGGCACATTCGGCGAGATTACGCCGACTTCCGAGAGCAGAGCCGGTCTTTCAGTGGACTGATGGCGTATCAACTCGCGTCCTTCGGTTTTGCGGTGAATAGCCGGGACCAGCCCCAATGGAAGGCTGGCTTTCTGGTCAGCGGGAATTTCTTCCAGGTGCGTGGCACAGAGCCGGGACTCGGACGCGGGTTCCGGCCCGAGGAGGATCAGGCGGCCGGACAGGATTTAAGGCCGACCCTTCCGTCATAGGCCGCCACGTCCGGCTGAACGGACTGGACTTCACCATCATTGGTATCGCGCCGGAGATTTTTACGGCAATGGATCAGTATACCCGTCCGGCCTTGTTCGTTCCAGCAGGGATGGCTCCCAAGCTGGTGACGTCCGACATTCTGACCAACCGGGGCACGCGGCGATTCGCGGTGAAGGGCCGGCTAAAGCCCGGCGCCGCGATCCCTACCGCTAGCGCCGAGGCCGCGGCTATCGCAAAATTGCTGGAGGAGTCGAATCCGGACACGAACCGCGCAATCGCCGCGGTGGTGCTGGCCATCGCCTGCGCGAACGTCGCCAACCTGATGCTGAGCCGGGGCCGGGCGCGGACGCGCGAAATCGCCGTGCGGCTGGCGATCGGCGCGAGCCGCGCGCGACTGGTGAGGCAGCTTCGGCGGAGAGCCTCCTGGTCGCGTTCGCCGGGGGAGCTTTCGGCTTGCTGATGGCGAGCGTTTTTGTCGGGATCGCCTCCTCTATCGATATTCCCAGCGATGTCCCCATCCAACTGAGCTTTCACCTGGACGCGCGGGCGCTGTGGTTCACCGCGCTGGCTTCGGTTTTGAGCGCGGTATTGTTTGGACTTACACCCGCCCTGCAATTCACTCGGCAGGTTGCGGGCAGGACGCGAGAGATCGGGATTCGGATGGCCATCGGGACGGACTGGGTGCGGGTGCTCCGTATGATTCTGAAGCAGAGCGCCGCGATGAGCGTGACGGGGGCCGCGATTGGGGTGGTGCTGAGCGTTGGGGCCAGCCGGGCGGCTCGCGTGGATCCGATAGAGGCGCTGCGGGAGGAGTAACGAAAACTGCATCACAAACGGCAGCATTTCGTCTAAGAGAAAATGAGTCTTTTCTACTGTACGGCTTCCGGTCTCCTGCTCACCATCTTAATGGGCGCGGCGGGCCCCAAGGTATTTAGCGATTACCGCGACGAAAAACCAGGCGTCACCCACAAGATCAAGGTGGGAGATCTCCCGGAGCCGTACGCCACGAAGTCGGTCGACAATGGACCGCACCTGGTCGCACGGCCTGCCAACGCGTGGCCGCAAGCGCCCGCCGGCTTCAAGGTGACCGTGTTCGCAACAGGGTTGAAAGAGCCGCGGCTGATCCGCCGCGCCCCGAATGGCGACCTGTTTGTCGCCGAGAGCGAGTCGGACCGCATACGGGTGTTGCGCGGAATGACGTCCGGAGGCACGGCGCAGACCGTCGAGGTGTTTGCGACCGGCCTGTTCCAGCCGTTCGGAATCGCGTTCTACCCGCTGGGACCGAATCCGAAATACGTCTACGTCGGGAACACGGGATCGGTGGTGCGCTTCCCGTATCAGAACGGCGACCTCAAGGCTCGGGGAAAAGCCGAGGTTGTGGTTCCCGATATCCCCGGGGGCGGGCGCCTGCGCGGCGGCGGCCACTGGACGCGCGACGTTGCGTTCTCGAATGATGGGAAGCGAATGTTCGTTTCGGTGGGCTCGAACTCGAACGTGGACGATGCGGACAACAATCCGGTCGAGTTCCACCGCGCGAATATCCTGGAATTCACGCCGGAGGGAAAGAACCTGCGTGTTTACGCGTCGGGCATTCGCAACCCGGTCGGGATTGCGGTGCATCCTCAGACCGGAGAGCTCTGGACGTCTGTCAATGAGCGCGATGAATTGGGCGACAACCTCGTGCCCGATTACATCACTCACGTTCAGGAAGGCGGTTTTTACGGGTGGCCGTGGTATTACACTGGCCCGCATCAGGACCCTCGTCACGCCGGCAAGCACCCCGAACTGAAGTCGAAGGCGATCGTTCCGGACGTTTTGCTCCAGCCGCACAACGCGTCGCTGGAGATGACTTTTTACGACGGAAGCCAGTTCCCGGCCGAATACCAAGGGCACATCTTCGCGGCGGAGCACGGGTCGTGGAACAAGGCGTCCCGGACGGGATACGAAGTGATTCGGGTTCCCGTTCAGAACGGCAAAGCGGCGGGGGCGTACGAGGATTTCCTGACCGGGTTCGTCACCGAAGACGGGCGGGTCTGGGGCCGTCCCGTGGGCGTGGCGGTCGCGTCA
>JANXRE010000036.1 GCA_025353165.1 Acidobacteriota bacterium | reverse complement strand
GGAGTCGGGAGCAAAGAAAACCAGTCAGACTCTTGACGGATGTCGATCACTGATTCACACTGAGAAAGTCCTGCGTCGCTTCGCTCCGCACTGATCGCCATCACTTCGGAACGACTGATCGACATCATCGGAATGCGCAGCAGATCCAGCCCGGCACGCCCGAGGTCTACGGCAGGCTCGGCCTCATCTATTACCAGCAGAAGAAATACGCGTGAGGCACAAGAAATGGACGCACGTCTGGAACGCATGTTTCAGTCCTGATGCGTGTCCGTTGGACCGCACCAGCCGCCGACGATCTGGAGGGCATCAAGGATTATCTGCAAGAGCATTTCCAGCACTTTGCTGAGCCTACTGTGCGGACGGTTTATTCAGTGAAACCGGAAGCCGTCGAGATTCTGCATATCTATCATGGTTCCCAGGACTGGAAGTAAAGCGCCTCCAGGGGATAGATAAACCTACTTGAGCAGCTTGAGGATTTCCCGCAACTCGTGCCGGATCCCGTCCACCGGAGAATCAAATAGCTCCGCCTGGTTCTCCGGCTTCGGGGCCGGCTTGGCGGCGATGGGGGCCTTCCGCCGATCCTCCAGCCACTTGCGGGCCCCCTCAATCGTGAAGCGCTTTTCGTAGAGCAGGTGCTTGATCTCGAGCAGCAACTCCACGTCCTTGCGGCGGTAGAGGCGATGGCCGGTCCCGCTCTTCTTCGGGCCCAGGCCCGCGAACTCCGATTCCCAGTAGCGCAGGACGTACTGCTTCACGCCCGTGAGCCGGCTTACTTCGCCGATGCGAAAGTATAGCTTGTCGGGTATTGGCTGCGGCGAATTGTCGATGGCCGTCTCGACCATGGCGATACCATTAATTCTAATGTCAGTTCTCGCCGGAATTCATCCCATTCGTGAAGCGCTCCTGGCCGGACGGCCGATTGAACGCGTTTTGATCGCCAAGGGAGCGGCCGGTCCGCGCATCCAGGAAGTGGTCGAGCTCTGCCGCGAACGGGGAGTTCCGGTCCGTTTCGAGCCGCGCGAACAGGTGGAGCGCGCCGCGCCGGGAGCCACTCACCAGGGCATCGTCGCGTACGCCGCCGCGCACCGTTATCTGGATCTCGACGATCTGCCGGCCGGCGCGGGGCTCGTGGTGGTGCTCGATGGAATCGAGGATCCCCACAACCTCGGCGCGATCATCCGAACGGCAAACGCGGCCGGCGCGGGCGCGGTCGTCATCCCCGACCGGCGATCCGTCGGGCTCACCGAGATCGTCGCGAAGGCCGCCGCCGGGGCGCTCGAGTACACACCCGTGGTCCGTGCGGGGAACCTCAACCAGGCGATCGACAGATTGAAGGAGCGCGGGTACTGGGTGTACGGCCTGGACGAGCGCGCCGAGCAGGACTACGATGCGGCGGATTTCGCCGAACCCACCGCCCTACTCCTCGGGGCCGAAGGACACGGCTTGCACGAGCACACGCGCAAACGCTGCGACTTCCTGCTGCGCATCCCCATGGCGGGACAGATCGCGTCACTGAATGTTTCGGTCGCGGCCGGCGTCGTGCTGTTCGAGTGGAGGCGCCGCCGTAAGGGCTAACCAATCCGTGGCGCACGCACTCTTGCGTGCCGCGTCGCCACTCTTGGCGACGCCCATTTTCTTCACGACAAGCGCAGAGACGAGTCTCGACGTGGCACGTACGAGTACGCGCGCCACGTTACTGCCGCGCTAACACGTCGCGGAGACGCCCCCGGTTCGGTCCCGCTTCGTCGGCGGCGGCCACGAGTTTCCGAACTGCGTCGTCGACTTTGGTTTCCGCGGGCAGTCGGAAAATCCACGGGACGCCCATGGATGTCAGCGCCCGGTCCGAGCTGAGTGCGACCACCGGAATGAACAGCCGGTTGCCGAGTTGCTCGGCCAGATGGCTCGCGTCCCGGTCCGTGGCAATGACCGCGATGGTCCGCTGGTCCGTCATGGCGCTGACGAGTTCGTTGACACTCTTTCCCCATTGCTGCCCGGTGACGACGGGAACCACCCGGTATCGCGAGCCGGGCGTCGCGGCGAACTTGTCCGCGTCTCTGCCGAACAGAACGATGTTCAGCGCCCCGGCGGGAGCGTCAGCGGGCGGTGGACCGGTGAACGCCGGCCTCACTCCGCTCACCTGCGCGTACGGCAATTGCATCGGATAACGCCGGAACTCTACCTTGCGGCCGGCCTTAACAGTGCCGAGATACAGCGGGCTGATGTTCTTGCAGTTCACGTCCATCACCATGTCGGACGTCACGCCGTGATATTGCTCGATGGAGGTGAAGGCGTCGCGGATGCGGCCGCGATTGAGGCCGGCGCGGCAGATGGAATTGAGCAGCACGTTCATCGCGTCAAAGCCGAGCGAGGCGAACGCGTCAGGCCGCTTGCCTTCGAACCGTTTGGCGAACCGCTGTTGGAACGAGACCCACGCGGGACGGTCCTGGTTCGGATCGTACGGGAAGACGAACTCGAGACCTTCGGCCGAGTCGCCCGCAATTTCAAACAGCTCGTCGCCGTAGGTGCGGAAGCTGCCGAATACCCGCTGTTTCATGCCGAGCTGGCGCATCTGCTTCAGGATGCCGCCGGCGTATTTCGCGTCCGCCCAGATGACGATGGAATCGGCGCGCGAGTCGTCGATGACCTGCAACTGGTGTGCGAAGTCTGCGTCGCCGGGCATGAACTTTTGCTCGATCACAACCGGGTGGCTGAGGCGCCGCGACGCATCCCGGAATTTGAGGACGCCAAAGCGGCCATAGCGGTCGTTGATGCGGAGAATGGCGGCGCGCTTGAGGCCAAGGTCGGTGTAGATTCGCCGGGCGAGCGTGTAAGCCTGCAGGCGATCGTCCTGAATGGTGGTGAAGTACCAGGGGATGATCGTCTCGGGGATAGTCGGATCGGTCGAGGCGCTGTTGACGATGGGCAGTTCGGACTTGAGCGAGACGCGAAGCGCGATGTGGGTGGTGTCGGCGCTGATGGAGCCCAGCATGCCCCACACCTGCTCGTCGTAAGTCATCTTGACGATCTCGTTCGAGGATGCGCCCCACAGAGCTGAGTCGTTGTGGAGCAGCATCTTAAACGGCTTCCCGCAGTACCCGCCGCGCGCGTTGGCCTCTTCAATGGCCAGTTCCGCGCCGTGGAGCATCATGCGGCCGAGCTTTGCGTCGGGGTGGTTTTCCAGCGGCCCAAGAAAACCGACCCGGATCGCGTCGAGGGTTTTCAAATCCGGGTCGGGAACGTCTCGCGCCGCGCCGTTGTACTCAATGGTCTTGGTGTAGTTTTCGTAATAGGGCTTGGTGAACTTCGAGTACGGGCGCAGGTCTTCCGGAGACTGGGCATACGGCTCCATAACGCGTTGTACCGGGCGGCCCGGCGGGTTTACCCCGCACGCGCACCCGGAGGGCTGCTGCGCGTACGTCGCACCCGCCACGGTCAAAACTGCGGTGAGACAGACCGTGGCGCACGCAATCCTGCGTGCCGTGTCGAGACTCTTCTCGACACTTCTTCGCTCGGAAGCCAGGCGTCGCCATGAGTGGCGACGCGGCACGCACGAGTGCGCGCGCCACGCCAATCGCGTCAAATTGGACAAATCATTCCAAGACACTGCTTTACTCCGTTTTCGGCGACTGGAACATCGCGATGGCTTCGATTTCGATCAGAAGATCCGGGCGGCAGAGAATCGCCTGGATACCCGTCGAAGCCGGGAGAGGATCCAGTTCCTCTTCGCGGTAGAAGTCGGTCCGCTCGTCGTTGAAGGCCGCATAATCGCGCTCGATATCGCGCAGGTAGCAACTGGTCCGAACGATGTCATGCCACGTGGCGCCTTCGCTCTCGAGGAGGCCTTTGATGTTCTCGAAAGTCCGTCGGCATTGCGCGCGTAGATCGCCCACGTGGACGGTGTTGCCTTTCCCGTCGATGCTGGCCGTTCCCGATATGAGGAGAATGGTCAGACCGTTCAGGTCGATCCGCAAGCCGCGCGAAAACGCGCTCCCGTAGACCGGCGCTTCATTCAGAACGCGGGGATCGCTGATCGCCGTCTTGATGACCGGCATTTTCGCAATGTCTTTCAATAATTCTTCGAAGATCATTTTTTTCTCCATTACTTCACTCGTATTCCGTGACTCACGCCACGTGCGGTGGCGACCCAGACATCGTCGCCCTGAAAATCCAACCCAAAAATGTAGTTGTGCGCGGGCGCCGTATCGACGGCCGCCTGTGTCACTTTCCCGGTTGCGTCGCGGACCAGCATTTCCGGCTTGCCGCTGTCGAGCGCCGGCCGGTACACGGCCCAGTTCTCGCCGTCGTAGTACGCGAGCCCCTTGTCGGTGGAGAACCAGCAGCGCGTTCCATCCACCGCCTTCACCTGGTTCAGAAAATCGCTCGGGAGCCCGCTGTCCTTCTGGAGGAAGTTTTTCCAGTTGCGCATGTCATACCGGCTGGCGCCGAAGTACGTCGCGACCCAGATCACTTTTTCCTTCTCGACGTAGCTGACCGAGGTCGTGATCTCATGCACCAGGCCCTGATCCTTGAAGAGAACCATTTCGGTTTCGCCGTCGGGGTCGTTGTAGTCCTTCCAGCGCTCGGTCTTGACGTCGTACTCGAGCACGCCCGCGCCCCACACGGCATAGTAGACCTTGTCCGAACCGGGGCTGACCGCGTACGTCCAGATTTCGTACATCGGGGTGTTGCGCTCGTGATACAGCGACCACTGGCCCGTCTTGAGGTTCAGGCGTCCCGCGCCGGCGGCCGTGGCCGTCCAGACGTAGTCGTCCTTCACGGCGACTCCATACACGACGTCGTTTGGGAGCCCGCTGTTGAGCTGCGTGAAGTTGTCGAAGCGGCCGCCGGAGTACCGGCTGAGGCCTCCCATTGTGGCGATCCACACGTCGTGAGTGCGCTTGTCGACGTCCACGTACGTCGCGACGCGATGCACCAGTCCGTCAGCCGGGCGGAACACCTTCCACTTTCCGTTTTCGTATAGCCCGAGGCCATTCTCGGTCGCGGCCCAGACCCGGTTGCCATCCACCTTCACGTTGAAGACCTTGTTGTCGGGCAGGCCGTTCGCCGTGGTGAAATTCTCCCACTGGAAGCGGGGCATTTCCGGCGGGGCGGGATCCTTCGCCAGCGCGGGGACCGCCAGTAGCGAAATGAGCAGTGCGTATCTCATAGTGTTTTCAGATACTCGATCAGGTCGTTCAATTCGTCCTTGCTGAGATCGTTCGTGACCCCGTGCTGGTCCTTGGGGTTGAAAACGGTCCAGATTTCTTCCAGGGTGCGGGCCGAGCCGTCGTGCAGATAGGGCGCGCTCAGCGCGATGCCCACCAGATGAGGCGTGTCGATCGACGACGAGCGGTCGGTCGGTTTTCGCGTGCCGACGTGGGTCAACTGTTGGTTCGTATACTTCGGCCCGCTGTGGCAGGTGCCGCACTGCAACTCGTCGGGAATCGGCGCGCCGTTCTTTCGCCTGGTGCGTTCGAAGACCGCCAGTCCTCGCTCCTGCGCCGCCGTCAGTTCGCCGTTCGCGGCGCGGAAACGGTTCGGCCGGGCCGGCATCGCCTTGATGAATTTGACCAGGTCGTCGAGTTCGGTCTTAGAGTAGCTTTGCGAGCGGTAAAAGAACTTCTCGGTGCGGATGCCGCACTCGGTCTCGAGGTCCGGGTTGCCGCCGTTCCACTTGAACGGTTCCGTGCCGTCCACAGCTTCAAGCGGCTTGTTGTCCACGATGTCGATTCCGAAACCGTCCGGCTCGAGATCCCACGCGAGGCCGTCGAGCGTGCCTTCGATGTGGCATCCGGCACAGCCGAATTGTTTCTGGAAAGAGAACTTCGCGTTGTAAAAAAGCCGTTCGCCGCGGCGCAGCGGCGTAACCGGTTCGGGGCCGCCCAGCGGAATCGCTCGCTCCACCTGGTTGAGCCTCGTATCGATGACTGAAATGGAGTCGTCCAGCCGGTTGGCGACGTAGAGGCGCGCTCCATCGGGAGAGAGCGCCATGCCTTTCGGGCTGCGCCCCACATCGATGCGCCGCGTTACGAAGTGCGATGCGGCGGCCAGATCGTTGCCGGCCCGCTTGCGTTCCCGGGGGCTGAGGTTCCGGACGAAAGCGAGCAACTTCGGGACGTCGATGACGGTGACGCTATCCGCTCCGGTGGTCGAGATGTAGGCGGTTCGCTTGTCCGGCGTGATGGCAACGCCGAAGGGCATCGAGTAATACCGGTCCAGTTCGTCGATGAGCAGTTGGACCGGCTCTCCCACATCCTCTCCGAAAACCAGGATCGAGTTGCCGAGCGCGAATCCATGCTCGACGTGCGCGAGCGGGATGAGGTTCTTCGGACGGATCTGAGCGGCGATCCCCAGGCGGCCGTCCTTCGAGAAAGCAGCGTGGAACATTCCGGCGGCATTCTCGATCCGGTCGCGGCTCTGCACATAGGAGCCGTGCGTGTCGATGAAGGTCAACTCGGACTCTGGCACGGTGCGGTAGGGGCCGATGTTCGGATAAATGTGCGTGGAAACCAGCGAATTGCCGGACGGAGAAACCGCGAGGTAGCTGGCTCCGCGGCCGGCGGTCAGCCTGCGGGTTTCTTCTCCGGTCGCGGCGTCGATGACGGAGATATCGTTGCCGATCCGGTTGGCGGTGTAAAGGGCGGGACCCGCGAGAGCAACGCTCGTCGGCTCGAATCCCGCTCGATAAGTCTTCGCGACTTGGAGAGACGCGGCGTCGACGACGGAGACGGTGTCGCCCCACGCGTTCGCGACAAAAACCCTCGCGCCGTCGGGCGATATCGCCAGGCCTTTCGGTACGCGTCCTACCCGCACGCGGCGGATCGCTTTTCCGGACTGCGCGTCGACGACGACCAGTTCGTCGCTGCCCTCGCATACGATGTAGAGCCGGGCTCCGTCCGGCGAGACGGCGAGTTCGATCGGGTTCAGATAGCGCGGCTCGCTGGCGAACATCACGGAGGCCAGCGCGAAGGCGAGCAGAATCCGCAACTACTTCTCCTCCACTTTCAAAATCTGGTCGGGCTTGATATCGCGCAGGATCTGCACTGTGCCCGACGGCCACGTTATTTTCAGCTCGTTGATCTTCGCGGCGGGGCCCAGGCCGAAGTGGACCCGGCCGTCATCCTGCGAAAGATAGCCGCAGCCTGCGACTCGCTGCGCCAGTTGATGTTGGGCTCCCGCGGTCAGTTCGAGCTTGGCGCCGATTCCGTCTCGGTTCGTCTTCCGGCCCCCGGTGAGTTTCACGGCGATCCAGTGGTTCCCGTTGGCCGTCACATTGCGCAGCAGAGTCCCCGGCGCCCCGAGACTCACTACGAACGCTCCCATCTTTCCGTCGTTCATGAAGTCGGCAAAGCACGCGCCGCGCCCGACGGTCTTCACGTCGAAGAACGGGCCCGCCGTCGAAGATACGTCGGTGAACTTGCCCGCTCCCGCGTTGCGGAACAGCGAGTGCTCCATCGGGACCATCTGGATGAGACCGCCGTGGACGATGAACAGGTCCGGACGGCCGTCGTTGTCGAAATCGAAAACGCCGGTGCCCCAACTGGCGTATTGCGCGGTGGCTTCCGAGACTCCGGCTTGCGCGGAAACGTCCTCGAGCTCCACCCCCTTGCCGGTATTCCGAAGCAAGCGGTTATATTTCGAATCGGTCACCCAGAGGTCGACGCGCCCATCGCCGTCGAGGTCGGCAAAGACCGGTCCCATGGCCCCAGTAGATTCGCCGTTCTGTCCGAACGCCGCGCCGGCCTGCGTGGCGATTTCCTCGAAGGTGCCGTCGTGCTTGTTGCGGAACAGGAAATTCTCGGTCTTATCGTTTGCCACGTAGATATCGGGCCAGCCGTCGCCGTCGAAATCCCCGGAAGTAGCGCCCATCGTTCGGCCTTTGTATGCGCCGATGCCCGATTTCTCGCTCACGTCCGTAAACGTGCCGTTGCAGTTGTTGTGGAAGAGAAGGTTGGTGTCGGCGGCGTAGTCGAGCGGCCCGGGGTAATTATCCGCGGCGTAGTAGGCGCGATACTTCGGGTCGAACTTGACGTAGCGGCCGATGAAGACATCGAGACAGCCATCCTTGTCGTAGTCGAGCCATGCCGACCCGATGGTCCAGCCCGTTACTTTGCCCAGCCCTGCTTTTTCCGTCACGTCCTCGAACGTTCCGTTGCCCTTGTTGCGGTAGAGGATCACACGGCCGTATCCGGTGACGAGCAGATCGGTGTTGCCGTCGTTGTCGAAATCGGCGGCGATGGCGCTCATGCTATATAAATCCGTCGCAACGCCTGCCTGATCCGTGACGTCGGTGAACGTGCCGTCGCCGTTGTTCCGGTAAAGGTGATTGTGCGGCATTTTCTCTGGCGGTTTCTTGAGCGGATACGGGTGCATGTCGCCGCCGAGCGGCTTCCCGGTGACGACGTAGAGGTCCAGCCGGCCGTCGTTGTTGTAGTCGAACCAGACGCAGCCCGCGCCCGTGCTTTCCAGGAGCGACCCGAGCCGCTGCGAACCGAAGCTGTGCCGGAAATCGATGCCGGCCTGGGCCGTGATGTCCTCAAACCGGATGGGGCCGGTGGGTTCCGAGGCGTACGCAGCCAACCCGGCCAGGAACAACGGAACGAACCCAATTTTCATGAACGGCCTCCAGCCAGGTTGACGGGCGTGGTATTCCGCAACAGTGTTTTAGGAACGGCGTTTTCGGGAGCGCGCTCCGGTCCGGCGTGGCAGCCGATGCAGACGCGCTGCTCGCCGCGACGCTGCCACGTCCAGGACTTTTGCGCAGCCAGAGTGCGCCCGGCCGAGTCGAGGACTTCGAAGCGCAGGGGCGTGTCGGCGGGGACGTGGAGGTAAAACGAACCGTCGGTCTCGACGGGCGCCTCTCCCAGCGCGGCAGTGGTGGAGTAGACTCGCACGCGCGCGGCCGAACCTTCCGGAATGTTGAGCTTAGACGTGTACACGCTGAGGCACAGCAGGTTCGCTCCGTCTTTTTCGTGGAGTCCCGAGGGGTGGCGGTTGGGCACGGGCCGGGGTGCGACGGGAATGCGGTGTGGACCGCTGGCCGGCACCGCGGAGGCCAGGGCGGAGGTGAAACGTCCGAATCCGTGGGAGGTCTCGAAGACGATGTCGCCGTTATCCGCTTCGCGAGCGTTGCGCCGCGGTCCCAAGTGATCGCAGCGGACCGTCTCGATCCCGCTGCCGTCCGAATAGAGGGTGTAAATGTCGCGTCCCAGAGCGTGCGGGCCGTCCAGGAGAATGCGGCCATCCTCGAGGACATCGGAAGGGAGCCAGTCGCCGGGCGCATGCGTAAGCTGGTTCACTGAGCCATCCTTGAGTCGCTCGACCTGAAAACCGGAGGGAGTGCGGCGCGCGTAGACGATCGCATCGGCCAGATACACCGGCCGGATGCAGTCTGCTGCACCGCTTGTGATCGCTCTAGGGGATCCTGCGGACAGCTGTATCTCATAGATTCGCCAAGGTGACCGGGCATTTTTGCGCCCGGCGAACAGCACGCGTTTTGCGTCGAAGGAGACGGCCGGATCCGCAGCGGCGAAGAACGCGTTCGCGACCTGATGCCGCGCGTTCCTGGAAACGAGGATCAGCCGGCTTCCATCCGCCTTCGACGATTCGACAACCAGATAAGAATCGCTCGTCTGACCTGCATTTCCGGCCGGCAAAGAAATGGAAGCCGCCAGGACCCCTGCGCAGGCCAGGGGCCAAAATGACTTTCTCACGCTGACTGATTGTATCTGGTAATTAGGGTCTTAATCTCTAATGTCGAACTACTACACAGGCGGATTACTTCTTGGGGAGCGGCCGGAACATCAGGTCCTTGAACTCGACGACGCTGCCCTTATTGTGTTGCTGTAGCGCCAGATAGCCCTTCGTGTAGGTGTTCTTTTGGTCCACGTAATCGACGACGGTCTTGCCGTTCACTTCAATCATGATGTGATTGCCATCGGCGATTACGTGCTGCTCCCACCAGGTGTCGTCGGGGATGAGCTGCTCCTTGATGTCGACAAAATTGTAGAGACTGCCCGTGCGCTTCCAGTCCGCGTGAGTATTGTTCACCTGGGCTTCATAACCATGCGGCCATCCCGGCATGAATTTCGCCCGGAAGTACATGCCCGAGTTGCCGCCGTGATTCAGGCGAACCTGCGCTTTGAATTCGCAGCTTTCACACTGCTCGGCCATCCAGAAAAGATGGCTGTTCTCGCCATCGCCGACAATGGCTTCGTTTCGCACGATCCAACTGGCGGGGTTCTGGTTGGCTTTCCATCCCTCCAGAGTTTTCCCGTCAAACATGCGGATCCATTGAGCATCGGCGCTTACCAGAGCGGATCCGGCAAACGCAAAAGTGAGGATTAAAGATCGAATGATCATACCGCGCTGAGTGTATCACCACCGTCTAGGCGGCGGTGGCCTTGGGCAGTCCCGAACCGTTCCGCCCCGAGGCGCGCCAGCCGTGCTTTCGCGCGGGATTTCGTCAGCCGGAATTGCGTATCCGTCAGGCCCAAGTCGCGGCAGATTTCTTCTTTCGCCTGCTCGTGAAGGTAGAATCGGATCAAGACTTCCCGCTCTTTCGGGCTCAAGGACTGCAGCAGGCCTCGCATGATTTCAGATCTTTCCTTTAGGCGGAGCGTGTCTTCCGGCGTTTGACGCCCGCAGCGGTTCGATTCCCAATGACACAGGCTATAGAAGATCCGGGTGCGCCGGGAGCGGGTGTTGGCGTGAGAACAAAGAACCAGCCGGGCCACTCCCTGGATATAGCTCAGGAGCGCCGCTGGCTCCCGCACTTTGCCGCTTTGGATCGATTCAACGACGATCAAATAGACGTCGTGCATCCGGTCCTCGAAATCCTGAAAGCCGAACTGCCGGCGCAAATGGACGGACTGCATGGCGAAAATCCGGTATAGCTGTTCGAATCCCTCCGGATCTGAAGCCGCCACCTGCCGTACTACGTCGGCGAATCGGATGTAGTCTCCCACTTCGTTTCCGCCTTAAAGGTATTGTGATCTGAAAATCTATAATACTAAGATCCGAGTTTCCAGGAAATCGTGATGAATTTGTAGGGGAACCCGTATTCGGGCGCGGCTGGACTACGGAATAGTATGCAGTCGGGGTTTTAAGTTCGCATGCGGGTGAAGAAATACAGGCCCGCCAGCGAGAAAAGCGCGTCCGGCGACCATGCCGCGATCTGCGGTGGCAACTGATTCAAGTTCCCGACCTGCTCGAACAGGGCGTTGAGGGAGAAATAGGCGATGGCGATTCCGAAGCTGACGCCCACCCCGGCCATCGCGCCCCGGGTGCCCGCAAGAAATGAGAACGGGACCGAGATGAGGGCCATGATCACCGCGAACATCGGCACGGAGAACTTGCGGTGCAATTGGACCTGCAACGGAACGGTGTTGAATCCGCTCTGCTGCAAATCGAGGATGTACTCCTCGAGCGCCGGGGCGTTCATCTGGAAATACTGCTTTACTTCCTTCATGAAGTAGCTGGGCGGCTCGGTGAGTTCGGGGAATGTCATCGCCTGGCCGGAGAAGTTCTTGAAACCCGTTTCCTGTATTCCATTGATATCGCGCGCCCATCCATTCTGGAACACCCAGGTCTTGATGGAGGGCTCCCAGCGCGCTTTCTCCGCTTGAATATGCCGGGTGACGCGGAACGTCTTGGGCGACAATTCGAACACGCTGACGCCGATTATCACGTTCTCCGCGGCATCCATGTAACGGTAGTAGTAAATGCGATCGCCCTCGCCACGGATCCATTTGCGGTCGGGACGCAGGTACGTCTGCGGCGGGCGGCCCTTGATCTCGTTGCGAATGGCGTCCTGCCTCTTGTTCGCATCCGGTATGTAAAAGTGGTCGAACGCGAAGAGGCCGGCGCTGAGCGCGCCGCTCGCCAGCAGGACCGGCACCGACAGGCGGTACAAGCTCACGCCGCAGGCCTTCAGCGCAGTCACCTCGTTGCTCTTCATCAGCACGCCGAACGTGATCAGGACGGCCACCAGCACACTGATCGGCGTGGTGTCGTAGATCAGCTTCGGCGTCAGGAAGAAAAGATAGACGGCGACGCGCGAGATCGGGATGTGGTTCCTGGTGATGTCGCTGAGCAGCTCGGAGAACGTAAAGACGTGGATCAGCAGCACGAAACTAGACAGCAGCAGCCCGAAGTAGAACAGGAAGGTCGACAGCACGTAGCCGTCGATCAACTGCGGCAGGATCGGGAACCGGAGCCGACGGCGCCTGGCCCCGCGTCCGTTCTGAGACTCCGGAAGGCGCACGCTCTTGATCCAGTGCGCAATCCAGGAGCGGATGTGCCCGGCCCAATCCTTGTCGCCCGGCGTCTCCAGCCGCGACATCAGCAGCAGCCCGGCCACCCCGAAGACAATGTTCGGGAGCCAAGCCGCCAGCGCGGGGCTCAGAGCTCCCTGGTCGGCAAGACGCACGAGGCTCATCAGGCTCATGTAGTACAAGAACGCCAGCCCCACGGTGATCACGAATGCTCCGGACTTGCCCCCCTTGCGCGACGAGACGCCCAGCGGGATGCCGATGAGGGCCAGCATGATGCACGCCACCGGCAAAGCGAGCCGCCGGTGCAGCTCGATCCGGGCCTCCCGCAGCCGCGCGGGGTCCACGTTGGGAATGCGGTAGGCCAGCGTGTAGAGAGGTACCGTGTCCAACTCGCGGGACGGCCTCGACGACTTCAATTCGGCCGGCTTCTGAGCATCCAGGACCTGTTCGCCCTTGGGAGCGAAGGTGGTGTTGTACTTCGTTATATCCTTCTCGACGTCATAGGAGCTCCAGTTCACGAGCGAGAGCTGGATGCGATTGCGGACCACGTCCGGCGTGGCGATGGCCTCGGCCGCGACGGTAATCCGCGGACCCTCGCCGATCTCGCGCGCGGATTTCGGCCTTTCTTCCGGCGGGGTAGTGTCGGCGAGGAATACGTTCCGCCAGCGCGCGACCGGGCCCGGAATCACATCCTGCACGTACAGCACTTTCTTCGGGAACTCCTCTTCGAAGACACGCGGCTGAATGTCGGCGGTGAGTTGCGCGGCGGCGAGCTGATTCAGAATCCGGAACCGTTCGCGGATGGACCAGGGGGTCAGCCAGAGCGAACAGGCGGCGGCGAGGGCCATGGAGACGGCCGCGAACGCCAAAACCGGACGGCTGACGACTCGGCCGGGAACACCGGCGGCGCGCAAGGCCGTGATTTCAGAATCGCCGGACATCCGGCTGAGACCGAGCAGGACTCCCGCGACAACCCCCAGGGGAATGGTGAAAATCAGGGAGTCGGGAAGCGTCAGCGCAAACAGGTAGGCCACCGTTCTCGGCGGCGCGGAACTGCGGACGAGAATGGAGAAGAGCTGTCCGGCTTCCCGCAGAAAGAGGACGAACGTGAACAGCACCACGCCCAGCAGCGCGCCGGTGGCGATTTCCCGAAAGACTGTCCGGCTGAGGATTCGCACCAAGGCCTATTCGATGGGCGGCGGCGGGACCACCGGCGGTTTCGAAAGCTCGTCCGCCGGCCGTTCCAGTTCGAGCTCATCGAACAGAACCGCCGGAGCAACGACGGTGCTGGGCGCCACGTATCCGCCCGCGCCGATGAGCGCGAACGGCGCGCCGTTGTTGACGTAGTTGAACACGTAAGCGTCGTCCGAGGCGGCGGCGATGTCGCGCAGCAGCCGGCTGGAGAACCCGCGGAACCGCAGGCCCCGGACCAGTTCCTCATGGCCGTCGGGATACACCCGGTAAGCCAGCACCGGGGGACTCAGCGGCCGGGAACCGCCGCCCCCCTGCATGGAGCCGGTGGCCAGCGCCTGGAACTCCTGGACCGACATCGTCGAGGGGTAATCGAGCTTGCGCACCACAATTCCGTACGGCTTGCCGCGCTCCTTGCATACGTCGATGAGCTGTTTCCTGAGATCCGGCAGGGGCTTGGTTTGCGCAGCTTTGATGAACAGGTTTCCGGCGGCGGCGGAATACACGCCGAAGTTGCCCAGCAGACGCGCGTGGCCGTTACTGGCGGGGAAGCCTTTCACCGGCTGCCGGGTAAGAAGGAAGGATTTGAGAATGCCCTTCTCCACGACGGCGACGGGCTTCGGCGGAACGCCTTCCATGTCCACTTCGTAGTGGCCGAGCAGTTTGTGCCCGCGCCAGTCCGTCTGCGTAGCGTCGTCGACCACATCCATCCAGTCCGGAAGAACGCGCGATCCGATCTTGGATTCAAACTCGCTCGGCAGGTAGGGAGCGGGACGCCCGGGATCGGACACCGGCCGGCGGGTGGCGCGGAGATTGTCGCCCAGCGCCTGCGCGAACAATTGAGCCGCGGCTGCGGGCTCGAACAGCACGGGGCCGGTATACTCCTCGCCGGCCGGGGCCACGGCAAGGGCGCGGAGTTCGTCGGCGAGCTGGCGCACCGCGCGGCTCATCTCCTGGTCGGGAGGCAGCGCTTGCACAGTGTCCGCGGCGAACACCAGCGCGTTGCGAAGCATCATGCCGTCACTGGTCTGGGCGACGGCCCGCACGCGGATTTCGCTCAACTGATCCGGGGTGCGCTGCGCGGATCCCTCGCTGTTGAGGAAGTACGAAGTGCCCTGGCCCGCCGACAGATCTACGCTGGAATCGATGATCTCGGGGTAGGCTCGAAAAATCGCCGACAGCGCGATCACGCGCTTCGTCCAAGCGGCGTCGTCGAGGTTCAGCTTCGCCGCCGGCTCCAGGATTCGCACCGGCTCGGCGCGCGAAAAATCCGGAAGCTGTTCCGCGGTCAAGGCGGTGTTGCGGAGCGAAGCGCGCTTCCGGGAGAACCCTTCTATCGCCGTCTTGTAAGCGCGGTCCGTCGCAAGCCAGAGGTATCGCCGGAGCACCGCGGGACGATCGTCCAACGGCCACTGCGACGGATCGTAGCGGGCGCCGGGGTAATAGCTGGAATAAACGTGGTTGGTGTTATCGAAGCTATAGTCGCCGACGCGAACCTCGATGAGGGGCGCGCGGAACTTGTTGTGGTTCGAGTTCAGCAGCGCACCCAGGGTGGCGGAGGCGGAGAAGCCCTCGACATCCTCCAGTTGGTACTGGATGTAATACGGGCGGTCCACCAGTTGCAGCGCACGCGAGCGGACCATCTCGTCGGCCATCGTCTTCAGAATGGGATCGACGTCGCGCGGCTGGGCGAAGGCGGCGAAACCGAACAGTGCCAGGATGACGATCGCGCGCATCACTTGCCCTCCGGCGGAGGCTCGAGGTAGGGAGGCCTGTCCAGGGATTTCTCCTTACTTTGCACTTCGATTCCGGATATGAGCAGGGCAGGCGCGACGGCGGAGACCGGAACATTTCCGGATTCGGCTCCGCAGACGCCGTTGAAGACCTCCTGGCTGTCGCCCGTCGCGACGATCTTCTCGAAGCTCTGCAGCGGCGTTCCGACGATGTCCACGCCGCGGACCAGCTCGTCGGGCCGGCCGTCGGCGTAGACGCGGTAGACGATGAGCGGGATCACGGTAAATGCCTGCAAGCCGCGCCTTCCCGTGGTGGTGTATCCTCCCGTGACGCGGCTAAAGTACAGGCCATACGGCTTTCCGTCCTTCCGGAGTTCCTCGCGCAGCATGTCCCGCAGCCGCGCTTCGGGGACGGACTTCGCGGATTCGACGATCAGGTTGGATTGGCGCGACACGACCTCCGCCCCGGGCTGCTTCCGGCCATGCCCATTGGAGTTCGGAAATCCGCGTATGGGCGATCGCGAAAGGAGGAAGGTCTTCAGGATGCCTTTGTCCACCACGGTGACCGGCCGCGCCTTGACGCCCTCGTCGTCGTAGTCATAGGAACCGTTGAGGTAGGTTCCGGCAGCCGTGGTCCGGGCCGGATCGGAGATCACCGACAGGAATTCGGGCAGCACCGGCTGGTTGATGCGCTTGGTGAAAGTCTGGCCCTCGCTCTCGTCCTTCTGGCGGTGTCCTTCGATGCGATGGCCGAAGATCTCATGGAAAAACACGGCCGCGGCCGATCCGGAGAGGATCGCCGGCCCGGTGAACGGCTCCACCACGGGAGCTTTCAGCAGGCCGGCCAGGTCCTTCGCTGCTTTTTCCACTCCGGCGCGCAGGACGTCGTCTTTCGGCAGGCGCGACAGATCCTCGGCCGCGAAGCTCTCATGGGTGGAGAGATTCATGCCGTCGATGGCCTTGCCCTCGGCGGAAATCAAGATCTGGGCGGAATCGCGGCCTTGCTGTATATCCGCGCCTTCCGTATTCACGAAATACTTCACCTCGCGCTGCACCACCAGGACGACGCTGCTTTGCAGCACCCCGGGGTACTGCGAAAAGACGGTCGACAGTTTGCGAATTCGCTCGGTCCAATCCGGCCCGATGGATTTCAGCGGCGGAGCGTTCCCGGCGTACGCGGAGGGTTCCTCGCGCGAGAAGTCGTCCGAATCGTCTTCCGCCGCAACATGCGTTTTCTGATCGGTCTGCACCTGGATGAGCCGCTGGGCCGCCGCCCGATACGTCCGGTCGGTGGCCAACCACAGCCGGCGGCGAATGGCAGCCGCGTTCTCGTCCAAGGGAATCGCTACGGAATGGACAAACTGGATGCGGTCCTGTCCCGAGCGGTGATAGTTGTCGAGCTTCGGCGAACCCACGCGAACCGACACGTCGGCGATCCTGTTGTGGCCGCGATTCTGGCCGCCGATCGCGCCGAACGAAGCCGAGACGATTTCCGATTCGCTGTCGAACACTTCGTAGGCGATGAAGTAGGGCGCGGGGTCGGACTTGCGGAGAGCCTCGAAATTCCGGCGCATCTCGTCAGTGAGAATTCCGGCGAGGGGGGATTTTTGGGCCTGTGCGGTTACGCCGCAGAAGGCCACGGCCGCAAAGGCAGCGAGGAGTTTCTTACCCACGAATCCCAAGGATAACAGGTGTCTTTGGCTTTACCGGATCGCGGCGGCCAACTCTTCGCGCGCGATGGGCGCTGGGTCCAGCAGCATGCCTCTCTGCCGCAAGCCATTCAGGGCAAGGCCATACCTTCCCCGGACGCCGGTCTTTTCGAAGATGTGCTTCATGTGAATCTTGACCGTGCCGGGCTGGATGCCCAGGGCGGCCGCGATCTCGCGGTTCCGGCAACCCTGCTCGACGAGTTCCAGGACCTGATGCTCGCGCGACGTCAGTTCAGAGTGCGCCGAACGGCCGGGCCCAATCGCGGTATGGAAAGCCGATTCCTCCATCCAGCTGTGGCCTTTCGCGACTGCTCGCAAGCAGGACAACACCGCGTCGGCGCCGACGGTTTTGAGCAGGATGCCGCGGGCCCCCGCCTGGATGAAGCGCAGCGCTTCGGATTCGCTGATCGGCGTGCCCCAGACGATGGGCCAAAGCCGCGCAGGAGTTAAGCGCAGTTCCGTGAGCCAACTGAGCACCGGTTGCACGCCGAACGACTTGTCGAGGACGACGATGTCCGCGCCAAGAGAAGAGCCGCGCGGCAAGGATTGAAAATGGGCTGCGAATTCCAGGTCGTGGCAGCCGCGGAGCAGCCATTCCAGGCCGGCGGCGGTTACCGGCTGAGTTTCGCAGATTGCCACCCGGATTCTGGAGTTCATCGGCATAGTTGACGCGCTAATCTCTAGTTGCCTGGTGGGATTATAGTTCTCACGCGAATCCTCGTGGCCCCCGGTGGCATTTCCGTCAGGCCGATCGCGGATAATAGAAGGTTGGACGCTGAAAAGACACTGCTGCGCAAAGTGGGCGAGGCGATCGAGCGCTTTCGGATGATCCGGGAAGGCGACCGCGTCGCCGTTGCGCTTTCCGGCGGGAAGGATTCGCTGGCGATGCTGGAGGCTTTGTTGCTTCTGCAGCGCCGGGCTCCGATTCAATTCTCGGTGTGCGCGTTCACGGTAGAACAGGGGAAATTCCTGCGGCCATTCGAGCCCATGGCGGAGTGGCTGAAGGCGCGCGGTATCGACTGGACGTACCACCAGGACCGGCCGTCGCTGCGATTGCTGGAGGAGCAGCCGGACCACGGCTGCGACCTGTGCAGCCGGTTCCGCCGGCGCGCGGTGTACGAGATTGTTCGCGGGCTCGGGGCCAACGTGATCGCGTTCGGCCATACCGCGGACGATCTCTGCGAGTCGTTCCTTCGCAACGCGCTGTTTACGGGACGGCTGAGCGCGCTGCCCGCCGTGACGTGGTCGCGGAAGCGCGAGTTCCGGCTGATCCGCCCGCTCATTTACGTATCCGAGGAGTTGACTAAGCGGATTGCGGAGTCGCTGGGCGCTCCGGTGATTCCCTGCGGCTGCTCGGAGCGGACCGGAACCGTGCGCAAGTCCCTGCGCTCCTTGTTGGCGGAGTTGGAGCGAGAGCATCCGCACATCCAGGACAACCTGCTCGCCGCGCTGGGGAATATTGAACCGTCGCGACTGCTGGATGTGCGGTATCTGAACGGGGACGGGTTCGAGGCGAAGCAGGTGAGCGCAGAGTTGTTTCCGATTGTCGCTGAGTAGCGCGAAATATCGTTCAGCGTAGCTTCAGCAGTTCCTCTACTGCAATACCCGCTTCGCTTAGAATCTGCCGCAGCGTTCCAGGACGGAGTTGCTTGTGATCCGGCACGACAACGCGGGCATAGTGGGTGCCGGTCTTGAGTTCAAAGTATTCTCTTCCGACTTCGTTCGGGACCGGGTCGCCGGCGGCGATACAGTCTTCGATGTAAAAATCCGCCGCTTCGCAAATGTTCTTCATGACATCATCACGGGTGTCGCCCTGGGATACACAACCGGGCAGCGCCGGAACGGTCGCAACGTATCCACCATCTGCTTCCCGCTCAAGAATGACTGTATAGCTCATCCAGTTCACCTGCATTTCGATCATAACCAGCGAGCGCACCCGGCGGAGCTGCTGTGGGTCGATCCAATTCCCCATGCTACGGACGGAACGCTACCCGCGAAAGGGCGCGGATGGGGCGGAAGTGCTGGACGTTGGCGGTGCAGAGCGGGTGGCCCGATTCGATGGCTGTGGCGGCGATGAGGGCGTCGGCCAGTTGAATGCCGTGGGCCAGGGCGTGCTGCTCGATGAGGGCGGCGCGGTGGCGCCGATCGGTTCCGAAAGGGGCAGGATTCGGAATTGGGGTTGGCGGAGCGACTGCTGGATCTTGCGCGCTTCCAGCTTGGATCGGGCGCCTTGAAGGAGTTCCATGAAGGATACGATGGAGAGTGCGCGATCGGCGGCGGCATCGATGGCGCGGCCGGCATGAAGATTGCCCCAGGCCGCCCAAATCAGAACGTCGGTATCGAAAATCATGCCGGTTTCCGGCCGCCCGGAGCCAGAACCTTGCGAGGTTGGCGCAGGTTGCGGAGGTAGGAAGCCGGATCCGTCAGATCGCCGCGGTCCTTCCACAGGCCGAAGAGGGGTTGGTCACCGGTTTTGGGCGCGCCTTCGTCCGAGGCGTCCGGGACCGGAGATAAGGGCGTCAGCTTCGCCTTTGCTTTTCCACGATAGAGGACGGTGACGGTTTCACCGCGGTCGATGGCGCGGAGCACATCCTTCATTTGGTAGCGGAGATCGACGATGGTTGCGTTCATGAAGTGTCTAGTTATAAGTAAACATTTAGCATTCAAGGCCCAATTCGGCCCGCACCCGGCATTGACCATCCCGCCCGTCGTGAGATGATGGTTCTTCTTCGTAACCCGATCGGAATATTCCCATGAGCCTCCTTCCTCGCGACGAGAAGTTTTACGATTTCTTCCTGCAGCAAGTCCGCATCATTTGCCAGGCCGCCGACCTGCTGCTGGAGGGAGCCAGAGCCGGCAGCGCCCAACTTGCCACCGCCGCCGTTCGAATCCGCGCCCTCGAGCAGGAGGGCGACGAGGTCACGCACGAGGTCTATGTCCGGCTGAACCAGACCTTCATCACTCCGCTGGACCCGGAGGACATCCAATCGCTTTCGTCCCATCTCGACGACGTCCTGGACGGCATTGAAGAAGCCGCGCACCGGATGGTCGCATACCGCCTGACCGACATCCCGCCGATCGTAGTCGAATTGTGCCGTATCGTCCGCTCGTGCGCGGAAGAACTCCGGAAGGCGTTCGAGGCCCTGTCGAACAACGGAGAGCTGGCCGAGCACACGATCGAAATCAACCGCCTGGAAGAGGTGGCGGATCAACTGGTCCGGTCCGCGGTGAGCGATCTTTTCCAGACCGAGAAGGACTCCATTCTGCTCATGAAACTGAAGGAGATTTATGAGTTCCTGGAGCAGACCACGGATGCGTGCGAGGACGTGGCGGACGCGCTTCAGACGGTGACGGTAAAGAATAGCTGAGCGGGGAATGGATCCAACTCTGCTGCTTGTCGCGACCATCATTCTCATAGCGCTCGCGTTCGATTTCATCAACGGCTTTCACGATGCGGCGAACAGCATAGCGACGGTGGTCTCCACCCGGGTTCTCACGCCGGGCCAGGCGGTCGCCTGGGCCGCCTTCTTCAACTTCGTAGCCGCCTTCAGTTTCGGCACGGGCGTGGCGAAGACCATCGGCAAGGGGATGATCAATCTGGAATACGTCACTCCCTACGTCATCCTGGCCGGGCTGATCGGCGCGATCGCCTGGGATTTGCTGACCTGGTGGATGGGCCTGCCGACCTCCTCGTCTCATGCGCTGATGGGCGGGTATGCCGGCGCGGCGATGGCCCACGTCGCAGTCGTGAAAGGCTTCCGGAACAGCTTCGACGCGATCCTGACGAGCGGCTGGACCATGACGCTGATCTTCATCGTGATCGCGCCGCTGATCGGCCTGGTGCTGGCATACTTCCTGATGATTGCCGTGTATTGGATCTTCCGGAATGCGACTCCGAAGCGCATGGATGTTTGGTTTCGCCGCGCGCAACTGGTGTCCGCCGCGATGCTGAGCTGGTCGCACGGCACCAACGACGCGCAGAAGACGATGGGCATCATCACCGGTGTGCTGGTGACTGCCGGTTACATGAAGACCTTCTCTGTCCCGGTCTGGGTGATCCTCTCAGCGCACGCGGCGATCGCGCTGGGCACGCTGAGCGGAGGCTGGCGCATTGTTCACACCATGGGCGGGCGTTTGACGCGGTTGAAGCCGCGGAGTGGATTCTGCGCCGAAACGGCCGCCGCGTGCTCCATTCTTCTCGCGACGCATTTGCACCTGCCGGTTTCGACAACGCACGTTACGGCCGGCGCGATCACGGGCGTGGGTTCGATACAGCGCTTGAAAGCCGTGCGCTGGGGAGTTGCGGCGAATATTCTCTGGGCCTGGGTGCTGACGATACCGGCGTCCGCGGTGGCCGGATGGCTCTGCATGCTGGCGTTCTCCGCGCTGCTGGGGAAGTAAGAACCTGACTCATTGCTAGAATAAATAATCCATGTCCAATCTTCTTCAAGGGAAGACCGCGCTCATCCTGGGGCTCGCGAACCGCTGGAGCATCGCTTATGCGATCGCCGAAGCATTCCACCGCGAGGGCGCGCGTCTATTCCTTACTTTTCAGGGCGAACGGCAGCGCCTTACCGTGGAGGACCTGCAGAAGGCGCTCGGGGCCGAGATGATCATCAACTGCGACGTCACAGTCGAGGACGATCTGGCGCGCCTGACGGAAACGCTCAGCGGGCAAGGGGGGCTGGACGCGGTCGTTCACAGCATCGCGTTTGCGAACCGGGACGATTTGTCGCGATCCTACCTGGAGACTTCGCGGGCCGGTTATTTACTGGCCCAAGAGGTGAGCGCCTATTCGCTGGTAGCCGTCGCCCGGGCTACGGTGCCGTTGATGACGAACGGCGGCTCCTTGATGACGTTGTCTTACCTGGGCGCGGTGCGCGTGGTGCAGAACTACAACGTAATGGGCGTGGCGAAAGCGGCGCTGGAAGCTTCCGTCCGGTATCTGGCGGCGGACCTCGGACCTAAGAACATTCGCGTAAACGCAATCTCGGCGGGGCCGATCAAGACCGCGTCGGCGCGCGGGGTCAAGGATTTTTCCAAGATGCTGGATGGATTTGCAGCCAAGGCTCCGCTCGGGCGAAATACGGATCCGGCGGAAGTGGCCGACACCGCGGTATTTCTCGCCAGCGATCTGGGCAGGGGCGTGACGGCGAACGTCATTTACGTAGACGGCGGTTTCCAGGCGATGGCGCTGTAGCTTATGATGCGGATTCTTCTATTCTTCCTGGCGGCGGCCTTCGCGCTCGCGCAGGACGCGAACCTGGCGGCTAGACTCGATCCGAAGATTTCGTCCGCGCTCGCCGCGTCGGGCGCGCCCAGCGTTTCGGTAGCGGTCATTGTCGACGGCCGCCTGGCTTACGCGAAGGCCTTCGGCAAAGCCGATCTCGCCGGAAACCGCGCCGCCACCACCGAGACGCGGTATGCGATCGGCTCGGTCAGCAAGCAGTTCACAGCGGCAGCGATTCTGTTGCTTCAGGAAGAGGGCAAGTTAACGCTGGACGACAAGGTGGCGAAGTTCTTCCCGGATCTCACGCGCGCCAGCGAGGTAAGCATCCGTCAGCTCTTGTCGCACACGTCGGGCTACGAAGACTACGCGCCACAGGATTACATCATTCCGGATTGGACCAAGCCAACCACGTCCGCGGCGATCCTCAACGGCTGGGCGAAGAAGCCGCTGAACTACGATCCCGGAGCCAAGTGGCAGTACAGCAACACCGGCTACGTGATTGCAGCCGAGATCGTCGAAAAAGCGAGCGGGGTGAGCCTGGTGGATTACGTCCGGGCCCACATTCTCCAGCCGCTCGGCATGTCCTCGGCGGGCGATTGCTCGGCTCTGGTACCGAACGACGCGACGGCGTACACGCGGTTCGCGCTTGGTCCTCCACGCCCGGTGGCTCGCGAGGGCTCAGGCTGGTACAACGGCGCGGGCGAGTTGTGCATGACGCCCGTGGATCTCGCGAAGTGGGACATCGCTTTCATCGAAAAGCGGATCTTGTCGGTGCGCTCGTACGCGGAGTTCACGCGCGAGGTCAAGCTCGCGGACGGAAAGGGCACGCGCTATGCATTGGGCCTGATGGTCGGCGAATCGAACGGCACGCCGGTGGTGTCGCACGGCGGCGAGGTGTCCGGCTTTCTTGCCGACAACGAGGTCTTCCCAGTGAAGCGGGACGCCGTGATCGTGTGCTCGAACGAAGACGGCATCAACCTCATCGGGTCGATCGCAAAAGAGATTGCGCGCGCCATCCTGGAGCCGGCGGAGGACCCGGCTGCCGCGCAAGTTCGCGGAATTCTCGAGGGCTTGCAGCAGGGGCACATCGACCGGTCGCTCTTCACCTCCAACGCGAACGCGTATTTCACCGATACGGCGCTGGGCGATTTCGGGTCGTCGTTGTCGGCGTTAGGCAAGCTGGAGTCCGTGACGCCGTCGAGTCAGCAACTCCGCGGCGGCATGACGCACCTTTCGTATCGCGCCAAGTTCGAGAAGAAGACCGTCGGCCTGAACATCTATCGGATGCCGGACGGGAAGTACGAGCAGTTTATGGTCATGGAGCAGCTTTGACGCCGGGTCGCCACCCAATCACACTGCTTCAATGGTAACGCATGTGTACCATTGAGCCAGTGCCGGAAGTCGAAATTCTGGAATACCTGGATCCGGCGGGCCGCTCCCCGTTCGCGCGATGGTTCGGCGGCCTGAACGCGGTAGCGGCGGCCCGAGTGACTATAGCGTTGACGCGCCTTGGCAGCGGCAATTTTTTCGAATGTGCAAGGTGTCGGCGCTGGCGTCTACGAATACAAGATCGACTTTGGGCCCGGATGCCGGATCCACTTCGGCAAGGACCGTGAGCGCATCGTGATTCTTCTCGGTGGCAGCGCCAAGAAGCGGCAAAGCGCCGCCATCGCCGCGGCACAGGCGGCGTGGGCGGCATACAAACGGGCGAAGACTGGCCAGGGCGGTGAGAAATGGCGCTGACGAGAGAGTTCCGCGAAACTGTCTACAACCGTGCCCAGAGGGACGGGGCGTTCCGCAAGGCGCTGCTTACGGAGGCGGTGAACGCTTACCTGGACGGCGACGACATCACCGGCAAGGCGGTCTTGCAGGAAGTGATCAACGCAACGGTCGGCTTCGAACAACTGGCGGCCGATCTCCGGAAACCGAGCAAGAGTCTCCACCGGATGCTCGGACCACGCGGGAATCCGAACACCGCCAACTTCTTCGCAATCCTCCGCGCACTTCAGAAGAGGGTGGGAGTGAGGTTGACGGTGCGCGCGGCCTAACGATTTTCACGGCGCAAGGACAGACTCGTCAAACTCGGCGTGCGCCGAAGTTACCGCCAACAACCGCAGAGCCATGCCAACGGTGAGTAGCTGAACGGCGACGATGAGAGCGACGCAAGCCGGCCACCCGCCCGCCTGCCACAGAAAGCCCGGGAGCGCGCCGCCCGCGCTGCCGCCAGCATAGTAGAACGTCACGTAGAGGCCGACAGCCAGGGCGCGATTTCCGCGAGCGGCAACGCCGATGTAGCTGCTGGCCGATGCCTGCGCGACAAAGACTCCGGTGCAGCAAATCGCCAGCCCCGCGATCACCATGTATAGCCGGGGTCCGAGGGTGAGCAGCACGCCGCCCGAGCCCGCGGCCACCGCGACCGCCAGAGCCGTCCGGTGGCCGTACCGGTCGATCGCCTTTCCGGCCGCCGGCGTTACCACCGCGCCGATCAGATAGACGAAGAAGATAGAACCCAAAGCCGCCGCGCCGAGATGGAACGGAGGCGCCGCGAGGTAGAACGTCACGTAAGTGAACGTGGCGACCAGCGAGAACAGGACGCAAAAACCGACCGAATAAGTCGCGATCAGTTGGGAGTTTCTGAGGTGACCGATGGCCGCCCGCCACGGGGCATGCTCATGCGCGCGGACGAAGTTCCTCTCGGCCGGCAGCCACGCCCACAGCGCGAGCGTGCCAGCCGCGATCAGAATGCCGAGCGCGATGAATGCGGCGTGCCAGCCGAAGCGATCGGTGATCGCGCCGGAGATGGCTCGCCCGGAGAAACCGCCGATCACGGTTCCGGTGACATACGCCGCGGTGCCCGATCCGGACGATTCGCGCGGCCACTCATCGTGGATGTAGGCTACGGTAACGGCGAAGACCCCGGGCGTGAGTACTCCTTGCAGGAACCTCCAGGCGATCAGCGCCGGCAGAGTGTTCGCGGTGGCGCACATGGCCGTCGCCAACGAGAGCAGTCCGGCCGACAGGACGATGACCCGCTTGCGTCCGAGACGGTCCGCGATGGTGCCAATGGCGGGCGCGGAGAGCGCAACCCCCGCCGTGGCCGCGGTGATGGTTAAGCTGACGGCGACGGCGGACGCATGGAACAGGCGCGCCAGCAGGGGAAGGATCGGTTGTGGGACGTAGAAACCGGCGAACGCGCAGAAGCCGGCCAAGGCGATGGCGAATGTGATGCGGCGATTCTGCACCTGGATATCATGGTGCCATGAAGGTAATCGCCGACGTCTGCATCGTGCCGATCGGTATTGGTGTTTCCGTGTCGAAAGAGGTGGCCGTGTGCGAGCGAATCTTCGCCGAGGCAGGGTTGAAGACTCACCTGCATGCCTACGGAACCAACGTCGAGGGCGGCTGGGACGAGGTCTTCGCCGCCGTCAAAAGGTGCCACGAAGTCCTGCACGGGATGGGCGTGCCGCGGATTAGCAGCAGCATGCGATTCGGCACCCGGGTGGACCGCGATCAATCGATGGAAGACAAGGTGCGCAGTGTGGAGCAGAAGCTCTCGTAGTTCCCGCGCGATATGATTGCAGTGGCTATGAACACGACCAGGAGAGGGTTCTTCGGCGGCGCGGCGGCGCTCGCTTCGAGCATCGGTTCCAGCGCCGGACAAGCCGGCCCGGACGCGTCTTTCCACCTCGGCGTTGCGTCGTATTCCCTGCGGGGTTTCAACCGGGCGGTGGCGATCGGTTACCTCACCAAGAGACTGCATGAACGCTACGTGAATATCAAGGACTTCCACCTGGCGATGGGTCCGCGCGAAGACGTGGAGAGAGGCCGCAAGGAGTTTGAGAAAGCCGGGCTCGTCATCCTCGGGGGCGGGACCATCAGTTTCCCCACCAGCGACGATGCCGATATTCGCAAGCGTTTCGATTACGCGAAAACAGCCGGTATGCCGCTGATCGTCGCCGCGCCGCAACGGGGCGTCCTGCCGAAGCTGGAGAAGTACGTCCGGGAATACGACATCAAACTCGCCGTCCACAATCACGGTCCGGAGGACAAGCAATTCCCGACTCCCCAGAGCATCCTGGAATTGATCGGCACGATGGATCCGCGGGTTGGGCTGTGCATCGATGTCGGGCACACGGCGAGAACGGGCAAAGACGTTGTCGGATCGATTCGCGAGGCCGGCCCGCGCCTGCTCGACATGCACATCAAAGACCTTGGCAACTTCACGGATCGGGAAAGCCAGGTTCCGGTCGGCGACGGCATCCTGCCGATTCCGGGAATCTTCCGCGAATTGATGCGCATGAATTACAGGGGCGGGGTCATGCTGGAGTACGAGGTCGACGAGGACGATCCGATCCCCGGGATGCTGAAAAGTTTCGCCTACATGCGCGGAGTTTTGGCGGGAATGCGGGCGCCGGCGTAGGTCATCGACACATGCAAGTCAGACTGGCACTAGTGGCGGGCGCTCGTCCCAACTTCATGAAGGTCGCACCCCTGATGAAGGCGCTCTCGCTGCACCCCGAGTTTGAGCCGTTGCTGATCCACACCGGCCAGCATTACGACGACAACATGTCGGGCCAGTTCTTTCGCGACCTGGACATTCCCGCGCCGCGGTTCCACCTGGGGGCCGGATCGGGCAGCCACGCCGCGCAGACGGCGGAGATCATGAAACGGATTGAGCCGGTGCTGCTGGAGTCCCAGCCGCGGGGACTGGTGGTGGTCGGCGATGTAAACTCCACCGTGGCCGGCGCCCTGGTCGCGAAGAAAATGGGGATCGATGTCGTGCACGTGGAGGCCGGGCTGCGAAGCTTCGACCGCACGATGCCGGAGGAAATCAACCGGGTAGTAACGGACAGCATCTCGGACTTGTTGCTGATTACCGAAGAGAGCGGGCGGACGAATCTGCTGCGCGAGGGAATCGCGCCGGAGAGAATTCACCTGGTCGGGAACCTCATGATCGACTCTTTGCGGGCGAACCTGGAGCAGGCTCGCAAGTCCGATATTCGGGCACGGCTGGGAATCGGCGATCGCCCATACGGCTTGGTCACGCTGCACCGGCCGGCGAACGTGGATGACGAAGCGACGCTGCAAGGAATACTCGGGGCGCTCGAAACGATCGCGCAAGACGTGCCTCTCTACTGGCCCGTTCACCCGCGGACGCGCGCGCGTTTGGAGGAGGGCGGCCGAATCCACTTGCTCGACCCGCTCGGATATCTGGATTTCCTTTGCCTGCAAGCCAACGCCGCAATCGTGCTGACCGATTCCGGTGGAATCCAGGAGGAGACGACGGTGCTCGGCGTCGATTGCCTGACCCTGCGGGATAACACGGAGCGGCCGGTCACGATTGAACTCGGCACAAACCGGCTGGCCGGGACGCGCCGGGATTCGATCCTCGCGGCGTGGCGGGAGACCCGGAAGAGCCCGAAAAAGGGGCAGCTTCCGCCGTTCTGGGATGGGCAGGCGGGCGAACGCTGCTGCGCGGTCCTGCGCAAGTATTTCCTGGCGCGATGAACAACGACCTCGTCCTGATGTTCGCCTACCACTACCCGCCCGATACGGCGATCGGGGGCGCGCGGCCGTACCGGTTCAGCAAATATTTGAAGCGGCTCGGATACCGCGTCCACGTGATTTCGGCGGCCGCGAGTGTGGAGACGCCGGAAGCGGACGTGTCGTATGTGGCCGATCCGCTCTATGCCGAGCCGCGCAAGGGAGCGGGCTGGCAGGCCGAACGCGTGATCCGCAGGTTTCTGCTTCCCGGAGCCAGCGGTTTGCGATGGGCGTTTCGCGCCTCGCGGCTCGCGCGCGATCTGATTCGGGGAAACGCCGGGAGCCGGGTGACGGTGTTGTCTACGTATCCGCCGGTGGGAGCGCACGTCGCGGGCTGGCTGGTGGCCAAATCCGAGAAGGTCCCGTGGATCGCCGATTTCCGGGATCCCATGGCAGACCGGAGCGTGCTCGACGGATACTCGGCGCTACATAAGATGTCGCTGGCATTTCTGGAGAGCCGGATGGTGTTGAAGCGCGCGAGCCTGGTGATCGCCAACACCGACACGGCCGCCGATCACTTTCGGCAAACCTATCCGCGAAGGGCGGCGGACGTTCACCTCATCTGGAATGGCTTCGATCCGGAAAATCGGTTCGACCCGATCCCGGTCCCGGGCCGGGTTCGGAGGGTCGTCACCCATACCGGAGAACTGTACGTCGGCCGAACGGCCGCACCGATGCTGGAATCCATCCAACGGCTCATCGACGCCGGCCGATTGCGCGCGGATCGTCTGACGTTGCGGCTCATTGGTCCCGCAGCGCCTTATTGCCTGCCCGGTGAGCAGTTCCTGGAGCGGGCGCGCGCGCAAGGCTGGCTGGATCTGGTCAACGACAGCGTGCCGCGGGACGAGGCGCTTACCGTCATGCGCGGCTCGGACGCTCTACTGCTGTTGCAGCCGCAATCGACGGTGCAGGTCCCGGGCAAGCTATTCGAGTATCTGCCGACCGGGCACCCGATCCTGGCGTACGTTCCGAAAGACTCGCCGGTGGAGCGGATTCTGGCGCAGAGCGGGATCCTGTATCGCTGCGTTCACCCGGAAGACAGCCGCGCGGAGTTCGACAACGCGATCGCAGATTTCTTCGAGCTGCCGCTGGAACCGGGGCGGCCCAGCGCATGGTTCGAAGAGAATTTCAGAGCGGAAAAACAAGCCGGGGAGTTGGACCGGTTGATCCGGCAATTGCACGCGGAGAAGTAGCATAGGCCCGTAAAACCTGGGTACGGCAGTCAGATGGACGCAACCTGAAGTCCGTTGGTTATGGGGCTGGCCATTTACAAGTCTTCAATCCAGCGGCGTAGTGTAGACGGGGTTAACTGTCTTCCGGGCACTCGTCGTCACCTGGGTAATCTGAACCCGCGAACAGGTCAATGAAGCCCACCCTCCAAATACCGGCTCCAAGTCGGTACGTACTACGCTGCCAACAATAGTCTTGTCGATGAATTCCGGAACCAACAACCTGAACGTTACTGAGAGATCATTCCGGTCTAACACGACGCTGAGAACTTCTGCATCGTGAAATGAAGGAAAGACCCTACACTCCCGCCAAATCCAGCTTCGGCTCAACGCCCTGAGGCGGGCAAGCGCAGGACGCGAGTTCCAGCGCCTCGCATTCCCGCTCCAGCTCCTTCACAACCTCCTGGGCGTAGTTGAGAAAATGGTGCGCGGACAGCAGAACGTTGAATCCCAGCCAAAGCTTCGACGGCTGACTCTTCCACTTCCGCAGGATCAGAAACAGGAATCGCCAATACTCGGCCCGGTAGTCCGACTTCACGCCTTGCAGCCACATCGAGCGCGCAAAGACGCGCAGGTCGTAAGCCCAGCCCATCTTCGGCGGGTGTTGCCCGGGGTTCGGGTGCCATCTCTCCAGGGACAGGAACGCGCGGCGGAAAAAGGCTTCCGGCCGGTATAACCCGCCCAGCAACTGGCCGAGGCCGCCCAGCAGAATCGGCAGCGGCAGAATCGTGCGGAAATTGGGAGGCGAGAAGTTGGTGGTCGACAAGCTGTCCTCGATCAACCGGCCGTCCCGCTTCATGCGGTCGTAGAGCGGCGTGGTGGGAGGGGCCATCAGAACGCCGGCCATCGCCCAGGCGATCCCGGCCCGGTCGATGAACTCCAACTGCCGGTCGAAAATGGTTTCGTCGTCCGAATCGAACCCGACGATAAAGCCGCCCAGCACCCACAGCCCGGCCTCCTGTATGACCCGGATCTGCGTGAGGCTGTCCTTCCGCAGATTCTGAAACTTGTGGGTCTCCTTCAGCGCCTCCGGAGACGGACTCTCGATGCCGATGAATACATACGCGAAGTTCGCCGCCGCCATCGCGGCCATGAGATCGGGGCGGTCCGCCAGATCGATAGAGGCTTCAGTGAAGAAAACGAAAGGATGCCCGTTGCGTTCCTGCCACGGCGCGAGATCCCTGGCCAGTTGCAGAGCCAGCTTGCTATTGCCGATGAAATTGTCATCGACGATAAACACTTCGCTATGCCATCCCAGGCTGTGCAGCAGATCCAGTTCCGCCATCACCTGCGCGTTGGATTTTGCCCTCGGCCGCCGCCCGTAAATGGTGATGATGTCGCAGAACTCGCATTGAAACGGGCAACCGCGCGAGAACTGAACCGGCATGGAAACGTAGGCGTCGAGCCGCAGCAGATCGTAGCGCGGCACGGGGCTGCTGGTCATATCCGGCTTGTCGGCGACCCGGTATAGCCTCTGGGCCGTGCCCTGCTCCAGCGCGATGGCGATCCCAGCGAAGACATCCTCCGCCTCCCCCACCATCACATGGTCCGCGTCCGGGAGCACGGACTCCGGTTCGCTGCTGGCCCATGGCCCGCCGATGAACGTCCGGCGGTCCAGCGATCGGGCGCGCGCCAGGATGGACCGCGCATCGGCGCGTTGCGCGTACATGGCGCTCACCATCACCACGTCGGCCCATTGCAGGTCTTCGTCCCGCAACTCTTCGAAAGCGTGGTCGAGCAGACGAATCTCCCACGACCGCGGGCAGAGCGCCGCGACGGTGATCAGTCCCAGCGGCGGCATGCTCGATTTCTCGGGAATAATCTCGAACATCCCTTCGATGCCCCAAAAAGAAGGGGGGAACCGCGGCCAGACCATCAGGACTTTCAGGTTCGGGCCAAGAGGCGGAAACGACTGCTGTACGATTTCGCTCGGCTGAATTAGCAAAGTTCCTTCAGTATGCGCCTCCGCGACGTCGACCGCAAGAGCGGCGGAGAGGCACCCTCTCGCGAATTTCATGAAACTTAGTGGCTTGAAATGGGTCCATCCATTAGTTGACTTAGGGAAGCTTTGGCAATCCGCTACGAACCGGACAGGATGACGAGAGTTACCTTGGCGGCGGCGCCCGTCGAGCCCGCGGCCGTCCGCGCGGAGCTTCAGCGTATTCTGGAAAGCAAGACCTTTGCTCGATCGCCCCGCATCAGCCGGTTTCTCGCCTTCGTGGTCGATCAAACGCTAGCCGGACAGGAAGATAAGCTCAAGGAGTATCTCCTGGGCGTCGAGGTTTTCAACCGGCAGGATTCGTTCGATCCCAGGATCGACTCGATCGTCCGGGTGGAGGCACGGCGGCTGCGCCTCAAGCTGGATCTTTATTACGAATCGGAGGGACAAGCCGACCGCGTTCTAATCCGGTTCCGAAAGGGATGCTACGTTCCCACGTTCTCGAATCGGAATTCCCTGACCGACGACCTGGTCTCGGGCTCGTTGGATATCCCGCATCTGCATCCGATCCGAAACCAGCAGGCCTTCAGCTTCTTTGCGCGCGGCCGGCACAGCCTGACCAAGTGGACCGCGGAAGGCGTCTCGGAGGCTCTCTCCTGTTTTTCGTGGGCGCTGGAGGAGGATGCCGATTGCATCGGGGCCTACTCGGGGCTCGGGACCGCCTGGGTTCTCGGGAGCGCGCTGGGGATGATGCCCGCTCGCAACGGCATGCCCCGGGCGCGGGAGCGCGCCGGGCAGGCGATCCTGCTGCGGCCGGCCCTCCCGGAGGCAAACGCCGTATTGGGCTTTGTGCGGGCGGCTTACGACTGGGAGTGGAATGAGGCGGAGCCCATCCTTCGCCGGGCGATTCAGTCGAATCCCCTCGATCCGGCTCCGAGGCTCTGGTATGCGTTGTATTCGGCGCTGGCCGGGCGTTCGGAACGCGCGATCCACGAAGCGCGGCGCGGCCAACAGGCGTCGCCGGCGTCTCTGGTTGCGCACATGGCAATGGGGTTTGCTTGCCATCTCTCGTCCCACTACGATGACGCGCTGTACAATTATCAGCTCGCCTCCTGCCTGGACGACAAATTTCAACCGGCTCATGTAGCTTTGGGGTTGCTCTATGCCGACCGGGAGATGGCGGACCGCGCCATCGATTCCGCCGGGCGCGCCAATGAGCTGCGGCCTCACGACGCGCTGGCGCTTGCGGTATTGACTTACGCCTATGCCTGCGCGGGACAGCCCGAGTCGGCGCGGCGCTCCCGAAACGAGCTGCTCGTCTTAGGCCGAACCCGTTATGTTCCGCCCGTGGCGCGCGCCATGGCCAGCGCCTCGATCGGAGAGTTGGAATCGGCGCTCGCGAGCCTGGAAGAGGCGGTCGAGGAACGGTCGATGTGGTTGGCCTGCGTGCCGTCGTTGCGGGCCTTCGAGCCTTTGCACGGAAGCGAAAGGTATCGGCGGGCAATCGCCGCTCTACGCTTGCCCCGCCAGGTCGCCGTTCTCACATAGCTCGGCGAGAATTCGGCCCGCTACTTTCTTGCCGCCCTGGCCGACTTCGCCCGCGGGACCGACGCAGCTCGGGCAGCCGTCGTCGCAAGGACAATCGGCGAGTACTCGCCGCGCTCCTTCGAGCAACTTCCCGCGGATCCGGAAGAGAGGCTGGCTCTGTCCGATTCCTCCGGGATAGTTGTCGTACAGGTACAGGTTCGGCTCGAACGCCGTCACCCCGCGCGAAATATCTTCCGTGATCGCGACGCCGAGGTCGCGGGGGTCGCACATCAGCAGCAACGCGGCGATCGTGCGCAAGACGTTACCCAATCCGACGATCCCGTTCTGGACTTCCGTGGGCGCCAAATCCGAGAAGCGCGCCAGGAACGGCTCAGGGAAATGCAGCCAGAATGACGTGGTTTGCATTTCCTGCTCGGGGATCGAAAGATGGCCCGCCCCAACGTTCTCCTGCGTGTAGAACTTGATCTTCTTGAACCCCACCACTTGCCGGTTGACGCGGACTTCCCCGTGCGCGGAGGCCGCGCCGTTCAGCGGGGCTTCCTCGAACGTCTCCAGTTGCTTCACCTGCGTGTACTCGATCGCGTCAGTGTAGTAATCGCAGTCCACCTGGCGGACGTACGCTTTACGGCCGTCGTAGTCGAATTTCTCCACCTGGAACTGCCGCGCTTCGTGCAGGTAGATCGCCTTTTCGTGAAGCGTGGTCAAAGCCGCCGGAAACGAAACTTCGCCGATGATGCGGTGATCGCCGGTGGTATCGATCACCACGAAGTTATCGCTGGTGACCGACCGCAGGCTGACCGCATCGGCGGGATAGGTGTCCGACGTCCAGTGCCACGCGCCGCCGGAGTGATGCAGGAGTTTCTGATCGCCGAGGAATTCGCACAACTCGCGGGTTTCGTGCGGCCCGAACTTCTCGCCGTCGCGGACCGGCAGTTCAAACGCCGCGCAGCGCAAATGATTCAGCAGGATTTCGAGATTGTCGGGGTTGATGTAGGCGTGCTCGGGCGGCAGGCCGAAGAAGTAATCCGGATGCTCGACGATGTATTGATCGAGCGGCGCGCTCGAGGCGACCATCACGGCGATGCTCGCGCTCTGACGCCGGCCGGCACGGCCCGCCCGCTGCCACGTCGAAGCGATGGTCCCCGGATACCCCGCCATCACCACGGCGTCCAGCGAGCCGATATCGATGCCCAGTTCCAGCGCGTTCGTCGCGACCACGGCGCGGATATCGCCGTCCCGCAGTTTGCGCTCGATTTCGCGGCGCTCCCGGGGCAGATAACCGCCGCGATAGCCGCGCACCGCGTCGGGTGGGATCGCGCCCCGCTTGCACGAATCCTTTAGGTAAGTGATGAGGACTTCCGTCGCCAGCCGGTTGTTGCAGAAGACGAGGGTCTGCTGTCCGTGGTCCAGGAAGTCCGTCGCAATCCGCCGCGCTTCGTGAATGTAGCTGCGGCGGATGCCGAGCTGCCGGTTCACCACCGGCGGATTGCAGAAGACGATGAATTTCTCGCCCGCGGGAGCGCCGTTGCGCTCCACGATCTCGAACTCCTCGCCGGTGAGCGCCTCCGCCAATTCCTTCGGGTTCGCGATGGTCGCGGACGAGCAGAGGAACTGCGGCTTCGATCCGTAAAACTCGCAGACGCGCTTCAGCCGGCGGATCAGGTTGCCGAGATGGCTGCCGTACACGCCGCGGTAGTAATGCAATTCGTCGATGATGAAGTACTGCAGGTTCTCAAAGGCTTTGGCCCACTTCGTGTGGTGCGGCAGGATGCCGCTGTGGAGCATGTCCGGATTGGTCAGGACGACGTTGGCGCGTTCCCGGATAGCCTTGCGGGCATCCTGCGGAGTGTCGCCGTCGTAGGTGAAGGCCCGGATTTCCGAACCCATGGCATCGACGATGCCCTGGAACTCGTGCAGTTGATCTTCGGCCAGCGCCTTGGTGGGGAACAGGTACATGGCGCGGGCGCCGGGATCCTGGATCAGACGGTTCAGCACCGGTAGGTTATAGCACAGGGTTTTCCCGCTGGCGGTCGGCGTCACCACCACCACGTTCTTGCCGGTGGTCGCGAGTTGAAACGCGTCCGCCTGGTGGGTGTACAGGCGTGCGATTCCCCTCTTTTCCAGCACCTGCTTCAGGGGATCGGCGACGGCGGACGGCATGTCTGCGAATTCTCCCTCGCGGGCAGGCTGGCGGCGAATCGCTCGTATGGGTGAGTCCGGATTGGCCATCCCCTGCTCGAACCGGGCGATTGCGCCTTCGAGCCCGCTGCGCCGGGCGATCATGCGCTCCTGGGCCGGATCGGGAAAACCGAGGGATAGGTTCATTGACTGCTTCGCCTTTTCTTCCCTACCGTACCACGGCCGGCATCGAACATCACGGCAAATCGAGATCGAGACGGGGCGTGGTCTGGCCGGCGCTCGAGAGAGCCGGTTCCACGCCGTCACCGCTTCGAGCCTGCCGTCCAGCACGCGGACGCGCATGAGCGCTGCCGAAGTCTTCTTCCACGGCCAGGATCGGGCGCCGGACAGAAGGATGGTTCCGTGTCCAGTCTTAGCATCATGACTATCGCCGAAGAAGCCCGCCATCATAAAAAACGCCGGCCTGCGGAAAGCGTGGATAATCCCGGGCGTGAAGTTCAACACGCCTGTCGGATGCGGGTCAATATACGGCCAGGCCCATCGCCGGAATAGCCCACCGCCACAAGGAGGTATATCCCGAGCAGCTTCTTGGCCGCACGTATGCTGTCGAGGGCGTGCTACCGATTCGCGGTCTGCGCAGTCACTACCAGAATTTACGAATAAGGCGGGGCGGAAGTTCCGTCACGGCAGCACGGCGATCTGGATGACTCGTTTTTGGATGGCGTACTGTACGAGCTGAGCCTTGTTGTGGATGTCCAGCTTCCGCATCAGGTTGAACTTGTGGGCCTCCACGGTCTTGACGCTCAGATCGAAGTGGCAGGCGATCTCCTTGACCGAGTCGCCTTCCGCCAGCATCTTCAGCACCTCGCGTTCCCGCGCCGTCAGGACGCCGGAGCGCGGCAGGCCCGCCGGCGAAAACGTCCGGGAACGAAAATGATCCACGAACCGGCTGAGCATCCGCGGACTGACATAGCTGCCTCCCCGGCAGACATCGCGGATGGCGCCGACCAGTTGCGCGGAGGGGCTATCCTTGAGAACGTATGCGCCGGCGCCGGCGTCCATGCCTTCAATAAGATATTCCTCATCCTCGTACATGGTGAGGAGAATCACTTTTGTGTCGGGCCGGGCTTTCCGGATCTGGCGGGTCGCCTCGAAGCAACTGATCCCGGGCATCGCGATATCCATCAGGACAAGATCCGGCTGCAATTCCGCGGACCTAGCGATTGCATCGCCTCCGTTGGATGCCTCTCCGACCACTTCGATGTCGGCCTCGGCGGAGAGGATGACCCGGATTCCCTCGCGGAAAAGCGCCTGACTGTCCGCCATCACGATTCGAGTCTTCGCCATTGAGTCCTACTGATGTGATCGGCTCAAGAGCGGCCGGGCTTTAGGCCGGGCGATGGTTCAACAGCGCAATTGCTTCGGTTTGTCCGTTCTCCATTGCCAGGTCGAGCGGAGTCTTGCCCGCCTTGTTCCGAATGCCCGCGTCAGCGCCGCGCGACAACAGAAGGTGGACTACGTCGACGCGACCCCAGGATGCGGCGCGGTGAAGGGGCGTGTCCCCGGCGTCCGAATCGCGGGCATCGATTTTCGCCCCCCGGTCGAGCAGCAAGGCGGCGATGGCGGCGTGCCCGGCTAAAGCGGCATCATGCAGGGGAGTTGCGCCAATCGTGTTCCGGGCGTCGACGTCCGCGCCTTTGGCGAGCAGCAACTCCGCGATCTCCTTCTGCCCCTTCAATGCCGCATCGTGGAGGAGCGTCGCTCCCTCGTACCGGTTACCGATCGCTTCGGGCGATTTATCCAGAACGAACTGAACGATTTCCACCTGGCCGCGCAGGACCGCATCGTGCAGCGCCCGGGCACCGCCGTTTTCCGCGGCCCGCAGTTTCGCGCCGCGCGCGATCAGCAGATCGACCAGCTTGGTGTGCTTGAAGCGCAGCGCCTCGTCGAGCGGCGTCGCGCCGGCGTTGTCCGCCGCGTTGGGATCGGCTCCCGCATCCAGCAGCACCTCGACGACATCGTAGTGCCCCTTGACAGCCGCCTCGTGGAGCGGGGTATCGCCGGATTCCTTATTGACGGTGTTGACCTTCGCCCCTTTGCCCACCAGGAGTTTCGCAATCCGCGCCTGCCCGCGCCAGGCTGCCTCGTCGAGGGGTGTCGCCCCGGTTGAATCCTGGGCGTTCACTTCCGCGCCGTGTTCGATCAGCAAGGCGGCGATCTGTTCGTAGCCCCGGTTGGCGGCCAGGTGCAGCGGCGTGGAACCCGACCGGTACGCGGCTCGCAGATCGGCGCCCCTCGCCAGCAGCAGCTTCACGATCTCGATGTGGTTCGTAATTACGGCATAGTGCAGCGGGGTGGAGCCGGCCTCGGTATGACGGGCGTTGATGTCTGCCCCGCCGTCCAGCAAAGCCTCCACCGCGGCCTCGCTTCCGGCCCATGCGGCATCGTGCAAAGGCGTGCCCCCGAGCGCATCTCGCTGGTTCACGGGAGCGCCGGCGGCGAGCAACTGCCGGATTTTTGCCGCGTCCCCCGCGCGGGCGGCCTCATGCAGGTCGCCGGCGTCGAACAACAGAAAGGCGAATACCAGTGGTAAGAGCCGCATGATCAGCGCGGAACCAGCGCGACCGCGCGGCACCAGCCCGCGCTCGCCCCTTTGATCTTCACCGGCAGGCACGAAACGTAAAAGCCGAACGGCTTGGGGATCAGTTCGAGGTTGGTCAACTTCTCGATCTGGCAATACTCGCTGGTCAGGCCCGCGAAATGGGCCGGCCACAACACGCGGCCGTCGCCGGTGCGTTTGAAATCGGCGGCCATGGCAGCGAACGGACGGTCCAGCGTCCACGCGTCGATGCCGATGACGTGCACTCCCCGCTCCACCAGCCAGAGGGTGCTTTCGCGGCCCAGGCCCGGCTGTCGAAAATATTCCCTCGTGCCCCAGCGCGTCGAGGCCCCGGTGTGGATCAGCACGATATCGCCGGGGCTCAGCCGGTAGTCGAGGGTGTCAAGAACCGACTGCACATCCACAACCGAAATGAGATCGCCGTCGCTTTTGTGCCGCATGTCGAGGACGACGCCCGGGCCAAAGCACCACTCCAACGGCACCTCGTCGATCCGCTTGGCGGGCGTCCCGCCAGAGGTTGCGCCGTAGTGGTAAGGCGCGTCGATATGCGTGCCGGTGTGGCTGTTGACCGTAAGATCCTCGACCGCCCAACCTTGACCACGGGAATACACGAGATCCTCGGGCCGGCACCCGAACGCCGCCGCGACGCCTCGGGCGCTGACGGCGTGGTCCGTGTACTCGATCTTCGGCGGCGCAAGTTCGCCGGGGGCGTCGTGCTCGATCGCCACGCTCAAGTCGATCATCCGCACTCCGCCTAACGGAATCGTCGCCATAGGTCCGCCGTTTAGTAGTGTAACCCCGCTTCACCATCCCGCCTGTGACACAATAAGGGCACTACTCGCTTTACATGACGCATCCCAACTCTCTCGATACACCCTCGGAGGTTCAGGTGTCCGAACAAGCCCCCGAGTCGACGGCGGAAGCCACCGAAACTTCCTTCGGCGAAATGCTGTCCCAGTTCGAACAGACGCACCGGTACGCGGAAAACGTCATCGGCCGGGTCATCACCCTCACGGACGATTCCATCATCATCGACATTGGCCGCAAGACCGAAGGACGGCTGACGCTCGAAAAAGCGCAAGCGGCCGGAGTTACCGACCTCAAGCCCGGCGACACGATCACGGTGAACGTGGCCAGCCTGGACAATGAAGGTTACTACTCCCTGTCGACCATCCGGGTCGAGCGCCCGAAGGACTGGAGCGCCCTTCAGCGCGCGTTTGCCGAGAAGGTCAACATCGGCGGCGTGGTGTTGGAACTGGTGAAGGGCGGGCTGCGTGTCGATGTCGGCGCGAAGGCGTTCATGCCCGCGTCCCGGAGCGGCGCGAAGGACGTGGCCGAGATGGAAAGCCTCGTCGGGCAGGAGATCCAGTGCAGGATCACGAAGCTCGACGTGGAAAAGAAAGACCTCGTCGTCGACCGGCGGGTGGTGCTGGAGGAAGAAGTCAACAAGGCGCGCGATCACGCGTTCTCCCACCTGCACGAAGGACAGGTAGTGCGGGCGACCGCCCGCACGATTACCGAATTCGGCGCGTTCCTCGATATCGGCGGATTCGATGGCCTGCTGCACGTCTCCGACATGTCCTGGTCCCGGGCGGTCAAACCCGGGGATGTGCTTCACGCCGGCGACGAGCTGGACGTCAAGATCCTGAAGATCAATTGCGACACCAAGAAGATCTCGCTCGGCTTGAAGCAATTGCTGCCCGACCCATGGTCGCTGGCCGCCACGAAGTATAAGGTCGGCGAACGGGTGAAGGGCACAGTCGTCAGAGTGACGGACTTCGGCGCGTTCATTGAACTCGAACCGGGCCTGGACGGGCTGATTCACCTCTCGGAGATGTCGTGGTCCAGGAAGGTGCGCAAGCCGGCCGATGTCGTGAAGCCGGGCGAGCTCGTGGAAGCGGTCGTACTGAAAGTGGATCCGGCCGAGAAGCGGATTGCGCTCGGTCTTAAGCAGACGCTGGGCGATCCTTGGGACGAAATCCAGAAGAAGCATCCGGTGGGCAGCGTGGTCGAAGCGCCGATTACGAGCCTGGCCAAGTTCGGCGCGTTTGTCGACCTGGGCGACGGCATCGAAGGGATGATCCATATCGGCGATATCAGCCGGGACAAGCGCCTCAACCACCCCAACGAAGTACTGAAGGGAGGCCAGGCGGTAAAGGCCCAGGTTCTCGAGATCGACAAAGAGCGGCGCCGGCTGCGGCTCGGCATGAAACAGCTCGAGCCGACCTCGGCCGATACCTACATCGCGGAGCACAGCGCGGGCGACACCGTGACCGGCCGTATCGTCGATGTTTCGGCGGCCCGGGCGCGGGTGGAACTCGCGGAAGGCGTGAATGCGATCTGCCGTCTGAGCCAGGACGCCGGCAAGTCCGGTGGTCGCGGTGAAGACGACCCTGCGAGACCCGATATCTCGATGATGACCGCGATGCTCGCCGCGCGGTGGAAAAGCGGCGGAGTCTCGGGCCCGGAA
>JANXRE010000057.1 GCA_025353165.1 Acidobacteriota bacterium | reverse complement strand
ATGAACCGGCCATTATGCATCCCCCATTGTTGCGGAGTGGCGCAGGGGCGAAGAAAGCCCTGAATTCGGCTATTCGCAATTCAAATCGTTCCCGGTCAAAAGCCCCGCTAGGTAATTGCAGGACAAGCATTTAGCGGTTTTTGCAAAGTACTTTACCGGACACTAGTGCTCCGAGACAATGAATGATAAAGGACGTTATCATGCACTAATAGGAGATTGCGCCAGCGCTCTATGTTAAGCTCCTCAGAACCCTCCACTGCGCTCGTTCCGGTTTCTATAACGCCGCCTGAGCAACGCTCCGCAGCCATCGCCCTGCCCGACATCGTACGACGAGCTGGCCAAGCGGCCGTCTTTGCGGCCGAGGAGTTCTTCTACGGCGCCATCCGCAACGAGTACACGCGCACGGCCTACCGCCGGGCCGTGGACCGGTTCCTCGCCTGGTGCGACGAGCGGGGCCTAGAGTTGCCGCGCATCGAGCCCGGAGACGTCAGCCAATACTTCGAGGGGCTGCGAAAAAAAGGGCTCAGCGCGGCTACGTGCAACCAGCACCTGGCGGCCGTGCGGCATTTCTTCGACGGCATGGTGATGCGGCACGCGATCATCCTGAACCCCGCTCTCTCGGTGCGTGGCGAGCGCTACGAGGTGATTGAAGGCAAGACGCCCGAGATCACCGTGCAGCATGCCCGCACGCTTCTCGCGTCCATCAACACCGCGACCGTCGTCGGCCTGCGCGATCGCGCCATCCTCGCCATCCTTGCCTATACTTCCTCCCGGGCAGGCGCCGCCGCAAAGCTGCGGCTCTGCGATTTCTATGACGTCGGCGACCAGTGGATGCTGCGCTTCGAGGAGAAAGGCGGCAAGTCCCGCGAGATTCCCGCGCGTCACGACCTGCAGCAAATGATCGCCGCCTATATCGACGCGGCCTCCCTAAGCCAGGGGCCGAAAGACGCGCCGCTGTTCCGCGCCGCGATCGGCAAGACCGGGAAGCTGGCAGGCACGGCGATTCATGTGAACGATATCTGCCGCATGATGAAACGCCGCCTGAAAAACGCTTCCCTGCCCGCGCGCCTCTCGCCGCATTCATTCCGCGTGACGACAATAACCGATCTGCTGGAACAGGGCGTGCCACTCGACGATGTGCAGTACCTGGCCGGCCACGCGGACCCCCGCACGACAAGGCTTTACGCCCGGCGGAAGAATAAGGTCACGCGGAATATTGTCGAGAGGATTTCGATATGAAAGGGATCGGGCCACAGTGAAAAGACAGACCGTTCTAAATCAGAGCCGGACCCGGCGCGGGCCAGCGTCCCGCTTCAGGAAGGGCGCATGACAAGTCAAACCGCGCCAATTAGGCAGGCTGCCAAAGCTTTGAGCCTCAGCGAAGCTCAGCTTCGTGACTTCGTCGAAAACAGTGTCGTTCCACTTCACTGCATCGGGGCCGACGGCGTCATCCTCTGGGCCAACCGGGCCGAACTCGGACTCCTCGGCTACGCGCGCGAGGAATATATCGGCCGTCACATCACCGAGTTTCACGCCGACGCGCCGGTCATTCAGGACATCCTCGCCCGCCTGACGCGTGGGGAGACGTTGCGAGATTACGCAGCTCGCCTGCTATGCAAAGACGGCGCTATCCGTCATGTTCTCATCAGCTCCAATGGCTTCTTTGAAAACGGGGAATTCTCCCACACACGCTGCGTGACGCCGGACGTCACCGAGCAGAAGAAAAAGGCTGAGCTAAACGAGCACCGGGGTGCGATTGTCGAATCCAGGCAAAATTCTGAGGCAATTGAGGACACGGCTTCGCTTGGCGTTCGATCCCCCGCGGTTCTCGAACATGAGCGGCGCGCGGCAGTCATCTTGGATGGCATGTATCAATTCGTCGCCATCTTGAACCCGAGGGGCGACATCCTGGAGGTCAACCAGGCCGCCCTTGAGGGCGCAGGTCACCAGATCGAGGAGATCCGGGGGAAGCCTTTCTGGACTGCAAGGTGGTGGCAAGTCTCGGAAAAGATCCGAGAGGACCTCCGAGACGCCATCCGACGCGCAGCCGCCGGGGAGTTTGTCCGCTATGAGGTAGACATCTACGGCGAGCAAGCCGGGCTCGTCCCTATTACGATTGATTTCTCCCTGCAACCTATCCGAGGAAAATTCGGCGAGGTCGAATACTTGCTCCCGGAGGGCAGGAACATCACCGAGCGCAAGCAGGCCGAAGAGGAGGTAGCCCGGCAGTCCCAGGAGCTACGCATACTTAACGAGCGACTCCAAGAGTTGGATCGGCTTAAGACACTTTTCTTCGCCAACGTCAGCCACGAGTTTCGTACGCCACTGACCCTCATGTTGGGGCCTCTCGAAGATCTCTTGACTGGTCCGGACAGGTTGGACGCGCGTCGTCAGGAACTCGTCCAAGTGGCCCACCGCAATGGCCTGAGGCTTCTCAAGCAGGTCAATACGCTGCTCGATTTTTCGCGCATCGAGGCCGGGCGCATGCAGGCGAATTATCAAGCAACAGATTTGGCCGAATTCACGACCGATCTGGCCTCCAGCTTCCGTGCTGCGACCCAAAAGGCGGGGCTGCAGTTCGAGGTCGATTGCCCGTTGTTCGGGGAGCCGGTGTATATCGACCGCGACATGTGGGAAAAAATAGTCCTAAACCTAATTTCAAACGCGTTCAAGTTCACGTTGGCAGGCGAAATTAAGGTCGCGCTGCGGCCTTCCCCAGACGGATCGGGGGTCCAACTGACAGTTGCCGACACCGGTACCGGAATTCCGGCGGAAGAACTGCCGCGTATTTTCGATCGCTTTCATCGTGTGGAAAGCTCGCGGGGCCGTTCGCATGAAGGTTCCGGAATCGGTCTGGCGTTGGTGCAGGAACTCGTCAAGCTGCATGCCGGAACTATAACGGTGAGGAGCGAACTGGACCGGGGAAGCATCTTTACCGTCTCCATCCCATTTGGAACGGCCCACCTCCCGAAGGAGCGCATCGGCTCTCCGCGCTCCTCCGTCTCCACGGCAATCCGCGCGGAATCCTTCGTCGGAGAAGCGCTTTCATGGGTCGGCCAGACAGCCGCAGAGCGCATCGGAACCCCTGTTCTGCCGGAGCGTCCCGCATCCTCCGGCGGCGGCCGTCCGCGCGTCCTTGTCGCCGATGACAACGCCGACATGCGCGAGCATGTGAGCCGCATTCTCGGCGCGGACTATGACCTCATCCTGGCCGTAGACGGCGCGGAAGCGTTGAGCCTCATCAAGCAACAACAGCCGGATCTGATCCTGACTGACGTGATGATGCCAAATCTTGACGGGTTTGGACTACTCCGCGCGCTGCGCAGCGACCCTGCGACGAATACGCTGCCGATCATTTTTCTCTCAGCCCGCGCCGGTGATGAGGCCTGCGTCGAAGGACTGGAATCCGGCGCCGACGACTATCTCATCAAACCCTTTACGGCGAAAGAGCTCAAGGCGCGCGTCGGCGCCCATGTGGATATGGCTCGCCTGCGCAGGCAGGCTACCCAGGCGCTTCGTCTAAGTGAAGACCGGTATCGCACCTTGTTCCACGCGTGTCCCACCGCGGTCTATTCCTGCGAAACCTCGGGCGTGATCCTGGATTTCAACCCCTGCGCCGCCGAGTTGTGGGGCCGCGAACCGAAGCCGGGGGACACCGACGAGCGCTTCTGCGGCTCTTTCAAATTGTACCGACCCGACGGCACTTTCATGCCTCACGACCAATGTCCCATGGCCGAGGTGCTGTCCGGTACAATCCCGGAGGCGCGGGACATGGAAGTTCGGATTGAGCGGCCCGACGGCTCGTGGGTCACCGTCGTCGTAAATATTCGTGTGCTGAAGAATGAACGCGGGGAAATCACGGGAGCGATCAATTGCTTTGTGGACGTCACCGAGCGGCAGCGGGTCCAGGCGGCACTGCGCGGCCTGAACGAAGACTTGAAGCACTTCTCCTACGCGGCTTCCCATGACTTGCAGGAGCCGCTCCGCATGGTGACAATCTATACCCAGCTCCTTGCCAGGGATTACAAAGGCAAGCTTGACGAGAACGCGGATCAGTACATCGCGTACGCGGTTGAAGGCGCTCACCGGATGGAGATGTTGTTGAAGGGCTTGCGCGATTACTGGGCGGTCAACGAAGAAACGGTCCAGAGAAATGTTCTCTCCGACTGCAACCGTGTTCTTGAGAAAGCGCTCGGGTATCTTAATGTCGGCATCCGGGAAAGCGCCGCAGTTATAACCCATGATCCTTTGCCCACCGTGATGGCGGAAGCTATTCCGTTGGTGTTGCTGTTCAAAAACCTCGTCGGCAACGCGATGAAATACACCCGGCCGGGCGAACCGCCGCGTATCCACATCTCGGCCCAAAGCAGTGCGAGCGCCTGGACCTTTTTCGTGCAGGACCATGGTATCGGCATCGAAAACGAACACCTGGGAGAGATCTTTGCCCCCTTTAAACGCCTCAATGCAGCGGCGGAGTACCCCGGCAGTGGTCTCGGTCTGGCTATCTGTCAAAGAATCGTGAAGCGCTACAAAGGCCGTATTTGGGTTGAATCGACGTATGGGCAGGGATCAACGTTTCACTTTACGATTCCGCTGCAAGGCGGTGAACGATGACCACAGCTCAGATCGTGCTTATCGAAGACAATTCGGCAGACGTATTATTGGTCGAAATGGCGCTGAAGGAGGCCTGCATCTCTTACGAGCTGACGTGGTTCAAGAACGGCCAGGATGCACTGGCCTCGCTCTGCGGGGCAGAAGGCGCAACGTCCCCGGCTTTCCACCCTGATGTCATTCTCCTCGACTTGAACACGCCCAAGAGCGATGGCTTTGAAGTGCTCGGCAAGCTGCGGCAAAATCCATATCTCGCCGATGTGCCAATCGCGATCATCACTTCATCGCAAGCGGGGAGTGACAAGCGCCGGACCAGCCTCATGGGGGCCGTTCGTTACATCGAGAAGCCCTCGGACCTGGCGGCCTTCCTCACCACTGTGGGCCAGGCCGTCAGAGAGATGCTGCACGCCTGAATGGAACCGGGACTTGAAATTCAGCACAACAGTTCTCAGGCTTTCCTCCCGCGCCGACGAACGGTATGAACGACCGTTCTAAAACGCGGGGTCACCCTACATTTGTTTATTCAGGGAATCGTTCTGCCTGCCATCTTGTTCCTTTCCCTGACCGCGTTCAGCCATCTGCCTCTTCGGGTAACGGAACCCGAGCAGGATGCCGCCGGCTCACGGGGCTGACTCAACCGCCCGAATCTGCATAGGCTTCACGTTTTACGCAAATTCAGCCTCTCTTAAAGCAAGCAGACCCCAAGGGGTGACCCATGAATAAAAGGTTCGTCAGAAGAATTCATGGGTCGATTCGGGCTCGGGTAGCTTGCCAAGTGATTGATAGAGGGCGAGTTCAAGGCAGCGGAAGGTACGGAAGCCGTAGGATTTTCTCATAGTGACTTTAGCTTTGTTGTTCAGACCCTCCACGACGCCGCTGGAAAGCAGTTTTTGAGCGCGGAAATAGTTGAGAATCAGTTCGCGGTGCTCGCGTAGTGATCGTGCAATCTTCTTCATGGGTTCGATGCGAGAGCGCATAACCTGAC
>JANXRE010000049.1 GCA_025353165.1 Acidobacteriota bacterium | reverse complement strand
TACATACCGGGCGCGGTCTTTTGACGCTCCACCGCCTGACCGATAACGTCGCGCACCACCATGCGCAGGCTGCGCGAGGCGTCCAGTTTGATCTTGAAGGGTTTGCCCGCGAAGAACTCGTGAACGCGCTCGATCCAGAATTCCTCGATTGCGTCGAGATCGACCGTTCCTTTCAGTCCGTTCAGGAAGGCGGCGTACTCCCGCATATTGCCGAGGCTTCCGCGCGACGTGCGGCCTCCCTCCGAAGCAAGCACCCGCGCAATCTTAACCTTTGCCGAGACCGGCGCGCGCCATTCCGCCGCCCGCGGAAAACTCGTAGAAAGACGGCATCGCCCTATCCCTGTCCTTTCAAAAGCGGCCACTTGTCCGCGATGTATTTTTCAGCGGCCTCGCGAACCACCCACGCCAGCGACACCTTTTTTCCCCTCGCAATGACTTCAAGTGTCTCGTAAACGTCGGGCGGAAAACTAGATCACACCTCTCCTCATCGACCAGTACCCTCCTTCCCTCCAGGGCGGCGGTGACGATTGTTTCAGGACAGGGCTGCTTTCCTTTCGACCAAAACCCGGAACTTCTCCTGTCCCCCAATTCGACTGAAATGCTGGAAGTAGCGCATCAAACCGGAAGTGCGTGGGCCGATCGGCCGCGCGGCTGAGCTCGCGTCGGTAAGAATCGAACCGATTCCGAACACCCGCGGCTGGGGAGCGAATATCGGCGTTCATCCGCGGTCCGTGATTCCGGCTCTCTCCAGCTAGATTTTCGGCGCGAAATATCCCTTGCGAGCCCGCACCACCAAATCCTTCCGCCCCTTCACCCGCAGGTCGATCGGGTGCCACAGGCCGTCTGCCTTCAGCGGATCCGGGCGGTACAGCACGTTGTACTGATGCCGCAGCTCGTTGGCGATATTCTCGAACGACTGCGCCAGATCCTGCACCTTGAACGGGAAGAACGCCAACCCGCCGGTCTGGGCCGCGAAATACTTCATGATCTTGTCCCCGTCCGTCTGCTGTGACGTGTAATTCGTGGAAATCGTATAGATCACGACGTCCGCCTTCTGCGCCATCTCCAGAGCCTGTTCCCGGGTATAGCGGCTGACGTTATCGTCGCCATCGCTGAGGATGATCATGGCCCGCCGAAACTTATCGCGGGGCTGATCCTGCATCAGTTTGTCCCGGCACGCGAAATAAATGGCGTCGTACATCGCCGTGCCGCCGCCGGGCCGCAGATCGCGGATCCCTTTCGACAACAGCGCCGTGTCGTTGGTCAGGTCGGTCACCAGCTCCGCGGTCATGTCGAAGCTCACCAGCACGGCTTTGTCCGCCTGCGGGCGCATCACCGAGTTGACGAACTCGACCGCCGCCTCCTGCTGGAACCGGAACCGGTCGCGGATGCTGTTGCTGGTGTCTACGAGAATCGCCAGCCGCAAGGGCAGGTTCGATTCGGCGGTGAACTCGAGGATATGCTGCGCCTTCTTGGCCTCGGTGATCTCGAAATCGTCCTTCCCGAGGTCGGTGACGAACCGGCCCTTCTTGTCCGCGACCGTGAACAGCAGGTTCACGCGCGAAACATCCAGCACGATCCGGTTTTGGCCCTCGTCGTCCTTCACGGGATCCGCGGTGGGTTTCTGCGCGGCCAGCGCGAGCGATGCCTGCAACAAAAGGCAGAGGGAGAGAAAGTACACTACGTAAATTATAGTCCCTGCATCCAATCCGAGAGTTCCGCCGGCAGCGGAGACTCGACCGTGATTCGAGCCCCCGTCGACGGGCTCGTAAACGAGATCCGGTGAGCGTGGAGAAAGAACCGGTCGCGCGCAATCCCCGGCGCGCCGTACAGCTTGTCCCCCGCCACCGGATGACCGATTGAAGCCAGGTGGACCCGGATCTGGTGCGTCCGTCCGGTCCCGATGCGGACGCGCAACAGCGTGAACGCGGGCCAGCGCTCCAGCACCTCCCAATCTGTAATCGCGGTTCGCCCCTCGCCGAGCCGGGCCGTCATCCGCGTGCGCCGCACGGGATCCCGCGCAATCTTCGCCGTGATATTGCCCCGCTCCTGCCTCATCGTTCCATGCACCAGCGCGAGGTAAATCTTCTCGACAGTGCGCCCCGAGAACTGTTCCGCGAGCGCCCGGTGCGCGCTGTCCGTGCGCGCGACCAAGATCACGCCGCTGGTGTCCTTATCCAGCCGGTGAACAATCCCGGGCCGCAGTTCGCCGCCCACCGTGGACAGCTTGGCGAAGTGATGGACCAGCCGGTTCACCAGAGTGCCGGCGTGAATTCCGGCCCCCGCGTGCACGACGATCCCCGCGGGTTTGTTGACGGCGATCACATCCTGGTCTTCGTAGAGGATGTCGATCGGCAGATCCTCGGGCGTTGCGTTCAGCGCCGCCTGCGCCGCCGGCTCAACCTCGATGGACTCGCCTCCCCGCAGTTCATAGGAGGATTTCCGCGCCGCGCCATCCACATGGACACGAGCCCCTTTGATCCACTCCTGAATCCGCGCGCGGCTGAATTCCGTCAGCTTCTCATGCAGAAACAGGTCCAGCCGCTTTCCCCGATCGGCCTCCCCGGCTCGCAGATTCACGTTCGGAACAGGACGCTCTCATCCTCGAACCGCGTCCGCGCAATGTACGCCGCGATGCCCGCGTACACCAGGTTGGCGAACAAGGTAACCAAGAACGGCAGCATTGTGACTTCGCCCATGAGGATGGTCCGGATCACCTGGCTCGCGTTGAAAATCGGGATCAGATACAGGGCGGTCGTGAGTTTCAATCCAGGCATTCCGCCGAGGAAGGCTGGAAAGATCACGATCAGGATGAGGGGCGTGAGGTAGCTCTGGCCTTCCTTGAAACTGCGGGCGAACATCGCAATCGCGATCATGAGCGAGGCGGCAAACACGGCCAGCGGCAGTACGGTGAGCATGATCAGCGCTACCGCCCCGGCATCCAGCGGAACTACGCTGAGCTCCTTCGCGGCCTGGCCCGTCGTGAACGACTTGAGCGAGAAAACCATGCTCGACAGCGTCAACACGGCGGTGGTGAAAATCGCGGTAATTGCAGCCAGGATCTTGCCGGCCACAATCTCGCCGCGGCCGATCGGCGTGCTGAGGAACGGCTCGAGAGTCTTTCGCTCCTTCTCGCCCGCGGTCATGTCGATAACCGGGTACATTCCGCCGGAAAACATCATCAGCAGAATCAGGTAGCCCAGTATGCTGCCCCATATCTTGCCGGCCATTCTCCGGGCAGGGGCCACATTTACCTGTTTCACCTCGAACGGGCTGAGCACCGATTCCGGCACTCCCGATCTTTGGAGCGAGGCGCGAATCCGCACCTCCTTCAGCGCCGCCAGCGCGGCTCGGATTTTTGCGGCGACGAACGAAGAGGCCGGGTTCGATTCGTCCTCAATCACATTCAGTTCGAGAATATTTTTGGGGCCGGTGGTTTCTTCCACCGCCACCGATATCTCCTTCTGTTCCACGGCCGCGCGGAGATCGGACTTGTCCACCATCTTGTATCCGGCCTTCCGGATAGCTTCGAGAACCGCGGGCGTCTTCACCCGCGCCGCGATCGCCATGGTCTTGGATTCTTCCTCCGAGCGCTCCTGGACGTTGGACATCACCTTCGTCATGACCACCATGAGCAGGGGCATGACCAGCACCGGGATCGCTACCATGCTGATCAGGGTCCGGCGGTCGCGCAGGAGATCCATCATCTCCTTCCGGTAAACGGCGGCTATCATCGGGAGTCGCATGTCTGAAGTCCTATTTCATGTCCAACAGATCGAGGAAGATTTCGCGGAGGCGATGCTTGCCGGTGGCCGCGCGAAGCTCCTCCATCGAGCCGACCATCTTCAACTTGCCATCGCCGATCACCGCAATGCGGTCGCAGAGATACTCCGCTTCCTCCATCACGTGGGTCGAGAGCACAATGCATTTGCCGGCGGCCCGCTGCTCAAGGATATAGGTCTCGATGGTTCTGGCGGTCGGGACGTCGAGGCCCGACGTCGGCTCATCCAGAATCAGGATCGGCGGGTCGTGCAGCGCCGTCCGGGCGATCGCCGTTTTCTGCTTCATCCCGGTCGATAGCTTATCGGTGCGCGTTCCGGCGAAGCTCGAAATGCCGAACGTCTCGATCATCTCGTCCACTCTCGATTTCAAGCGCGCCCCGTTCATGCCGTGAAATGCGCCGAAGAACTGCAGGATTTCGCGCGGCGTCAGGCGCGCGTACAGGCCCATGTCGCCGGTCAGAAAACCGATACTACCGCGGACTTTTTCCGGCTCCCGGACGATGTCGCAGCCGTTCAGAGTCGCCGTGCCGGAGGTCGGCTTGAGCAGCGTCGCCAGCAGCCGCAGGGTAGTCGTCTTGCCCGCGCCATTTGGCCCGAGCAGTCCGAAAATCTCGCCCCTCCCGGCTTCGAAGCTGATGCTATCCACGGCGCGGAACTCGCCTCTCTTCTTGTCGTGGAAGACCTTCGATAACCGCTCCACCGAAATCGCAGGCATTTAATGTACTCTACCCTCGAACGCCCAGGCGTCGGCGACAATGGCCCGGATGTCCGAGCATTTCGGCTCCCATCCCAGAAACTTCCGCAGCTTGTCCGAGTTCGCGACCAGCGAAGGCGGATCGCCGTCGCGTCGCGCGCCCACCACGTAGGGAACCTTCCGGCCGGTGACGTCCTCGACAGCCCGCAGCACCTCCATCACCGTGAGGCCCGAGCCCGTTCCCACGTTGAAGGAATCCGAGTGGCCGCCCGCCATCAGGTGATTCAGCGCGCAGATGTGCGCGTCGGCCAAGTCCGACACATGGATGTAATCGCGGATGCAGGTGCCATCTTTGGTCTCGTAGTCCTCGCCGAAAATCGTGACCGGCGTGCCCGTCCGGATTGCGCGGAACAGCAGCGGGATCAGGTGAGTTTCCGGTTCGTGCTCCTCGCCGCGATGCGACTCCGGATCGGCGCCGCACGCGTTGAAGTAGCGTAGCGCCACGCTGCGAAGCCCGCGGAACTGGTCCATCCAGCCGAGAACCTTCTCCACCATCACTTTCGATTCGCCGTACGGACTTACGGGTTGAAACGGCTGGTCCTCGGTAATCGGAATGCGGTCCGGGTTTCCGTACACAGCGGCGGTGGAGGAGAAGACCAGCCGCGAGACGCCGGCGTGCGTCATCGCGGTGAGCAGGGACAGCGAGCCCCCAACATTGTTCGAGAAGTACAGCTCGGGCGCTTGGGTGGATTCGCCGACCGCGATGTACGCGGCAAAGTGCACCACCGCGTCGAACCGCTCCCGTTCCATCAGGCGCCGCAGCGCGTCGGTTTCCGAAAGATTCATGCGGCGAAGCCGCGCTGGTTCGACGTTGTGCGCGTGCCCGCGCGAAAGATCGTCGACCACCACGACTTCGTGGCCCGTTCGCAATAGACGGCTCGCCGTCGTCGAACCGATATATCCGGCGCCGCCGGTGATGAGGAACTTGGACATTGTACTGTTAGGATTTCGTTAGGGGAGAGTGATGCCCGACCAAAATCTCATTGTATCTTTCGAGGCGGCCATAACTGTCGTGACGCTGAACAGGCCGGAGTGGAGGAACGCGCTCTCCCTGGCCCTGATGCGCGAGCTAATTGGTTGCCTCGACTCCATCGGGCGCAACCGGGAAACCCGCGCCGTGATCCTGGCGGCCGCCGGGCCGGTCTTCTGCTCGGGGCACGATCTAACCGAAATGGTCGGGCATACCGTGAACGAATATCGCGAAATCTTCGACGTTTGCTCCGAGCTCATGCTGAAAATCCAGGCCATCCCCCAGCCGGTTATCGCGCAGGTGCAAGGTATCGCGACGGCCGCCGGGTGCCAGTTGGTTGCCTCGTGCGACCTGGCGATCGCGTCGGCGGAAGCGCGGTTTGCCACTCCCGGCGTGAAGATCGGCCTCTTCTGCACGACTCCGATGGTTGCGCTCACGCGCGCAGTCGGCCGCAAGCGCGCGATGGAAATGTTGCTGACCGGCAAGATGATCGACGCGGCGACCGCCGCCGATTGGGGACTCGTGAACGGCGTCGTGCCCACCGCGGAACTGGAATCGGCCGCCCGCAAAATGGCGCAACAGATCGCGTCGGCCAGTGCGTTTACGGTCGGCCTAGGCAAGCAGGCGTTCTATGCGCAGATCGATCTCGACCAGCCGAAAGCATACGCCTACGCCAAAGAGGTGATGTCGATGAACGCGCTCGCGGCGGATGCCCAGGAAGGGATCTCAGCGTTTCTGGACAAGCGTGTTCCCTGCTGGAAAGGGCGCTAGCGAGTAGATTACCGAATCCGCGGTCCGCCCGGTTTCCCGATATGCGCCGAGCCACGTCCGCAGATCGGGATAGTTCGTAATTGCCAGTTGCGGATTCATCGGACCCAGGCCGTCCACGATGAACGCCGGCCGCGTGCCCGTGAGCTCCAGCCGGTTGCGCGCCGCCAGCTCCGGAAAGGAGGGGCGCGAGCTGGTCAAGTGACGATCGGCGATCACGCCGGTCAGCGGCTGGCTATCGAGGAAGCGCGATCCCGCCGGCATTCGAGTGTACGCGAAGATATCCGGCCGGTATCCCCACACCAGCAGCGTGTCGCCGGGTCGCGCGTTGGCCGAGACGATCTTCGCCGCCGCCGCGCTGTCCCGGTTGAGCGCGAGGTCGCTCCAGTTGGAATCCGCGCCTGCCGCAAGCAGGACATAGCGCGGCCCGAACCGCGCCACGGGAACCAGCAGGAGAGCCAGAACGACGAAACGAACCCATTTCGTCTGGACGAAGCCCCGCGCGGCGGCAAGCGTAAGTGGCGGCAACAAAAGGAAATAGTACCGCGGGAAGAAGCGCGAGCCAGCCGCCACGCCCGCCAACGCGATGGCAATCCAGCACAGCCAGCGCCAGCGGTCGGGCGACTTGCGCAAGGCCGCAAACGCGCCCACAATCAAGGCTGCGTGGAACCCCGCCCAGTTCCATGTCCGCGCCGCGCCCGCCGTGAACGGGTGCTCCAGGAAGCTGTCGCGCGAGTAAGCGAATCCCCATTCCCAGACCTGCCGCCAGTAATCCTGGAACGAGGCGCACGCCAGCAGATTCGGCAACAGGAACCCGGCCGCTAGCATCGGGAGCGCCCGCCACTGCCAGAGCGCGCACATAGCCAGCACAAACAACGCCTTCGAATTCACCAGCAGGCCGATGCCGGCGGCCACGCCGCTCCAAAACGCGCGCCCGCGCCACGCTAGATAAACGGCCGCGAGTTGCGGCCCTACCAGCAGCAGGTCCGGCGCAAGAGGGATGACCGCCGCGGGAATCCCGAAGGTCAGAAACCACCCGAGGAGCCAGGCGGCGACCAGTCCTTCGCGCTCGGTCCACATCGCCCGCGCGAACAGAAACGCGAGCCAGCAGGAGAGGAAAACCAAGGCGGCGCCGGCGACGCGCAACGGAATCCCGATCCGCGCGCCCCACAGCAAGTAAACCATTGAGGACAGTGGCGGCTTGTCGAACCAGACGTCCCGGTATAGCGCCTTTCCGCCCATCATCTGAATCGCGGCGGCGGCCGGGTACGACTCCTCGACCCACACCACCCGCGTGTGGCAGAGCCGGCCAGCCAACAGGAACAGAAACAGCGCCGCAAGCGCTATCTTCGGGCGCATCCGTCCTCGAGAATATCGGACCTACTCATCGTTTTGTCGCCGCTCCGACCGTGTGCTATCAATTGGGCTTACGCAAACATATGGCATACGTAATCGCAGAACCCTGCATTGGGACCAAGGATACCGCGTGCGTGGACGCGTGCCCGGTGGATTGCATTCACCCGCGGAAGGACAGCCCGAAATTCGCCGACGAGGAATTGATCTACATCGATCCCGTCGAATGTATCGATTGCGGCGCGTGCGTTCCGGTTTGTCCCGTGTCGGCCATCTTCGCGCTCGACGATCTGCCGGAGAAGTGGGCCGACTTCGCGCAGCGCAACGCCGATTACTTCTCTCGCACCTAGACCGCTCTTGAATAACGGGAATCCTGCATTTCGCCTAGAACGGCGCGCTGGCGATAGAAGTGCTCTGGCAGCGAAATGAATATTCACGAGGCGACGCGAAGTTACGAAAGCTGGATGCGCGGTTGTACGTCCGTTGTCGAAGCTCATCTTCGATGGAAGCACAAGCAAATGAGAGAAAGCCCGTTTCTCTTTTTCCGCGGGACGTATTACCGGTGGGCTCAACTTTGGCCGGACGTATGCGCCGGCCTGCGTAATGCGCCCAAAGTACTGGCAGTAGGAGATCTCCATGTCGGCAGTTTCGGAACGTGGCGCGACGCTGAGGGCCGGCTGTCCTGGGGGGTCGACGATTTCGACGAATCGTATCCTTTGCCTTATACGAACGATCTGGTACGCCTGGCTGCAAGCCTGAAGATTGTTCTCGACTCGGGAAACCTGACCATCGGTTTTAAGCGAGGTTGCAGCGCCATCTTGCAGGGATATCGGAAGACGTTGAAAGCTGGGGGCAGCCCATTTGTACTGGCCGAGCGCGAAAAGAACCTGGATCGGCTAGGGGTTGACGCATTCAAGCCGGCAGAGGGTTTTTGGGGCAAGCTAAACCATCTCCCGGTTGTGCGCCGCGGCCTGCCTGCTGACGCGAAGCGGATCTTACTGAAAGCGCTCCCAGATCCGAAGCTGGATTACAAAGTGGTACGCAGGATGGCCGGTATGGGTAGCCTCGGGCAAGAACGATTCGTCGCGATTGCCAGTTGGGAAGGAGGCGACATCGCGCGCGAGGCGAAAGTCGTACTGCCCTCGGCGTCAAAATGGCTGGAGGGCCGCATCGGAAATCGTCAGTCCTACTATCAGACGGCTATCGAGTCCTCTGTGCGGTCGCACGATCCATTTCAGAAAATCATGGGAGCGTGGCTGATTCGCCGCCTCTCACCGGAATCAAATCCCATTGAGATTGCCGGCCTCCCCGAGGAGCGGGAGGAGGAAACGCTTCTCTTTGCAATGGGCTCTGAAGCCGCCAATGTTCACTTGGGAAGCCGGCGCCAGGTCGCCAACATTCTAACGGACTTGGAGCGAGGAAAATCAAGTTGGTTGCGCTCGGCAGCCGGCGATATGGCCAAAGCCGTGGAAAGCGATTGGAAGAAGTACAAGAACTAGTGAGGCCACTCACGCCGGAGTTCGAGCCGTGGCTGACCGCGCGGGGTCAAATGACCACATACGATCAAACCGTTGCACCGTCCGGGGATCATTCGGTTGTTTCTAGTCAGCTTATCTCAGCCTGACCCTATCGGTCATAGACTTGCTCTGAAGTCAATGCCGCGCAGAGGTAGCGCGGACGTATTTCGGTAGGGATAAAGGAGAAAACTGTGTTGGGAATTCTTGCGGCGGTTCTGCTGGTTCTGTGGCTCCTTGGGTTTCTCGCATTTCACGTAACCAGCGGGTTGATTCACATTGCCCTCGTCATCGGCATAGTGCTGCTGGTGCTGCATTTCGTGAGGGGTCGAGCGGCGGCCTGAATCAGGTCCGGTCGTGCTAGCCGCGATAGGCGGCAATACTCGTATCGGTCTCCCAAATTCGCACTTCCGAGAGTTTCACCGGCACTTCGGTATTGCAGAGCTTTCCCGATAGCTCGTCGTAGAAATACTTGGCCAGGTTTTCCGCCGACGGATTGAGAACCGTGAAGGGCGCGATGTCGTTGATGAATTGGTGATCGAGGCGGTCGACGATTTCCAGCAACTCTTTTTTAACCTGGACGAAGTCGACCAGGAGTCCGTTGGAGCACAGCGCCGCGCCCTCGATGGTCACCCGCACCCGGTAGTTGTGCCCGTGCACGTTCTCGCACTTGCCCTTGTAGTTACGGAGCGAATGCCCCGCGGCGAAAGTCTTTTCGACGGAAACTTCAAACATTGAAGAAACTCTCCACGTCGGTGATATCGGTCGTGTACGCGTAATCCGGGAGGCTGTCGAAGAACACCTTCCCGTACCGCTGCTTCGTGATCCGGTTATCCAGGATGCACAGAACACCCCGGTCCGAGCGGCTGCGGATCAACCGGCCGAAACCCTGCTTCAAAGCGATCGCGGCCTGGGGCACCTGGAATTCGTAGAAAGGATCCCCGCCATCCTCGCGAATAACGCGAATCCGGGCTTCGATCACCGGGTCGCCCGGCGCCGCGAACGGCAGTTTATCTATGATAACGCAGCTCAGTTGCTCACCCGGCACATCGACGCCCTGCCAGAACGACGAGGTGGCGAAGAGCACGCAGTTCGGCGTGCGGCGGAATTCGTCGAGCAGCGCGTGCCGGGGCCCGGAGCCCTGCAGCAGAGTTTCGTATTCGATTTCGAGCGACACCCGGTCGTACACCAGCCGCATTTGCTGGTGACTTGTGAACAACACGAACGCGCGCCCCCGGCTGTGCCGCAGGATCTTGACAATCTCTTCGGCGGCGGCCTTCGCGAACGCCGGATCGCGCGGCTCCGGCATGTGCTGCGGCACGTAGAGCAGCGCCTGCGACTCGTAATCGAAATGGCTCGGGACCAGCATCGAGCGCGCGCTGCGCAAGCCCAGCCGGCGCTCCACATATTCGAATGTGCCGCCCACGGCCAGCGTGGCCGACGTCAGCACTACCGTATCGATCTTCTCGAACAGCCGCTCTTCCAGCCGGGATGCCACGTCGATGGGCGTGGCCTGTAGGAACACGCCGCGGCCGCGGCGCTCGGTCCAGTACACGTACGCCTTGTCGCCGCTCTCCATCCAGAAATGCAGCCGCCCCCTCATTTCCTCCGCGCGGCGCACCAGCGGGATCGCCTCTTCCGGAGCCTTGTCGACCGTCTTCAGCGTCACCGCCACCAGCTCAAGCGAGCGGAGAACGTCGAAGTACTTCTCATCGTGCTTCTCCAGGAACTCGTTCTGGCTTGTGAAGCCGTTGCGCCCTTCCGCGATCGCCAGCGCCGCGAACAATTGATCCGCATGGTCCAACAGCGAACCGGTTGCAAGATCGATCTCGACGGAACCGAACTGTTTTCGACGCGCGAGGGACGAGACATCGCGCGCTAGTTCCTGGAACTGGTAGCTGCTGACGCCGAGACCGAAGTATTGCCCCGCGACTTCCTCGATCTCGTGCGCCTCATCGAAGATCACTGCGTGGTACTCCGGAAGTATGCCGCCGTAGGCGTCGTCGCGCACGGCCAGGTCGGCAAAGAACAGGTGGTGGTTGACGATGACGATGTCGCTCACTATTGCTCGCCGGTGCATCTCAGTGAGGAAACAGCGGTCGAACTGCTGGCACTTCTGGCCGGTGCATAGCTCGCGGCGGGCGTCGATCTTGGCCCATGCCGAACTGCTTTCAGGCAACGTCTTGATTTCCGCGCGGTCGCCGGTTTCGGTGTGGCGCTCCCAATCGCGGATGATCTGAAAGTCGGCGAATTCCTCCAGGCCGGTCAACACCGGCTCTTTCTCCGCGTCGTAGATTTTCTGGCGGCACGCGTAATTCGCGCGCCCTTTCATGTAGCAAACGGAAATCGGCGAAGGGAAGTGCTGCTGAAGGAACGGGATGTCCTTGAAGAAAAGTTGTTCCTGCAGATTCTTGGTGCCGGTGGAGATCACCACTCGCTGACCCGAGAGAATCGCCGGGACGAGGTAGGCGAGCGTCTTCCCTGTGCCGGTTCCGGCTTCGACGATGAGGTGGCGTTTTTCGGCCAGCGCGTTCTCCACCGCCTCCGCCATGGTGAGCTGGCCCTGCCGGAATTCGTAGTTCGGATGCCACTCCGATAGGAGACCGCGGCGGCCGAAAAACTGTCGCGAGGTCAGGGGCTTGGCGGGGGAGGACACCTGCCTTCGATTTTATCAGTGGTCCGCGATACCTTAATGGCATACAATCCGGGGCATGACTCGGCTGATCGGTTTTCTTCTATTCGAGACGGCGCTGGTGGCGCAGACGATTTCCGGAAATTGGCTGGGAACGCTCAGCGCGGGAGGGCAGAAGTTGCGGCTCGCGCTGCAGATTGAAGATGGTGGAGGCGCGATCATCAGCCTCGACCAGGGCAGCGCGAAACTGCCGATCCAGAAGCTCGACGTGAATGGCCGTGCGGTCAAGATCGATGTTGGAATCGCCAGCTTCGAGGGCACTCTCGACTCCGCGGGGAGGCAGATCACAGGCACATTCACTCAGGGCGGCACGAGTTTCCCGCTCGACTTTCAACGAGTGGACAAGATCGAGGAAGTGAAGCGGCCGCAGAATCCCGTGCGCCCGTATCCGTATGCGGAGGAGGAAGTCAGCTTCAAGGGCGGCGGCGGTGTTTTACTCGCCGGGACGCTGACGTATCCGAAGTCCGGCGCGCCGTTCGCCGCCGTCCTTCTGCTGACCGGTTCGGGGCCGCAGGACCGCGACGAGGCGATCATGGGGCACAGGCCGTTCCTGGTCCTGTCGGATTACCTGACGCGGCTCGGATTTGCCGTTCTGCGCGCGGACGATCGCGGGATGGGGAAGTCCCTCGGGGTGTTCAGCGACGCCACCTACGCCGACAAAGTGGCCGATGCCATTGCGGGCGTGGAGTTGCTGAAGGGACGGACAGAGATCGATCCCCGGCGGATCGGCCTTCTCGGGCATAGCGAGGGAGGCGTAATCGCGCCGCTGGCCGCGAACCAGTCGAAGGATGTCGCCTTCGTCGTGATGATGGCCGGTCCGGGAGTGCGCGGAGATCAACTAATGAAGCAACAGGGGATCGACATAGTACGCGCCAACGGCGGAGACGAGTCCGCGGTTCACCAGCAAGTCGAGATTCAGTCGAAGATGTTTCAGATTGTACGGGAGGAGAAGGATTCGGCAGTCGCGGAGAAACGGATTCTTGAGTTGCTCGGCGCGATGCCCGGCGCGGAGATGCAGGCCAAGGCCGCGGTGTCGCCGACAGTTCGCGAGCTGATTGCGTACGATCCGGCGCCGGTGCTTCGAAACCTCGCGTGCCCGGTGCTGGCGATCGACGGCACGCTGGACCTTCAGGTGTCGGCGAAACAGAATCTGCCGGCGATCGCCGCCGCTCTGGCCGAGAGCAAGAGCGGGAACTGGGCGGTCGCCAATCTCCCGGGACTCAATCATTTGTTTCAGACGGCGAAGACCGGAAACGTTCCGGAGTACTCGACCATCGAAGAGACGATTTCTCCGCTCGCGCTGCGCACCATCGGCGAGTGGCTTCAACGGGTGACTAAGTAGCGTGCGACCACAGACGCTGGGCATAGGCCCACGCCAGGACAGGCGCGAACATCGCGATCCCGGTGAGGCAGGCCATGGTCCGAATCCCGACGCCGTGGTCCACGGCGAAGCCCGCGACGTACCCGGATGCGCCGACTGTGAACATCATGCAGGCGAACTCGGCGGAGAACACGCGACCGCGAAACTTGTCGTGGGTCATGCGCTGCAGCAGAGTCGTGGAGGCCACCCAAATCCCGGAACCTCCGGCGTGCGCGACGATCAGCGCGGCGACCGCCAAGCTCAAGTGCGGAGCAGCGGACAGCCCGAGGTATCCAACAGCGCTCAACACAAATCCGACCAGGATCACCGTGCGAAGCCGCCGGTCGGAATTCCCGGCGATTGCCGTGGCCCCAAAACCGCCGATAAGCGCGCCGAGGCCGCGTGCCGCGAGCAATACGCTCATGCCCATGGTGCCCGCCTGCTGCGAGCCGAATCCCCGCAGATGGACGGCAAACACCTTCTGCCCAAGAAGGGGGATGATGACCCAGTTCGTACCCATCAGGCCCAGGCCGGTCTTGGCCAGCATCACAGCGAGCCGGCGCGGATCCTGGCGCACGTACCGTATGCCCTCCGCGACCGGTTCGTAACCGATGAGGTCGGCGGGACGAAACGGGGACGACGCTTCGGCGTGCGGCTCCTGAAATCGCATGCGCCAAATCAGCAGCGCGGACGCGGCGAACGAGAACGCATTCAGCACGAAGACCGTGTCCCGGCCGTAGTGCGTGGCGACCAGGCCGCCCAGCGCCGAACCCACCATGAAGTTGATGGACCATGTGGTGGACGAGAGCGCGTTCGCGGCGGGGATATCGCAATCCGGCACGATGTTCGGGACGACCGCGGAGCGCGCGGGCTCGAATAGCGCCCACATCATGGTCTCCAGCACGAGCAGCGTGTACAGCAGCCAGACCGTGTCGCGGCTACGCACCAGCAACATGCAGCCGACGATCGCGAACCGGCTCCAGTCGGCAAACAGCATCACCTTCCGGCGGCTGAGCCGGTCGTTGATGATGCCCGCCGCGGGCGACACCAGCGTTTGCGGCAGGACCTGGCAGAGGAACGCGAATGCGACGGACTCGGCCGTCCCCACAGCCTCGAGCAAAAAACTGAAGATGGCGACCGAGTAGAACCAGTCGCCCAGTTCGCTTACGATCTGCGCGAGCCACAGACGGCGGAAATTGCGATTCGTTCGAATGAGCTGAAGGTAGTCTGCGACTCTGACCCGGCCGGGCTCCATGGCCTAGGTGAAGACGCCCATCGCCTGTTTCACTTTGCGAACCGTGTCGTTCGCGATGGGCGTCACTCGCTCCGCGCCTTCGCGAAGGATGCGCGGCACGTAGTCCGGGTCGGAGGTAATCTCCTGGAAGTTCCGCTGGATGGGCTCGAGGTGCGACACCACGGCTTCGGCCACCTGCTTCTTCAGATCGCCGTAGCGCATGCCCTCGAAATGGGCTTGCATCCGATCGCCCGGCCACTCCGTGAATGCCTGAAAAATGTTCAGTAGATTCTCGACGCCCGCTCCGGGCGCCTGGAAGTTCACGCCCGGCTGCGAGTCCGTGGTGGCGCGCATGATCTTCTTTCGCATCACATTCGCCGGGTCGAGCAGCGAGATGGCATGATTCGCGCCGGTCGCGGATTTGCTCATCTTCTTGCCGGGCTCGTCGAGGCCCATGATGCGGGCCCCGAAGGAAGGCAGGTGTGTTTCGGGCATCACGAACGTCTCGCCGTACAGGGAGTTGAATCGCTGCGCGATGTCGCGGGTCAGTTCGAGATGCTGCTGCTGGTCCTCTCCCACGGGCACGATTGCGGCCTGGTAGATGAGAATGTCGGCCGCCATCAGAACGGGGTACTGGAGCACGCCGTCGCCGATCGTGTCCTGCGCTTCGGATTTCGCTTTGAATTGCGTCATCCGCTGTAGCCAGCCGAGGGGCGTGACGCAGGTCAGAAGCCACGCGAGCTCGGCGTGCGCCGGAACGCTGGACTGCACAACGAGCGCGGAATGTTTCGCATCGATGCCGATCGCCAGCAGCATGCCGGCCAGTTCGACGATCTTGCGTCTCAGCTCGTCCGGCGGCTGATACACGGTGATGGCGTGCAGATCGACTATGCAATAAATGCTCTCGTAGTCATACTGGATCTTGGCCCAGTTCTTCAATGCTCCGAGATAGTTTCCAATGTGGGGGCGTCCGGTGGGCTGGATGCCAGACAGTACACGTGCTTTCATGCTAAAAGAGCGGACAAATCCCATCGTAAACGAAGTGACCGTTGAGAAGTGGATTTACGGCGGCGACAGCTTGGCTCGCGTGGAGGGCCGGGTTTTGTTCGCGCCGTATCTGCTGCCGGGTGAAACCGCGCGCGTCGAAGTCGAGGAGGACGGCAAACAGATGCTGCGCGGCGTTAGCGCGGAGGTTATTACGCCTTCGCCCGAGCGCACCCAGCCTCCCTGCCCGTACTTCTTACGTTGCGGCGGGTGCCAGTATCAGCACGCGCGTTACGAGTTTCAGGTCGCGCAAAAAGTCGCGATTCTGCGCGAGCAGTTCAAGCGCGTCGCGCGAATCGAATACGATCTAGAAATCGAAACGATAACGGGACCGGATCTCGCGTATCGCAATCGCACGCAGTTTCACATCGACGGAACGAAGATCGGCTACTTCGCCGAGGGCACGCACCGGCTGGTACCCATCGACCAATGTCCGATTTCGTCTCCGAAAATCAACGACGCGCTCCGAGTCATTCTTGAAATGACGCGCGAGCCGCGCTGGCCTCGCTTCCTCAAGTCGATTGAGCTTTTCACGGATGAGAAGCAAGTCCTGCTGAACGTCCTGGACGCCGAGCGGCCGGTCGCGAAACACTTCTTCGAATGGTGCGCCGAGCGGATTCCGGGATTTGTCGAGGGGCACCTGGAGTATGAGGCCGCGGATCACGTTTTCCGGGTCGGTCACAAGTCGTTTTTTCAGGTGAATCGATTCCTGGTGGAGCGGCTGATGGACGCGGCGACCAACGGAGTGGAGGGCGAGACGGCCCTGGACTTGTACTCCGGGGTGGGCCTGTTCTCTTTGCGGCTGGCGCGCCAGTTCAAGACCGTGACGGCGGTGGAATCCGGCCGCGGGGCGGTGCAGGATTTGGAGCACAACGCGCAGCGGGCCGGTGTCGCGATCACCGCCTTGAAGGAGAATGCCGAAACGTACCTCGCGAAGTTGGAGACCGCGCCCGACTTCGTGCTGGCCGATCCTCCGCGATCGGGGTTGGGGAAGCACGCGGTTCGGGAATTGATTCGGCTGGCGCCGAAGCGCATCCACATTGTTGCGTGCGATCCGGCGACTCTGGCGCGAGATGTCGCGGCGCTGGTCGCGGGCGGATACCGGCTGACCAATGTTGTGCTAATCGATCTGTTCCCGCATACGTACCATATTGAGTCGGTTGTCGCGCTTACCCTTTAGCGAGAGAGTCCGCTCCCTTGCGGTCGCGGCTTGGAAACGCTTTCTGAGCCGCGCGCGTCTGAGGTTTTCACCGCTACGGGCCAGATCGTGATAGACTCTTTTCAATTTGTCGTGACCCGTATGTAACGGGTGGACGACGAAAAAAAGGGGATCTGGAATGGGTAAAAGCCGCACGTATGAAGTACTTGCACGCAGGATTCGCGCGACGACTCTCGTCCTGTCGATCGCATTGCTGATCGCCACGGCGCCTCTAGCGCAGGCTCAGGTGTTGTATGGCTCGCTGGTCGGCAACGTAACGGACCCGAATGGGGCGGTCGTTCCCGGCGCCGCGGTGATCG
>JANXRE010000039.1 GCA_025353165.1 Acidobacteriota bacterium | reverse complement strand
AATTGATTAGCGGCGGAACGCAAGAAAAGACTCGTGTGTAAAACGGAATCGGTACAGAATGTGTCATGGAGGATCTGGATTCCCTCAGCCGCGCCGATCTGATCCGCTTGATCCTCGAGCTGCAGCGGCAGATCGAGGACTTGCGAAAACAGAACGAGGAGCTCCGGCGCAAGAACAAGCGCAGCGCGGCTTCGTTTTCAAAGGGCGAGCGGAAGAAGAATCCCAAGCGGCCGGGACGCAAGCCAGGGCAAGGACAGTTCTCGCGCCGCCCGAAACCGTCCGCCGAAGCCAGTAGCGGTCCCCCGGTGGATGTTCCAGTGGAAGGGACTCGCTGTCCCTTCTGCGGTGGACAGTTGGAGCGTGAAGAACCGGAAGAAGCCTCGGTGACGGACATGCCCGCGGCGCCGGAACCGGAAGTCAGTCTGTTCCGGGTGCATGTCTGCCACTGCCAGAAATGCGGCCGGAAGACGCGGGGAAAGCATCCGGATGTGGCGGCGGACCAGTAGGGCGCAACGGCCCATCGATTGGGACCGCGGATCAACGCCATGGCCCATTCGCTGCACTATGGACACGGAATCCCGGTGCGCCGACTGCCGGCGATGCTGTGGGAGATGACCGGGATCGCGATCACTCAAAGCGCCATCACGCAGCATGCGCTCAAACAAATGGAGGGGCCCGTCGGCAACGCCTATCGGGAGTTGCGTGAGCAGGTGCGTCATGCACTTGTCACTTACACCGACGATACGGGCTGGCGGGTGGGCGGTGACGGAGCCTACCGGATGGCCTTCGATACCGACCAACAGACGGTTTATCAAATCCGCTCGCAACATGGCAATGAGCAGGTGCGGGAACTCATTCCGGGCGACTACAGCGGGACGTTGGTGACCGACCGCTTCTCCAGCTATGAAGCCGGACAATTGGCTGCGGTCCAGCAGCACAAATGCCTCTCGCATTTGATCCGGAACGTGGTGGAGGTGGTGGAGAGCAAGACGGGAAGGGCGAAGGCGTTCGGATCGCAGCTCAAAACCCTGCTGCAAAGCGCCAATGAACTGTGGCGGCAGCAGCGGGCCGGCGAGGTTTCCGGCTATGCCGGCAGAGTGGAACACATAGAACAGAACCTGACGTATTTGTGGCGGCCACGCCGCCTACGAGATCCGGACAACCAGCGACTGCTGGATGGAATCGGGTGGCAGCAGGATCGCCAACGGGTGCTCACTTTCCTCTACGACCCGGAAGTGGAGCCGGCCAACAATCGGGCAGAGCGGGCGTTGCGGCCGGCCGTGATCGCTCGCAAAGTTTCACATTGCTCCAAGAATGAGCGTGGAGCCGAAGCGTTCGCGGCGTTCACCAGCGTGGCCCGAACCACCGTCAAGAAAGGCATCACTACCATTACCGAAGCCTTTTACCGCCTTATCAAAGATGGCAACGATCCGCCCGGTCCGTCTTGACCCGTCTCAACCCGCTAATCAATTACCCGTGGACGATGCGGTCGAGGGCGCAGCGGGCAGGCTGGTCAGATTGATCAAGAGACCCCTTGGGAGACCGCACGATCAGAAGGTCCACCAGATAGACCCGTTTGCGTTCGGACGAAGAGTCGCATAGCATGGGAGACACCACGGTAAGCCTGCGCCGGAAGATCGTCAGCGCCGGGGATCTCCAATCCGTCGTCCGCACCATGAAAGCGGTGGCCGCCTCGAGTATCGGCCAATACGAGGAAGCGGTGAGGGCGTTGGGTGAGTACTATCGCAACGTGGAACTGGGATTGGGGTTTGTTTCCGCGGCACAGGATCAGCGGCGTCAATTGCGGGAAAGCCAAGACGAACGGCTGCGGGCGCGATCGGCGCGGTCGTGTTTGGCTCAGACCAGGGATTGGTTGGCCAGTTTAACGATCTGGTGGCTGACTATGCAGTTAAGACCTTAGGGACGATGACTGGCAAGCCCCAGGTTTGGGCAGTCGGCGAGCGCGTTCATGCGCGCTTAAAAGATGCTGGACTGCAGTTGGCTGGTCTTTTCGCGGTGCCGAATGCAGTCACGGCTATTACCGCACTGGTCGGCCAAATCGTCGTGGAATGCGAGGCGCGACGCAGTCCGGGTGAAGTCACCGAACTGCACCTTTTCTACAACCGCCCTGTGTCCGGAGCAGCCTATGAGCCCATCAGCCAGCGACTGCTTCCGCTGAACGAAGACTGGCGCCGCCGGCCTGCCGAACTTCCCTGGCCAACGGGAAACTTGCCCGAGGTCATAGGTAGCGGTACTCCGACGTTGCGGGCGCTCATCCGCGGGTATCTGTTTGTCTCGCTCTTCCGGGCGTGTGCCGAATCCCTTGCGAGCGAGAATGCGAGCCGTCTGGCGGCGATGCAGCGCGCTGACAAAAACATCGACGAATCGCTGGAGGAACTCAACCGGACATTCCATCGATTGCGCCAGGGCCGTATCGACGAGGAACTCTTCGACGTCATCTCCGGCTTTGAGGCGTTGAGCGCAAGGAAGAAATAGGACTGCATGAACGTCCACCGTAGAGTCCCCCTGATCTCAAGGCTCAACCTGCGCAGGTGGTGACACCGAAAGGATAAAGATGAAAATTAATTCAAATGAGTTCCGGGTGCCGCCCGGAAAAGATCTCAGACTTGCGGAGTGGCCAACGATCGTGAAGCCGTTTTGCAAGTCGAAGAAAGAGTATCAAGAACTCCTGAAAAAGCACGTTGAGGAGTTGAGTGCGCTGCAACGCCTTCATTACGCCTCCAACCACTATGCGCTGCTGCTGATTTTTCAAGGGATGGATAGTGCCGGCAAGGACGGCGCCATCCGGCACGTGATGTCCGGGGTCAATCCGCAAGGCTGCCAGGTTTTCAGCTTCAAACAGCCGAGCGCCGACGAACTGGAACACGATTTTCTCTGGCGCACGACGCGCTGTCTGCCTGAACGCGGGCGGATCGGCATCTTCAATCGTTCCTACTATGAGGAAGTGCTGGTCGTTCGGGTGCATCCGGAGATCCTGTGCGCCCAGGGGCTTTCAGAAGGGTCGCGCGACGAAAAAAACATCTGGAAAGAGCGGTATCGTTCCATCGTGAACCTGGAGGAGCACCTCCACAGTAACGCCACCCGAACCGTCAAGTTCTTCCTCCACCTGTCAAAGGACGAACAGCGCAAGCGCTTCCTCGAGCGCATCGATGAACCGGAAAAGAACTGGAAATTCAGCCTCGCGGACATGCACGAGAGGAAATACTGGAAGCAGTACATGCGGGCTTATGAGGACTGTCTGAGCGCGACAAGCACCCAGCAAGCGCCCTGGTACGTGGTTCCCGCCGACGATAAGGAGAATGCCCGATTGCTCATTTCCCAAATTGTTCTTGATGCGCTTGCCGAACTGAAGATGGCGTATCCGAAGACCACGTCGAAACGGCGGCATGAGTTGAAATCTATTCGAAGGCTGCTAGCGAAGTAGAGAAATCGAATGGTCACCCGGTGATTGCAGTGTCTTCCGTCAAGGATTTCCCGCTCTCTACGGGCCGCACGAGCATGCAGCCCGCCGTCAGCTCGGCCAGTTAGGTCCGAACGCAGTGCCCGACACGGCTCTGCATCCGCTCATTAGCAAGACACACATGAGCGCCGTCTTAAGGCGTTGCTTTGGTCGATGCTTCCTGGCGCGCCTCGTCGATGGCCTGCGCCACATTCGTCTGGCCGGAAATGGCGGCGGCCAGGTGTGCGTAACCCCGATCAGTTGCATAGGCTTGCGCGACAGCATCTACCAGTGCTCGCAGGTCACGGTCCTTTCGATATTGCTCCCACGCGGCATGGTACGGCCCGCCCTTCGTGATCAACCACGCATAGTCCTCACACGAATCGTCGAGCGAGTCGTAGTCAGCGAATTCGAGGTTCTCGATGACGGACTTGCCGTTCACCACTTCGCGTGTCGTGACTGTGCTGTACTTCGTGTGGCGATCGGCCTTTTTGATCCCAAAGTAGTTTCGTATGGCCGACGGGCTTCGTGCCCCAGGCCGATTCGATGGCCCACTGGGCAATCATCAGATTGGTTGGACAGCCTGTTTCTCGCTCGAGGCGGGCGGCGGTCTGGAAAGCTGCGTGGAACCCCGCTGCCGGAACCCCGCGCCGTCATCCTGACCGCCCGCCTGGCGCAAATACCCGGTCCCGAAAGTTATCCTTTGAAGGAACGGTAAAGTCGGGGTCTACGCCTTCACGTTTATTTCCAAGTCAAGCCTGAGAGACTGCCCGAACCCGTCGAGGCCGGAATACGCATACGACTTCAGCCTTGTTATTCCTATCATGTCCTACAACGATCTTGCTTACGACTCCACCGCCAACGGCCTCAGCGCCCGCAGAATCCAGAAGAACAATTCCCGTTCTCCTGTACGGTATCCCCATCACCGGCCAGCCCTTAAAACATCATGTTCGCCGGCTCGATAGGCCTCAATTACGTAAACTTCTTCGTAGGCACAACCCTCGATGCCAAAAACTTCTACCACGATTTCTCAAGAGCGCTCACCGGCGATAACGTTTTTCGGGTCTGGCGTACCCACCTGACCTATGGCATCAACTTCGACGTCGCCACGGTCGTCAAAGCCTTGTCGAAATCCGCGAAGTAGGCTCACCATGCAGCTCGGTGCATTCGGTGGTTTGATCTGCTTGAGTGCAGGTACGTTGGGCGTGCTGGTAAAAAGCGCGGATGCCCCGGATATCTTTCTGCTTTCGTGTTCACATGAGCCGAAGAAATAGAACAGAGCCCGACGTATTTGTCGCGGCCACGCCGCCTGCCAGATTTGGACAACCAGCGACTGCTGGATGGAATCGGGTGGCAGCAGGATCGCCAACGGGTGCTCAATTTCCTCTACGACCCGGAAGTGGAGCCGACCAACAATCGGGCAGAGCGGGCGTTGCGGCCGGCCGCAGGCATGCCTCACATCCGGGAAGTCGTGCGCCTCGTTTTCTTGGCGATGCAGGCCTTCAACGCGCACTCGACTGCCAAACCGGCGAGTAGGCCCCCTGTTGATTACAGCTTACTGCCAGGGCGGTCGCTTCCTTGGCCCGAGACTCAGCCAAGCGCTGAAAATCTCTTCACGTTTTCCTGGTCGGACTCTGGGCTCTCACCCTATTTAGCTGCCGCGCTTTCCGCAAGAAAAAAGCCGCCACGACGGCGCTCCGGAGTTTTGACTGCGTGGAACCTTGTCTAGACGAACTGAGTCTAGACGAACTGAACCTTGCCGGCGCCGTCGTCCCAACGAACCATTTTCTTGTTCCGGAACGACAGGGTCGCCATGTGCCCACCGATCGCCGCCTGCTGCCCGATGATTGGACTCGCGATGACTTGCGCCTTGCCCTGCACCGCATCCAAGAAATTGCTGATGTGCGCTTCAACCGCCTTGTTATCGTTGCCGGGCATCTCGACGTGTTCTTCCTTGCGCGCCTTGATGCGCTCGGGAGCTTTGCCGCGGAACGACTCGGGATAGAAATTCAGAACCTGCCGGTTGAGCACTTCGATGGTGCCCTCGTTGCCCATGAATTGCTCGCCATACCCGTCATGATCGTTGCCGAAATAGGAGCTGTAGTTGATCTGGAACTTGCCGGGATATTCGTAGACGGCGCTGAAGGTATCGGGCACTTCGCGGTCGTCGTCCACCCACCGGTAGATCCCGCCCGATGCGACACACGTGTCCGGCAGCGTCTTGCCGCAAACGAAATTTGTAATGTCGGTCTGGTGCACCAGAAGGTCGGTGGAAATCCCGCCCGAGTAATCCCAGTACAGCCGCCATTGGTAAAACCGCTGTTTGTCGAACGGCCGCTTGGGCGTGCCTTCCAGGAACCGGTCCCAATCCGTGTTGGTGGGCGCGGCGTCGGGCGGGATCGCATACCGCCAGGCCGGCGCGTCGTTCAGCGAGTTCCGGTACCAGAACGCACGCACGAAATGGATGTCGCCAATCATCCCGGACTTCACCATTTCCTGCGCCTTCCGGTAAAGGGTGTTGCTGCGGTTCTGCGTTCCCACCTGCACAATCTTGCCGGATTTTTCCCACGCCTTCACCATCTCCGCGCCCTGCTCGATGGTGTGGGCCAGCGGCTTCTCCACGTAAACGTTCTTTCCCGCCTGGATCGCCGCCATGAACATTGGGTAGTGCAAATGTTCCGGCGACGCGATCACCACCGCGTCGATGCCAGGGTCGGCCAGCAGTTGCCGGTAGTCCTCGTAGGTCTTGGGCGCTTTGCCGTACTCGGTCTCGGCCAGGTCCTTGGCCTTCGCGAGGTTGCCCTTGTACGCGTCGCACACCGCTACAACGTCCGCGCGCGTCTTATTGCCTCCGGCGAAATATCGCTGCATCAGGTAGAACCCGCGGGTTCCGGTCCCGATCCACGCGACATTTAATCTGTCGCTTGCAGCCAGTGCCGGCATCGCCGCGGGCGCGGCCGCCATGGCCGTCATGAAAGCGCGTCGGGAGAAATCGACCCGGTTCTCCATAAGCTACAGGATATCGCACAACCCCGATTCCGGTGGAAATGGATCGGGCCTCCCAACGAGGCCCAAATTTCGGCTACACTCCGTCGATGGGGACCTAATTAACACCGTTAAGTTCCCACGAACCGCTATGAGAACACTTCGTCGTGTAGCCGTGCTAGGCGCCGGCACCATGGGCGCGCGCATCGCGGCTCATTTCGCCAATGCGGGTATTCCCGCCGTGCTGCTGGACATCGTACTTCCGAACCAGTCGGATCGCAACTTCGCCGCCAAGAAAGGGATCGAGAGCGCGGAGAAAGGCAAGCCGGCCGGTTTTTTCACCCAGCAGGAGACCGCGATGATCCGCCCCGGGAACCTCGAGGACAACCTCGACTGGATCTCCGATTGCGACTGGGTCGTCGAGGCCGTCACCGAGAATCTCGAGATTAAACGCGAACTCTGGCGCAGGGTCGACGCGCTTCGCAAAGCCGGCGCGATTTTATCCACCAACACCAGCGGCATCCCGCTGAACAAAATCACAGCGGGCTTCTCCGCCGATTTCCGCCGCCATTTTCTCGGCACTCATTTCTTTAACCCGCCCCGCTACCTGCATCTGCTGGAGGTGATTCCCGGTCTGGAGACCGGCGCGGACGTCCTCCAATTCGTCTCCGATTTCGCCGACCGGCGCCTTGGCAAGGGCGTCGTCTCTTGCAAGGACACGCCAAATTTCATCGCCAACCGGATCGGCAGCTTCTTCGGCTCCACGGTCCAGAAGTTCATGCAGGAAGGCGACTACAGCATCGAGGAAGTCGACACGCTGACCGGAGCGCTCATCGGGCTGCCGAACTCCGCCAGTTTCCGTCTCCTCGACCTGGTCGGCCTCGACGTCTGGGCGTTCGTGGGCGAGAACCTGTATCACGCCGTTCCGGACGACCCATGGCGGGAGCGATTCCGAATGCCCCCGTTCCACGCCGAAATGATGAAGCGCGGATGGCTCGGCGACAAATCCGGTCAGGGCTTCTACAAGAAGACCGGCAAGGGCGAGAAGCGTGAAATCCAAGCTATCGACTGGAAGACGCTCGAATACCACCTGGCGAAGAAAATCAGTTCGCCGACCCTGGAAACAGCGAAGCAAATGGAGGACCTGCCCGAGCGCCTGCGGTTCCTCGTCAGCCAGAAAGATCGCTACGGCACCTTCCTGTGGAAGGTGTTCAGCGACGCCTTCATCTACTCGGCGGAACGAATCCCCGAGATCGCGGACCGCATCGTGGAAATCGATCGCGCGATGAAATGGGGCTATGCCCACAAGCTTGGCCCGTTCGAATTGTGGGACACGCTGGGCTTCGAAGAAGTCTGCACGCGCCTCGAAGCGGAAGGCCGCGCGCTCCCCGAAAACATAACGCGGATGCGCGAGGCGGGCGCGAAGTCGCTGTACCGCCACGCGGATTCCGGCGGAAAGCCCCGCACCGAATACCTTGATTTCGGCCACACCAAATTCACGATGGTCGAAGAGCGGCCCGGCATCCTGGTGCTCAGCGATCTGAAGCGCGCGCGCAACGTCGTAAAGTCCAACGTGGGCGCGTCGCTGATCGATCTCGGCGACGGCGTCTTTTGCGTCGAGTTCCATTCCAAGATGAACTCGCTGGGCGAGGACAACTTTTCCATGATGCAGGCCGGCGCCGATTACGCGGCGGAGAACGGGCAGGCGCTGGTAATCGCCAACCAGGGTTCCGATTTCAGCGTCGGCGCAAACCTCATGATGGTGCTGCTGGCCGCGCAAGAGGAGGAGTGGGACGATCTCAACTTCGCCATCCACCGTTTCCAGCAGGTGAACATGGCGATGAAGTATGCGCCGGTTCCGGTAGTGGTCGCGCCGTTCGGCCGGACGCTCGGCGGCGGCACGGAGATTTCGCTGCACGCCGCTCGCTGCCAGGCTTCCGCCGAAACCTACATGGGCCTGGTGGAAGTCGGCGTCGGCCTGATCCCCGGAGGCGGCGGTTGCAAGGAACTGCTGCTGCGCCTCAAGGATCCGCGCCGCGTCTTCGAACTGGTCGGCATGGCCAAGGTGTCGATGAGCGCCGAGGAAGCGAAGAAGCTCGGACTGCTGAACCGGACAGACCGCATCTCAATGAATCCCGAGCGCCTGATCGGCGACGCGAAGGACCTTGCGCTTTCTCTAGTCCAGGATTACGTTCCCGGCACGCCGCGGAATGACATTCGCGTCGGCGGCGAAAACGCGTACGCGATGCTGAAGCTCGGCGCATGGACCATGCGGCAAGGCGGCTACATTAGCGATTACGACGTGGTTGTGGCCGAAAAACTTGCCGGCATCCTTTCCGGCGGACGACTGACCGGCGAGCAGACCGTCTCGGAACAGCACCTTCTGGATCTGGAGCGCGAAGCGTTCCTGGGCCTGTGCGGAAATCCGAAAACGCAGGAGCGCATGCAATACATGTTGAAGACGGGCAAGCCGTTGCGGAACTAGGGAGCACGAATATGCACGAAGCAGTGATTGTGGATTGTTTGCGAACGGCGGTCGGGAAAGCGCCCAAGGGAACTCTCCGGATGACGCGCCCCGACGACATGGCGGCGGCGGTAATCCGGGCCCTGTGCGAGCGTTACCCGCAGGTGCCGAAAGAGGAGATCGACGACGTGATCCTCGGCTGCGCCATGCCCGAGGCAGAACAGGGCATGAACGTGGCGCGGATCGCGGCCATGCGCGCCGGACTGCCGGACATCGTGCCGGCGGTCACCGTCAACCGGTTCTGCTCCTCCGGACTTCAATCCATCGCCATGGCTGCGGAAAAAATCCGCTCCGGCGCGGCACAAATCGTGATCGCGGGTGGCGCCGAATCGATGAGCCTCATCCCCATGTCGGGCAATAAATTCGCCCCCAACCCCACGCTCGTTGACGAGATGCCGCAGATCTACATGGGCATGGGACTCACGGCCGAGCAGGTCGCGTCGAAGTACAACATCTCGCGCGAGGACGCCGACGCGTTCGCCTACCGCAGCCATCAGAACGCGCTCAAGGCTCAGGCCGAGGGCCGGTTCGACGACGAGATCGTGCCTCTGCAGGTGGAATACACGGCACTGAATGGAGACGGCAAGCCGTCCACCCGCACCATGACTTTCGCAAAGGACGAGGGTCCGCGCGCCGACACCTCGCCCGAAGCGCTGGCGAAACTGAAGCCCGCGTTTCACGTCACCGGCACCGTCACGGCAGGCAATTCTTCGCAAACCAGCGACGGCGCGGCGGCGGCCATTGTCATGTCGGAGAAGAAGGCTCGCGAGCTGGGTCTGAAGCCCAAGGCCCGGTTCGTGTCGTTCGCCGTGGGAGGAGTTCCGCCGGAGATCATGGGCATCGGCCCGGTGGTGGCGATCCCGAAGGCGCTCAAACTGGCGGGCCTCGCTCTGGACGACATCGATGTTTTCGAATTGAACGAGGCATTCGCGGCCCAGGCTCTCGCCGTAATCCGGCAGGCGGGGATCAACATCGACAAAGTAAACGTGAACGGCGGCGCGGTCGCGCTCGGTCATCCGCTGGGATGCACGGGAGCCAAACTCACCGCCACCATACTGCGTGAGTTGGAGCGGCGCGGGGACCGGTACGGCATGGTGACCATGTGCATCGGCGGCGGGCAGGGAGCGGCCGGAATTTTCGAGTTATTGAATTAAGAGGACGGATCATGGCAACTACGACGACTGCGATCGCAAGACCGAAAGGCGGCGCGTTCCTGCTGGAGCAGTGCGCGCCGGAGGAGATTTTTACACCCGAGGACTTCACCGACGAACACCGGGCCATCGCCAAAACGACCGAGGAGTTCTTCGCGAAAGAGGTCGCTCCGAACCTCGAGGCCATCCAGCATCACGAGCCCGGCGTCGCGACCGGCATCCTCAAGAAGTCCGGCGAGCTCGGGCTCACCGGCGTGATCATCCCCGAGAAGTTCGGCGGCATGGAGATGGACCTGACGTCCATGATGATCGTCGCGGAGCGCATCTCGGGCGACGGTTCGTATTCCGGCTGGCACGGCGCGCACACCGGTATCGGGACCATGCCCCTGGTGCTGTTCGGCACCGAAGAGCAAAAGCAGAAATATCTGCCGAGGCTCGCCAAGGCCGAAATGATCGCCGCGTACTGCCTGACCGAGCCGCAGGCCGGTTCGGACGCCATGGCCATCAAGACGCGCGCCGATCTCTCGCCCGACGGGACCCACTATGTCCTAAACGGCCAGAAGATGTGGATCACCAACGGCGGCGCGGCGGACCTGTATACGGTCTTCGCGAAAGTCGGCGGCGAGGACAAAAAGATCACGGCGTTTCTGGTGGAGCGCGCGTTTGGCGCGCAGCCGGGCAACGAAGAAAAGAAGATGGGCATCAAGGGCAGCTCGACCACGGCTGTCTACCTCGACAACGTCAAGGTGCCCGTGGAGAATGTGTTGGGCGAGATCGGTCGCGGCCACATCATCGCGTTCAACATCTTGAATCTCGGCCGCCTCAAACTTGGGCCCTTCGCCATCGGCGGCTGCACGCACGTCCTCGCGATCAGCCTTAAGTACGCGAAGGAGCGCCGTGCTTTCGGGCACCAGATCGGCGACTTCGGCATGATCCAGCACAAGCTTGCGGAGATGGCGGTTCGCACCTACGTCGCCGAGAGCATGAGCTACCGCGTGGTGGGCATGATCCAGAGCATGCTGGAAGATTTTTCCTGGGACAGGCCGGACGCCGCGCAGACAATGATGAAAGCGGTCGAAGAGTACGCGGCCGAGTGTTCGTATATCAAGATCTTCGCAAGCGAGGTCCTCGATTACGTTGTGGACGAGGGCGTGCAAATCCACGGCGGCTACGGCTACCACCAGGATTACGCGGTCGAACGTGCCTATCGCGACTCGCGCATCAATCGCATCTTCGAAGGCACCAACGAGATCAACCGCCTGCTCGCCACCGGCATGCTGCTGAAGCGCGCGATGAAGGGCGAACTGCCGCTGGTCGAAGCGGTCAAGAAGCTGCAGGCCGAAGTCCTTGCCGGCCCGACGCTCGGCGGCGGAGCGATCGACCAAACCAAGCTGGTCGCGAACGCCAAGAAAGTGGCGCTGTTCGCCATCGGCATCGCTTACCAGAAATACATGGCCGCGCTCGAGCAGCAGCAGGAAGTGATCGCCGCCATCACGGACGTCGCCATGAACGTATTCGCGATGGAATCCGCGCTTCTGCGGACTCAAAAAATGGGCGTCGGCAAGAGCGCCGAAAACGCGATGGACATGACGAAGGTTTTCTTCGGTGAAGCAATGGAGACCATCGAAAGCTCCGCGCGCACGGTTCTCGCGGCCTGCTCGGAAGGCGACGCCTTGCGGATGAACCTGGCGGTGCTGAAGCGCTTCACGAAGTACGAGCCGGTGAACGCCATCGCCCTGCGCCGCAAGATCGCGACCCGGCTGCTCGACGCCGGCCGGTATATCGTGTAGTTTGGCTCGCCCGCGAATCTGTCTCCTGGTCGGCTTGCCCGGTTCGGGCAAGTCGACCTTTCTCGACCACCTCGGAGTATCGGCGCTTTCGAGCGATGCGACCCGCGCGCTGCTCATTGACGATCCCACCAACCAGACGATTCACCACCGCGTCTTCGCGACTCTCCGTTATCTCTTGCGCCAGCGGCTGGAATTGCGCCGTCCCGTTACCTACATCGATGCGACGAACCTGACCCGCAAGGACCGCCGGCCTTACGTCAAAACCGCCGAGCTCTACGACGCCGATATCGAGGCGATCTTCTTCGACACGCCACTGGAGATCTGCATGAAGCGCAACGCCGCCCGCAATCGGGTGGTCCCGGAGGAAGCGATTCGCGACATGGCGGCGCGATTGCAGCCCCCGGCTTTGGACGAAGGTCTCTCGCGAATCACCGTCGTTCCCCCGCGCTCGCGACGCCGGGCGTAGAATCCAAACATGGAGATCATCCCGACCCAGGACGAGATTGTCACGCTGCTTCGCAAGGCCGGCGGTCTCCGCGACGGCCATTTCGAGTACTCGAACGGCACCCACACCGACCAGCACGTCGACCCGGCGCTGGCCATGCGTTCGTACCAAACCGCCAAGGTGCTGACCGTGGCGCTCAGCCGCAAGTTGCGGAGCCAGAGCGATCTGCGGGGGATCCTCGGCGGCGTTTCCATCGTAGCCGCGACGCCGAACGGTATGCAGGTGGCGTACGGTCTAAGCTACGTGCTTGCGCCCCACCGCGTTTATTGGGTGGAGAAAGCCAGTCAAACCTCGCCGATGGCGTTCCGCCCGTTCCTCGAGCCGGAAAAGGGCGAGAAGGTCATCCTGGTCGACGACATCCTCCGGTCGGGGAAACTCCTGGCGGAAGCAAGGGCGCTGATTGGAAGCTACGGAGCGGAGGTGATCGCGATGGCCGTGCTTGCCTACCTGCCCACGCCTAAGACAATTGGGTTCGATTCGTTGCCGGTGTACTGGGCGGTCGAACTGGAGCCCCGGGCCTTCCGCGACAAAACGTCCTGCGATCTCTGCCGGGAGGGGATTCCGCTGATTCAGATCGGGCACCACCTGGAAGCAGCCGTGACTTCCTGAAAAAGAAAACGCGCACCGAATCGGTGCGCGCTCAAGGAATTGGCTGGGTGGGTTGGTTGGGGAAGGTTGTTGGGGTTTTGGTGGGCAGTGTCTTGAAGGTCTCAAACTACGAGGAGCAGCCTAAATTCCTTGAGCGGCCATTCGATTTATCACGGTCAAACTGCATGCACGATATCGGCCATTCCACAAGTCGTTGATTGCAAGAGCAAGCTTATCGGAACGGCCGCCGTCGCCGGGAAAGTCGTACCGGTTCGCGACGTCTTTTTGTCACCCGGCAGCCGTATAGTGTCGTTTTAAACGGCTTCGTTTCGTCGTGGCGGCTATTGTATTGCGATTTGCGACGGGACCGAATCTACTCCGCCGATGGAAATGACCAGCGGCTGGATTCCGCTCGGCGCATCCAGGGGGACCGTTATGTTGACGGCGTAGAGAGCAACTAGCGTTGGCGTCAATCCGGAGAACGAAACGGTCGCCAGTCGGCCGCCGATGGTCACGGTCGGCTTAGTCAGCGTGTTGGAGAGCAGCGATGGATCCGAAGTATCGGGTGCGGGCTCGCCGCTCGGCGCCGGATTGGTGGTTGGACCGAGGCCGTTCACATAGAACTGGAGCGTGTCGCCGCGCACCGCGGGCTTGTTCGACCCGACGATGTACGCCGGTTGGCCGGTGTCCGCCGGGTAATCGATCGCCCACGCCACCGGGCCGGCGGGATCCGAGGGATTCTCAAAGAACCCCGGGGAAAACTGCGCCAGCGGCACGGTGTACAGGGCGCTCTGGGTCAGCCCGATGCTCACCTTCATCAGCGCTTGGTCGTAACCCTGCAACTCCCACGGAATCTGCACGTTGATCTGGCCATCGCTGACGAAATGGATGTGCGCGGGGACGCTGACCTTTCCATCAGGGGTGTCGAAACTGACGCTCACGCCAGCCAGCGAAATCGGCAGGTAGGGCGTGTTGTACACTTGCAGCGCCGGGCTCAACCCCGAACCATAGATCGCGATATACGACCCCGGAGCCAGGCCCGCCCCGACATTTCCGTTGGCCGCGTTGTTCACCCGTCCGGTGCCAATCGACGGCGTCGGCCGGACCAGGCCGGAATAGGTGATCGTCTTGCCGCCGACGGACAGGTTCACCGACTGCGGACCGGTCGTGTTGAACTGGTTCAGCACGGCATAGCCGATGCCATAGCCGTTGGTAGTAGTCTCGGCCAGGTTGATGAGGGCGCTCGGAGTCCACTGATAGGTCAGGCTGCCGATCGGCACCCCGTACTTGTCCACCGCTTTGAAGTCCAATTCCGGATACAGGCTCGCCGCAAAGCTCGGGTCCACCAGCCATCCGCTGGTAATCTGGTACACATTGTCGAGCGTGTTGTCGCCGACTACGAAGTAGTACGGAACGCGAATTGAGACCGCGCCGCCTGTAATGAGGATGGCCCCCTCATAAGCGCCGGGACCCGGAGCCGTGCCGGTGAGGCTGACCGTGACCTGCTGCGGGATATTGGGTTGAAGCTGGACCGAAGTTGCCGACAGTTGAACGCTGGGGGTTGACGTATCCCGCGGGTGGACCAAGAGCTGCAAAGGAACGGTCGCCGCTCCCAGATTGGACAGCGTCAGCGTATACGCGCTCAACGGGTTGAACGATAGGGTGGACGGGCTGACCGCCACCGTCGTCTGCGCCACGTACCCGAGGTTCAACTTCCCGGCGCCCATGCCGGTGACGCGGGCGGG
>JANXRE010000031.1 GCA_025353165.1 Acidobacteriota bacterium | reverse complement strand
GAGAACCAGGCGGAACAAATGGATCTGGTTCGGAAGATTCCGGCAGCCAGCGTCCGCGCCTGATAAGGAATTCACTATGTTGAACATCAAGAAGGTAGTAACTGTCGCTGCGTGCACCGTGCTCGCCGCTGGATTCGTAATCGGCCAGGATGCGAAGAAAGCCGAAGCCAGGAAGGCTCACGGCGTCCTGCATCCCGAGATGACCGTCGCCTCGGACGCCGGCTCCTATGACGCTCCCATGGGAACGTTGGGAGAGAGCGGCAAAGAGTGGACCGACACCACCATCAATGCCGGCGTGGATAAGAAGCCGCTGCCGGGCAAGACCGTGAAGGTGGCCGGCGAGATTATCGATCTCTCGTGTTATTTGCAGCTCGGCAAGCACGGCGAAAAGCACAAAGCGTGCGGCACGAAGTGCCTGCAGACGGGGCAGCCCATCGGGCTGCTGGCGAAGGACGGCAGTGTTTACATGCTAATGGCGGAAGAGCACGATCCGCGCCGCGACGGTCAGACGGAAGGCTTCCGCAAAGCGGCAGTCGAGCACTTCGCGCACATTATGGAAGTGACCGGCACGGAAACGTCGGTGCACGGTTATCGCGCGATCTACGTGCAAGGCTACGTCAACAAGTAGCGCACCCACGTCCTTTTAGAGACTGCAAGCCTTCGTGAGCGATGACCGGCGTCATGATCAGCGCGGCTGCCGGGTCTGCCCACCAGAGGCCAAACAACGCGTTCAGCACAAGTCCGCCGAGCAGGATGCCGGATAGGTACGTGCAAAACTGACTTTGCTTTGCGTCCGCGCGCATGGCCGCACTCCCCAGTTGCCGCGCAACGGTGCGTTTCGCGCGCGCCAGCAGCGGCATGACAATCAGCGATGTCGCGGCGAGAACGATGCCGGCGATACTGCGCTCCGGCGCGTGGCGCGAAAGCAGAGACGCAATGGAGTCGTAGGTGATGTACAGCGCGAGGGCGCAGAAGCAGGCGCCCACGATACGTAGCGCGGTGCGCTCCGAGGCGGCATGGGGACCGGGCTGTCGCAGCCGCCATAGCAGGGCCGCGCCGGACACGACTTCGATAGCGCTGTCGACTCCGAATCCGACCAATGCAACGCTGCCGGACAAGATACCCGCGGCAATGCCAATCAGACCTTCCAGGCTGTTATACGCGATCGTGAAATACTCGAGACGCCGGCCTGTCCGGACGATCCTGGTCATGCCACTATGTTAGACATGATCCGGCAAGCGTTAATTCGCAAGAAAGAAGCCGATCGGCGCGGGTTCCGCTGACGCAGCAATGAGATCTCCCGCATCGAGGGGCTGAGCGATGCGGTATTCGCGTTCGCGGTGACGCTGCTCATCGTGTCGCTGGAAGTACCCCGATCCTTCACCGAATTGTTCCAGACCATGCGCGGGTTTCTGCCGGTGCCATCAGCTTCGCGATGCGTTCGTCGTACTGTTTTACGTCTACCCGCTGAAGTTTCTGTTCACCTATTTGACCAGCCTGGCTGTGGGCGGGGATGGGATGGCGCGCTTGCCAAACGGACGGCTGGACCGATGAGGCAACGACGGTTTCGTGATGATGCTGGTCTACGACATGGGATTCATCTCCGTGTTCGCGGTTTTCGTACTCCTTTATGTCCACGCGTGGCGGGACGATCTGGAACTAAATGCCGCGGAACGGACGCAGACCATCGAACGCCCGGGTGCAAACATCTGCTTCGTCGGGATCGGCGTCTTGTCGCTCGCAATGCTCCTCATCCGCCGTGTATTACACGTGGATGGGGAGGCGAAGGCGCGCGAAGCGCGCGGCGGAGGCGTGATGCCCGGCGACGACGGGCGCACTTCTTGTGATAGAACGCCTGTAGCAGGAACCGCAGACTCGTCGGCTTTCTCCTGGCCGCATCGCTGTGCGTTGCGCAACGCGCCGACTGGATTCGCTCGTCGGTCATCTACGAAATCAATGTCGCTACGTTTTCGCCCACGCGCAACTTTCGCGGAGTCGAGGCGCGCCTCGACGACTTGAAGCAACTCGGAGTGAACATCCTCTGGCTCATGCCCATCCACCCGAATGGGCTGAAAGCTCGAAAGGGCACCTTCGGCAGTCCCTATGCCGTTCGCGATTACTACGCCAAAGACAAGACCTTTTACAAACGCAATGCCCAAGGACAAGTGGTTCCGCCGAACCCCGACTGGAACGACGTCGCGGGTCTCGACTATTCGAATCCGAAGGTGCGCGAGTACATGGCCGGCGTGTACGAATACTGGCTCCGCGAGTTCGACCTCGACGGCTTCCGGTGCGACGTGGCCTTCGGTCAGCCGGCCGAGTTCTGGAGCGATCTCCGGCCCCGGTTGGACGCTATCAAGCCGGGGATCGTCATGCTCGCCGAGTCCAATGTGCCCGAGCTGCTGGAGAAGGCTTTCGATCTCGACTACGCCTGGCCGTTTCACAGCGCGCTCACCAACGTGTTCGAGAACGGCGCTCCCGCCGACACACTCCGCGCCAACTGGCGGGAGCAGCGCGAGCGCTATCCCGCGGGCGCGATGGAGATGAGGTTCAGCGACAACCACGACGAGAAGCGCGCCATCGTCCGGTTCGGCGAGAAGGGAGCGCTCGCAGCCTCGGCTCTCGTGGTTACGATCGATGGCGTGCCGATGATCTACAACGGGATGGAATCCGGCGACACCACGGAATCCGGCGGGCCTGCGCTGTTCGAGCATCTGCCGGTCTTCTGGAGCATCGCCGAGCGCCGTCCCGAATTCCCGGCCTTCTATCGCGAGATCATCGCGCTGCGCCGCGCGCATCCGGCGCTCCAGCAGGGAGAGACCGTCTGGCTGGACAATTCGGACTCGAAACGGATCCTAACCTATCTGCGAAAGACGAACGCGGAGGAATTCCTGGTGGCGATCAACACGAGCAACCGCCCGTTTACGGGCGTTGTGGAGGCGGCTGGCGAGTGGACCGACGTCACGCCCGTCGTGGCGAGCAAACCGCCGCTGACGCTGCCGGGGTTGGTCCTCGACGCCTGGGGATTTCGGATCTACCAGCGCCGTCAGTAGTTCAGCAGCCGCTCGGCTTCGCGCTCCAGATCGTCCGTCTGGGGCAGGATCTCCGCTTCGAGTTGAGGATGATAACCCACCCACGTGTCCAGCGCGCCGACGCGTCCCACCGGAGCGTCCAACTTGTCGAACAACTCGCCCGCCACGCGCGCGGCGATCTCGGCGCCGAAGCCCCAGGACAACGTGTCCTCGTGGGCAATCATGATGCGGCTGGTTTTGCTCACCGATTCCCGGATTGCGTCCCAGTCGTAAGGCGACAAACTCCGTAAGTCGATCACCTCGATCGAAACATCCTGCATCCGTTGTTCCAGATGCGCGGCCGCCTGAAGCGACTTCTGCACCAGCGCGCCGTACGTCACGATGGTGAGATCTTGTCCGGTCTTGGCGATCCGCGCCTTCCCGAACGGGATGGTGTAGTCCGGTCCAGGGTGCAGCGACCGGTTGTATGGCTCGCGATATAGGCGCTTGTGTTCCAGGAACAGGACCGGATCGTCGCAGCGGATCGCAGTGCGCAGCAAACCGCAGGCGTCCAAGGCGTTCGAAGGCATGACGACGCGCAGCCCCGGAATATGCGTGAAGACGACCTCGCCGCACTGGCTGTGATAAATTGCGCCGCCGTTCAGATAGCCGCCGATCGCCACCCGGATCACCAGCGGGCAGGACCAGGCGTTGTTGGACCGCCACCGCAGGGTGGCCATCTCATCGCGGATCTGCATCATCGCCGGCCAGATGTAATCGAAGAACTGGATCTCCGCGACCGGCTTCAATCCGCGCGTGGCCAGACCGATGGCGCGCCCGGCAATCGCCGCTTCGGCGATCGGCACATTGAAGCAGCGCTTCTGGCCGAAGGCAATCTGCAGGCCGGAGGTCGCCTTGAAGACCCCGCCCTTGCCCTTCACTTCCTTGAGACTCTCCTCGCGGCTGCAGTCGGCGACGTCCTCGCCAAACACGACGATCTTGCCGTCGCGCCGCATCTCCTCGTGCAGCGTGAGGTTGATCTCGTCCACCATGGTGCGCGGATCGCCTTGGAAATGCGGTTCCGACTGGAAATCGCCGGAGGCCGGATCGCACTTGTCCGAGTACAAGTGCAGGAGCGCCGAGCCCTTGGCCGGTGGAAGCGCTTTCAAAACGCGATCGGTGGCGTGCTGAATTTCCATGTCCACTTCGTGAACGGCCAATTTCAGCGCGTGCCGGTCCAGCAGTCCCTCGGAAACAAGCCACTCCGGAAACTTCACAATCGGGTCGCGCGCCGCCTCTGCGTCGCGTTCGGCCTTGGACTTGTAGAGGCGCTCATCGTCGGAGAGGGAGTGCGAATACGGCCGCGTCACGCTCGCGCGGACGAGAGCCGGCTTCCGTTCCCGGCGAATGTACTCGACGGCTTCGCGAAGGGTCTGGTAGGAATCGATGAAGTCGGTGCCGTCCGTTTCGAGAATCAGCAGGCCGGGAAATCCCGACACCAGCCGCGCGATGTTCCCGCCCGCGGTTTGGCGTTCCACCGGCGTGGAGATCGCCCAGCCGTTATCCTCCACCAGATACAACATCGGAAGCTGTTCCAGGCAGGTCACATTCAGCGATTCCCAGAATTCGCCCTCACTGGTGGCGCCGTCGCCGGTGCACACCAACGTGACTTCGTCGGATTCGGGATTGAGATAGCGGGAAGCGTCCGCGCAACCGACGGCCTGCACGAACTGCGTGCCCGTCGGCGAAGAGCCGGTCACGATGTGCAGCGCCGGATTACTCCAGTGAGAGGGCATCTGGCGCCCGCCGGAAGCGGGATCGGCGGCGGCGCCCACCGCGCCTAAAAGCATGTCCTCCGCGGTCACGCCGAGCGTCAGGGCTAGGGCGCGGTCGCGGTAGTAGGGATAAAACCAGTCGTGCCCGCCGCGCAGAATCATGCCCGCCGCCACCTGCACGGCTTCGTGGCCCGCTCCGCTAATTTGGAAATAGATCCGGTTCTGACGCTTGAGCAGGATTTCGCGGTCGTCGATCCGGCGCGCCGTGTACATCACGCGAAACGCGCGGATCAGGTCGTCGCGGTCGAGTCCGGCCGGCAGCACACGGTTCCCCCCAGTAGCTTTCGTTGTAGTTGCCATCGCGGCAATGCGCCCCATTTAGTTTAACGCGCCAGTAGTGGGCGCTGTTCTATGCTGAAAGGAGTGTCCAATCGAAAACTGACGGCGCACGTGAAGGCGGCGGGTTGAGCGTCTAAATTAAGTCCAAAGGTTTTGGACCAGGTGCTTGCCCGCCTTCCGCGCGGCACGGATAAGAACGTTCTGGTTGGCTTCGACACTGCCGACGATGCCGGCGTGTACAAGCTTACGCCGGAGTGTGCCCTCGTGCAGACCGTGGATTTCTTTACGCCGATCGTCGATGATCCGTTCACCTTCGGCGCGATCGCGGCAGCCAATTCGCTCAGCGATGTTTACGCGATGGGCGGCCGCCCGCTGACGGCGCTGTCCATACTCTGCTACCCGGGCAAGGGCGATCTGGAGGACCTCGGGGAGATCCTGCAAGGCGGCGCGGCGAAAATGGTCGAGGCCGGATGTTCGATTGTCGGCGGCCACAGCGTCAACGACGATGAGATCAAGTTCGGCTATTCGGTCACGGGGACCATCCACCCCGACCGCGTGCTGGCGAATTCCGGCGCGCGGACGGGCGACGCGCTGGTGTTCACCAAGCGGATCGGCACGGGCGTGATCGGCACTGCGTTGAAGCGCGGTATTGCCGATCCCGCCCACGTCGACGCAATGATCGCATCCATGCTGGCGCTCAACCGGGCCGCGTGCGAAGCAATGCTGCAAGTGGAAGCGCACGGCTGCACGGACGTCACCGGCTTCGGATTGCTCGGGCACGCGAGGGAGATGGCGCTCGCCTCCAACGTGACGCTCGAGATTCAGGCGGCGGCGGTGCGATTCCTGTCGGGCGCGGTTGAGTATGCGCGGCAGGGCGCGATCCCCGCCGGGTTGACGAACAATCGCGAATTCGTTTCGCCCTGCGTCGAGGGCTCGTCGGAATTCGACGACCTGCTGTACGATCCCCAGACCTCGGGCGGATTGCTGATCAGCCTGCCGGAGCGCGAGGTTGCGGAACTGGAACGGGCCTTCCCGGATGCCTATCGTATCGGCTCGGTGAGGGAACGCTCGGAAAAACCGCTCCGTATCCTGTGACGGAATCGCCGCTGATCATCGCTTTGGACGTTGAGTCCGCCGCGCAGGCCCGGGCGCTGGTGAAGGTGCTCGGGGACTCCGCGGGTTTCTACAAGGTCGGGATGGAACTGTATGCCGCCGCGGGCATGGAATTTGTCCGCGAACTCATCGGCACGGGCAAGCGCGTTTTCCTCGACCAGAAGTATTACGACATCGGTGAAACGGTGAAGCGCGCGACGGCGCAAGTGGCGGCGTCGGGCGTTCGATTCCTCACCGTGCACGCGCAGAGAGCGGTGGTCCGGGCGGCCGTGGAGGGCAAAGGGGACTCGTCGTTGAAGGTGCTGGCCGTTACGGTGCTGACCAACTTCGACGACTCCGATCTGCGACGCGACGGCCACTCGTGCACGGTCGGCGATCTGGTGTCGTTGCGGGTGAAGAACGCGATCGAAGCCGGCGCCGACGGAATCGTATGCAGCCCGCTGGAGGTTGCGGGAGTTCGGCAACTCGCCGGTCCGAACACAATCCTGGTGACGCCCGGAGTGCGGTCGGTGGGCGCTGCCGCGGGCGATCAGAAGCGCGTCGCAACGCCGGCGGAAGCGATCCGCAACGGCGCGGACTATCTCGTCATCGGCAGGCAAGTAACACGCGCGCCGGACCCGAAGGCCGAAGTCGCGCGGATACTTGCGGAGATATAACGGTCACGAGCCCTGGCTGCCGGGACGCTTGGTGAGAAACGCGAGGAATTCCTTGGCATCTTTGGTCAGGCCGGGGAACGAGGCGATCACCTTCCCGTCGCTGTCCAGCAAGGCATAGTAGGGGATGGCCACCGTCTGGAAAAGCTTGTCCTGCATTTCCTGGTTCCTGCGCGACGCGTCATCGGTCCCGTCCGTGAACAGCTCCACCAGCACCATGTCCTTTACGACGGAGGCGATCTCCGGACGCGGGAACATGTTGGCCTTCATCCAGTGGCAATTGGTGCAGGCGTAACCGGTGAATGTAACCAGAACGAGCTTGTTGTCGCGCTTCGCGGCGGCGAGCGCATCGTCGTATTTGTCTTTCAGCCACACTTGCGGTTCGGCACGGCTGCCGGTGAGCGCGAGCGCGCCCGGCGCAGGCACGTAGGCCTCAAAAGGTCCGAGGTTGCCGCCGAACATGCCGGGCAGCAGGCTGAAGGCAAAGGTTAGAAACGCGGCGGCGATCAATAGTCTGCCCACGCTGAGCGAGTCGTCGGGCTTGACGCCTTCCATCCGCAGAAACCCGAGCAGGTACAGGCCGACCAGACTGAACAGCACGAACCAAGCAGCCAGATAAATCTCGCGCGTGAGTAGGTTGGTCTGCAGCACTTGATCGACATTGCTCAGATACTTAAGCATCGCCGCAAGAATAATGAAGCCGAGCACCACCTTGACCCGCGTCATCCATCCGCCCGAGCGCGGCAGCCGTTGCAGGTAGGACGGGAAAAGAGCGAGGAAGAAGAAGGGCAGCGCCAACCCGGTGGCGAATGCCAGCATGCCTAGGACCGGCAGCAGGCCCTTGGTCTGGACCGAAGCCGCGAGCAGCGTCCCGACAAACGGGCCAACGCACGCGAACGAAGTCAGCGAGAAGGTCAGCCCCATCAGCAGCGTGCCGATGTAACCGCCGCGACGGGAGGCGCTGTCCAGTTTGGTCAGAAGGCCGGACGGCAGCGTGATCTCGAACGCGCCCAGCAGGCTCAATGCGAAGACGAAGAAGATCAGCGCGATGAAGCTGTTGACCCATGGGTTCGAGCCAAGCTGGACGACGCCAAACGGCCCCAGGATCGCGGTCACCGCAAAACCCAGGGTGCAGAAGAGAACGACGATCCCCAGACAAAACACCAACGCCTGAAGCAAGCCGTCCTTGCGCGACTCGTTCTTCTGCCCGATGAAGAAAGACACCGTGATCGGGATCATCGGGAAGACGCACGGGGTAAACAGGGCCGCCAGTCCGAAGCCGAAGGCGATCAGCAGAAACCGGGCAAGTCCGGGGTCTGCCGCCGGAGCCGGTGGCGTTGCCGCCTGGCCGGGCGCAAGCAGGGTATAGCTCCCATCGACGAGGATGGCGTGCGTGACGGGAGCCGAGGGATCGACCGTGACCGTCAGGCTCGCCGTCTTCTTTCTCGGGGGAAGGCATTGCTTCTCATCGCAGGCCTGATATCTGACTTGCGCCGTGATCTCCAGCGGTCCGGCGGCCGCGTCTTTCTTGATGTCGACGGCAACGCGAAAGACGATTTCGTTCTCGAACGTCTCGACGTCGAGGTTGAAGTTCGGATCGAAGCGCCGCGTGGGCTTCGGTTGCCAGATCTGGAAACCCGCCACCGCCTGGTTGTCCGCGATGCTAAGTGTAGTGGCGATGGGACCGCCCTTCGGCGTGGACAACGAATAGAGATGCCAGCCGGGCTGCGCGTTGGCGGTCAGGCGAGTCGCTAACCTGGACCCCGGGGCTGTTTTGGAAGCGTCCGAGGCGAGCGTCCACTGAATGGGGTCCAGCCTCTGCGCCTGCACGGAGGCCGCGCAGACGAGCAAGGCCAAGGCCGGCAACAGACGGCGAAGCATCATGCCAGCTCCGCGCCGGCGGCCAGTTTGCCCGGGAAGTTCCCGTTAGCGCCGGAGGGCCAGGCGGCCAGTTCCTGCTCGATGCGCTGATTGATTCCGCCGCCGGCGAACTCCTTCGCCACCCGGATGGCATTGCGGATGGCCTTCGGGGTGGAGCGTCCGTGGCAGATGATGCAAACGCCGCGCACCCCCAGCAGCGGCGCGCCGCCGTACTCGGAGTAATCGATGCGCTTCTTGAAATCGACGAACGCTTGCCGCGCGAGGAGGTAACCGAGTTTGCGGGTGGCGGTGGCGCCCAGGGAATCCTGGAGCATGTGACGGATTACGTCGACCAGTCCTTCGCTCACCTTCAATGCGACGTTGCCGACAAATCCGTCGCAGACGATGACGTCGGAATTCCCTGTGTAGAGATCGCGCCCTTCCACGTTGCCGATGAAGTTGATGGGGAGACTCTTCAGCAGGGGCATCGCGGCCCGCGTCAGATCGTTGCCTTTATGGTCCTCTTCGCCGATCGAAAGGAGGCCGATGCGGGGGTGCTCGGTATGGAAGATGACGCGAGAGTACGCCTCGCCCATGATGGCGAATTGAGCGAGCATCTTCGGCTCGCAATCGACATTCGCGCCGACGTCGACTACCACGACCGGCTTGTCGGGGCCCTTTACCGTCGGAAACGCGGAAGCCAGCGCTGGCCGGTCCACGCCCGGCACCATGCCCTGCACCATTTTGGCGGTGGCCATCACCGCTCCGGTATTGCCAGCCGACACGAACCCGGCGGCGATTCCCTCGCGCACCAGCCGCGAGGCGACGCGCATGGAAGAGTCGCGTTTCTGCCGGACGGCGCGGGCCGCGCTGTCCTCCATGGTGATGACCTGGCTGGCGTGGCGGACCTCGATCGGGAGATCCTTCCAGCCCGGATGATGCTCGAGTTCCTTGCGGATGACGTCTTCGCCTCCCACCAGGATGACTCTCACATTCAGGGTACGGGTAGCCTCAATTGCGCCCTCAACCTCGGATTTGGGGGCGTAATCTCCGCCCATCGCGTCGACAGCGATTGTCAGCATGGCTGGCGCCTGGTAATGACGGGACTCTTACTGCTCGCCGACTTCGATCACCTCGCGGCCCTTGTACTGGCCGCAGTGCGGGCAAACGCGATGCGGCAGTTTGGGTTCATGGCAGTTGGGGCACTGGGCCATGACTACCTTTGGCAGCGAGTCATGCGCCCGGCGCGTGGAGGTGCGGCGTTTAGAGTGCCGCCGTTTCGGATTTGGCATCGTTTCAGTTCCTTCTCAATTCTTTCAAAGCGCTCCAGCGGTCGTCCGTCAGCTTGACCACGCAGTGGCACTCCTGCTGGTTGCGGTTGAAGCCGCAGACCGGGCAGATACCCTTGCAAGTCTCGCTGCAGACCCACTGCATCGGGAGCGTCAACAGCACGTGCTCCCTCAAAATTTCGTTCAGTTCGAGTCCGTCGCCATTATAGAAGGCGATCTCGCTCTCGCCCGGATCAATCGCCACCTCTTCGTGGTGCTGGCTGGAGTTCACCGGCGCGGGTCGGTAAAACAGGTCGAAACCCGCATCGACGGGGAAGCGGGCCGTCTCCAGGCAACGGTCGCATTCCGCCTCCATCTCCACCTTCAGATGGCCCTGGACCCGGATCTCGCCGAGCGTGTTGCCCAGAAGTTCCGCCGTTCCGGTGGCTTCGAGAGGCGAAACCTGCCGCATCTTATCCAGGAACTCGATTTCGCCAGCGGGGAGCGCAACATCGAAACGCGCCTTTCGTAGCTCAAGTTCTCTGACGCTTAAAAACACACACACCTCGACCGAGCCCGGATAGGGGCAAAACCGCTAGTATAACATCCCCAGTGCCGCCGAATTGATGGGGCTGAGTTAACGGCAGGCGTAAAACCCCCACCGCCCGCCATCGCGGAACTCGGACCCAGATGGAGGTCGCTGGCGCGGCCACGGGCGCAAACACCGGAGCTAAAAGTGCCCGGAGTCCAGATGGCCGTGAGGTGCCAGTGGTAGCCGGGGCCGGGAGGTGGGGTCTGCGCGAGTGGAAGTCCAGACGGCTGGTAGTATGAGTCGCTCAAAAGTGAGCGAACTCGGTTGAGGGCCGCTGACATAGGTTGGAGGAGAAAGCTTGAGAAGAATGAAGGATTATGGAGGAGCCCAGAAGCATAGTCCAAGACACCGTGAAGCTGAACTTACCGAGGCCTCATTAGAATCCATCGGAAGGGCAACGCCTACACCGAAAGCTGGTCTCCCGTGGGCGCTCACGCGGAGCGATGGATTTCAACGGAGCCCGCAAAGCTGGTCGGACGAGGAATCTCAAGCCCTTCGTCGCGCATGCCTTCCAAATCTGCTGCGTTTCGATCCCGATCCGGCGCGGCAGGGCCGGGTGCTCGACATCCTCGGGGCGGGCCTGGAACCCGGGTGGGACGGAGAGCACGCCGGCTGTATTACTGCATGGACATCGACGGCCCGCCACCGAGGCACTAGCGGGAGTTTCCCACTGACAAAGCAAGAATGCTCCCAACGCCCGCAGAACTATTGAAGATAGCGGGCTAGTACTTACTTGCGTAACTAAGCGTAATTACGCTTGGGGGCCGTGGGGTGTTCGCACGTGAACGACCGGATCCGTCGAGCATGGATATGATAGATGCGTTCAACTATGGGTTTGCCGAATGGGGTATGACGCGTAAAGCACCATCCGATTTGTTTGCTCGGGTCCTTGAGCTTGGGCGAGATGTTCAGTCGCGTCACGCGGGTAAGAATGTTTTGCAGTGTCTTTCGTTATCGGCCTGAGTTGTCGGAGAATCGGATACAGCTAGCGAGTTTTGGAACAAAGCTGTAGAGCTTGCGGCGGTTGACGCAGCCCATGCTTTCAGCGCATGGCGTTACCTCCAGGTGAGCCCTGCTCAATTTCGAGATGACTTGCAGGAGCTCCGCGATTTGCTCGACGGGGCTCCGGTCCAACCGCAGGTCTTTCGCGAATATTGGGGATAAGTGGTGCCATCCACTAATACGGAGCGACGGCGCACCGGGAAACACCGACCGGGGATCCTTCAGAAGTCTCCCGAAGCGCATTGGGCTGTGCACGGCGTAGTGGCCTAATCCCAATTCAGAATCACCTTCGCCGCATTCCCAGTCTGCATCACGTCGAACGCTTCCTGGAATCGCGAGAAGGGGAAATGATGGGTGACGACCGGCGAAATGTCCAGCCCCGATTCCAGCATGACCGTCATCTTGTACCAGGTCTCGTACATCTCCCGGCCGTAGATGCCCTTGATGGTGATCATGTTGAAGATCACCGTGTTCCAGTCGATCGAAATGGGTTCGTTTGGGATTCCCAGCATCGCGATCCGGCCGCCGTGGCACATGTTCGCGAGCATGTCGCGGAAGGCCTGGGCATTGCCCGACATCTCGAGGCCGATGTCGAACCCTTCCGTCATCCCGAGCTGCTTTTGCACATCCTTCAGCGACGTCTCCCGCGGATCCACCGCCAGCGTCGCCCCCATCTTCCGGGCGATTTCCAGGCGCCAGGGATTGATATCGGTCACCACCACGTAGCGCGCCGCCGCGTGGCGCACCACCGCCGCCGCCATCAGTCCGATCGGCCCGGCGCCCGTGATCAGCACGTCCTCGCCGAGCGCCGGAAACGATAAGGCCGTGTGTACCGCGTTCCCGAATGGATCGAAAATCGCCGCGATGTCGAGCGGAATAGAAGGATTGTGAGCCCAGACGTTGCTCATCGGGACCGAGATGTACTCGGCGAATGCGCCCGGCCGGTTCACGCCCACGCCGCTCGTGTGCGCGCACAGGTGGCGGCGGCCAGCCAGGCAATTCCGGCATCGTCCGCAAACCACGTGGCCTTCGGCGCTGACCAGTTGGCCGATCTGGAAATCCGCCACGTTGCCGCCGGTCGCGGCGACCCTGCCGACGAATTCATGCCCGACCACCATCGGGACGGGAATCGTCTTCGCTGCCCACGCGTCCCATTTCATGATGTGGACGTCGGTTCCGCAGATGGCGGCGCGCTCGACCTGGATGAGGACGTCGTTGATCCCGGCCTTCGGGACCGGCACCTCCTCCATCCAGAGGCCAGGCTCCGGTTTGCTTTTTACGAGCGCGCGCATGGTGGACGGGATGCTCACGGGGAATCCTCCAAAAACTCTATTGTGACATCGCATGGTTTGCCGATGAGAGTGTTGTGGATGACTGCACGGCCGGGAGCTGCGAATGATCTCATTAATTGCGTCGATGCGGCTGGACGAGGCGCGCGCGCTGATGGAGGAGGTTTCCGGCGCGTACTGCGGCGTTCTAGCGTCGGCGCAGGACGCCGTCGTCGATGTGGAAGGGTTGAAGGCTTGGGAGCATCGCGAGGAGTTCGGCTCGGTTGCGGCGAAAGGGCGGGAGACGGTGGAATGGCTGCGGACGTCCGACCTGGCCGGCGTGGAACGGGCGCTGAGGGCGGCTTTCCGCCGTCAGGTGGACAAGATCCGGGAGCTGGTCGCGACGATGGCCGGCGAGAACCAGTCCACCCTGACTGCTCTTCAGGAAGCGTTGCTGTCCCTGTCGAATAGCGGTTCGGGCGACGTAGCTCAGGCCGGCAAGGAAATCAGCCGCATTCGAAAAGTCGCCGAGCTTGACGATCTGGCTAAAATCCGATTCGCTATCCGGGAGGCGACGGGACGCCTGGAGGCTTGCCTGACCGCGATCCAGCGCGAAAAGGACACCGTCATTCTCATGCTTCGGGACGAGATCCGGACCCTGCAGCGAAGCGTGGATCAGATGCGCACGGGCGCTTCGGGAGTTCTGTCGCGGTCTCAATTCGAAGCTTGCGCCGAGCGGACGATTTCGTCGGGCGTCTACTTCTGCGTCATCCACATCTCGATCCGGAACCGCTCGCAAATCGAGCGTTTGCGCGGCCCCGGGTTCGCGGAGAACGCGATCCGGAATCTTTCAACCGGCCTGCAGGAGGTTCTGCCGCCCGGATCGCTCGTCGGACACTGGAGCGAAACCGAGTTTTGCGCTATTGTCCTGGTGCCGTACCACGACGCAATCCAGAAGACGCGCGACATAGGGGCCCTGCTCGAACGGCAGGACTCGATGGCCGGTTCCGCGCAACTGAAGAGTCAACTGCTGACCGTTCCATTCGCTCCCGAGGAAGGCAGAGACAAGCTGAGCAAGAGACTTCAAAAGCTGATTACGGGATGAAGTGCCGACTCTACGCGTAGCTCGCTACGGCCTCGCGGTTCTTCTGCCCTCGCGCCCGCTCCGCCTGGTCCGTATAGCCGCTCTCGCGGAATGCCTCCAGCGGCTTAGGCGCGAGTCCCTTCAATTTTCGCCATTCGTGAACTACCGGGCGGACATCGGTGTTGTACGCGTCTTTCAGCGCTTCCTCGGCGGCCACTAGGTCGCATTTTTCCTGGTGCACCTTCAGCGCCCCATGATCCACCAGCGCGGCCTTCGCCACCGTCTCCTGCGCGAAGCAAACCGTCTGGATCATCTCCTCCACCTTGTTCTTCAGATTGTGGCTCTGGTCGATCATGTAGGCGATGTCCGCCCGCGCGCCGGTGTCGAATTCATAGGCCGCGATCTCGTGGAAGATGCGGAACGCCTGATAGGGATCGATGGAGCCCATGGTGAGATCGTCGTCGGCGTAGCGCCGATCGTTGAAGTGGAAGCCGCCCAGCATCCCGTCGTGCAACAGCCACGCCACGATCTGTTCGATGTTCTGCGCCTGGTAGTGATGTCCCGTGTCCACCAACACGCGGGCCAGCGGCCCGGCCGCCTTCGACAGAAGATAGGCCATGCCCCAATCCGCGATATCGGTGTGATAGAACGCGGGCTCAAACGGCTTGTACTCCACCAGCATGCGCTGCCCCGCCGACATCTTTTCGTGCACCTCGCGAAGACCCTCTTCGAACCAGCGGCGGCGCTGGCGGATGTTCGAGGATCCGGGAAAATTCGTGCCGTCGGCGAACCATAACGACAAATCGCGGCTGCCGGTCTCGTGCTGAATCTCGACGCAATCCAGCAAATGCCGCATCGCCGCCGCGCGCGCTTCCGGCTCGGGGCTGCCCAGCGATCCGTGCTTGTAGATCTGGTCCTGGAAAACGTTCGGGTTGATGGCGCCGACGCGGACGCCGTACTTCGCCGCCAGCTCCTTGGTCTCGGAGGTGGATGCCTTGCCGCGCGGAAAATCCCACAGCACGTGAACGGCTACGGTCGGGCAGCATCCCGTGAAATGGTGCACCTGGCCGGCGTCCTGGAATTTCTCCTCGGTGGTGGTTGCGGCCGAGGCCTGCTGGAACTTGCCGAACCGGGTGCCGGTGTTGGCGTATCCCCAGGAGGGAGTTTCAATCGCAAAAATGTTGAGCGCCCGAAGAACGGTGTCTTGCTGTTCTGAGTTCATGGCGGTGAGTCCATAGGCATCGTATTCCCGCTGCTTGGCTCGGCGCAAGCGGGCGGTGGCATCATAGAGAGGTGCCCTACGCCGATCTGCGCGGGTTTATCAGCGCGCTCGAAACGAACAACGAGCTGAAGCGCATCCCCTTCGAGGTGGATCCTCATCTCGAAATCACCGAATTCGCCGATCGCTCGGTCAAGACCGGAGGCCCGGCCTTCCTGTTCGAGAACCCCAAGGGCAGCTCCGTCCCCGTGCTCATCAACGCCTTCGCGAGCACCCGCCGGATGGAGATCGCGCTGGAAGTGAATTCGGTGGACGAAGTGGCGGCGCGCATCGTCGAACTCCTGGAAACCCGAATGCCGCAAGGCCTGATCGGGAAGCTGAAGATGCTCCCGAAACTGGTCGAAGTCGGGGCGTTCTTCCCGAAGATCGTCGACGGCGGCCCTTGTAAGGATGTCATCCGCCGCGACAACTTCTCGCTGAAGGAATTCCCCATCCTGCACTGCTGGCCCGGAGACGGCGGACCGTTCGTCACGCTGCCGATGGTGTTCTCCAAGAACCCGGACACCGGCAAACGGAACTGCGGGATGTATCGCATGCAGGTGTTTGACGACCGGACCACCGGCATGCACTGGCAGACGCACAAGCAAGGGGCCGAGCACTACCGGCGCATGTTGAAAGAGGGTACGTCGAAGCGGATGGACGTGGCCGTCGCCATCGGCTCCGATCCCGCGACTATTTACTCGGCGATTCTGCCTCTGCCACCCGACCTCGACGAGATGATGATCGCCGGGTTCCTGCGCGGCAGTCCGGTGCGAATGGTGAAATGCGAAACCTGCGACGTGGAGGTGCCCGCCAACGCCGAAATCGTTTTGGAGGGATACGTCGAACTGGGCGAGCTCCGCAACGAGGGACCGTTCGGCGACCACACGGGATTCTACTCGCTGGACGACGATTACCCCGTGTTTCACGTCACGTGCATCACGCACCGCCGCGACCCGATCTACGTCGCCACCATCGTGGGACCGCCCCCCATGGAAGACTTCTACATGGGCAAGGCGATCGAGCGCATTTTCCTGCCGTTGATGCGCCTGCAACTGCCCGAGGTGCGTGACATGTGCATGCCGCCGGAAGGGGTCTTTCACAACCTGGTGCTGGTGGCCATCCGCAAATCGTACCCGGGCCATGCGCGCAAGGTGATGCATGCCATCTGGGGTCTCGGCCAAGCCATGTTCAGCAAGGTGATTGTCGTGGTGGACGAGGGCGTCGACGTGCAGAACGTGCGCGAAGTCGCCTGGAAGGCGCTGAACAATATCGATCCCCAGCGCGATATCGAATTCGTGATGGGCCCCGTGGATTCGCTGGATCACGCCAGCCGCCTGCCGAATTACGGCTCGAAGATGGGGATCGACGCCACGCGCAAATGGCCGCAGGAAGGTTTTACGCGGCCCTGGCCGGAGGTCATCACGATGTCGCCGCAGGTGAAGAAGCGCGTCGACGAATTGTGGAAGCGCGCGGGATTGTGAGCCCGGGTGCTAAGCTAAAAAGGATTCACGGCGGCATTAGCTCAGTTGGTAGAGCGCCAGATTGTGGTTCTGGAAGTCGTGGGTTCGATCCCCACATGCCGCCCCAAGAACCCTCGCCATTCCCATTTTCCCCACACGTTTAACCCCGAATTTGCGGGCTGAATCCAACACTGGCACCTTTTGCTGCGCGCGCGGATTGCCAATGGGCGATTTCGGTGTATACTGCCAACTAACAGTCGAAGAGGGAATTCCGTAGGCAGTAACCCATTTGTGATAGGTACGTCTACCTGCCGGCTAAGTTCCGGCGAGGCCTAGGCGGCTTGTCCGATCAACTTTGGAGGAGTCAGAGAGATGTCACGGTTAACGTTTCGCCCGAACACCAATAATTGGGTCGCCGCAGGTCTGCTGGCGGTCGCAGCCGCTACCTTGTGCGCAGGCACCGATCCGACTGTCCTGGTGCATTTCCCGACCGAGGCCGCGAGGCCGGCCGATGGCCGCCTGAGCGTGCAGGATGCCGCGGCGGGCCGCGCGGCGCTGGCGATGGCATTCGGCAACGACGGGTCGCTTCATCTCGCGGGCCGCAATCATGCCTGGGTGTCGAAGATCGGAGCAACCGGAACTGAGTTGTTCCGGACCCACCTGGCCGGTGGCCCCGGGGACTCGGTGAACGCCCTCGCTTTAGACTCCAAGGGTAACGTCCATCTGGGCGGAACGATTCTTACGGACGGCGTGGCGCGAGGCTTCACCGCCGTGCTGGACGGCGCGGGTGAGCGCATCGCTCAGACCGGCCTGCCATCCGCGGTGAATGCGCTCGTCCTGGGGCACGCGGGCGAAATGTATTTCGCCGGGGACGATTTCGTGGCGCTCGAAAATGGCTGGAAAATCGCGCCGCCGGGACCGGTGAATGCGCTGGCGGTCGACGGCGACGGGCGGCTCTACGCTGCCGGCCGGATCAGGGGCGCCGCCTACGTGGCGCGATTGGCAGTGGAACAGCAGGGGCCGCGGTGGGAATGGGTGCTGCAGCTGGGCGGGTCCGGCTCAATCAACGAGGCGCGCGCGCTCGCCGCCGGCCGCGACGGCTCGATCTATGTGGCCGGTCTGACGAATTCTCCCGACTTTCCGGTCAAGGCGGCATTTCAGGATCGGATGGCCGGCGTTCAGGATGCCTTCGTCGCCCGCGTGAATCCCGACGGATCGGGTACGCTTTGGGCGACCTACCTCGGCGGACGGGGAAAGACCTCCACTACGGCGCTGGCGCTCGACTACATGGGATCTCCCGTGCTGGCCGGTGTCACCGACGCGCCGGATCTGCCCCTCGCCGGGGCCGGCAGCGGGCATGAGGACGGTTTTTTCGCCAGATTCAATATGGAAGGTTCCCTGATAGGAACTGCCTATTTGCGTTCCGCCGAAACCGGCCGGCTGTTCGCGATCGCGGTCTCTCCCGCGGGGGAACCGTTTGTCGCGGGATCGTCCACCCGGGGAGTGGAAGAAGCGATGGTCGCGAGAACCGGGGCGCGGCAACTCGGCGCGAGCGGAACGGCGTCGCAATCCACCAGTTCGGCCCGGCACTCGGGAAAGACGTTTAGCGCGATGGCGTTCTCGCGGATTCACACGGCAGGTTCGACGGCTTCCACGACCACGCTCGGCGCGGTGCCGAGTCCTTCCGCGTATGGTGCGGCGGTGACGTTGACGGCGAGGGTAAGTCCGTCGTCGGCCACCGGAATCGCGACTTTCTACGACGGGACGACGGTGCTGGGCGTTGGCACGCTCGCGGGTGGCGTGGCGACTCTCAGTTCTATTACGCTGCCCGCCGGCACGACATCGCTGATGGCCTTTTACGGCGGCGATGCCACATTCGCCGCCAGCGCCTCGGTGCTCGTGTCCCAGGCCGTGAATGCAGCGCTGGCCACCACCATGGTGCCGGATGGCAGTCCGATCGCAACGGGCCTTAGCCCGGCGGCGGTGGTGGTGGGGGACTTCAACGGCGACAGTAAGGCGGATATTGCGATCGCCAATAACGGCGATAACACCGTGACCGTGCTGCTGGGCGACGGAATCGGAGGCTTCACGGCGGCCGTGGGCAGTCCATTTAGCGTGGGAAAGCAACCCGCGTCGATCGCAATTTCGGATTTCAACGGCGACGGGAAGGCCGACCTGGCGATAGTCAATTCCACGGATAACACCGTTACGGTGCTACTGGGCAATGGGAGCGGCGGATTCTCGCCGGCGGTGCATAGTCCGTTTGCTGTAGGCGGCCACCCTCGATCGATAACGATTGCCGATTTCAACGGCGATGGCAAAGCGGATCTGGCCACCGCCAATTACGGCTCCGCCAACGTAACGGTGCTGCTCGGCGATGGCACGGGGAACTTCACCGGGGCGAGCGGCAGTCCGTTTACGGTCGGAACAAATCCGTTCTCGATCGCCGCGGGAGATTTTAACGGAGACGGTCACGCCGATCTGGCAGTCGGCAATCAGGGCAGCAACAACGTAACGGTGCTTCTGGGCAACGGGAGCGGCGGCTTCACATCTCCGGTCGGCAATCCGTTCGCCGTTGGCAATCACCCGAATTCGGTGGCAGTGGGCGACTTTAACGGGGACGGCAAGGCCGACCTGGCCGCGGCGAATTTCAACGACAACACGGTGACTGTGCTGCTCGGCAATGGGAGCGGCGGCTTCACGGCCGCCAGCGGCAGTCCCTTCGCGGTCGGTACCCATCCGTACTCGGTCGCAGTCGGAGACTTCAACGGTGACGGGAAAGCCGATCTGGCTGTAGCGAACTCGGGATCGGCGAATGTCACGGTTTTGTTGGGCAATGGCAGTGGCGGTTTCTCGGCAGAGTCCGGCAGTCCGTTCGGCGCGGGAGGCAACACTCCGACTGCGCTGGCCGTCGGCGATTTCAATGGCGACGGCCGGGCGGATCTCGCCATCGTCAATCTGGTGTCCGCCAACGTCGCTGTTCTGGTCGGGACGGGCGCGCCTGCCAAGCTGGCCATTACGCAGCAGCCGGCGACGGGCACGGCGGGACTCGCGATCGGCAACGTGGTGGTGCAGGTACAGGATGCGAACGGCCTGCTCGAGACCGGATCGACCGCGGCGGTAACCCTCGCGTCGACCCCGTCCGGCGCGGCTGGTACTTTAATGGTGAACGCCTCGGGCGGCATCGCCACCTTCAGCAATGTTGTCTTGAACAGCGTCAATACCTATACCCTGACCGCTTCGTCCGCGGGCCTGACCAGTGCGACCAGCGCCAATATTGTCATCGGCGCGGCCTCGCCGGCGATGCTGGCCGTAACCTCGCAGCCCTCCAGCGGATTCGTGGGAACGGCTATCGGAAGTGTCGTCGTTCAGGTTCAGGATGGCTTCGGCAATCTGATCTCCGGGTCGACGGCGGCCATCACGATGGCATCCACTCCGGCGGGCGTGAGCGGAACGTTGACGGCGAGTGCCGTCAGCGGCGTCGCCACGTTCAACAATCTGTTATTCGGCGCGGCGGGCAGTTACACCCTGACGGCCTCATCGCCGGGGTTGACCTCTGCCACCGGTGCATCCATCAAAATTCAGACCACCTCTTCGACGTCGCTAGGCGCAGCGCCGAACCCGTCTGTGTTCGGAGCGTCGGTGACCCTCACCGCCACCCTGACGCCGGCCTCCGCGACCGGCAAGGCGACTTTCTACGACGGAACCACCGTGCTCGGTGTCGCCACGCTGTCCGGCGGGAGTGCACACTTGACGACAACCGCTCTGGGAGCTGGAGCGCGATCGCTGTGGGCCCACTACCAGGGCGATTCGGCGGACGCCGCGAGCACATCGGCCCTCGTCCCCCAGACCGTGAACGCGGTCGCCTCGGGGACTCTGTTCGCGGCTCCCGGTAGCCCGGTGGCGGCGGGAACCAACCCCGGTGCCGTGGTGATCGGCGACCTGAACGGCGACGGCAAAGCGGATATGGCAGTCGCCAATTCCGGCAGCAATAACGTAACCGTGCTTCTGGGTAATGGGAGCGGCGGGTTCACGCCGTCCAGCGGAAGCCCATTTGCGGTCGGCAATTCTCCGGCATCCATCACCATCGGCGATTTCAATGGAGACGGCATCCCTGACTTGGCCGTCGCCAATTCGATGGATAACACCGTGACCTTGCTGATTGGGAACGGAAGCGGCGGCTTCACGGCGACGCTGCGGCCCATCCACCTGCCCAAGGTGCACCGCTTGGTCCCAACGGGCGGGCATCCCCAGTCCATGATGGTGGGCGACTTCAACGGGGACGGCAACGCCGACCTCGCCGTGGCCGATTTCGGCGGCGGCGATGTGACAGTGCTGCTGGGCAACGGCGCCGCCGGCTTCACGCCGGCCACCGGAAGCCCGTTTGCCGCGGGAACAAATCCGTTCTCTCTCACCGTGGCCGACTTCAACGGAGATGGCCACGCCGATATCGCGGTGGCCAACCAGGGCGGCAACAATGTGACGGTGCTGCTGGGTGACGGAACTGGCGCATTCACACCGGCGGCGGCTAGTCCGTTTGCGGTGGGCAATCATCCCAACTCGGTAGCCGCGGGCGATTTCAACGGCGACGGGAAACAGGATCTGGCCATCGCCAACAACGCCGACAACACCGTGACCGTATTGTTGGGCAACGGGAGCGGAGGCTTTACGCCTGCCGCTGGCAGTCCGTTCGCGGGAGGATTGGGTCCGTACTCGATCGCGGTGACCGACGTCAACGGCGACGGGAAGTTGGATCTAGCGGTGGCCGGCGCGACCAACGGCGATGTGACCGTGCTGTTAGGAGACGGAACCGGGGCGTTCGCGGTGGAGACTGGGAGTCCGTTCCCGGCCGGAATCGTGTCGGTTGCAGTCGCGACTGGCGATTTCAACGGAGATGGGCGCGTGGACTTTGCCGTCGCGAACCGCGGAAGCAACAACATTACGGTACTGCTCGGAAGCACCGTTCCGACGCGGTTGATGATTACCCAGCAACCCACCGCGGGCACGGCGGGACTCGCAGTCGGCAACCTGGTGGTAGAGATTCAGGATGCGAACGGGCTCCTCGTGAGCGGATCGGCGGCGGCGGTAACGCTGGCGTCCACGCCGGCCGGCGCGTCCGGCACTTTGACGGTGAACGCGTCCGGCGGCATCGCTACCTTCAGCAATGTCGTCTTTAACGCCGCGAATACCTACACTCTGACCGCTTCGGCGGCCGGTCTGACCAGCGCGACCAGCGGCAATATCGCCATCGGCTCGGCATCGGGGGCGATGCTGGTGATCACCGCGCAGCCATCCGGCGGGACCGTGGGGAATGCCCTCGGAAACGTCGTCGTTCAGGTCCAGGATGGCTTCGGCAACCTGGTCTCCGGTTCGACGGCGGCCATCACCATGGCGTCGACGCCGGCGGGAGTGGGCGGAACGGTGACGGTGAACGCCGTCGGCGGCATAGCTACGTTCTCCAATCTCGTGTTTGGCGCGACGGGCAATTACACCCTGACGGCGTCGTCGCCGGGCCTGACCTCCACCACGGGCGCGTCCATCAACATCCTGACGGCATCCGCGATTTCGTTGGGCGCGGCGCCGAATCCGTCCGTGTTCGGAGCGCCGGTGACGCTTACCGCCACTGTGACTCCGTCCTCCGCGACCGGCAAAGTGACTTTCTATGACGGCACGTCCCTGCTGGGGGTTGCCACGCTGGCCGGCGGGAGCGCAACCTTTACGACCTCAGCTCTGGGAGCCGGAGCGCGATCGCTTTGGGCTCATTACCAGGGCAATTCAACGGATACCTCGAGCAGCTCGGCCCTCGTGTCCCAGACGGTCAATGCATTGGCTTCGTCGAGCCTGATCGCCGCTAGCGGGAGCCCGGTGACGGCCGGGACCGGCCCGGGCTCGGTGGTGATCGGCGACCTGAACCGCGACGGCAAAGCGGATATAGCCATAGCCAATACCGGCAGCAACAACGTAACCGTGCTGCTCGGCAACGGGAGCGGTGGGTTCACGCCGTCCTCCGGTAGCCCGTTTGCGGTAGGCAATTCTCCGGCATCCATCGCCATCGGCGATTTCAATGGAGATGGCATCCCGGATCTGGCTGTCGCCAATGCCCTGGATAACACCGTGACCTTACTGATTGGGAACGGGAGCGGCGGCTTCACAGCGACGCTGCGGTCCATCCAGCTTCCCAAGGTGCACCGCTTGGTCCCAACGGGTGGGCATCCTCGATCCATCATGGTAGGCGACTTCAACGGGGACGGCAACGCCGACCTCGCCGTGGCCGATTTCGGCGGCGGCGATGTAACGGTCCTGCTGGGCAACGGCGCAGCCGCCTTCACCCCGGCTACCGGGAGCCCGTTTGCCGCGGGCACGAATCCGTTTTCCCTCACCGTGGCCGACTTCAACGGAGATGGCCACGCCGACATCGCGGTGGCCAACCAGGGCAGCAACAATGTCACGCTGCTGCTGGGGGATGGAACCGGAGGCTTCACGCAGGCGGCCGGAAGTCCGATCGCGGTGGGCAATCACCCCAATTCGGTAACCGCCGGCGATTTCAACGGCGACGGGAAAACGGATCTGGCCATCGCCAACAACTCCGACAACACTGTCACGGTTTTGTTGGGCAACGGGAGCGGAGGCTTCACGGCGGCAGCCGGCAGTCCATTCGCGGTAGGGATGGGTCCGTACTCGGTCGCGGTAGGCGATATCAACGGAGACGGGAAGTTAGATCTGGTTGTGGCTGGCGCGACCAACGGCGACGTGACGGTGCTGTTGGGCAACGGTAGCGGGGGTTTCGTGGCGGAGACTGGGAGCCCGTTCGCGGCCGGAACCACGTCGGTAGCCGTCGCCATCGGCGATTTCAACGGGGACGGGCGCGCCGACATTGCAGTGGCGAATCTCGGCAGTAACAACGTCACAATCCTGCTGGGCGTCAGCGGCAACGGCGCCGCGACGCAGCTCAAGATTACCCAGCAGCCAACCACCGGCACGGCGGGAGTCGCGATCGGTAACGTGGTGGTGCAGGTGCAGGATGCCGGAGGCAACCTTGTCACGGGATCCAACGCGCCGGTAACCATCGCTTCCACTCCGTCGGGCGTGGCCGGCACGTTGACGGTGAATGCCGTTAGCGGCGTGGCCACGTTCAGCAACCTGATCTTCAACACCGCCACCACGTATGCTCTGACCGCTTCGTCCACCGGCCTTGCCAGCGCGACCAGCGGCAATATCGTCGTCAGCGCGGCCGCGGCGGCCAAACTGGCGATCACATCTCAGCCCACCAATGGGATAGTCGGAACGCCCATCGGAAACGTTGTCGTCCAGGTGCAGGACTCCTTCGGAAACCTGATCGCCGGTTCGACCGCGTCCGTCAGCATAAGCTCCACGCCGACGGGCGTCTCGGGCACCACGGTGGTCGGCGCGGTCGCCGGCGTTGCAACGTTCAGCAACCTGGTGTTCAACACGCCGGCAACCTACACGGTCACCGCCTCATCCACGGGACTCGCGAGTGCGTTCAGTTCGTCCATCGCGATTACCTTGCCTGCTTCGAGGCTGGTAATCACTTCTCCCCCGGCGAGCGGGACCGCGGGAACCGCGCTTGCCACTGTGGTCGTGAAGGTGGAGGATGCCAACGGCAATGTGGTGACCGGGTCGACCGCGCCGGTGACCATCTCTTCCACACCGGCAGGCGTGGGCGGTACGCTTTCGGCAAATGCCGTGAGCGGCGTCGCCACGTTCTCCAACCTGGTCTTTACGAAAACAGGCAGATACACCATTTCCGCGACGTCGCCGGGGTTGACTACGGCCACCAGCCCGAGTTTCACCGTAAGCGCGGCGGTCGCGAGTCTGCTGAAGATCAAAGCGCAGCCGACCACCGGTAAGGCCGGTACTCTGCTCGGGAAAATACTCGTTCAGGTGCAAGACTCCTTCGGCAATCTGGTAACCACCTCGACGGCCGCCGTGACGGTTGCGGCGACGGGCCCGGGCACCTTCAAAACGGGCGGCACCACGACGGTGAATGCCGTGGCCGGCGTCGCCAGTTTCGCCAATCTGGAACTCGACACGGCCGGGAGTTATACCATCACAGCCTCGTCTCCCGGTTTGACGAGCGGCACCACAACTACCATCCACGTCACTGCCGGAACGGCAACGAAGATCGCCTTTACCGTGCAGCCGGTCAACGGCACGCACGGCGTCAGGCTGACCCCCGTCAACGTGCAGGTGCAGGACGACTTCGGCAACTTGGTCAGATCTACCGCCTCCATCACTGTGACGGCCAACGGTCCCGGTTCTTTCACCGCGGGGAGCAAGACTATCGTGAGCGCCATCGGGGGTAACGCGACGTTCGGCAACTTGACCCTGGCCACGGTTGGTACCTATACCATGACAGCCGCGTCCCCGGGTCTTACCAGCGCGACCAGCAATTCGTTTACGGTGCAGTAGGTGCGGCAAATTGCGGCGGGGGGTGCGCCGGTGCACCCCTGTGATCGGTCTAGAATAGGGGTTCCCATGCGAACCCTCATTCTTCTTCTGGTCTCGCTTGTTCCCGCTTACTCCGCCACCGTCGGCGTGGACGCCGCCAAGACGGGCGCGCCGATTTCCAAATACATCTACGGGCAATTCATCGAGCATCTCGGCCGCTGCATTTACGGCGGTCTCTGGTCCGAGATGCTGGAGGACCGAAAGTTCTACTATCCCGTGACGGGCGAAGCCCCGGCGTGGGAGATGTATACCCCGGACAACCGGTCCTATGACGGCGAAGGCCATTCCTACGAGCTGCTGGTGCGCTCGCCGTGGATGATCCTCGGGCCGAAGCAGGCGGTCCACGTGGAGGCCTCGAAGCTCTGGGTAGGCGAGCACACGCCGGAGATCGCGCTGCCCGGGAAAGGCGCGCCCGCCGGGCTGATGCAGGAACGGCTCGCGCTGATCGGAGACCGCGAATACATCGGACGGATTGTTCTGGCCGGCTCGCCCGAAGCCGGGCCGGTGCAAGTCAGCCTCGTCTGGGGCGGCGGCGCGACCATGCGCCAGACCGTGACGATCGCCAACCTGACGGAGCAGTTCGAAAAATATCCGCTGCGGTTCCGCGCCGAGAGTTCCACCGACAACGGCCGCATTGAGATTGTCGCGAAAGGATCCGGCTCGTTCCGCATCGGCACGATGTCGCTCATGCCCGCCGACAACATCTACGGCTGGCGTTCGGATACCGTGGCGCTTTTGAAAGAACTGAACTCGCCTGTGTATCGCTGGCCGGGCGGCAACTTCGTCAGCGGCTACAACTGGCGGGATGGCATCGGAGATCCCGATCGCCGCCCGCCCCGCAAGAATCCGGCCTGGAAGGGCATCGAGCACAACGATGTCGGGATCCACGAGTACATGAACCTGATGCGCGAGATCCACGCCGAGCCGTACGTCGCCATCAACACCGGTCTGTCGGACGAGAAGGCCGCCGCGTCCGAGATCGAATATCTGAACGGTTCCATGAACACGCCGCTTGGCAAACTCCGCGCGGAAAACGGCCACCCCGAGCCTTTCGGCGTGAAGTGGATCGCCGTCGGCAACGAGATGTACGGCGACTGGCAACTCGGACACGTGCCGCTCTCCGAATATGTGAAAAAGCACAATCGGGTCGTCGAGGCCATGCGCGCCATCGATCCGTCCATTCAGCCCATCGGCGTCGGCGCGATGGGCCAGTGGAGCGAGGAGATGCTGAAGCAATGCGCCGATTCCATGACGCTCATCAGCGAGCACGTCTACTGGCAGAACAAGGAAGGCTTAGCCGCGCATGTCTTCCAGGTGACGGCGCAGATTCGCAAGGTCGCGGAGGCGCATCGCGATTATCGCCGGCGGCTGGCATCGCTTTCTGGCAAGGATATCCGCATCGCGATGGACGAGTGGAATTTTTGGTACGGGCCGAACGATTTCGGCGAGTTGGGGACCCGCTACTTCGTGCAGGACGGTCTCGGCATCGCCGCCGGCCTTCACGAATTCTTCCGCAACTCCGATATCTATTTCATGGCGAATTACGCGCAGACCGTCAACGTGATCGGCGCGATCAAGACCACACCCACGGCCGCCGCCATGGAGACGACGGGTCTGGTCTTGAAGTTGTACCGCGAGCGTTTCGGCGTCACCCCGGTGGAGGTGACCGGCGCGCCCGCACCGCTGGACATCTCCGCGGCATGGACGGCCGACCATTCGGCCTTGACGGTAGCGGTAGTGAACCCGACCGGTGAGCCGCAGTCCCTTAGCCTCGCGCTCCAAGGCGCGGAGTTGACCGGAGAAGGGATGAAATGGACGATCGCCGGACCGGACCGATGGGCCCACAACGATCCGGGCAAACGGCGCGTGGTGGACATCCGCTCCGAGCCCTATCGCAACAGCGCGGGCGACCTGCAGGTGCCGCCGCTCAGCGTCTCGATATTCTCGCTGGCGGCAAAGTAGCTACTAACTCACCGGGACAGTCAGCGATCCCACCGCCCGCGAGTTGTGATCGTAGACGATAATCCGGATCTTCTGGACCGTCTCGCCGATCGGGTGGTCCTGGGGAAACGGCAGGCCCTCCTTCATGAGCTTGTCGTGCTGCTCGCGGTTCAAATGCAGATTAAAACTGGACGGCGCCGGAGCGCCCTCGGGTCCGTTTGCGCCGTAGTCGGCAATGAGCACGGTTACCTGCCCGTCGAAACGATCGCCCTGTTCGGCCAGCATCAGGTCGGCCGGTTCGATTCGAATCTGAAGATGCAGGGCCTTCGGGCCGGCCGGACCGGGAGCTACAGCCACCCGAAGACCAATATCGGAAACATCGGACGCGGCGTTGTAAGCCGACACCAGCGCCGCCTGCTCCAGCGCGGCCGGCGGCCGCTGATCCGGCATCGCGTAGTAACGTTGCCTGGTCTGGATCCGGACGCCCTTGCGCTCTGAGGTCACGCGCAGCTTGTGGAACTTCGAATCGAGGTTCTCCCGCTGCGGATCGAACGAGACGAAGTATGCGCCGCGCGCCGCCGTCGCGAGGCTCGCCAGCACGGTCCGCATGTCCTCGCCGTAAAAGGCCCGGCCACCGGTCAGGCCGGCGAACAACTCCATGTCGCGCGTCGTGTCGACACCCAATCCACTGGTATAGGAGATCGGATTCAGCGCGACGCCAGCCCTGTCAAGAGTCACCGCGATGTGCGCGATGTACAACGCGCAGTCGATGAAGTCGCCATTGCACGGCGCCTTGGTGTTGAACACCATCGGCACTCCGTTGGTGACCCAGACGATGTCCCGGCGGCCCGGAATGGCGGCCAGTTGCGTCCCGAGCGTCTCCAGTGCGACGTAGGTTTTCTTGACCGCGTCTTCCTGCGACATCCCCACGGGTCGTGCCCGATTGAGAGTCTGCATCGATTGATCGAGCTGTTTCTCCACCTGCTGTACCCAGGTCTTGTCTCCCGCCCCCGTGTCTCCCGGCTGGCGCTGCAGGGCATGGATCGGAACGAGGGTTCCCTCAAGCGACAGCACGTATAGGTACATCGAATCGCCCGATTCGAGCTGTTGCAGCGAGCGCCCGATCTTCTTTGCCGCATCAATCCGGTCCGAACGCCCCAGGGCCATCAGGTCGAAGAGAATTGCAGTAGTGTGCGCCGCAGCGGCGCTGTTGGAATACTCGTGCGCCGCGGGTGGTTGAGGCGCGCCGCTTCGCCGGAAGAACGAAATAAGCTGCGGCTTCCCCTGGTCGGCGATCTTCAGATCGTCGGCGGTCAAATCGGCTACCGGCTGCCCGTTGCTGTCGAGCGCCATCACGTTCAAGCGAACGATAGTAGGGTCGGTGGGCGGGGCCTGGCTCTGGGCGATCAACACGAAGGCAGCGAATGACAAGCTGCAACACAGTTTTCCGGTTAGCGACATAATCCTATTTTCATCCGAAATGCTATCCCGGGTTCTCGTCCTTCGATTTGACGACTCGAATCCAGTGGTCGGGGAAGGCATGGTGGGATTCCGGCGGCTCGACGCGCGGCATATGGCAGGAAGTGCACCCCGGTTTGCCGGTCGGGCAGGTCCTCTTCGCAATCGATGTGTTTGCCGGGTTGTGGCAGGCCGTGCACTTCACGTCGTAGTGCGTGTCGTCGCCGTCGAGTCCCTCGTGCGGGTTGTGGCAGGCGGTGCATGCGATGCGGCGATCCTGCAACGAGTAGCACTTGCTGATGCTCAAGCGGTACGGCGGGAACCGCACGGTGTTTATGCCGGAGAGGCCTGCCATCATCACCACCTCCCAGGTGCGGTGGCAAACGCCGCACATTTCGCTCGTTTCTTCGGGATCCATCCCCTTCAGGCTCCGGATTGAATCCGGCGCCGGGCGCCCGTTCCGGATGCTATCCACATGCGCGCCACCCGGTCCGTGGCAGCTTTCGCATTGAATCCCGGCCTGGAAATTGGACAACTGAAAAGCCGCGCCGGTTCGCGCGCCGGTGGTGTGGCAGCCGAAGCAGTCCCGGGTCTCGTCGCGGTCGATGCGCCGCCCCGCCGCGGTCCGCAGGTCCGTGGGCTGGCGATTCGCCGCGCCTACCGTCAGGTCGAGCCCCTTCAACTTCTCGTAGTAACTCACACGGCTTTCGTAGAACTCCCCGTCGACCTCGAACAGATACGTCTGGCCGGCCTTGCCCTGTCCGAAGGCGTAACGCAGGGGAACCTCCTGCGTCTCTTTTCCATCCGTCACCCGGTAAAGGACCTTATCCCCCACTCTGGTGATCAGATACGAGTACCGTGCGTCCTTCCAGGCATAGTGAACATTGCCCCTCAGAATGGCGCAGGTTTCCATGGGTTCCAGGGCCCGCGACATGCTGTTGTGGTGGAAATTCCTGGACTCGGCGGCATGGCACAGCGCGCACTGCTTCGCCCCGACGAAGCGGCCGCTCACCGACCAGTAGTTCGACTTGGTCGGGGCGGGCATCATCATCGTGCCCTGCGCAAACGCCGGCCAGCAGCAAAGCAACATCGAAACCAGGCGCACTCCGCTGAAAGAGTGACCCCTCAATTCGCCACCACCACACCCGCCTGCGTGATCGGGTCATAACTGACAACGATCCACCGATTGCGGGATAATGTGCGGGTCCAACTACTCCGCTGCTCCGGTTCGGGATCCACGGCGTAAAAAGCGCCCGCGCTCTTCCAGTCGGGCCCGTTCCGGTTCAGGTGCGCGCCATAGAACAGCGGAGGTGAATCCCGCAGAAACACTACACACTGACAGTCGGAGAAAGTCTCGGCGATCGTCCGGACCGCGGCCGAAGGTGAACTTCTCGCCACGAGAATCCGGCTGGCAGCCGCGGTCATTTCCATCTGGATGAGTGAGAGAGCGCACGCGCCCGCGGCCAAGGTTCTTCGCGATGGGCGTAGCGTTCTTAGCGCCACCAGTAATCCTTCGCCCGCCAGGATACATACTCCGAAGTAACCCTCGAACCAATAACGTTCCGGTATTACCGACCCGGAGGATTCGAACTGCACTAAGTGGCCCAGTACGATAGCGGCGAACAGGGACATCAGAACCCAGGCCGTCTGCGAATCGTTTCTGTGCGCCCAAAAGCCCGCAGCGGCGAGCAGGAACACACCGGGGAACGCGAAGAGAACGGTCTTCAGCCCGGAGACCCTCCAAACGGACATCAGGTTATTTGCCATGCGCGGCAAGGCAGCTGAGATTTCAAGAGGCACGATCACTCCCCGCTGCAGCGCGTAAGGCGAAACCAGCGCGCTTCCCGTAAAGGCGCGGTTGTACAGGAGCACGGAGCCGCCCGCGGCGCACGCCGCTAGACACGCCATCAAGAGGACCTTCAACGCCAGCGTCCGTTTGAATCGGAGGTAGTAGAGCGCCCCGAGAGTCAAAGCCGTTCCCGCAATCAAGGCCGTAAGGGGGCGCACATGGAATGCGATGACGATCGGAAGATACATCGCCGCGAAGTGGACCAGCCCGCCGCTCCGAAGGCCCTTCAGGAGCAGCAAGCAGGATCCGGCCACCAACAGGCCGGCGGCGGCGTGCGACATCCGCGTCACGTATTGCGCCAGGAAGTAGGGCGACAGGACGGCGATCAGGACCGCCAGCAGGCCGCTGGTTGGCCCAAAAGCAGATCGCGCGATAACGGCGGCGCAAACGAGAATCCCCGAGGCGAGCATGGGGTTCACAATCCCGGGCCAACCGAACCTCTCTGGAATCGCTAGCAGCATTGGCCAGCCGATCGGATATTTCGAGAACCATCCGTTTTTCCAGAGAATGTGCTGATTGTATTTCAAGGGCGCCGGCACATCGAGAGGTCGAACCGGGGCGCCGGTCGGAGGTTCCGCCGCGAGTCTTCCGGCGGCGAGAATGCGGGCCTGAAAACGATACGAGCTTTCGTCGGGGTTCGTCACGCCTCGGACGACGTTCCAGCTCAAGACGCTGGCCAAGGCCAGGAAAAGAAGTATGGCCGTGGCTGTCCAACGGCCGGCGGCCTGGAGTTGCGGCGGGTTCCACGGGAGCGCGTGAGATCGCGTCGCGGCGAAGGCCAGGATAAAAAGGAATGCAGCGGACTGGAGGAAAGAGGCGATCAGCTCGTGATGCGGCCAGTTCCCTGCGACTGCGAGCGACGCGAGAGTGCCGTACAGCACAATCGCAGCGGCGCCCAGGAACGCCCTTATAGTCACCCCAACAGCATATCGGAATCCAAGCGGTATACTGACCCCAGAAGGAATGGGCAAGCGTCTCGAAAAATTCCAGGAAATTAGCGAACTGGCCGGCCAGTTGAAGCTCAACCCGGCGAATCGTTGCAAGCTCCTGTTGTCCAACTACCTGAAGCGCGCGCGCACCAGGCTGCCTTTCCTGCCGGTGGTCCGCTTGAGAATAGCTTTCACCTTCGACGGCCGGCCGGTTACGGTGGTGATCCGATCGAACGAGGTGGACTATCGCCTGCTGGCAGGGGTCTTTGCCCGGCGCGAGTATGAAGTCCCGGTCGCCAAGCCCCTGCGGATTCTCGACCTGGGCGCGAACATCGGAACCGCCAGCGTCTTCTTCCACGCCATGCATCCCGAGGCTGAGATCGTCGCCGTCGAAGCGCTCCCGGGCAACCTGCCGATCCTGCGGGAGAACTTCGCGGTGAGTGGCATACCGGGCCGTGTGATCGGCGCCGCGATTTCAGACCGGCCGGGCACGGCAACGTTCTACCTCGGCGAAGCGGACTGTTCGAGCGTGGTTCGCCAGCCGTGGATGACCGGCGAGGCGATCAAGGTCGAGTGTATCACCGTGCCGGAAATCATGCGCCAGGCCAACTGGGACGGCATCGACTTCCTGAAGGTGGACGTGGAGGGCGCCGAGAAGGCCGTTTTCGCCAACTGCGGCGGGTGGATCGGAAAGGTCGGCGCGCTGATCGCCGAGCTGCATGACGGCTATACGATCGAAGATTTCGAAGGCGACACGCAGGGGCAATTCGCCTGCGCCAGGACGTTCGAATACGGCGATTTGAAAGGCGTCGTGGCCGTGCGCAAGGCCGTGGTCGCGCAGTAGACTACCGCCACTTGATATTGCAGCCGAGACTCGGCGTCTGGGTTTCCGCCACTGGACGCCCGGCGAGCACGGCGTCGATCGCGGAACGCAGATCCAGCCCCGTAACAGGCTTCCCGTTGCTGGGCCGGCTATCGTCCAGTTGTCCCCGGTAAACCAGGCGCCGTTCTCCATCGAACAGGAAGAAGTCGGGCGTGCACGCGGCGGCGTAGGCGCGGGCGACCTCCTGGCTTTCGTCGTATAAATACGGGAAGACGAAGACAAGCTCCGCGGCCATCTCGCGCAAACTTTCCGGCCCGTCGTCCGGATAGGCGGCGGCATCGTTCGAGGAGATCGCGACAATCGCGAGGGAGGCGTCCGCGTAATCCCTACCTAGCTCAGACAGCTCGTTCTGCACGTGCCTCACATACGGACAGTGACGGCAGATGAACATCACCAGCAGCGCTTTCTTGCCGCGAAAATCATCGAGAGCGACGGTCTTCCCAGTGGTCACCTCGGGCAGGTGGAAATCGGGCGCCGGCGTCCCTAAAGCGAGCATCGTCGATTCTGTGTGTGCCATTACCGCCAGGATATCGCGCTTAATCCGGTAACATGGAATCCGATGAGAAACGCGTTCGCTTCACTCCTGCTGATATCCGCGGCGACGATCGCCCAGCCGGCCGTTCAGACCGCGTCCTTAGGAGAATGCGCCCTCGAAAAGGGCGGCGTCATTCGAGGCTGCACGGTCGCTTATCGCGTCTTCGGCGCGCTCAACTCCGCGAAGTCGAATGCCGTGCTCTTCCCCACCTGGTTTACGGGGACGTCCAAGGACCTCGCGGGCCTGATCGCGCCGAATGGCCTCGTCGATTCTTCGAAGTATTTCGTGATCGCCGTGGACGCGTTTGGAAACGGGCTGTCGCCGTCGCCTTCGAATAGCCATCGTCCGCGCATGTCGTTCCCGCAATTCACGATTCGCGATATGGTCGATGCCCAGCACAGGCTCGTTCAGGAGGTCTTGCACATCGATCGCCTGCATGCGGTCGTCGGCATCTCGATGGGCGGGATGCAGGCGTTTCAATGGGCGGTGTCGTATCCCGAATTTGCGGATCGTATCGTTCCGATTGTCGGCTCTCCGCGCTTAACCTCCTACGACCTGATGCTGTGGCGAACCGAGGAGCAGGCGATCCTCGAGAACGCGGACTGGAAGAACGGGGCCTACCAATCACGGCCGCCCTTGCGGGCGCTGGCCGATATTCATACGCTGGCGCTGACGACACCGTCGTACCGCGCGAGAGAGACGGACCGGGTCGCGTATGCCGAGTTCATCGGGAAAACCGAAGCGGACGGCTCCGGCCAGATGGATCCGACCGATTGGCTGTACCAGCTTCGCGCCATGATGGCGCAGAACGTGGCCGCGGGGTTCGGCGACTCGATGGCGGACGCCGCCCGCTCAGCGAAGGCGCGAATGCTGATTGTCGTAGCGGCGCAGGACCACATGGTCAATCCCCAGCCCGCGCTCGATTTCGCAAAATTGAGTGGCGCGGAAACGCTCGTTCTAACCGGCGATTGCGGGCACATGGCGACGGCCTGCGAATCCGGTAGGATGACAACCGAAGTGCGGCGTTTTCTGGCCGCGGCAAGGTAGAGGGCCTATACTGTGGCAATGGTCCGCATGGCCTGGGGCGCGATCGTCTCGTTTTGGCGCGCGATCCGCCCGGGTCCGGAGGCGGCGCGCGGCGTGCGCATCGGCGCGCTCGCCGGAGCCGCCGTGTGGGTCATCGCTTTTGGTTTGGCGGTGCACACCGGACTCGGAGCGATCCCCGATGTGTTTCTCGCCTTGGTGGCGGGCGCGATCGTCGCCGGCCTTTCCGCCGCGCTCGTCTGGCTGCTGATGACGGCGTTCCGGAAACTGCCGCGTTGGACCACCGGGATCTTCATCGGGTCTGTCGCGGTCTATATCGCGAGCGTCGGGCCCGAGTTCGGCACAATGCTCGGCCTCATGGTCGTGTTGGCGACGGCTACGCTGGGGGCGGCCATCGCGACGCAGCGACACGGTTTCGGCCAGACAGCGCGCGCCAGAAAGATCGTGACGATCGCCCTGCTCGTCCTTTCTCTGGCGGCCGTCATTGGCTTCGTTTCGTTTGCGGTGAGCGATGGCACGACGGAAGCGCTCATCAAGCCGCGGACGGCGCAGGGTCCTCTACCCGTCATGATCCAGGCCGCCAACCCCGGCCGGACCGGGCCCTATTCCGTCAAGGCCCTGACCTACGGAAGCGGCAACGACAAATGGCGCGTGGAGTATCGCAACGTCGCCATCAAGACGTCGGTGGACGCCACCGCGTTTTTCAAAGAGTACAAGGGCTGGCGAGCCAAGGCCCGGCGTCTCTATTGGGGATTCGGCTTCGACAAGACGCCGCTGAACGCCCGCGTCTGGTATCCCGATGGACCCGGCCCGTTCCCGCTGGTCCTGATCGTTCACGGCAACCACCAGATGGAGCAATGGTCGGACCCGGGTTATCTGTATCTCGGGGAACTGCTCGCCAGCCGCGGCTTTATCCTGGCGTCCATCGACGAGAATTTCCTGAATGCCACCTGGTCGGGCGACCCGCCGGGCGAGAAGGCGCCCCGCGGCTGGATGCTGCTTGAACATCTGCGGCTCTGGCGCGACTGGAATGCGAAAGCCGGTAACCCTTTCTTTGGGAAAGTCGATCTGAACAACATCGCTTTGATGGGGCACTCGCGCGGGGGCGAGGCCGCAGCGACGGCCGCGCTCTTCAACAAGCTCGCGTATTATCCGGACGACGCGACGATCAAGTTCCCCGCCTACGGATTCAATATCCGGTCCGTAGTCGCCATTGCGCCCGTCGACGGTCAATACAAGCCCGCTGGCGCGCCGCGAAACCTGGAGAACGTGAATTACTTCGTTCTCCAGGGCGGCCACGATTCCGACGTATCGAGTTTTATGGGATCCAAGCAGTTCGAGCGCGTCAAGTTCACCGGTCCCGGCGAATGGTTCAAGTCGGAACTGTTCATCTATCGCGCCAATCACGGTCAGTTCAACACGTCGTGGGGGCGTTACGATTCCGGCGATGGGCCGTTCCGGTGGTTCGTCAACACCAAGGCGCTTCTCCCGCCGGACGACCAGCGGCGGATCGCTTCCGTTTATATCAGCGCGTTTCTGGAGGCGACGATCCACGATCGCCGCGAGTATCTGCCGTTGTTCCGCGACGCGCGCGCGGGCCGCGAATGGCTGCCGGACGCGCTGTGCGTGAACCGTTACGAGGATTCGACCTGGAAGCGGGTCGCCACCTTCGGCGAAGACGCGGATGTCACGACGGCGACGATGCCGGGGGTCCGCCTGGCCGCACAAAACTTCAGCGTCTGGAAAGAGGGCCGGATTCCGTTCCGCGACGGAGATCACGAACGGAACGGAGTCTTCCTGGGTTGGAACCGGAAGACCGAGAAGCCTGTTCCGGTGCCTGTCTATACGATTTCATTTCCGGAGGACGCGGGTGTAGGGGATCGCTCGGTGCTGGCGATCGCACTCTCCACGACGGACGACAATCCGGCAATCCCGAAGGACGCGAAGGAACGAAAAGAGAAGGACAAGAAGAGCGCGCCAAAGGACCCGGAGCCGGTCGACTTCACGGTGGAGTTGTCCGATTCCGCCGGGAAGACCGCAGCCTTGCCGCTCAGCCGCTTTGGGGTGTTGCAGCCGCCGCTGAAGGCTCAGTTTCTCAAGTCCGCGTTCCTGGACGAGCAGGCCTACAAGAAGGCGGCGGAGCCGGTGATGCAGACCATCGAACTGCCCCTGCGGGATTTCGCGGCGCAGGGCTTGGATCCAGCGAAGCTCAAAACGATCCGGTTCCGATTCGATCGGGGGGAGAAGGGCTCGATTGTGATCAGCGAGATCGGCCTTCGCGAGCAGCCGAAAATGTAGCGGGGCTTTGTTATATTAGAGGGGTCCTCCCCATGCGCGCCCGTAGCTCAGTTGGATAGAGCGTTTGGCTACGAACCAAAAGGTCGCACGTTCGAGTCGTGCCGGGCGCACCACTAAACATAATAAATCCAATGTTTTGCGGCTCACGTAGGCGTAGCGGCCGAGGTTCATGTTCGTCGGGTATGCCCAAAATTATGCCCGCCCGCAGCCGCTCTCGCTCGTTTGATCGCTTCGCGAATTGTGGCGTCATGCCCCAGGACGGACAGTTATCCATATCACGAATCTTAAGTGCGCATTCCGATGATGTCGATCAGTCGTTCCGAAGTGATGGCGATCAGCGTTCCGAACTGAAAACGATCGGTATTACGGTCGTAGTTCGGAACGCTGATCGCCATCCCCCGGAATCCGCATCTTAGCGCGGCACTGGGGCAAGTCGGCATCCAGGATGGAGCTGGGTACTCCTCAAAAATATACGGGTATATGAGCGACGCAGACGGAATCCGACATGCATTGTCGGACGAGACGACCGTGGACGACGGACGGTTCTTCCTTGTGGCCTGTTCGGCCTTCGTCAACTACTTAATTGGTAAATCAGCGGAATAGCGGTTTATGCTATCCGGGCCGGGCGGGGTCAAGGGCGGCTGAGTGTCAGCTTAACTCCAGCTAAGCACTACGTCACCTTTATAGCTATCGTAGCGTCGGTCCGAGAGGATGCCCCGCCGATGGTAACAACTATGGGGACCGCGTCTCCGGTGGGGGCGGTATCGGGGATGAGCACGTTTAACTGAATTTCCCCGGAGTAAATCAGACCCTTGAAAATCACATTTGCATCAGGAAGCACGCTGCCGCCGAGGCTAACACCGACCGACAATAATGGGTTGGGAAAAGGGGGCGAGTTGGGCTGTATGCCTTCCTGCTGTGGAATATTGACAAGGCCCTGTCCGGTTGCCCAAAAGAAGACACAGCTATTGCGCGCAGCCGGATTGGAGCGTGAATTGAATGATCCATCAGCGTTGACCATCCATACTTGACCTGGGCCATAAGCCTGAGTGAAAACGCCGGGCGAGGAAGTCGCCACGGGGACAGTCACTGTATTACCCTGAACACCCTTAAACTCAGCCTGAATAGTCGTGTTTCCGGTTCCCGCTACCTCGAACGGCACCAACGCGTTGACCTGTCCGTCCTCAGCATAGGTCAGGAAGGCCGCCATGCCGCCGATATAGAGTTTGGTCCCCTCCAACAGCGATGTCATCGCGGAAACCGCTCCAGTTGCCGGGCCAAGCCCGGTGCCCTTTATCGCGATAAACTCGTTTGGTGCAATCCCGCCAGTCCGGAATGTGGCAGCATTGAATACGCTCCCGGGAAATAGGGGCTCAGCGACGCCCCCAACAGTGTAGCCCGTATCGCTGTCCATGAAAAAATTTCTCGTCCGTCCTCAACCACAGCTATGAAGTAGTTCGCTGTTCCGTTCTGGTTCGTGACGCTGGCCGTACCTGAGCAGTCACTTGCCATTGAATATGGCCCCTGACCAGTCGTAGTGAGGGTAGTTCCACTGACGTTTGCCATCCCGGCAGCACTCACGTTCCCTCGGCCATCCGCAGTGACACTCCCGACTTGTGAATAATAGTAGGCAGTCCCCGATAGGAAGGCTGCTCCAGTAAGAAGGTAGCCATAGCTGCCGCTTAGCGACGCCGTGGAGCACTGGATTGACCCGGCGCTGGCAGTCTTGCAACGACTCCACTCGGCCCTGAAAACGCGACTATTGCGGCCTGCCCGCCGTTAACGACTTGAAAAGTCAGTGAACTGGGCGCTTATCCATTGACGGAGAGCGCAATGCTGCCGGTGCAGCTTGATTGGACCGCGTATGTCCCGGCCAGGGTGTACGGGGAGATTGAGCCTCCGATGCTGGCGTGGGAGTTCCCCGAAACGCTGCCCTGCCCATCGGCAACGAGCTTTCCCAGTTCGACATATGGAAAGACGAAGTTCCCCGACAGCAAATCGCCACTGAGAAGGTAGTAGTAAACTCCGCTCAAAGTGGCATTCGTGCACACACCGCCGCCGATCTTGGGCTGCGCTTGTACTCCCACCGGCAAGAAAAAGGCGAGACTCAAAGTAACTGAAAGCAATCGCATTGCAACTCCTTCGGATCATCAACCCGGACTTCCACGTTGTGTTTCTGGCCGCCCGTGTTCACCCGCGAGACATGTTCTAGATCGGTGTGTCGCGCCCAGTCCGGGACATCGCCGCTCCCAGGCATCGGTTCAGGAATTGAGAAGGCGAGCAACGCACCTGCCCTGCTACAAGCGAACATTGACTCCGTTCCCGACTGATTATGTCGCAATCCGATGCCTCGAGCAAGGGGCATGTTTCATCTGGAGACGCCTCTGGAATGGGGCCTTGAAACAGCAACTACCGGCCGAGGATTGACGGCACCACCTTACGGAGCCGGCTGTGGCGGTGTTCAATTCTTGACTGTCATTGCTTCGGAATTGACGGCCTTCTTGCCGCTGATGCCTTCCAGCCCAGCCAAAACGCCCCGATATTCATTCTTGTCAGCCTGGAAAGCGATGCCCCCTTTTTTTCCGGCGTCATCCCAGATGATGCCGACAAAGTGCTTCTTCGATTTCGTCAAAGCCATCAGCGCCCCGACACCGAGCGTGACCACTCCGATAGCAATAGCAGCCCCGACACGGCGATGAACGTCCTGCCCGTAGCTTAGTTCGGTGATTGACCCCGCGGGGATCACTATCACGTCTTCGTTGTCTTTGGCGAGCCGAATCTGTTTTTCTTCGATGTACAGCTTCAGGCTGTTTCCGGCCTTAACCTTTGGAAGTGAGCCACCGTCGTAGGTAATCTTGAATGCGTTGTCGGATGCGGCGAACCCCGCGGTGGGGACTACCACACAAAGGACGATTGCGATGAGTTGGGTCATTTTGCTTCTCCTTTAAGTCTCGGCAAGATGTCTTCGAGCATCCGGGCCGCAAAGCGATGATCAGAGACGGGCAGACGAACGGACTTTATATGGAACCTAATAATACTCCATGGGATCAGCGTTTACAATTAATATAGTTTAATAATTTGAACTACTGGTGATCGAAACCAGGCGCTTCAGCCAAACGACTTGCAGCCATGACCTCCGGAGCCGGGGGTACCAGGCGCCCGGCACTCCCAACTTTGGCGATTCTACCGACCTGAATCCGCGATTGCTTCTATTTCGCATGACGAAGTAGACATGGTGCGCAGAGCAACAGAGGTTCTTGGGATTAGACATGGTGCCTACTGGATGCAGAGCGAGATTCCGTCGCTTGGGAACCAGACTTCTTACGCGCTGATTCAGACAGAGGACGGTCGCAGCCAGATTGAATGCGTGCTTCTGAAGATAGAGCACGGCGTCTACGGATGGTCATCCGGCGCCTTCAGAGCGGTAGGTGCCGCCTAATCAACAGCGCCGGCGCAAGACTCACGGGTGGTCGGTGGAATCAGATAGGTCCACCCGTTAACTGCGCGTCCGACACCGCCCTTCTGGCCGCGATGGAGGTGATGGTTCATCACAGCGCCATCCCGGACGACTAGGTAGGCATCCGGATCGAGATATCTGAGGACGTCGAGATATCCACGCTGGACGTTCCGGGTGGTTGGCCCGACCTCGTTCCGGAACAAGTGACGGCCGAGCAGGGGAGTAACTGGGTCAACGCCCGCAAACAAGCCGTCCTCCGGGTTCCATCGACGCACATCCGGATTTTGCCCGCATCTCATTCAGATTCGAGTCATTCAGTATCGATCCGCGCCTGCGCCCCTGAGATTAGGCTCGGGGCGCACCATTAAACCAGTAGCGGGCCGTTACCTGCCGGCTCCCGTGAGGCTCACCGTCTGCGGGCTGGTCAGCGCGCTGTCTACGAAGGTCAGCGTGCCCGTGGCCGTGCCCGCCACCGTTGGCGAGAACGTCACCCCGACAGTACACTTGGCCCCGCCGGCGATGCTCGCCCCGCAGGTGTTGCTGGCAACCGTGAAGCCCGCGGTCGTTGCGATGCTGGAAACGCTCAGCGACGCGCTTAAGCGATTGGTCATCGTAACGGTCCTCGGCGAACTGGTGTTTCCGACCTTCACCGTGCCAAAACCCAGAGCGTTGGAGGAGAAACTGACCGGTGCGCTTCCAGAGCCCGACAGACTCACCGCCTGTGGGCTGTTCAGCCCGCTGTCGGTGAACGTCAAGGCCCCCGCGTCATTGCCGGTCGCCGTGGGGGAGAACGTGACGCCGACGGTGCACTTGGCCCCGGCGGCCAGGCTCGCCCCGCAGGTGTTGGTGGCCACGGCATAGCCCGCGCTAGCCGCGATGCTCGAGAAGCTGAGTGGTGCGCTTCCCTGATTTGTGACCGTAACCGTCTTGGCGCCGCTGCTATTGCCTACCACCACTGCGCCAAAGCTTAGGGAGCCGGAGGAGAACGAAACCGGAGAGATGCCGGTTCCCGTCAGACTGACGGTCTGTGTTCCGGCATTATCGGCGATGGTAAGAGTCCCGGAGGCCGAACCAACCACGGCTGGCGCAAAGGAAACCGTGATGGTGCAGCTAGCGCCCGCGGCGATGTTGCCCGTGCACGTATTTGTCTGGCTGAAGGGCGCGCCGGCGCTCACGCTGGAGACCTGCAGAGGCCCGTTGCCGGTGTTCTGCAAGATAGCTGTTTGAGACCCGCCGGTTGTGCCCAGGACTTGCGGAGGAAAGGAAACCTTCGTCGGACTTACCGAAGCGCCGGGCGTGGTGCCAAGGCCGGTGAGAATTACGGCCTGTGCCGCGCCTAGATTGCCCGAGTCGTCGGTCAGGGTCAGCACGCCAGTCGCCGTGCCCGCCGCCGCCGGCGTAAAGGACACGCTAATCGTGCAGTTCATTCCCGGAAGAAGCTGCTTCGGGCAAGTGTTGGTTTCCGCAAATGCGCCAGTCGCCGAAACAGTGAAGAGGTTCAGCGCGCTGCCGCCGAAGTTGGTGACGGTGACGGCCTGCGGGGGACTGGTGGAGCCGACGTTCTGGGAGAAGGTCAACATGGACGGCGAAAAGCCGATTGCCGAGGGACGAGGACTCGGCAAGGGAATCGGAGTTACGCCGAAGACATAGTAAGAGCCGACCGGGCCAATGGTACCCGAGGAGGTGAGAACCCCGGCCATACCATCGATAGCCCTCACGCCGCCGCCTCCGGTGAAGACAGTCCCACCCGAATCCGCGGCAATGCTGTTCAGTCCCGTGCTGCCGGTGGCGCTCACGTATAGGGAAGTCCAGTTGGCTCCCGTCATATCGTCCACTCGAACCACTGCCGGCGCCAAGTACTCGTTGTCGGCGACGTAGATTTTGCCCACGGAATCGACGGCGACGGCGATGGGAGACCCGAAGGTATAGCTCACGCCATTGACGGGTTGAGACTGCTTCAGGACGGTCCAGTTGGTGCCGGCCATGTCGTCCATGCGCACCACTCGAAGATTTCCGCCATCCGCGACATAGATCCGGTTGCCGCTATCCACCGTCACCGACAGAAAGGAAGCGAACTGCCCGACACCGGCTCCGGCGGAACCGTATGTAACCCAGTTGGCGCCGGTCATGTCGTCCACGCGGACCAGCCTCGCGTTGTTGGTATCCATCACGTAGATTTTGCCGGCGGAGTCGACGGCAATGCCGTTCGGATCGTAGAACTGGCCTTGAGCCGAGCCACAAGTTCCGCCGTAAGTGGTCCAGTTCGCGCCGTTCATATCGTCCATGCGCACGATGCGGCAATGGTAAGTATCGGCGACGTAGATTCTGCCGGACGAATCGAGCGCCACGCCATACGCGCCATAAAATCCTAACTGACCGGCCGGACCGGAGAATGCGATTTGGTTTGTGCCCTGGAGGTCATCGGAACGCAGGATCTGTCCGCTATCCGAATAGTAGAACGGCGAGTAGGCGGAATTATAGGCCGTCGTTCCGCTGGGCGGGCCGCCCACTGTAAACGATTGGGAGGTGACGCCGACGACCGCTTGAGTCACGGCATTCACCGTCGAAGTCCCGCTGAAGTAGGCGGTCAAGCTGTATCCGCAGGTGATGTGGCCGCCTCTGCCGCCGCCCGAGCAACTTTCGGTGGCGGTGCCGGTCGTAAAGGTGGCGTGGATGCCGATGGTTCCGTCAGTGGAGAGAAACGTGAAGCCGCCGCCCGCGCAGCCGCCCACGCTGACTGCGGGACAGTTCAAGGTCAGCGTACCCGCGGGGGCGGCGACGCCGGAGCTGATGTTAACGCCCGAGCCAGCCCCTGCCGAGCCGCCGGAGTTGGTGAAACTGCCTTGGTCGGCGTACGCCAAGGGGATTAAACCGGCGAAAAGAGCGAAAGCGAATGTCTTATTCATCTTTACAGGGACCTCTGTTTTGCCCCCCGCCAACCCAGTACAAGTTTCTACCAGTATACGTGGGCGCTTCTCTCTTCGAAATGTTTTTAACCGTGACGGCGCACTGCCGCTATTCGATCCGAAATGTCATGCTCACGGACGCGGTCACGGAAATGCGCCCGAGCGCGATTGTGCCATTGCTTCCCGCCGGGCCAGAACCGTTATCAACCATCACGTTTTGCGCCATTGACGCGCGCGAGCCGCCTCAGCCACTCCCGTACCACGAATTCCCGCCGTAGCTCGCGGAGGAAATGCCGAGCGGCTTTCCGGAGATTTTCATTCCCGCCGCGGCTGCGATATCGCGGGCTTTCTCGTGGGCCGCTTGCACCGCCATGGCCCGCGCTTTGTCGCGATATTCCCGGAGCTTGGTGGTTTCAAACTCCACCCCGTGGATATGAGTTGCGCACGCGTCCACGACCGCCGCAAGCACCTCTTCCATACGGCTCACGTCGCGCAACACGAATACGATCGACTTTCGCGTGTAGTAATAGTCGGCGGTCACACCGTCGTTCTGGTACGCAACGCCCAATTGGATGAAATCCGTCTGGATGTCCTTTTCGTCCAAGCCGAGGCGGATGGCCGTGGCGCGAACGGCGCGCACGCGCATATCGTTTTCGCGGCGGGCCTCGGCCAGCTTCTTAGCGTGCACTTCAACGCCGAGGGACATCACTACTTGATCGGGTATCACTTTGATTTCCGCGTCGCCTGTAACAGAGAGGCTCTCTTGCGCAGACGCGGAAAACGCGGCCGACAGAACGATGAGCGCGAACAGACTCGCAGTAGAAGGACGACAGGTTGTCATGGCGACTAAGGTCGCACCGGTCCGCTACTTAGCGCTCTCCCGCTCCAGCTTCGCGATGTGCTCCTTCGCCTGCCCGACGTCGGACGGCGCGGGCGACAGCCCGGCATACGCGCGCATGGCAACCAGGGCCGCGGCTCGATCGCCTTTTTGCTCGAGGATCAGACCCAGCAGATACAGCGCGCGGGGCATCTGGTGATCCACGTCCAGTTCGATCGCGCGTTTGACGCTCTTCTCGGCGGCGTCAGCCTGCTGAAGATCGAAGCGGGCCAGCGCGTCGTAGTAGTAAATGGAGGGAAATTCGAGAGGGTTGAGCGGCATCGCGCGCCCGGTGATCTCCGCCGCCTCGACGTAGCGCGACTGGCTGATCGCGAGGCGCGCAAGCTGCGCATAGGGCCGCAGGTATTTCGGGCTGATCGCCAGCGCCTTTCCGTAAGCGGTGCGCGCTTCCTCGGGCTTCGACTGGTGTTCCAGGACCTCGCCGAGATCGCTCCACGCCTGGTCGTATTCCGGGTAGATCGCGACCGCCTCCTCCAAGTCCTGCTGGGCGGCGAGCCAGTTCCCTTTCCGCACCGCGGCAATCCCTTTGGCATAAGCCTTTTTCGCGGGCGCCGGCGCTTTGATCGAAGTGATCGAGGTCATCGATCCCTCGCTTTCACCCATACGCTTCAGGACGATCACCGCGCCGTCGTGCAGCACAGCGTGGGTCGTCCGGTAACCTTTGAGCCTGATCTGGACGGGGCAGGCATCGGTGGTGTTCAGACCCGTGTAGAGCCACGCCGAGTAAATCACGTTGCCGTTGCCGAAGACGGTGAGGATCCTACAATCACCGGTGCCGGACCGATCGAGCGCGATCAGTGGATCGGCGGGAAGCGGAGTGCCGTCTTCCAGTACGATCTTGGCGTTCCAGCGGGCGATCGGTCCGGTGGAACGGCCCTGCGCGGCGGCGATGCCGGCGGTGCCGAGCAGACTCACGGTTGCGAGTAATGACAGGAAGTGAATCTTCACGCCTGAGCCGACAGTAGCACAAGCACTCTACTGGGAATTGAACCGGCGCACCAGGTCCAGCAACACGTCGCCTACCACCTGGAAACTGTGCGCGCTCAGCTTGTCGACGGTATCTTGATCGGTGTGCCAGAACGAATTGCCGGGGCCGTAATCGAAGTCGATCAGGTCGAGCGCCGGCACGCCTCGTTTCAGGAACGGGACGTGATCGTCCTCGACGGCCGAGGAGTGGTCCAGAAAATAGCGCGCGTATCCCTTTTCGTTCGCCACTTGCCAGACCAGCTTGCGGAGCGCGGCATCTGAATTCAGTTCCTGCATGATTCCCAGATCCCGATCGCCCGTCATATCGACATTTACGAGCGCGCGGATGCGCTTGAGCGCACCCTCTTTCGCCCATCGCTCCGCCAGGTGGCGGCTTCCATAGATACCGTCGGTATCGGACCATTCGCCGAACGCTTCTTCGCCGTCCAGCCAGACGATGTCGATTTCGTCCTTGTGGGTGGCGCCGGCTGACGCGCGCATCAGTTCGAGGAGCAGGCCGGTGGACGATCCCCCGTCATTCGCTCCCACGAAATGGCGGCCGGGGAAGAGCTTCGTGTCGTAGTGGCCTGTGAAAACGATGGCGTGTCCGCTCGTGCCGGGAAGAACACAAATGAGGTTGTCCATCTGCACCGGTCCGGAGGGCGTGGTGGCGGTGAAGGAATCCTCGACGAGGCGCCCGCCGCGAGTCCGGATCTGATTCTTGATGTACGTTCGCAGTTCACGGTTGGCGGGCGATCCCGGCGGGCGCGGTCCAAAGGACACGGCTTTTTTCGTGAATTCTAGCGCTTCGCTGCCATTGAAATCCGCGGCGCCAACAACAGCGGCAAAAAAGACGGCCAAGAATGCCGGGAGGCAGCGCATATGTTTCCAGTGTAATTGCTGTCGCCGGACGAAATAATTTGAGCGGCATCGCGTCCATAGCGCGTCCATCAGGAGAGCAAAGAGATTGTGCACAAGAGAATACTGCGCGCCGTCGGTGAGTTGAAATGAAACGAGAAATGCCACGAAAGCCGGTTTGCCCCAGGTGCGGACGGGCCGACACGCGCCGCTCGATGCACAGGGGCCTGATCGACGCGGTCGCTGCCGTGATTCTGCTCGCCCCGTTCAGATGCCGTAGGTGTCTGACCCGCTTCTTCCGGTTCAGAAACAGTTGGGCGAAATTCGCGCTCCTGGCCGGCCTGTGTGTGGTTGGCGTGGTTGTCGCAACCGGGTACCGGGTGGTCAAGCAGTATCGCCTTCGACCTCGTACCGAGCGGCTATCGGAGGTGTTATTTCATCTAGCCGGGTTTGCTCCAAGGTTCCGGAGCCGGCCGGCCGTGGCGGCGATCAGCGCGGAGCGGTGGTCCGACTCCGGCCATCGGCTGAGAACATCCAAACGGTACGCCAGGAAAGCAATCTCCTCCGCTGTAAACCGTTCCAGTGAATGGATGGACGAGAATTGCCAAGGATGTTCCCACTCGGGGATTGCGGACTGATGAGTCGGCGGTGCAATTCATCCATCCACGCAGCATTGGTGTAATCTGCCGCAATGGCGTTTCACTCTTTCCGAGCGGTGCAAATGAACCCCAACGTGAACGCCTGCCGCTTGTCTAGCCCGTCCAACAGCGGCGCGATCAGAGCCGGTGGAACCAGAAACAGCGCGGCCACTAGCATCAGCGGCCCCGGGAAGAATTGCAACCCGTTCAAAAGCCGCCGCGACAGCAGCCGGAAATAGCCGCCCACCGGTTGGACCGCGATCTCGTCGAAACCCGCGCGCTCCAACAGATAGCGCGCGCCGTAGCGCGTGTAGCGGTAGTAATCGTGCGGCTGCTGATGCTCCTCCCACTCGTGCGGAACGATCAGTAGCAACCGGCCGCCGGGCTTTAGCGCGCGCGCGATTTCCGCCAGTACACAGGCCGGCTCACGGACGTGCTCGAGAGTGACGACGTTGAGCATTGCGTCGAAGGTTCTGTCGGGGAAGGGAAGGGCTTGCAGATCGGCGACCGCGTCGAGCCCGGCGTAGTTCCAGTCCGCGTCGCCGACGCCTAAGTCCACCCCGACATATCGCTGCCGCCGAAAGCAATGCCGGTACGACCCCTCGCCCGCGCCGGCATCCAGAATCCGCGCGCCCTGCGCCAGGGAAGCCGCAAAGCTCCCGACCGCATCCTCGATTGCCGCTTCGAAATGGAGCAGGTAGCGCCGTAGAGGCCGCGGCAGCGCGCGTTGGAGACCGCGGTACATCACCGCTTTTTTCGCGCCTCCACCATCACGGTCGATCCGGCGCCGAAGAATGCCTCCAGCAGCGTGAGCGGAATCGACGCCGCGACGAGGCCGAAGTACAGCGCGTTCTTCAGCAGACTCATGCGCGGGTCTTCGGACGTTCCCCGAACGCGCCGCGCCATTGGATCCAGAGACGGGGCGATGGTCGAGGCGAGTCCGGCGGGGTTATCCCTCAGCGAAAAATGTTTGTGACGCAGAACCTCGAATCCGCAATCCTCCAGCAGCAGGTCCAGGTCGGACACCTTGAAATCGATCAAGTGCCGCGGAACGTCCACTCCGTTCCAGCGTGAGCCGAATAGGCGAAATTGCCAGCAGGAAGCATTTGGAACCTGAACGATCAACCTTCCGTTCGGCTTCAACATGGTCCGCGCGGAATCCACGTATGTTGTGGGGTCGTACAGGTGCTCCAACACATGGAACATCGTCACGGCCGCGCAACTTTCGGACGCGAGCGGAGGCTCCGACAGTGTTGCGCACACAACGGGAACGCCCATGTATTTCCAGGCGATGGCCGCCGCGTCGAGGGCGGAATCCAGCCCGGCCACCCGATACCCGCGTTCGGCCAGCAGCCGGAGAAACAGTCCTCCGCCGCAGCCGACATCGACCACCGGTCCGTCTTCGCCGCTGTCGCGGAGCGCGCGCGCCACGAAAGAAACGTGGTCGCGGAGAACCACCCGCCGGTATGCTTGTTCCAGGCGTTCCGCGAGAGTGTGACGCGGCGCAAACCAGTACTTCGGCGGATAATACTTCGCAAGCTCCGATGGCGATGGCCGGGGGTGCAGACGGATGAGCCGGCAGTTGCGGCATTCGACCACGGAGAACGTTTCCCCGGTTGTTCGGTACAAGCGGTCGCCCGCGCGGAACAGAGTTTCAAACTCGACGCCGCCGCAGGCGGGGCAGGAGTGATCCCGTTGGGCCGCGGTGGTCAGATCGCCTCGCGTGACAACTCGCGCAGGCTGATCCGGTTGTCCAGGATCAAGCGGCGCACCTGCCGCGGGGTCAGCTTCCGGATCCGCTCGATCTCCCGTCGCTTGCGCAGCATCCTCGGGATCAGGGGCAAGGCTGAAAAGTTCGCCTTGACGAGGGCTGCCGCAATCGTTGCCTTGCCCCGGATCCCCGGGAACCGGCCCGCTTCGCCGCGTCCCCGGAGCGCGGCCCACGCTCCCGCCGCCAGCCTGGCCGTGAAGTACGGGCCGTTCAGCCACACCAGACTCCACGGGAACAGCTTTGCCACCAGGAGGATTCGATTGCGTTCGATAAGCTCCAGCCGGCGCGCCGACAAAAGGCCGAGCGTTGCGCCCCGGTGATGGCGCACCACCGCGGAGGGAACGTACAAGCAGCGCCATCCGGCGATCCGGGCGCGCAGCCCCAATTCGGCATCGTCCGCGTACGCGAAGAAGTCCTCATCGAATCCGCCTATCTGTTCCAGCATGGCGCGGCGGTACATCGCCGCGCATCCGTCCGGCCAGAGCGCCTCTTCCTCGCGGTCGAATTGCCCGCGATCCTGTTGCCCCGATCCGCGTCCGCGATTCTGTCCGTCAGGATAGATCAGGTGGCCGGCCTTGTCGATCCGGCCGGGGTCTTCCCACCTGACGATCTTGGAGGCAGCCATGCCGATGCCGAATTGGTCGAACGCGGCAGCGAGCGCTGCCAGCCATCCCGGTTGCGCCTCGGCGTCGTTGTTCAGCAGTGCGATCAGTTCCCCGCGCGCCGCCGCGATACCCTGGTTATTCGCCGCGCAGAACCCGCGATTTTCCGCATTGCGAATTCCGATTAGCCGGAATCCTGCCTCCGATCGAAACTCGGACTCCACCAATTCCATCGACCCATCGGTGGATCCGTTGTCCACGACGACGACCTCGAAAGCGACGCCGGTCTGCGAGGCCAGCGACTTCAGACAGGCCCGAAGCAGCTCGCGACGGTTCCAGTTCACGACAATAACGGTTACTTTTGTTTCATGATCAGAATGTTGTAGTATAACCTTAACCTTTGCTCTAGTATTCAAAGTGTAGGCACATGTCGGTAGGCAAAACACTCCGGGACGAACGCATCCGGCTCAGCATCGACCTCGACAACCTTTCCAAGAATACCCGGATTAGCCGTAAGCATTTGGAAGCCATCGAGGCGGACCAGCCCGAAAACTGCCCCGGCGTTTTCTTCTATCGAAGCTTTGTCCTCCAGTACGCGGACGCCGTAGGGTTGGAGGCCGCAGGTTTCGACGCCGATCTCGACCGCCTGCAGCGTTCGCTGTCGTCGGCTCTCCAACCGGGAGCGATTGAACCTTCTCCGCTGAAAGCGCCGGATTCCATCGTCAGCGCAACCAATCGTATTTACTTCAGCGGCCAGGGCAAGGTCTGGGGATCGGCCGTCGCGCTGATAGCGGTAGTGATGGGTTGCTCGGTTCTCTACAACTGGTGGCGTAACGTCCAGGCCGGCGCGGCTCAGCCGCGGCAGGACATCGTGTCCGAATCGAAAGCGCCGCCAGCCCTGGACGTGCCGTCGGCGCCCGCCCTGCCCATCTCGGCTCCACTCACAACATCGTCGGACGACGTTATCGTCATCGCGGTCACAGCGAGGGAGCCGGTCTGGATTTCGTTAAGCGCCGACGGCAAGCCTCCCTTCAGCGGTAAGCTCGAGCCCGGGCAGATGAGGACGGCCGGAAGCAAGGATCGTGTTCGCCTGGGCGTCGGAAGCGCGGGAGCCGTGGAAGTGACAATGAACGGGAAATCCATCGGCCCGATCGGCGCCAGCGGGCAAGTGCGCGTGGTTGTCTTCACGCCTGGCGGATTCCGGGTTCTTCCTCCGAGCGGCTCCGTCCAGCCTGCGCCCTCCGACGCGCCGGTTGACACCGGGAGCCGTCCCCCCCCAACCTTATAGTTGATTTCCATCTTCCTTCTTCCCTTCCTTGTTCAAGCTCAGCAGGTTTTCCCACCGGCGCGTGCCGACTCGGTGGTGGTGACCGGCACGTTCGAACCCGTTCCCTTGGAGGAATCGGACCGTAACGTCAGCTCGTTCGCGCTCAAGCCGGATGACAGGCTGCTGGTTTCGACCCCGTTCGCGCTTTTGCGGCTTGACTCTTCCGTGGACGTGCGCGGTCGCGCGCCGAACGGCGTGCAGTCGGACGTTTCCATCCGCGGAGGTTCGTTCGGCCAGACTCTGGTGCTGCTGAACGGCCTGAGGTTCAACGATGCCCAGAGCGGGCATCATAACTTCGACCTCCCGCTGCCGCCGGACATGGTGGATCGCGTCGAAGTACTGAAAGGCTCGGGATCGATGTTCTATGGTTCCGACGCGGTCGGCGGAGTGGTCAACGTCATACCGCGCACGCCGGATGCGACTGAGATGCGGCTTCGATCGGGCGTGGGGAATTTCGGAACAAACGAAGAGAGCGCGACGCTGTCGGCCATCGCCGGTCCCGTGTCCGAGCAACTTGCCTTCTCCCGCGACTTCTCAACGGGCTTCATGCCGGACCGGGATTACCGGAACTTGTCGTTCGGGTCAGACACGCATGTCCATACCGGACTCGGATCCACCGATGTATTGCTCGCTACCAACGACCGGCCGTTTGGCGCCGATCGGTTCTACGGCAACTATCCGTCGTGGGAGCGGACGCGCGGATGGTTCGCCAGCCTGCGCCAGGAAATCGGCGAGCAAATGGAAGCGGCCATCGGGTATCGCCGCCATACCGATCTATTCGTCCTGTTTCGCGATCAGCCGCAGATCTACACGAACCGTCACGCCGACGATAGCTGGCAAGCGTCGTTCCGGCGCTGGGATCGTCTGGAATCGAATACGCGCCTGTACTACGGCGTCGACGGTTACCGCGATTCCATCGTCAGCAACAACCTCGGCGATCACACGCGTTCGCGCGGTGCGGGATATATCGCCGTGGATGCCCGCGCTCTCCACCGCTTCTCACTCACGGCGGGCGTGCGCGAAGAGTTGTATGGTTCGGGGCAGACGCAGTTGAGTCCGACCGTGGCGGCCGGAGTGTGGCTGACGCCCTCGGTTAAGCTGCGCGCCTCCGCGAGCCGAGCTTTTCGCCTGCCGTCGTTCACCGATCTGTATTATCACGATCCGGCCAATCTCGGATCTCCCGACCTGAGGCCCGAGAAAGCGTGGAATTACGAAGCGGGAGCCGAGTGGTCGCCCTCGCGGACGCTGCGAGTCTCGGCGACGGCGTTCGAGCGCCGCGAGCAGGACGTCATCGACTACGTCCGGAGTTCGATGTCGGACATCTGGCGCGCCACCAACTTCCAGCGTTTGAATTTTACTGGCGTGGAAGGGCTAATTGCCTGGCAGCCGAGGCCGGGGCAAGTCGTCGAGGCCCGCTACACCGCGCTGCACGGCGCGGAAAATGTGATTGCGGGAGTGATGTCGAAATATGTGTTCAACTACCCGACCCAGGACGCGACGGTCGGGTATACGGGCACGCTACCCGGTGGATTTGTGACGCGCACGTCGATCGGAGGACTGAAGCGCTACGGCCGCGGTCCCTACGCACTCTGGGATGCTTCCGTAGCTTACACGCGAGGGCGGATACGGCCGTTTTTCCGAGCGTCGAATCTCAGTAATACGAGTTATCAGGAGATCCCCGGGGTGGTGATGCCCGGCCGGAGCGTGTTCGGGGGAATCGAAGTGATCGCGTTCTCTCGCCGGTAGCTTCCATACCGGTCACTCGCGCCCTCCGCAAGCTGGGCCACGACATCGCGATGCCCGCCGGCGGAGGCGAATTCCGGTCGCGATTATGGCGGATCGGGCTTTTATCACTCACGCCACAGTTCTCTTCGTTCTAGGGATGGCCGACCGGCTGGCTGAAGTGGCTGACCCAACGGCACGATGCCACCGGCCGTGAACTTGAGGAAGAGCACCTGCCGGAACGCGTGGGGCGGGGGAGAGTGCCACTTTTGAATACGGCAAAAGCTGGCTCGCTCATCCCGAGCATTTCTCCCTCGAACCGGCACGATGGGCGCGGGTTTTGATGCACCGCGCTGAGCGCCGCCGAGCGGGAAGGCGGGCCGTTTCTAGCCGGTCACGGACCCACCAAGATCCCACCACTCATCGAGCTGCCACGACTGCTCTCAGCCGCCGAGCGCGTTGTGAGCGACACGGACAGCTACATAAGGATCTGCGCCTGCTCCTGGCGCCCGGCTCATCGCTCGGCGGCGCTCGCCCGAAGGCCTCGGTCCGGGACCGCGACGGACATCTCGCGATTGCCATGTTTCCGAACAAGGGAGACGAGGTGAGTACCGTCCGGTGGGAAGCTGTGGCGTTAACCCTCGCGGCAAAGGCGGGTATTCCGGTTCCTGCATGGCGGCTTGAAACCGTCACCGGCCAGCCGGTACTCTTGCTGCACCGTTTTGACCGGGATCCGGGAACGCGCCTTCCGTTCCTGTCGGCCATGAGCATGCTCGACGCCAAGGACAACGAAGCCCGCAGTCATCTGGAATTCGTGGATGTCCTCCGCCAACACGGGGCCGCACCGAAGGAGGACATGCGATCTGGAAGACGGCACGGCCTCGCTTAAACTGGCCCTCGAAGTCGCTCCGTATTTCGAACTCACAGCGGGCGATGCGCGCCAGATCGCCGCTCACGTAGGGATGGCATTCGCTTTCGAACACCAGGATTTGAATGCTGCGCTTGCCGCCCCACGTAGATAGCTCAGCTGCTGATGCGGGCTTTCTTCTGCAACTCGATCGCGAGGATCTCGCCGCGCCGCCGCTGCTTGATGCTCAAGTCGACCTGGCGCCAGAACTTCCGGAAATAATCCACCGCCGAGGCCAGCCCGAACAAAACGACGCCCCACATCGCGTAAATCGAAACACGTTCCAGCGACGGCCAATGGATGCTGAGCAACACCAGCGATACGCCTACCACCTGTGCCACCATCTTGGATTTACCGAGCTCGCTGGCGCGGATCATGTATCCCTCGGCCGCGGCGATGCTCCGGAGACCGCTCACGGCAAACTCCCGGCCGATGATGAGGATCACCAGCCATCCCGGAAGACGGCGGATCTGCACCAGCGAGATCAGCGCCGCGGAAATCAGGAGCTTGTCCGCGATGGGATCGAGCAGCGTGCCGACCGTGGTCACCTGGCTCCACTTGCGCGCGAGATATCCGTCCAGCAGATCGGTCGCGGCCGCGACCAGGAAGATGGCCAGCGCGATGAATTCCTTCGAGAGCTGAACGCCTCCGCTGTCAATGCTCATGTCTTCCTGCACCAGCGCCGCCACCAGCAGTGGTACAAAGAAGATCCTGAGTAATGTCAGAGTGTTCGGGACATTCATCGGGTCATTTCATCATACTCAGGACTCTCCCTGATCCGCCATATAGGAAGCGAGGCGGCGGCGAATGGATTCCGGCGCTTCCGCTTCCACCTCCGTGTAGTCCCCGCCGTATTCAACCCGGAGAACTTTCGCGTACTCGTGAAGCAGATGGAGCGGACCGCCCTCGCCGGCGGGAAAGCGGAAGAGCGCCCGAGCCACCGGGTCCACCCCGAGCATTTGATCCAGACTTTCGATCAGCTTCTCGAAGCCACTTCCCGTGCGCGACGAGACGGCGGTTACGCGTTCCGGATTGTGCTCGTGAACCTCGCCCAGAATGCGCTGCGCAACCGTTTGTTCATCGAGATCGGATCCCGGGAGCAGGTCCACCTTGTTTAGTACCAGGATCTGGCGGGTCTCCTCCGCGCCAATTTCGGCGAGCACTTTGAACACGTGAGCCGTTTGTTCGGCGGCATGCGGCGAAGCCACGTCGACGACGTGGAGCAGCAGTTCCGCCTCGGTGACCTCTTCCAATGTCGCGCGGAACGCTCTCACCAGCGTCGTCGGCAGGTTGCGGATGAAACCGACGGTATCGCTCAGCAAGGCGCGGCGTTTCGAGGGCAGCACAATGTGGCGGACGGTCGGGTCCAGGGTCGCGAACATTTTCGCGTCGGCCAGAACACCCGCGCCCGTGAGGTGGTTGAACAGCGTGGACTTGCCCGCATTGGTATAGCCCACGAGCGCGATCGTCGCCAGCGGCACGGCCTGGCGCTGACGGCGTTGGGTAGAGCGGCTCGACCGCACTTTCTCGAGCTCGCGCTCAATCTGGCGCAGGCGGCCGTGGATGCGCCGGCGGTCCGTTTCAAGCTGGGTTTCACCGGGGCCGCGCGTTCCGATTCCGCCTCCGAGACGCGACATCTCCGCGCCGTGGCCGGTGAGCCTGGGCAGTAGATAATTCAGTTGCGCGAGTTCTACCTGTAGCTGGCCCTCGCGGGTTCGGGCGCGCCGGGCGAAAATATCCAGGATCAGTTGCGTGCGGTCGAGGATCTTGGCGTCCAGCGCCTTCTCCAGGTTCCGCTGCTGCGTGGGGCTGAGCTCGTTGTCGAATATGACGACGTCGGCTTCGAGGAACCGCACCTTCTCCTTCAGTTCGTCGACTTTTCCGGAGCCGATGAGCGTGGCGGCTACTGGCCGGTCGCGCGATTGCATTACCGTCTCGAGGATTTGAGCTCCGGCGCTGCGCGTCAGCGTCGCGAGTTCCTCCATCGATTCATCCGCCCTGAACGGGACACCGCGGCCTCGTCCGGTGGTTTCGAGCCCGACCAGAATGGCGCGTTCAGGCGCGGATTGTGTGCTACCCGTTTCCCTCATCCTCGACGCTGGGGGTTCCGGGTACAGGATGTTGGTTCAGGGACGGCTCCGTCACCGCAACGTGCGGGCCGGTGTGGAACGGCTTGGATACTACTACCGTCGAGATCGCATGCTTGAAAATGAGCTGCTCCTGATTATTCGTCTCGAGGATGACTGAGTACTTATCGAAGCTCTTGATTCTGCCGGAGAGCTTCACGCCGCTCATCAAGTAAATCGTCAGGAACGTCTTGTCTTTGCGCGCGTTGTTTAGAAAAGCTTCCTGAATATTCTGCGCCAGCTTTTCCATGTGGCTTCCTTTTTGTCCCTGGGGGACTTGCTATTTTGGCCACCGGTTACACGCGGTTGGTTACACTCATGATAGCCCAACTGCGTTAGGCAACGAACCTTATAATAATAATACGAAGCTGCCCTTTCCCCCAGACGGTTTGCCTGCCAACGCCCGTCCAAAAGGCGCACTCGATCCAGGGAAGAAATTCCGCCAGATCTCCTTCGTATTCCACCTCGCCGGTAAGGCCGCCGAGCGAGTGTACTTGCCCGGTGCGCGTGCTGCGCCGGATCGAATGCTCATGCTGTAGATCGGAGCGCACGGTCCGGATGGCCGCGGCGCGATCGGCCAAGCCTCGAAAGTCGATTTCCAGGGGCGCGGGCCCGTAGAGTGCCCTCAAGGAACTGATTCGGTCGCGAATACGAGAGAACAGAATCTCAAAATCGGGTTCGTTTCGTATCTCCGCGCCGGATTTTAGCTCGGTCGGAGTCACGAACTGTACGGTGACTTTCGTTACGGTCTGTGAATTACAATCCAAACTTACGGCGCGCGGCCCGAGGTCTTCCACCGTTGCCAGCCGGGCGCGACCCCGGCCGGGGCCGATGCCGTTCTCCGCCAGGCGCTCGAAAACACGCTCAAACCAGTGACGTGCGGGGAACCGTGCGTCGAACACGTTTACGTCGACGAAAAACTCCGAGCCGGGCGGCAGGATCGACCCATCCAGATGGCTGGCGCGAAGCACAAACGGACGGGGAGGGTTGGCGAAGCCGCTGGGCCCCAACCCCTCCAGCGTGGGCTCGAAGAGGCGGGCGTAGGCGCATTCGACGCGGCGGGCGCAACTGCCTGCGCCGGGGCACCCTGGGACGCAAGCGATCTCCCGAAGAATTGTCCCGAAGGCGCCACGGAATACGTTGCCGGCCTTTCCCGCGGGAAAGCGCACCGGGTCCAGGGCCCGGAAGTGGTAGCGGTACGGCAGCAGATCGAAGGTATTCGCCAAACGGCCAACGTAACATAGGAATAAGTGGAATACGCGAACATTCTGGTGAGGGCGACCAACTGGGTGGGAGATGCCGTCCTATCGCTGCCGGCGCTGCGGGCTATTCGCACGCGATTTCAGAGGGCGCAGATCACCGTTCTGGCCCGGCCGTCCGTGGCCGATATCTACGCGCGGGAAGGCGTCCGTCTGCTCGAATACACCGCGCCGCGCGGTTTCCGCGGAATCCGCGAGCAGTGGGCGCTTGCCCGCGAGCTGCGGGAGGAGCGCTTCGACTGCGCGGTGTTGTTACAGAACGCTTTCGAGGCGGCTGCGCTGGCGATGATGGCGGGCATCCCCGAACGGGTCGGCTATAACCGCGATGCCCGCGGATGGCTTCTGACCAAGTCCATCCCGGTTCCAAAGTACGGCGAGATTCCGGCCCATCAACGGTATTACTATCTGGAGATGTTGCGTCGGGCGAACTGGCTGCAGGAGATGCCGAAGGTAAACGAGATCCGGCTGGAGGGTTTGGACCAGGCGCGCGAGGCCGGCTTCCGGCTGTTTGCCGCCTCGGGCGCGGTGGGCGATGTGATTGGAATCAGCCCGGGCGCGGCCTACGGAACCGCCAAGCAATGGATTCCCGAGTATTTCGCCGGCGCAGCCGAAAAAGTCGCCCGAGCGTTGAACGTGGGGGTGGCCGTGTTCGGATCGCGAGAGGAGGCCGGTCTCTGCGAGAGCGTCGAACGGCAACTGCTGGCGCGCGACGTTTCGGCGATGAGCTTCGCCGGGAAGACGACTCTCCGCGAGTTCATCGACATGGCCTCCGTTTGCCGCGTATTCCTGACGAACGATTCGGGAGCCATGCACATCGCATCGGCCGCCGGCGTGCCGACGGTTGCCATTTTCGGCGCCACGGACCATTGGGCTACGGGACCCACCGGGACGCTGGCCCGCGTGGTGCGCGAGCCGGTGGCGTGCAGCCCGTGCCTGCTGCGGGAATGCCCGATTGACCACCCCTGCATGACGAAGGTCCTACCGGGGCGCGTCGCCGATGTGGCGCTCGATCTGCTCAGCGCTCGCGCGGGGTTCCCGGGTTAAGATCGACGCGCCGCGACTTCCTTCACGCGAAACGTCGCGATGCGTAGGATCAATTTCGCAGGGACGGCCTCAGAGAGCGGGAAGCGGATGGTGCCCTGGCTGATCTCGTAAGGCGCCAATTCCTCCTGGAACGCCGCGACGACGCGATCGGTTGCAGGGTAGAGCGGGTAGTGCCGCTTCCAGCCGGCGAAATAGAGCACAGGGTCGCCGTGCAGTTTGTAGGTCGGGATTTGATGCGAGATCAGTTCCTCGGCCCCCCGCACGGCCTCGGGCTGCGCGGCGATGTAGTCGTCAACGGATTTTAAATCGGTCTTTGGCATCGTAATCCCCGCCTATTGGCTTTCGATCTGTTCCTCCATCCATTCCATCGCGGCGAGGAAAGCTTTTATGCTCTCATTTTTGACGATGGCCAACAGGTCAAACGAGGGGAATCCCGACATGTCGCTGGCGCGGAACTTCACGGAAGGGATTTGATTTAGTCTCTCCGCTAATTCCTGCATAGCAGCCTCTGAGTCGAAGGGCGAGTGCAGTCCTAACCACCGGCCCTGGATTATGACCCTGCCGTTCGTACGCACAGTAAAGGGGTAAAGATTGAAGTTGTTGTGCACGAAAACTAAGATCAACGAGCCATCGCGACCGCCACTGCCCCAGTCCACGCGAGAGCAGTGCTCCCCGGACCAATTCAGAATCCGCTGCGCGACCTCGACGCAGGCATCTCCCTTTCGCAAGCGCCGCTCAGCCAAGAACGACTCCGGATCCCATTTCTTCGGATCCTTCGGCGTCAGGGGCGGAACGGTCTGGCCGATCACCGTCGGCACCAGGGTCTTCACCCCGGAGCCAACAAATTGCCTGATCTCGATCGCAAGAACCTCAGCGGGATTCATCTGCGCGTTCAGGAATTCGACGACCCGCCGGAGTTCAAGCGGAATCACGTCGGCCACGAACACGAGCCTGACACGGCCTGCCTTGAGATTCGTGTCCACGGTTTGCCAGAAGCGTTCGATCGCAGCCCCGGCATTCGGGTTCTCCCCGGACAGGAGGAACTCAGCCAGCGCTGTGTCGGCCTCGGCGCCGGTCACCTCGCAGGTTTTCTCGAACTGCGCTTGAACTACGCCCGCTCGCCAATAGGCGACGGCATTGGCTGCGTAGTCGAGCATCTGCCCGACGACCTCGCGACGGATGCGGGTATCGCTGCCCCGTTTGACTTCGACGAGGGTGGGGACGCCATCCTGGTCGAGAAAGACGTGGTCCACTGACCAGCGATTCGAACCATCGTCAGTACCGGGCACTCCGGCCTCTCGCGTCACGAAGAGCCAGCGGCGGGGCTCTTCCGAAACGAACTGGTCGCCCGCGAGAATGCTTGGATGCTTAGCCAGCAGTTCCTGTGCACCTTCTCGGAGTCGTAAGGTTGCTCGGACATTTCAACGAGGCCGGCCTCACCGAGGAGGAATATATTGGGCATGTTGGCAGACCGATTGTATCCATAAGCACAGTGTTTTCAATATCGTAGGATGGTACCCTGAATAGTTTGGATACCCGCTGCAAGCTGGTGGACCTCGAGCGGGCGCTCGCCGGTGGCGGCCGGACCGCGATTGTGGCCGGCTATTTCGATCCGCTGATAGCAGCGCATGCGCGACGTCTGGGAGAGCTTAAGTCGAAGACGGATCGCCTGATCGCGGTGATCCTCGAACCGCCCGACCCTCTGCTCGATTCCCGCGCGCGGGCCGAACTGGTCGCAGCGCTTGCGTGCGTCGATACCGTCGTCATCGGAGCGCCGGACCTGTCGCGGACGGACATCCTCCACGAAGAGACGGCGGACCTCGCCCGTCGCGCGGATCTGATCGCGAAAGTGCGGGCCCGCCACGGGGATCTGGCGGGATGAACATCCTGGTGGTGCGGTTAGGAGCTATGGGCGACATTATCCACGCGCTACCCGCTGTGGCGTCGCTGAAGCAGATCCCCGGAGCGCGAATCGCCTGGGTGATGGATCCGCGCTGGATTCCTCTGGTGGAGGGAAATCCAGATGTCGATGAGATTGTGCCTCTCAACCGGCGGGACTGGAACAGCGTGCGCGAGTGCTGGTCCAGGCTTCGCGGCGAGCATTTCGATGTAGCCGTCGATTTGCAGGGATTGCTGAAATCGGCGGCCGTGATCGCGGCGGCGGGAGCGGACCGGACGGTCGGTTTCGAGCGCGGGCAGGCGCGCGAGAGTGCAGCGGCGCTATTTTATTCGCAAAAAGTCCTAACGAAGTCGGTCCACGTGGTCGATAGGTATATTGAACTGGCAGTGGCAGCCGGTGCCGCGAACCTCCGACGCTCGTTCTGGCTGCCACATGCCGCTCCAGAGGGGTCGTTACCGAAGCGACCCTTCGTTTTTTGTTGCCCCTTGGCCGGCTGGCGATCGAAGCAGTGGCCGCGCGAGTATTACGTGGAACTCGCGGACCGTCTGGCGGCGGCCGGGTATCCGCTGGTGGTGAACGGTCCGGAGGGCGCTCGGGCGGACCTGGATAGCATAACGGGCGCGCACGCGCACTTCTCTGGAATCGGCGGTCTCGTCGATGCGACGCGCCGCGCCGCCACGGTGGTCGGCGTGGACAGCGGGCCCCTTCATCTCGCGGCTGCGCTCGGCAGACCCGGCGTCGCGATCTTCGGACCCACGGACCCCGCACGGAACGGACCCTACGGCGGCACTTTCACCGTTTTGCGCGACCCCGGCGCCATCACTACCTACAAGCGCTCGGAAGAGACTGACCCCGCTATGCGCGCCGTCCGCCCGCAGGCCGTCTTCGACGCACTGATCCCGAAGCTCACCGGTGAGGTGGCAGAGTGACCCGCTTTCCCAAGCCGTACGCCGATACCGTCGCGAAGTTGCGCGTACCTTTCGGCTTCCTGATGGTCGCGGCGTTCCTCTGGTTCTCGAAACCGGCGATGGTCTCGCTATGGTACGGCCTGCCAGTCTCGCTGGCCGGTTTGCTGCTGCGGGCATGGGCCGCCGGTCACCTGGAGAAGAATCGGCAACTGGCGGTAAGCGGCCCCTACAGGTACGTCCGCAATCCGCTCTACGTGGGAACGCTGCTCACCGCCGCCGGATTTGCGATCGCGTCGCGGCAGTGGTGGCTCGGCGTGCTGTTTGCCGCCGTATTCCTGCTCGTCTACCTGCCGGTCATCGAACTCGAAGAGGAGCATCTGCGCAAGCTGTTCCCCAGCTACGAAGTGTACTGCGAGCGCGTTCCGATGCTGGTGCCGCGCTTGCCCAAAGACGGCGCGGAGCGGCGATTCCAATGGCCTCTCTACCGCCGGAACGAGGAGTACAACGCGCTGCTCGGGTTTCTCGCCGGCGTTGGCGTCTTGCTTTGGAAGGCGCTGCGCTGATTACTTCCGGCGCGTGAGACCCTCGGTGACCCAGGTCATCATCAGGGCCTTGGGGAGCGTGCACCGGCTGCCTTCGATGAAGAAGTTGCCGACTCCCGGTATATCGTTTGGATAAACGATCTCGCTTCGGTCTGTAACGATTTGGTGCTCGACGGTCGGGTTCGCGGTCGAAAGCATCCAGCTCAAACCGGGGACGGGGCTGTTGACGCTCTTAAGCATGGCGTAGAATCGGGCCGTTCCTTCCGGAAGATCACCAGCGATCCTTTGAGAACCAGCAGTCCGGTCTTGCCGCGAACATCGATGGTGACGCGGGCCGTGATCGGATCGCCGGTTGCGGCGTCGTCCGAGCCTGGCGGCGGGCTTTCGAAGGACAGGCTGGATACTGCTCCGTACTGGCGGCAGCGGCTGAACTAGGTCCTGTTGATGCTCGTAAGATGGTCCCGATGTTCGACGATGTCTTCCGCCGTCTGCGGGAGCCAGACGTCGCGATTTCCCAACCGCGCCTTGCCGTAGTCGATGGTGCGGGTGACCGAGGCGATAGGGAACCCCGGTGGAACTTCGGTGGCGCGCACTTCGGGCCGCAGAAGGTCGTTGGTCGTCGCATCCGCCCAGAACCGTCCAGCCGATCCGACATTTGCGGACTCGACGGCGAAGGTCGGAGTGAAAGCGCTTGCGTAGGGCGCAATGTCGAAAATCCACCGCAGCGCGGTGCGCCCCAGGATCTCATCCCGCCCCTCGAATTGGAACGAGGACTCGGGGAAATCGTCCATCACGGCGTAGTGATCATCGAACGCATCGCTTCCCGGTTACGAATACAGTTCCTTGGAGCCTAAACTCGCGACTTCCAGGCGAACGACATCCACCGGCACGGCTTCGCGCAACGGTTTCGATGAGCGCAGGCGTTCGGCTGTCGCAAGGCAAACGTAGTCGGGCAGCGAGTTGAAAATGGCCCGGACCTTTTCGCGAACGCGCGCCAGATGGATCACGTCTTCCGGCAATGCGGATGGGCCGAAGCAGGCGTAACCGCCAGCCCGTATCACGGGGCCGCCATTCCGCTTCGAATGGATTACTCGACCCCGCGGCAGTTATCTAAGCTGCGCGCTTCATAGTAGTCTCCATATTCGAAGTCCGGCTCGGTGCAATTCTCGATCAGCTCGCGGAGTGCCGGTGGTTGGATTACGGCATCGGGCCCCGGCTTATGCAGGATGAACGTGCGTATTTTCCATTCCCGCATGAGTCGCTTCATCTCCTCCAGCGTTCCGGCGTGGCGGATGCGGTCCTGGATTGTGAACTGGTGCCAGACGTTCTCGTACACATCACCATGAATCCCTGCGATTGCGGCATCTCCTCCGGGCAGAAGCACCGCCTCGCCCGCATGCGCGCGGTTGAAGTGATCGATCACACCCCGGATCGGCGCGCCACGCGCCAGGTATCGTTCGCGGCCCGCGCGCCACAGCAGCGGAGAAAGATAAAGTTCCTTATGGTAAAAGCTGGACGCCGGCAGGAAATAGACGTCCATGGCCGTCGCGATGCAAGCGACGGCGATCATCGCCCGAAACAGGCCGCGCCGATGTGCCATCGCCCCCACCAACGCCGCGTAGCATACGGTAACCAGCGGTAACGCGGCATAGACATACCGTAGATTGCCCTGCTCCCGCACGATCAGGTAGGACGCTCCCAACGCCACGATCGCGGCGCCTGCCGCGGGCCGTCCCGCGATCGCGATCGCCACCAACGCCAGCAGTGCGAACGGCAGGTATTGAAATCCGAACGAGCCGTCCTGGCCCTCATACCACCGGCTGGTCTGAAAGGTCATGCCGTACAGCGTGTCCCAGGCGAGGGGGTGATGGAACCGCGCATCCCGGATGTCCGGGTTGGCGGCCAGAAGCGGGGAATGGAACTTGTCGTTGAGAAACGGGAACAGCGGATTTCCGGTCTTTGCAAACGCGATCGCGTAGGGCGGCAAAGCGGTCAGGAAGAAGACGGCTGCCGCCAACGCCGGAGCTCGACCTAGCCGCCCGCGATGCCGCCACGCCTCGGCGATTGCGAACGGAGCCGCCATCGCCACGAAAGCCAGCGCGCCGAACTTCGTTGCCAACGCCGATCCGCCGAGCACCGCAGCCAGGAGCAAGAACCGCCGTTCGCCCGTTTCTCCCAACAGCCAGATGGCTGTCATCATTCCCAGAATCAGAGCCGCGAGCTGGTTTTCCACGAACAAATCGCCGGTCACCATTTGCACCAGCGGAGTGGCGGCAAACAGCGCGGCCAAGAGACACGCCACCGCCGGCGTCACCCACTTCCGCATGGCGGTGTACAACAGGGCCACGACCGTGAGCAGCATGGCGAAATTGAGCAGCCGCGATGCCTGCTCTCCGCCGAGCAGGTACACGATCGAATACGCGAAATCCGCTCCCATGGGCATGACCGACCAAAGAACCCGGGCGGGCTCAAACGTCAACGCGTGGTGGTAGTCGATGTCCGCCGCAATCGCCAGGTGCATCGCCAACCCGTCGGCGCTGACCTCCGGCTTCAGTGCTACGAACCAGTGCAGGATCAACACATATACGAGCAGCGCAAATGCGGCTCGCTGCGCCGGGCGGCGCAGGCGCACAGAGCCGCACCAGGATACCCAGGAACGCAGGCGGCGCAAGGTCCCGCGTAAATCGAACGCGATCGGGCCCGCCAGAATCGCGATCCACAGCGCGGCGTAGTTCACCGGCAGGCGCGCCAGGAAAGTCATCAGAAAGATGTAGACGGAGGCGCCGAGCAGGGTCGCACAGATCTGCACTTTGATGCCATCTTCTTTCGTCCGGCCCAGGAAGATCGAGCCGAGGGTGTTTGCCGAGATGAGAAAGAACGCCGGCGCAAGCAGCGCACCCGGTCCCACGGCTATAGCCGTCAGCACCGCCAGCAACGCGCACACAATGCCGGCGAACGCCCGGGGGACCATCAACAGGATGGGAAGGCCCGCTCCGAGAAACACCCAGGTATACTTCGACAGACGCTTCCACCCGGCTGGCTCCCAGATCTGCTGCGCAAACAGGTGACTGGTCGAGAATCCGTAAACTTCAGCGGCGACGCAGGCCGCGAGCACGATTCCGACCGCGAGGGCCCAGAAAACCGCCGGCCCACGCTGGGGTTGGATGGTGTCGTCTGACGTCGTCTCCAACTCTCCGCGTTTTTGGTCGTCCCGCGGCTTGAAGATGAAGAAGCGCTGCACCGCGAAATTCACGAAGAACAGCAGCGTTTCCACGAGCAGTTTCGCTGCGACTGGGTTCATCCCCGCGGCTATTGAAAGATAACGAATGCCGCCATACGACACCGCGCCGCTCGCCAGCACCAGGGCCAGATACTTGGGCAAGGTAGCTAGGTGCTGCTCCCGTGAATAGAAGACGGAGGCGCGAACCATCGAGTAGTTGAAAATGACGGCGAGGATGCGGCCCAACACCTGCGAACTGAGTACGTCTCCGGTGCGGCGATAGGCCAGGTAGAAAACCAGGTTGTCCAGCAGCGCGGTCATCAGCGATATCGAGCCGAAGCGCAACAGGACGAAGTAGATCTTCATCGAGTCGATCAGCGGATTGAAGTGCGACGACCGGTTGCCCTGCTCGTAGATCGTCTGGACCGGCAGTTCCAGGATCGGCAGCGCCAGTTGGTGGGCCGCGATCAGCATTTCGAATTCGAACTCGTAACCGGTTGACTCCAGTTTCAGCAGGCGCGCGAGCAGGCTCGAGGGAATGCCTCGCAGCCCCGTCTGCGTGTCCGCCAGCTTCCGCCCCAGCAGCGCGTGCATGACGCCCCTGGTTGCGATGTTGCCGAACCGGCTGCGCAGAGGCACGCCAGCGCCGAAACTCCGGGTGCCAAGTACGAGGGCATCGGGGGTTGCCATTAACGCCTGGGCCACGGCTTCAACGTCGGCGGGATGGTGCTGGCCGTCGGCATCCGCTGTCACGATGCCGGAGAGGTACGGAAACGCGCACAGCGCATGGTTGATCCCGGTCTTGAGAGCAGCGCCTTTCCCCAGGTTAATCGCGTGCCGAATGACCTGAACGCCTGGAACGGCGGCCACCGCGGCGAACACGTCGCGATACTCCGGCCCGCTGCCATCATCCACCACAACGATTGCGGGCACGGCCCTTTGTGAGAGCCCGAGCACCACTTCCAGCAGCGAGGCAGAGGGCCGATAGGCGGGAATCAGGACCACAAATGGAACGGTGCGTTCGGGGCTCACGGAACTTCTAAGTTACAACACGCGGTCGCGCCCCAGCTATCGGACGTAGACCGAAAAGCGCGGGCTGATTACGTCACCGACCTGTAGTTCGAGGTTTGCTCCATTGGGAGGGACCTGTCCCGGTAGCCGGAAATTGACCTGAACGACGCCCGCGACTAACTCAGGGGCGTCCCCAGCGTAGAGGATCTCCAGCGAGTACGTCCCCCCTTTCGCCGGATTCGCAAGAACCGAGACGGGGAGAAGGACAGGGCTCGGTATGTCGGTCACGATTGCGCCGTCGATTCTGCCGAAATACAGGAAACCGGCTCCAGTCGCCCACACCGACACGACCGATCCGGGCGCGGCGGGGTTCGCCTCCGAGTTCAGCGAACCGTCTTGGTTCAAGGCCGCGGCCACGCCATTCGAACCCGCGATCAGGAAGACGGCCGGATCCGAAGATCGAATCGACATCGTGGGCCCTTGCAACGTTCCCGTTGGCGTTACGACCTGTAGAGCTGTCGTATCGCGCCCCCAGACTTCTCTGGGGACGACAGCGTTGATCTGGTTCGGGCCGGCGTACAGCAGCGGTGCCGGCGTTCCATCGAACAGCACCTGCACGCCGTCAAGAGCCGTGGTGACGACCCCGTTTACTACCTGCGCGTTCATCGGCGTCGCTGGGCCCAGACCGATGCCGTAGAGAGAAATCAGTTCGTAGGGGACAGCCACGTTCGAAACTTGCGGCGCCGCGGAGTTCGTGACGGCGATGAGCGACGGACCCGCCGCCGGAGTCGTCACCAACATCGAATTGGCGCTCCCCAAGGCGATCACGCTTCCGTCGGGAGTGACGGTAAGGGCCCGGCCAGCCGCGCCCTCCGGCGCTGTCACTACCGCCTTCACGCTGGACCCGTCGGCAGACAGGGAGGCGACGTACGCCGTCCCGAAGAATGGAGCGGTCGCGTGCGGCAGCGCTTTCGGGTCCGATGTCCCCGTAATCCAGATCGCGCCCTGGCCGTCGAGGGCCATGCCGGGCACTTCCGGCTGCTGCCCCTCGGTCCCGGCTCCGAAATAGGTCGCAAACAGAAAACGCTGTCCCAATGAATCGAGCTTAGCGACGAATCCAGAAAGAGAATAGGGCTCGGGCACGTTCATTTGCGCCGCGCCCGGCGTGACGGGGAATCCCGTAGGGGTGATTCCGGCAAGAACTACGTTGCCGCTGGAATCCAGGGCCATACTGGATACGGTAGAGGGGAGGAATTGAGAAGACCCCAAAGGGACATAGGTCGCCCATTTCAGACTGGAGCCGCCCGCCTTGAACCTTGCTGCGAATGCGCCATGCGCGTCGCTGGTACAGAGGCATTGGGGAGCAAGAACTCCGGGCGTGACGGGCAAGTCGTTTGCGTCGGTCGGACCGGCAATGGTTATGTCTCCGTCGGAATCGATGCCGAGGGCGATGCCGCGGGTGAATGCATATACCCCAATGCAATGGCTCCCGCCGTTGCACAAGACGGCACCGCCGCCGAAGTAGGTGGAGAACACGAGGCGCTTGCGGTCGGCGCTGATCTCTGTAAGGAAGGCAAATCCGGCTGTTCCCCAAGGACCGCCTGTGGGTGGCTGCGTCTGGAACGCTCCCGGCGTCAGCGGGAAATCGGTGTCCGCGGTGGACCCCGTGGCGTAGATGTTCCCGGCCGGATCGACCGCTAGCGCGCCTATGGACGTTCCGCCATGTCCCGGGCCTTGGCCCGTCGTGCCGCCCAAGCGGGTCGAAAACACAATGTTCCGCAGTTGGGAATCGATCTCGACCAGAAGAGCCGAGTTTGGCCCGGCCTTCGTGATGACTGGAGAGACCAGCGGGAAATCCGTTGACCAGGACCCCCCGGCAATCAGGAGGTTGCCTTTCGGAGTCACCGCCGCCGCGGTGATGCTGCTCATGTTCAGGTCCATGCTGGCGAGCGTTCGCCCGTCGGTTCCTGTCTTCAGGATGCGCGCCTGATACAGGCCGGAGGGCGCGAGGAGGCTGGATGCGATGAACAGGTTACCGGAGCTGTCGGCGGCCATCACCTTCGGCGAGGCTTCAGGCGGGAGATCGAGGTAGCGCGCGATTGTCTGCTCGGCGAATGCGCCGGTGACGAGTGCCAAGAGGAACAGATAAAACGCTATTCGGAGTTTCACACCTGTATATAATGCATGCCGAGTTCCATTGAAGTGCTTCGAATCACAGGCTCTGTTACGGTCGGTCTGGGTCGTTTGGACGCGCTCCTGACCGCAATCGGCCAATTTCATGCCCTGGTCAGCGGGGTTCTTCGATCCAGGAGTACCGGTTCACCGGAACATCCTTCAAAACCTGTACTGCGCCGCGCGGCCAGGTAATCGTTACGCGATCCACTTTCGCGCACGAGCCCAAGCCGAAATGCAGGCGGGGGTCGTTGCGCGACAGGTAGCTCCCGCCGTTTCGAACCGTGTCGAACTGCGTCTTGCCGCAGCTTTCCACCTTAACGCTCGCGCCGATGGCGTCGCGGTTACTGCGGGTGCCGCGCAGCGACAGACCGATCCAAGATGCGATCCCGCTGTTCAGGTTGTGCAGCAGAACCGGCTGGCCCGCGATGGGCAGAACCAGAAGATCCATTCTTCCGTCGTTGTCGAAGTCGCCCGTGCAGCCTCCGCGATACGAATTAGGGGGCGTGCCAGGAAAGCTCCACGCCAGTGAGAAACCGCGGCCGCGATCCTGGAACACGGTCACCGGTTGGAAGTACGCGGGCGAGGTTGGATACACGTGACCATTGGCGGTCCAAAGCTCTCGGATGCCGTCGTTGTCGAAGTCGGTGAAGCCGGCGGCCCACCCTAAATACTTCGACGTGATCGTCGCGAGGCCCACAGCCGGAGAGACATCCTCGAAGAAGCCCGATTTGTCCTGCTGGAACAGCGGGAAGTAATCCTGGTGGAAGGTGGTGGTCACAACACTGAGCCGGCCCTGGTTGTTATAGTCGCCGACCGCGACCCCCATGTTCGACTGAGTGCGGCCATCGCCATTGAACGCCACTCCGCGCTCGACCGCCGCTTCCTGAAACCTGCCGCCACCCTGGTTGAGAAACAGTTGATTCGGATCGGAATCGTTGGCCACGAAGATGTCGATACGGCCGTCCTGGTTGAAATCGTCCGCAACAACGGCGAATCCGTGCGACGGCCGGGCATTCGCGAGTCCTGCTTGCCTTGTCATATCGGTAAACGTTCCATCGCCGTTATTGCGATACAGGATGCCGCGCGTTCCCGGCAGGCCAATGGGCCCGCAGAATACGTGAAGGTCCAAATAATTGCAGACCGGCGCGGGTTCCTGCAGCGAAAGCGAATGCACGTCGAGATACCCGGCGACGAACAGATCGAGATTGCCGTCGCCGTCGAAGTCGCCGAAAGCGCTTCCGGTGTGCCACGCGACATCGCGGCTCAGGCCCGCGGCCCCGGCTACCTCGGTGAAAGTGCCGTTGCCGTTATTCCGGTACAGCAGGTCGCGGCCGATGGTGGTGATCAGGATGTCGGTGTAGCCGTCGTTGTTGTAGTCGGCCGCATTCGCGCCGGTAGCCCAGTAGCCGTTGACGAGGCCGGCCTTCTCCGTGACGTCCTCGAACCTGCCGTTTCCGAGATTGCGGTAGAGGTACACGCCGCCTTTCGCCGGAGACGGCGGCTGGCCGGCGATGGTCTTGCGCAACCGCTCCATGGTGGAGCCGTTGACGATGAGGAGATCCAGGAATCCGTCGTTGTCGTAGTCCAGCCACGCTGCTCCGCTTCCGTTGGCTTCGGGGATCCATCGCTTCTCCGATCCCCCGCACCGCATCTCGGCGCGAATGCCGGACGACGCCGCGACATCTTCAAAGCGAAACCCGCCCGTCTTATCCGCCGGCAGGCAGAGCAGTGCGCCGAACGTGGCGGCCGCCAGCGGGACGGCAAAGGCGCGAGCTATCATGGTGACAATCCGGGTCCCGGAACCGCATGTTTTTCCCCAGAACACTTCTTATTCTCGCCGTTTTGCCGGCCCTGCTGCAGCCGGCGCTGGCGCAAACCGAACAGCGGATGGAACAACTGCGCGCCGGGATTACCGCGGCGCAGGCGCGCGGCGATCTCGCGAGCGCGGTCCGCGGCTACGAGGAGATGATTCGAATCGCGCCGCGGCTCGGGGCCGCCTACAACAACCTGGGTTCGCTCTACGTCCGGCAGGGTAATTATCAAAAGGCGGCCGAAGTCCTCGAGAAGGGGCTCCAGGTCGACCCTAAGATGACCTCGGCGGCGGCGCTGCTCGGCATATCTCTGTACGAGTTGGGCCGGTATGCGGAGGCGCGGCCCCGGCTCGAGGAAGCCGTCCGGGCAAGCCCATCCGATACCAACATAGAGCTGTTCCTGGCCAACGATCTCACCAAGACCGGCGATTTCGAAGCGGCGGCCGAACACTTCCAGAATGTGTCCTTGAAGCGGCCCGGCGATCAACACGTGCTGTACCTGCTCGCCAAGGTCTACATGCAACTTGGTCAGCAGGCGCTTGCGAAAATGAACGCTCTCGACCCGAATTCCGTGTGGGCGTACGAGATCTCCGGCGAAATCATGGAAGGCATGAAGAACTACGACGGCGCGATCCTCGAGTACAAGAAAGCGGTCGAGTCCGCGCCGAAGCAGCCGGGGACGCACTACAAGTTGGGCGACGTGTACTGGAGCCTTTCGCAGTGGGACAATGCCGCCGAACAGTTCCAGGCGGAGCTTTCCAACGATCCGCGCAACTGCATGGCGCAATGGAAGCTCGGGGATATTCTCGTGCAGCAGAGCATCCAGCCGGAGAAAGCTTTGGCCCAAGTCTCCAAGGCGCTGGAGATGTGCCCGAACCTGGCGGAGGCCCGGCTGGACCGGGGCAAGGTGTTGTTGCAGCTTCACCGGAACGATGAGGCGCTCGTGGATCTCCAGGCGGCGGCGAAACAGACGCCCGACGAAGCCAGCGTCCATTTCCTGCTGGCGCGCGCGTACCGTGCACTGGGGCGCGCCCAGGACGCGCGATCGGAAATGCAGCTTTTCAGCGACCTCGAAGAGAAGACCCGGAAGGCCACGGCGGAACGAGCGCAGGAGATCATGAAGAATAAGGAGACCCGACCGTGAGCAGGACACGTTTCATTCCGCTGATACTGGCACTCGCCATCGTGCCGGTTTCCGGGCAGACCGGCGCGCTACATGTGCAGGTCGAGTTGCTGAACACCGTGAGGACGAAGAAGGCGAAGGTGGGGGACAAGGTCAAGGCCAGAACCGCCTCGCCATTGACCCTCACCGACGGCACTGAGGTGCCCGTCGCTTCCACAATCGCGGGCCAGATTCGGGAAGTGGAGGCCGATTCGGGAGGAAAGTCGTCAGTAGTAATCTCGTTCGATCAAGTCGAGATGGACGGGAAAAAGCGGCCGGCCGTCTTCTTGATTCGCGCGGCCATGCTATCGGGAGGCTCCGCGAAATCGGTGCGGGAAGCTAGCGCGATCGCTCCTTCCGAGGTGCATCAGGAGCGTCCGATGGCGGGCCGGGCTCAGACGGTTCAGGACGCAACCGATGTCCAAACCAGGGCGCCCTCGACACGCTCCATTCCGGATGCGCCCGCCGCCAAGCTGGGCCCGGCAGTGGCTGCCCAGACTGGCTCGGTGATCGGGATGCCTGGCGTCACGCTTCAGGTGGACGAAGATGGCCAGCGCCCATCGAAATTTCTGTCCAACGCGCCGAATCTGGAACTGAAGCAGGGACTCCAGTTGATGCTTGTCGCGGCGCCGGCGAAATAGTCTGGACGATCACTTCCTCGCGGTCACCGCTCCGGGCCGTCCGGCGTCGAGTGTGTTCCGTTCAGCGCGGCGTAGCGGTCGAACTCGGCCTTCGCCCGGTCCGCCAGCCCCAGTTTGCGGTAAATCTGTCCGAGGATAAAATGGCCGGGCGCGCCTTTCGGGGCGAGTTCCACCACCTTCTCCAACTCATTTTGCGCTTCGGGCAACCGGTTCAACTTCAGATAGGCCTTGCCGAGTTCCCGGTGCGCTTTCACGTCGCGCGGAGCAATCGCCACCGCTTGCAGCAGATGCGGCACCGCCTCTTCAATCCGGTCCATCTCGACCAGAACTGCGCCAAGATCGATATACGGTCCCGCGTCTTTCAGCGGCGAATCGGCTTGCCACGCGATCGCCTGCCGGTAAGCTACGATCGCCTCGTCTGAGCGCCCGAGCGCCTGGTACGATAATCCGAGGTTATCTTCGGCCTTCACGTCTTTCGGATCGAGTTTCAGGCACCGCTCGAAAACTGCGATCGCCTCGTCGAAACGGTTTTCGTTGTACTTCGCGCGCCCGAGATAATAGAGCGCCTGCCGGTTCCCGGGGTTCCACTGCACCGACTTGGTAAACCATCTATCCGCGTCCACGTAATCTTCCAGCAGAACGTAATCGGCGCCGACTGTTTCCAGATCGTATGCGCTCGGCGTGCGGTATTTCGCGCCTTCGGTATACTCGGCCAGCGACTCCTTCGCCTTCTGCCGATTGAACAAAATGTATCCAAGCAGGTAATGCCCTTCGCCCGAGTTCTTGTGAACTTCCAGGTATTTGCGAACAAGCTGCTCAGCTTCCGCCGCCTGGCCGAGATCCAGCAGCGCCCGGGCCCCGGCCAGCGGGCTTTCCGGCGAGGAGTGCTGGCCGGAAAGCGCGGTGTATCGCTCCGTCTCGGCGCGAGCCTTCTCCGCCAGTCCGCGCTTCCGGTACACCTGCGCAAGCAGGTAGTGAACCGGCGCTTCCTGCGGCGCGAGTTCGGCGGCCTTTTCCAGGCCGGCCTGCGATTCCTCGAGCCTGTTCAGGGACAGGTACGCTTTTCCCAGCTCCCGGTGGGCGGTCGAATCGCCGCCCGCCATCTGAACGGCTCTCAGCAGGTGCGGCACGGCTTCGGCGGCGCGGTTGCTCGACGTCAGCAGCGCGCCCAGATCTACATATAGCCCCGGATCCACGCCGTCGCCATGATCGAGCGAGACCCCCTTCCCGTATGCCTCCAGCGCGTCTTCCGTTCTCCCCAATCTTTCGAAGGAAAGCCCGAGGTAGTGCTCCGCCCGTATGTTGGTGGGATCCAGGCCGAGGCAGGACGAGAGGGTGCGTGCTGCTTCCTCGAAATGCTTCGCGTTGTATTTCGCGCGCCCGAGAAAATACAGCGCCACTGAATCTTTCGGGTCTCGTTGGACAGACAGCGTCAGCCACTTGTCCGCGGCTGCGAAGTCTTCCATCAAGAAGTAATCGGACCCGGCGATCTGCATGTCCAGGGCGCTGGGGCTTCGCCGCCGTGCCCCTTCCGTGAATTCGGCCAGCGAGGACTTCGGATTGCCTTGGCGGAAGAGAATATACGCGAGCAGGTAATGCGCATCGGACGATTCCTGGTGATCGTGCAGGTACTTGCGAACCGCAATCTCGGCGTCACTCAGTCGTCCGCCGTCGACGAGAGACTGAGCTAATACAAGCGGCCCGTCAGTTTGGTTCGATTGAGCGAGCAGGACACTCAGGAGGAAAACGGGTAGGAACATCGGAAGTAAAAAGAAGGCCCGGATTCCTCCGGGCCTTGGTAACTACGGTTTGCCCAAAAGGTCAGAAGTTGATCACGAAGTGAGCTTGTCCCTGCCTTTGGGTGTTGCACTGGCTGTTGATCACTTTACCGAAATTGGGATCGTTCAAGTTGCCGTTCGGTGAGCAGAAGATCACCCGGTTCAGCGTGTTGAAGTACTCGATCTCCAGCTTGGCCTTGACATGTTCGCCGATTGGGAAGTACTTCGCCAGGGCGATGTTTTCGTTCAGGTTGAACGGGCTTCGCAAGCCGCCCAGGTAGCGCGGCATATTACCGATCGTCCAGGGTCCAGGATCGCTGAAAGCGGCAGCGTTGTAAACCGGGAGACCCTTGTAAACGTTGCTGTAGGAGTACTCCAGCTGCTGCCCGGCGACCACATTCGGGCGGTTGGTGGTGCCGTTGCCAAGCGGATCGCCGGCGACGCCCACCTGTTGCGGGGAGCCGCTCGCGTACTGCAGAAGCGGGCTGATCTGCCACCCGCCCAGCATCTTGGACGCCAGGTTGTGCGAGTTCAGGAGGAGCTTTCCCGGACCAATCGGCAGCTCGTAGGTGGCGGCGATGCTGACCAGTTGCGGCTGATCATTGCCGTCAATCGACCACTCCGACTTCTGATTGTCCTTGTTCAGCGCCCTGTTCGAAAACGTGCTGAACCCGGAGAACGTGTCCGACAACATGCGGGAGTAGGTGTAAGAAACCAGGAAGCTCAGCCCGCTGGAATACCGCTTCGTGAGCTGAACCTGCAACGCGTGATACAGGGCGGAACCGGTAAGGTCGAAGTTGTTCTGAATATCCGCGAACTGCGGATAGGGGCGCAAGGCCTGGAGGACCGTGGCGCTCCCTCCGAAATCGTTTAGGAAACCCGGGTATGGGATCGGGATTCCCGCGGCGATCGCCGCCGGAGAGTTAACGGGTTGGCTGAGAATACTCCCCCCGTACTGCGCCAAATACTTCGGGTTGAGCTGGTTGATCGGATTCAATTGCGACGGCAGAAAGTTGGAGCGATCGCCGACATACGCCGCGTTCAGGAACATCTGATACGGAAGTTCCCGCTGGATGCCGGCATTCCAGGCCAGGGTGTAGGGAGTTATGCCATCCCGCCTGTCGAAGGCCTGGATTCGAACCGCATTACCGATCCCCGGCCGGAACGGCGTCGGGCCCGGCGATGGTTGGACATTCGTGTCCCAGGAGCCGAAACCGGGGGACGTGGAACCAGTGGAGTTCCGTTGGAACGCGCCCAGCAGCAGGTTCCCGTAGTTCACGGCTACCTTGCTGGTGCCGTACTCGTACGCCCCGCCATCCAGGTAATTCATCGCGGCTCCGGCTTGGAGAACCGTCTTGCCGTTCAACTGGTACGAAATCCCTGCACGGGGGCTGAAGTGGGTCCACTTGATGTCCGCGCGGTTGATTCCGGCGCAGCCCGCGCAACTGCCGAACTTGGTAGCCGCGCCCAGCAGTCCGCCCGCATCCGGATTAGCAATCTTCGAATCGAAGTACACGATCGTGTTGTTCACTTCGGTGAATGGCACCATGATGTCCCAGCGCACCCCGAGGTTCACCGTCATCCGGGGCATCACCTTGATGTCGTCCTGTATATACGTCGAAATGGCTCTGTTCCGTAGCCTTAGCTCCTGGGATCCTACGCGGTCTGAGCTATCCACCGTGCCAAGCAGAAAGCTGGCGAAAGAGTTCCCCGTATTCGCCAGATTGTTCGGGTCAGCCGTTTGATTGTTGCTGAAGTTGAAATTGCCGGCGCACTGTTGGCATTCGTTGTCTTCCTGGTAGGTTCTGCGGAGCTCGACGCCGATGTTGAAGGTGTGTTTGCCGGTCATCCACATCCAGTTGTTGTCGATCACCCAGCCCAGCTTCCGGTTGATGGCATTCGTGTTCGACGATCCGAAACCGATGGGGGAAAGCGGACCGCCGAAATTGATTCCCGGAACAATCGGAGCGCCGGGCGCAGCCGCTAAAGTAGGCTGAGGGCCATTCCGTCTGGGGATCTGGAAGTTGAGTTCTCCCAGCCAGCTTGCTCCGGCAGTCACCACCACATGGGGGCTTACAGTGTTCGAATAATTCACGACCCCCACCGTACCCAGATCCGGGAAGTACGTGTAAAAAGCCAAGGGATTGGTGGGGGCGATGTAATTGCCTCCGTAACCGGTCTGTTTGTCGCGCCACCCGACAAAGTGAATCGACTGTTTATCGGTAATGTTATGGTCGATCGTGAATCCCCACGGATTTTGACGGGTCGGAAGAACTCCGACTTGGTTCGGCAAATTGTTGGCGAACCCAGGCAGGGTGGCAACTGGAACGTACTGCAGCAGACTTGAGGTGGTCGGGCTGAAGCAGGCCTTTGGGATCACGCTGCCGATGAAGGGTTGGCCCGGAGTATTTCCAGCGGCCGTGCAGCTTCCGGCTTGGCCCGCCGCGGGATTGAAGATCGGGTAACCAAGCCCGCTGAAATCACCGCCTATTTCTGCCGCGGTCGGCGCCGAGAACAACCCGCTCTGTGTCTGATTCAGGCGGTACCATTCCATGCTGAGGTGGAAAAACGTTCGGTTCTTTCCGTTGTACAGTTTGGGAATCCAGACCGGGCCGGCGATGGTAAATCCGTAATTGTTTTCCTTATCGATGGGCGTCGTCGGATTGTAGGCTCCCCGGGCATCGAAGAAGTCGTTCCGGATAATCTCAAAGACGTCGCCATGGAAGGTGTTGGTTCCCGAGGCAGTCTGGTATGTAATCGCGCCTTGGGCCAACCCGTATTGAGCTGAGAACGACGAACGCAGGACGTTGAACTCCGTGACGAGTTCGAACGGCGGATTCCAGATTGTCTGGAAGCCCTGCGTTTCCGACTGCGCCATCGGGATGCCGTTGAACACGACCTCGTTCTGAAAATCGACGCCGCCATTGATGCGTTTGCTGAAGGTGCCGCCGGTCACGCCCGGTGCCAGGAACACGAACTGATCGATCTGGCGGCCGCGGCCGCCGCCGATCTGGTTCGGGAGTTCCTGCACCACTTTGTTCTCGATGGATGTGCCGAGAGACGGTTGCGTCGTCTCCAGCGCGATGAGGCTTCCGGTCACCTCCACGGTCTGTTCGGCATTGCCTGGATGCAGTGTCGCGTTGACGGTGGAACTCTTGGCGACCTCGACCCCCGCGTTGTTGATGACGGCGGCCTGGAACCCGGGGCTCTCTACCTTGACCGTGTAAACGCCAGGGAGCAAGTCCGTGATGTCGTACGTGCCGGCCGAACCGGTGCTGGTGACCCTCGAAACGTTTGTAGCATTGTTTGTTACGCTTACCTTTGCATTCGGAACGACGGCGCCCGATGCATCGATCACGGTGCCGTTGATTCCGCTAAGCGCCTGCGCATGCAGCGGACTAGGCGCCCATAGCGATAAGAAACTCAGCCCGAAAAGTGTCAGCAACACGAAACGAGCGAGCGTCATTCTTGCTTGAAATTCAAACATTTTTACCCCTCAGACTTTAAAATGCCCCGGAAGAACTGTTAGTACCTTACCATTACTCTCGCGCAAAATCAATGGCGGCCCGCTGCCGGTATACTGGTTTCAAATGAGGACCGGCGATTGACGCGGCGGCAATGGCTCAGTTTGCTTGCCGTTTCTGCGTCCCGGACGCACGGCCAGGGCATCGTCACGCGCGGCGTGAAACCGCTCGCGCGCGGAAAGCCGTCGGGATTGCCCTTCCATGCCCAATTCACCGACGTCGGGGCGGCCGCCGGCCTGCGTGCGCCGGTCATCTACGGTCCCGTCGATCACAAAGCCTACATCCTCGAAACCACCGGGTGCGGCTGCGCTTTCATCGATTACGATAACGACGGCTGGATGGACCTGTTCGTGTTGTGCGGTACGCGGTTCGACGATCCGCCGCGGGACGCCACCAATCGCCTGTACCACAACAATCGCGACGGCACGTTCACCGACGTGACCGATAAAGCGGGGCTGCGCCGCACGGGCTGGGCCTCGGCGGTGACGGTGGGCGATTACAACAACGACGGGTTCGAGGATATCTTCATAACGTATTGGGGCCAGAACGTTTTATACCGGAACAGCGGCGACGGCACATTCACGGACGTCACGCACGAAGCCGGCCTGCTTCATCCCGGCGTTTTGTGGGGCTCCGGTTGCGCCTTTGTCGATTACGATCGCGACGGGTATCTCGACCTTTTCGTGGCCAACTACCTGGAGTTCGATCCGAAGTCCCTTCCGCGCCCTGGCGAGAATTCTTACTGCTCATGGAAAGGCATCCCCGTGAATTGCGGTCCGCGCGGGCTCAAGCCGAGCGCGCCGGCGCTCTATCACAACAATGGCGACGGCACCTTCACCGACGTGAGCGTGAAATCGGGCGTGGCGAAGGCTACCGGCAGTTACTGCATGACCGCGGTCGCGGCGGATTTCGACAACGATGGCTGGCCCGACCTGTATGTGGCCTGCGACTCGACGCCGAGTTTCCTGCTGCGCAACAATCACGACGGCACGTTCAGCAGCATCGGCGTGGAGAACGGCGTGGCCCTGAACGAGGACGGCATGGAACAGGCCGGAATGGGCGTCGGCGTGGGCGACTACGACTTGGACGGCAGCCTGGATATCCTGAAGACCCACTTTGCGGACGACACGCCGATCCTTTACCACAACGATGGCAAGGGCTACTTCGACGACGTCACCACACGCGCCGGCCTCGCTGTGGAGACGCGCTACGTCTCATGGGGAGCCGGCATGTTCGATCTCGACAATGACGGCTATCCGGATCTGTTTTGGGTGACCGGCGGCGTCTACCCCGAGATCGAAGCGAAGCTGCCCCAATATCCGGCCAAGACGCCCCGCGTCGTATTTCGAAATCTCGGAAATGGAAAATTCGAGGAATTGCTGGACGGCGCGGGGCCGGCCATTTCAGCGCCTCACACCAGCCGCGGCTGCGCATTCGGGGATTTCGACAACGATGGCGACATCGATGTGCTCATCGTCAACCTGAATGAGCCGCCGTCGCTACTGCGCAACGACTTGAGCGGCAACCATCACTGGCTCAAGGTGAAACTGATCGGTACGGTGTCCAACCGCAGCGCGATCGGCGCTCGCGTCACCGCGCGCTACGGAGGGAAAGTGCAGGCCCGCGAAGTTCTCAGCCAGTCCAGCTTTTACTCGGTGGACGACCCGCGGCTGCATTTCGGGCTGGGCGCAGCCGAGAAGGCGGACCTGGAGATTCGATGGCCGAGCGGCGGCGTCGAGCGCATAGCAAACGTGTCGGCGGACCGCCTGATCACGATCACGGAAAAAAAGGCGTAGGCGCGAAAATGCGTCTGTCCGCTTTTCTGGCGTGCGCGGTTTTAGCTGCGAACCAACCGGGCGCCTTCCGCGAGATCACCGCTGAGAGCCACGTGAAGTTCCAGCACGTAGCGCCGAAAACGTCTAAGAAATACCTGCTGGAGACGATGGGCTCCGGCGTCGCGCTGTTCGATTACGACAACGACGGCCGGCTCGATATCTTCTTCGTGAACGGAGCCCCGATCGGCGATCCCATGCCGCTGGGCGCAATCCCCCGCAAGACCGGTCCCGAGCACTGGAACCGTCTCTGGCATCAGAAGACGGACGGCACTTTCGAAGACGTCACCGAGAAGGCCGGATTGCAGGGCGTGGGTTACGGGATGGGCGTTGCCGCCGCGGACTACGATAATGACGGCTTCGAGGACTTATACGTAACCGCGTACGGCGGCAATAAGCTCTACCACAACAACGGCAACGGCACGTTTACCGACGTTACGGAGCGCGCCGGCGTGGGCGGCAGCGGATGGTCCTCCGGCGCAGCGTGGGTGGATCTGGACCAGGATGGACTGCTGGATCTCGTAGTGCTGCGCTACGCGGACTGGGACTTCAACGACCTGTGGTGCGGAGAGCACACCGAGGAACTGCGGGGCTACTGTCACCCAGACGTATTCAAGCCGATCGCGCCGCTGGTCTTTCACAACGACGGTGGCGGCCACTTCACCGAGGTGGCTCAGAAGTTGGGCCTCGCCAAACCGGCCAAAGCGCTGGGCATCGCGATCGCCGATTATGATCGCGACGGGCGCATCGACCTCTACATCGCGAACGATTCGATGACCGAGTTTTTATACCACAACAAGGGTAACGGCACGTTCGAAGAAGTCGGGCTGATGTCGGAAGTCGCGGTGGATGGCGACGGACGGACCTACGCCGGCATGGGCGTGGATTTCGCGGATTACGACAACGACGGCCGTCCGGACCTCGTCGTGGACAACCTGGCCAATCAGGTCTACGCCCTGTATCACAACGACGGCGACGGCAGTTTCACGTATGTGAGCCAGTCCACCGGCATCGCGCGCATGACTTTGCTCCACTCCGGCTGGGGAATCCGGTTCGTGGATTACGATAACGACGGATGGAAGGACCTGTTAATCGCGCAGGGGCACGACCTCCCGTCTATCCAACTCACATTCCCGCAACTTCGATATCGCGAGCCCATGCTGCTGGCGCGAAACACCGGTCACGGCTTTGTGGACGTCTCGGCCCAGTCCGGCGCGGTTTTTCACGAGGCCTGGGTGGGGCGCGGTATGGCGACCGGCGACATCGACAACGACGGCCGTATCGACGCCGTGGTGACAACCAACGGAGGCGAGGCGCATGTCATTCTCAACCAGACGCAAACTTCGAATCACTGGCTGACTCTTTCGCTCACCGGCCACAAAAGCAATCGCGACGGCATCGGCGCGGAGGTAAAAGTCACCACCGCGAGCGGCTCCCAGTACGCCACGGTTACGACGGCGGGCAGCTATCTATCGTCGAGCGATAAACGCGTGCACTTCGGGCTGGGACCGGCTACGGCGGCCCGGACCGTGGAGATCGCCTGGCCCAGCGGGATCCGGCAAACGCTCAAGGATGTTCGTGCCGACCAGTTTCTGCGAGTCGACGAGCCGGCCACGCGGCAGTAGCCTGGAAATCTGGAAGCGTCTCGTCGTTCAGAATAAGGATTTCCACGCGGCGGTTCGACGCCCGGCCGTCCGCGGTGTCGTTGGAACTCTTGGGACTATACGGGCCCTGGCCGGCGATGGAAAGCCGGGCCTCCAGCAGGCCGTACTGCTCCGTCAGAAGCTCCAGCAAACGGAGACTCCGCGCCGCTGACAGTTCCCAGTTGCTCCGAAAGCGTCCGCCTCGAATCGGGCTCGCGTCCGCGTGCCCCACGAGTTCAACTTTGTTCGGCATATCGCGGAGCACCCCGGCGATTCCGGAAATCATCGGCCACGCCGTCGAGCTGATGCGATCGTCGGCGGTCGCGAACAACACCGCCTGCGGGATGCTGATAACCAGCCCGCGCGGCGCCACTTTCAGATCCACTCCCTGGCGCTGCAGCTTCTCTTTGGTGTCCGCCAATGGATCGTGTCTGGCGGCCGGCTGCTGGATCCCGTGCGCCGCGACGGTCACGAACAGAACCAGGAGAATCGTCAAGACATCCACGTAGCTGACCATCCAGCGGTCGTGCTTGCCCGCCTCCGCTTGAAAGTACTCTGGCTCCGGCATCAGCGTACCTCCCGCAGAAACGACCGGAGCCGGATTCGCACCAGCGAGGGATGCACCCGGTCCGCGATATGAAGCACGCCTTCCATGATCAGCTCCTGAGTCTCGAACGCTTCCGCCACCCGCGCGCGAATCCGGTGCGCCAGCGGCAGCAGAAACAGGTTGGCGAGCGCCAGCCCATAGATCGTCGAAACAAAGGCCGTGCCGATCCCGTATCCTACAGCCTGGAGATTCGAGAACTGCTTCATCACCTCGATCAGCCCGATCACGGTGCCGATGATTCCGAGCGTCGGAGCGAATCCTCCCGCCACCTCCAGCGCCTTGGCGTCCGCATTCCCATGCCGCTCCCTTAGCCGCAGTTCCAGCTCCAGTGAGTTTTTCAACTCGTCGCGGTTGGTCACGTCCGCCGCCAGCAGCAGCGCGTTCCGGAGAAAGGCATTCGGATTTTCGGTGGCGGCGCGCTCCAATGCCGGCAAACCTTCCCTGCGGGTCAGCCGCGCATACCGGACAATCTCTTCAATGAGCGATTCCCGGTCGATCGAAGTAGCCGACAGAAGACCGCATATCCTGCGTGCGGAATTGACCAACGCCGCCCCCGGCGTCGTCACCAGGGTGACGCCGAGCGTGCCTCCCAACACGATCGCCGCTCCCGTGGGGTGCAGAAAGTAGCTGAGGTCCAGCCTGGCCCAGCAAATGCCTGCCACAGCAGCGCAAAGCGCGACCGCGATACCGGCCAGGAGGCTCAGGTCGAGCCGACGTATTCCGGATTCGGCCCGCACCGGGAATGGCGCTACAGCTTCAGAGACTTGCAAGTGGATCCTCCCAATAGACCCAAGGCACATTGCAGGCCGTTACAAACCGTTGAGTTTGCTGGCCGTCACGCTGACGAGATCGTGTCACCGTCAATTTTTCGTCAGAATGCCGGCGATCAGGCTCGAGGAGGCATCCTGGTCGTCTTCCTGGTAATGGCGATGATGATGATGATGATGGCTGCCGTGGCCCTTCAGCTGAATCGCGTCGAGGTCCCCGGTGTCGGCCGCCTTCTGGAACCGGTCCGCGAGGTCGTTCAGCAATTCCGTGTTCGCCGGATTGGACTCGTCCTTGGCCGCCTCCCTGAGCTTGGCCGCTCCGTCCGTAAGTACCTGCTTGAACTCCGCCGGGTTCGAGGTCTGGAGTTGCTGCAAAGCCTTGAACAATTCCGCCGCCTTCGATATCCCGACATCGTCGGACGCCGTCGTGGCCGCGGGCGTCACACCGGACGTCGTGGAGTGGGAGTGGTAAGAACGGATCTCATTCAGAAGAGACTGATCGATCGAGCGCAGGGTGGATGAAATAGTCATTTCACTATCCTCTCTACCCAGGCTATCGGCGGCAGCCGTTCAGAACGTTATATCCATGGCTATTTACTAACCAACACGATCCCACCGCGAGCGGGCAAGTAGACGGCAATCCGCCTCTTACTGACCCGAGTAACCAGGGCACCGCCCAGCAGCGCATCGACTAACTCCGTTCCGTCCGGCAGAGGTACCGCAAATTCCAACGACGTCGCCGCCGCCGCATTATTGAGCGCCACCACCGCCGAGCCGCGGTCCCCGATGCGCGCGTAGGCCTACTGCTGATCGTTGGCCAGCAGATTCACCATCCGCCCGCGCCGCAGGCAGTCGTTGGCCGAGCGAACAGCCAGCAGCTTCTGAAGGTGCTGAAAGACCGCCTGCTCGTCCGCCGTCCGCCCCGCCCGCGCGAACGCGTTCCGTTGATCGCCCCGCCACCCGCCCGGAAAATCGCGCCGGTTATCGGGATCGTTGCCGCCCCGCATCCCGATCTCGTCGCCATAGTAAATCATCGGGATTCCGTGCGACGTCATGAGGAACGTCCAGGCTAGCTTCAGCCCGTCCACCGTCGCGCCCGGCTCGCTCATGAACCGGCCGACATCGTGTAGCCCGAGAAAAGTCACCAGCCGGCCGGGATCGGGATACAACCGGTCGTGGCTGAGCATGCTCGCCACCGCGCGGATCGACTTGCCCTGCGCGAACGCGTGCCTTATCTGAAAGAAAGCCGGGAAATCGAACAGCGAATCCACGCCCGTGTCGATCCCGTCGTACTGTGGCCGGCCGCCCGCGAAGAACGAGACCAGCGCGGGATCTCCGTCCAACACCTCGCCCACCACCCGCATCGCCGGATACTCGCGCTTGATCGCGGCCATCCAGTCGCGCCAGAACGGGCGGGGCACATACAGCCAGGTGTCCTGCCGGATCCCGTCGAGCCCGGTTACGCCCGCCCACCAGAGCGTGTTCTGGATGAGGTATCGCGCGACCTCCGGGTCGTTCTGGTTGAGGTCGGGCAGAATGTCGATGAACCAGCCTTCCAGTGTTTCCCGGCGCATCGGCTCGGGCGAATACGGGTCGGCCAGCGTCCAGGTCTGCCAGGCGTTCTCGAGATGCTTTGCGACCGTTCCGTTGAACCATGTAGGCGTGGGTGAATCCTCCACCCACGGGTGATACGGGCCGCTGTGATTCGTCACCTGGTCCTGAATGATCCGGATCCCGAGCGAGTGCGCCGCGTCCACTAACCGCCGCAACTTACCGAGATCGCCGAAGTGCTCCTCGACGCCGTAGAAATCGACCGCGCCGTACCCGTGATAGTCGGTAATCTCCTCGCCGCCGTAGGTCTCCTTGGAGTTCAGGTGATTGACGTTGTCGTACCAGGGCTTGAGCCACAGCGCGGTCACCCCGAGGCTTTTCAGATAGGGAAGATGATCGATGATCCCCTGGAAATCGCCGCCATGATAGTAGCGCGGCTTGGCCCGGTCCACCAGCGCATGGGAAACCGAGGGATCGCCGCTGGCGAAGCGGTCCGGCATGATCAGGTAAATCACGTCGTCTGCGGAGAATCCCTGGAAGCGTCCGGCGCGCGGCAGGGGCGCCGAGATCTCGAAGGGAATCGTCGCCGCGCCCTCGGCGGTCGTCACGGTCAGCGAAACTGGACGCGGCTGCGCCCCGGCCGGAATTCCCACATCGACGAACAGGTAAATGCCGCGGGCGTTCACCTGAGTCAATCCGATCTCGAGCCCCGAGTCTCCGGCGTCCACGCGCGCGCCCTCGAATCCCGATCCGTGAATCAACAACCGCACCGGATGGATCGAGTGCCCCGGCCACCAGTTCGGCGGCTCCACTTTGAGCACCCGCGGCGGAGCCCCGGCCAGCAGGCACGCGTACGCGAACAGCAGAGCCAGGATGCGCATACTACGCTTCTTCTTTCACCCGTGACACGAGGATCGCCGCCAGCATCAGAAACACGCCCCCGCCGGTCACCGCGGCGAGGCGGTTGTTGCCGAGCAGGTGATTCATCGCCCACCCGAACGCCGGCGAAGCGACGATCTCCGGCAACTTAATAAAGAAGTTGAAGATGCCCATATAAATGCCGGTCTTTTCCGGCGGCAGGGAGCCGGAAAGAATCGCGTACGGCATGGAAATGATGCTGGCCCACGCGATGCCCACGCCCGTCATCGACAACAGCAGGAACCACTTGTCGTGGATGACGCCCACCGACAGCAGTCCCAGCGCGCCGCACAGCAGGCAGATGGCGTGCGTTCCCTTGCGGCCGAATTTCGCGGCCATGGAGGGCAGGGCGAAGGAGAACACGAAGCAGACCGCCGAGTACATCGCGAAGCAGTTCCCCGCCCATTCGATTCCCTGCGTGTACAGCGGCGAGTTCTCGTCCGGCGCTCCGAACACATTGCGCGCCACCGTCACTGAGAAATACAGCCACATGCAGAACAGGCCCAGCCAGGTGAAGAATTGCACCGGCGCGAGCTGGCGCATGGTCTTGGGCATCGTGCCGATGGCGTGCAGGATTTCCGCGACGTTGTCGCCGAAGCCCGAGGTCTGTTCCTTCGTCCGGCGGAACGCTTCCAGGTCGGCTGGCGGGTATTCCTTAGGTACGCAGGATGGTCCACATCACCGCACCGAAGAACGCTGCCGAGCCGATGTAGAACGACAGCCGGATGGACTCGGGCACCGTGCCGGACACATGTTCCCGCGAGACATGGAACAGGTTCGTCAGAATATACGGCATCGCCGACGCGACCACCGCGCCGAGCCCGATGAAAGTGCTCTGCATCGCGAACCCGCGCGTGCGCTGCTCTTGCGGCAGCATGTCGGCGACGAGCGCGCGGAACGGTTCCATGCTGATGTTGATCGACGCGTCGAGGATCCACAGCAGCCCCGCGGCCATCGAAAGCGCCGCCGAATTCGGCATCGCGATCAGCGCCAGCGAGCTCAGAATCGCGCCCGTGAGGAAGTACGGCCGCCGCCGTCCCATCCGTTCCAGGTGCGGTCGCTCATGTGACCGATAATCGGCTGCACGATCAAACCCGTCAGCGGCGCCGCGAGCCACAAGATGGGAATCTGGTCGGCCCTCGCGTGCAGGTATTCGTAGATGGCGCTCATGTTCGCCATCTGCAATCCCCAGCCGAACTGAATGCCGAGGAAGCCGAAGCTCATGTTCCAGATTTGCCAGAAGCTCAGTCGTGGTTTCATCGTTCGTACGTCTCCGCGATCCCGCGCAAGCGCGCCGCGTCTTCCGGACGCAGCGAATCCGGACGGAGGCGGCACTGTCAGTTTCCGTCCGGCCGCCCGGGCAGATTCATTCTGGTCTCGCTGCCCAGCCCGAGCACATCCTGCATCGGAGTGAGGACCGTGTCCGCAACCGAAGCCGCAACCGTTTCAATGAAGACCCAGTTTATCTCCCGCCCGTCGGTCCGCAGGTAGCGCCGGGTGAACTCGCGCTCCGCCGCGATGTCTTCCGCGCTGCGCGTCGATCCGCCGCCCGCTTCGCTGTTCCACCAGCCGATGGTCGTATCGTTGTCGTGCGTTCCGGTGTACGCGACCACTTCGCGCGGGTAATTGTGCGGCTGCTCGAAGAGATGGAGGCCGGGCGGAAAACTCTGGCGGAAGCTGTTGGCGCAATACCAGCCTTCGGCTGAAGCCGTGGTATATACGGAGCTAGCCCGCTATCTTCATAGTTCTGCGGGCGTTGGGAGCATTCTTGCTTTGTCAGTGGGAAACTCCCGCTAGGTTCGATGAAAGCGAGCGGGAACGCCTGGCGCTCTGGAAGCCGCAGGCCATCGCCGCGTCGCTGTCTCAGTTATTAAGGATAACCGCCGCCCCCACCCACGCCGTGATCGTCCTCGCCCGTCCCGGCGATTTCCTCGGCGGCGCCGAACGCGACCAGCTCTGGCAGCGCTTCCAGGTCCCGGTGTTCGAACAGATGATCGATTCCGACGGCAGACTGATCGCGTACGAGTGCGAGGGACATTACGCGCTGCACGCGACGCCCGGCGCGGACCGTTTCGGCGACGTCCGCCGCGAACGCTGCCTGTGCGGCTGCGAGGCCGACCTGCTGTTCCCCGAGCCCGTCCGGCATCCCCCTCACAACGACGCCGCACGAGTTTGTCTGCCGGCCTGAGTCTTCCAATCCGGCTTCCTCGCTAAATACAATTTATCGGATGTTATTATCGTAATATTGTGTGTCGGTGTGGCCGGCGGGGCAGCCCTATCCCAATGTCTCGACCCTCAACCTGCCGAACGGCGGTGTCGTGGCAAACGCGGCCATCGTGCCCGCCAATCTCAACGGCGCGATCCGGGTGGTCGCGGGCGACCTGACGGATCTCAACATCGACATCAACGGCTACTTCGCACCGTGACGGTTACGCGCTCTGAGTCGGTCTGCCCGCCCACGCCGGTGGCGATCACCCGATACGTGGTTGTGACCACCGGTTTATCTGTCACGCAGCCGCGCTCCGGCGTCGTATCGCTCGCGTGCCCGGGAGTGATGGTCACCGACGCCGCGTTCCGCACCGTGTAGCACACCACGACCGGCTCGCCGAGGGCAATTTCGGTCTTGTTGATGGTCACCTCGACTATATGCGGCGCAGCGGGCCTGGCTGGACCCACTTCAACGATTGCCGACTTCGAAGCCGAGCCGCCTTGCGAATCGGTAGCGGTCAGAATGTATCTCGTCGCCGCCGCCGGGCGGACCTCGAAACATCTGCTCAACGCGGGCCAAACCCTCTCGACTGGCGGCGAGAGCCTCACCGCGGTGGCGTTGTCCACCCCGTAACACAGCTCCGCCCGCTCTCCCTGCGCAATACGAACCGGCACGGAATAAAACTGGGTGACGCTGACCGGCGCGCGAACCGGCTGCGCGATCTTTGGCGCCGGCTGGGAGCACCCTGCAAGCGCCAGGCTCACAGATGTGATCCAGCGTCTCATGCTAACAGGTGGATGAGATTCTCGCCAAAAATGAGACGGGCATGCTCTTCGCTGGTTCCGAGTTCGTACACCAGCTTGGATTGTTCCCTGAAAACGTCCGCAATCCACCCGCGCGGGAAGTAAGAAGAATCGCTGCCGAACAGCAGCCGGTGCGGGCCCGCCACATCCAAAGCCCTGCGAAACGCCTGCCGCAAATCGAGCTCCGACGGATCGTATAACACCCAGCGGTTGGAACTCGACGTGTCCAGGTAGACATTCGGGCAGAGGTCCGCCAGCATCAGCGCCTCGCGAAAATAACCCGCGCCAAAGTGCGGGACGACGAACCGGACTTGCGGATATCGCAGCGCGACAGCGTGCAGATCGATCGGGTTCGAATACCGCATGTCGAACAGCGACGGTATTCCCAGTTTCTTCCGCACGCCCACGGTCAGCACTCCGCAGTGAACGAAAACCACCGTCGCGGGGCGCGTGGCGGCGATCACGTCCAGAATGGCGCGCGCGGCGTCGTCCTGAATGCTGTAGCGGTGCATGGCGGGGAACAGGCAGATGCCGCGCATCACGCCCGCATCCAGCGTTCCTTGCAGCCGCGTGACGACGTCCGCGGCCAGCGGATTCACGAAGAAGTATCCGTAAAATCGGCTCGGATGAGCCGCGACCGCGGCTGCCACCGACGCTTCGTCGCCCGGCATGCTGGCGATCAGCACCGCCCGGTTGACGCCGTGGCGGTCCAGTTCCTCAGCCCAGACGTGCGCGAGCGCTTCCGGTTTCTCCGGCGGCGTTCGCCACCCCAGCAGCCGCTCCATCGACTCGAACGTGAGGCCCGGCTTTTGCTCCCCGAGCAATTCGAAGAAACGGCGAGACAGAAAATGCACGTGCGCGTCCGCGACCGGCATCGGACCCCAGGGAGATTCGAGCACGTGGGTCAGGCTTTCTTGCGCGAAATGGCCTTGCGCGCGGCTTCCACGATGTTTTTCGCCACCAAGCCGTATTTTTCCAGCAGCGCTTCCGGCGGACCAGACTCGGCGTAGGTGTTCTGGATGCCGACGCACTCCATCACGCAGGGATGGGTCTCGGCGACAACCTGCGCGACCCGCACTCCGAGTCCGGCATCCACCAGGTGCTCCTCCGCCGTCACGATGGCGCCGGTCTCCGCGGCCGCCTTCGCGATCGCGTCGCGGTCCAGCGGCTTGATAGTATGCATGTCGAGCACGCGGGCCGAAATACCCTCCGCCTCGAGTTGATCGGCCGCGCGGATCGCCTCGGCCACCAGCAGACCGGTCGCTATGATCGTCAGATCGCGGCCATCCATCAATTGAACCGACTTGCCGATCTCGAATTTTTGGCCCGCCGCATAGATAATCGCGGCCTTCGCCCGCCCCGCGCGAATGAACACCGGCCCGAAATGTTCGGCCGCTGCGTGCACAAGCGCCATCATCGAGACTTCATCGGCCGGGCACAGCACCGTGAACCCGGGCAAGGAGCACGCAAGGCTGATGTCCTCCACGCTCATCTGCGACGGACCGTCCTCGCCGATGGAAATTCCGCTGTGCGTTCCGACCGCCTTCAGGTTGACGTTGGGAAACGCAGCGGTGATGCGGAGCTGCTCGAAGCCCTTGTTCAAGAGGAACGCCGAAAAGCTGGAAGCGAACGGGATCTTGCCGGCGCTCGCCAGGCCGGACCCGATCCCCACCATGTTCGCTTCCGCGATGCCGCACTCGAAGAAGCGGTCGGGAAATTCCTTGCCGAACAGGCTGGTGAAAGTGGACTTCGATAAGTCGGCATCCAGCGCGACGACATTCTGGTTTACCCGGCCGAGTTCCACCAGCGCCTTACCGAAGGCTTCGCGCGTGGCCATCCCCGGCTTCAATTCGTACTTGGTACCGGTTTCCATTACGCAAGCTCCTCGAGGGCTCTCACCCTTTCGTCCTGGGTCGGCGCGACTCCATGGTACTTGGGATTGTTCTCCATGAACGACACGCCCTTGCCCTTGACCGTATGGGCGAGGATCACGGTCGGCTGGCCTTTCGTCGCCGCGAACTCCGCGTACGCCGCTTGCAGCGCCGCGATGTCGTGCCCGTCGATCTCGATGACGTGCCACCCAAACGCGCGCCATTTATCGCCGAGCGGCGCAACATCCAGAATGTCCTTCACAAAACCGTCGAGTTGGATCCCGTTGTAATCGACAATCGCGCACACGTTGTCGACACGATGGAAGGGAGCGAACATCGCCGCTTCCCAGACCTGTCCCTCCTGGATTTCGCCGTCGCCGAGCACGACATAGGTCTTGTAGGAACGTCCGTCGAGCCGCGCCGCCAGCGCCATTCCGATGCCCAGCGACAGCCCCTGGCCGAGAGATCCAGTGGAGCCTTCCAGCGCGGGGATGAAGCGCACATCGGGATGGCCCTGATAGATCGACCCGAGTTTGCGCAGGGTGTTCAGCTCGTCTTCGGGCGTGTAGCCGCACTGCGCCATCACGCTGTACAGCACGGGCGCCGCGTGACCCTTGGAAAGAAGGAAGCGGTCGCGGTCCGGCCACTTCGGGTTTGCGGGATCGTGTCGAAGCGCGTCGAAATAGAGCGTGACCAGTATCTCCACGGCGGAGAGCGACCCGCCGGGATGTCCCGACTTGGCCGCGGTGATCATCTCAATGATTTCCCGGCGCGTCTTCTTGGCGATCGCCTGCAACTGTTGAACGTTGCTTGTCTTGGTCATGGCGAACTTTCAGCGTAACACTGTCGCCCGACCCGGCACCCCTGGCGCACGCACTCGTGGAAGATATCGCTACGGCCCAACGTTAATGACCCCAAAGAGCCCGTGCAGGTAGCCGCCGGGACCGGCGGTGAAGTACAAGGAATTCGTGGAACCCGCCGAACCATCGTTGCCGAAAGCGATCGCCCACAGGCCTTGTATTCTGATGGGCGTCGCGGCGGCTTTCTGGACGAAGCCGTGGAATTTGCCGCTCTTCGTGCTGAATGCGGCGATCGTGCCGCTACCCAGATTTCCCACCAGCAGCGCATTACTGAGAGTGCCGAATGTGGAAGGCGCGACCGCCAAACCCCAAGGAGCCTTCAAAAAAGCGCCAGTCGCAAATGCCAGCTTCAGGTTGCCATTCACGTCGAACTGGTCTACGAAGTTGCCTCCTGGTCCCGAGAAGGTAACGAAAACCTCACTTCCAACGGCTTGTGTGTTGTAGGGCGTGGAATTGGCGGGCACGCGGGAATCCGTGAAAGCCGTAGCTCCCAGTGCAACCGGATTGTAAAGCTGCGTACATAAATAACATGTACATCTAGCATTAGTTGTTCGGATGAATCGTATAGTTCCATTCGCCATGGAAGTTGTCGCGCTTGAGATTGATATGGACAAACTCTTCGTCCGTGATCTTTCGCCCCACGGGATACTTGCGGTGATCCAGGCGGCAGGTCACTGTTATTTTATAATTACATATATACGCTATGGCGCCCAGCAACCCCTTTGATTACAACCTCTTCACTGTCCCAACGGCTCAGAGCGTGGGAAACTCCCGCTAGCTACTCCGCGTGACTCGCGAAACAGCGGCAAGAAGACGGCGGTCCGAGGCGGGGGAGAGATCGGGTGAACGAACCTCGGGCGCAGCCAGCGGGAGAACCACATCGGTAAGGTAGTAGGCAAAGGCGCGGTAGTTTCTCACCTGGTCAAAGGGGCAGAGTAGCCGTTGATGTCGACGATCAGGTCAGTGGGATTGCCCGCCACCACCCCGTTGGGCGCGTTCAGCGTCGAAACGCGGGGATACGGCAGTCCTGTCGGCCATGCCGACAGGAAGGACAAGCCTTGCGTCACCGCCGTCATGTTCAGCGAATAGGCTTGCGCGATGGATGGGATGCCGCAGCCGCTAGATTGAAGCGGGAAGTCGCGGCTCGCATAAGCCGCAAGACTCAGTGGACCGAATGAGCCGGCTTTGCCCCGGCCCAAACGGGTATCCACGGCACGGTAGGGAGTCACGGGATAACAGTACAGTCCGCCTGTGCTGCCGGGAGCCGCGAAGTATCCGCTGACATCGATGATCAGGTCTGTGGGGCGCGTATTTGACGCGCCCGTCAGCGTCACAACGATGGCTTTCAGCATCAATCCGCCCGGGTCGGCCGCGGGTTACTGCCGCGACAGGGGCAGCCATTTCTTTGGCTTTGTTTTCTCGGGTTGCACCGTGACTGCGTTTTACCGAAGGGAAGCGTAGCCGGAAGCTACGTTGACGCCGCCGGCCATCACGCCTTCGTCAGGACCCCTTAACCTGTTCGAGGAGGATGACAACGTGTCCTCTCTTTGTGTCCCACCTCCGCGTACCGGTGAGCCTCGGCAATCTCGTCCAGCGACTAGCGCCTGTCGATCACCGTCCTGAGCTCTCCGCCTCGATCAACCCTTTTAGAAAGGACTGATCGCCGGCTGCGGCGGCTGCCACTCCGATAATTACCTTCGCGGTGCCCGTGATCGAAACCCACATCCCCCGCAGCATCCCGCCAACAATCGCCGACATTCGTCCGGAGCCCCCCACCCGAACATAGAAACCGCCTCGTTTCAGCGATTTCAGGCTGCGCGACAAACCGCTCTCGCCGACCGTGTCGAAGACCACGTCATGAACCCGGCCGGCTTTCGAGAAATCCTCCCGGGTGTAGTCGACCACCTCGCCGGCCCAAGACTTCACCAGGTCCAGATTGGTGGTGCTGCACACCCCCGTCACGTGCGCCCCGAAGTGCTTCGCCAGTTGAACCGCGAAACCCCCGACGCTCCGTAGATGAGCACGTTCTGCCCGGCGTGGATCTTCGCTTTCCTTAGGAAATGCAACGCCGACACGCCGCCAAACAAGACCGCCGCGGCTTCCTCGAGCGTCATGTTTACCGGCTTTGTGCCCAGTGCATCTTCAGGCAGGCATACGTACTCGGCATGTGTGCTGAACTTGAACCCGGTCGATCCAAACACCTCGTCGCCCTCGCCAAACCGCGTCACGGCCTTGCCCACCGACCCGACGGGCCGCCAAAGGCCGTTGATGATTCTAACGAGGAACGGATCGGCTTTACGCATCCTCCAGTCCGCCGCGCAAACCTTCGTCGCATGGACGCGAACCAGGACTTTTTTGGTCCTTGGGAACCGGTGTTTCGACGTCCTCGATTTCGAGAATGTCCGGAGGGCCGTATCGGGTATAGACGGCAGCTCTCCTGGCACATTGCACTGGCCGATAGTGGTGGGGCTGAAGGGACTTGAACCCTTACGGGAGTGAACCCGCTGGAACCTAAATCCAGTGCGTCTGCCAATTCCGCCACAGCCCCGAAAGGCACCTCATCATAACATCCGGCCGTAAATCAGAGGAACGAGGTCATGAATGCACGGCGGCGCCAACTCTCTCCAGGGCTGGCCCGATTCGATGCGGCGGCGCACTTCGCTGGACGAGATCGCATTTACATCGATAGCCGTCTCGAGCGGGTCGATGCGGTGCGCCAGATGCGGTGGCGGCGCGAACGGTCCGCCGCGGTCCGCCACCAGCAGCCGGAATTCTTCCAGCATGCTTTCGATCGTTCCGGAACGGCCGTAGTCCCAGGTGAGAATCCGCTCGGCCGCATCCCGTCCGCACAGGAACGCGACGTCGATGCGGCTTCCAAACGCGGCGCGCGCTTCCCGCGCGATATCGATGAACAGGCCGCCCTCGGTGACTGCGACGTCGAAGGCGTGTTCGGCTGAGACCCGGTCGAGCATTCGCAGCCGGCCTTCCAGCGTCGCGCCTTCGTACTGCTTGTGAGGGAACTCGCGCGGAAGGACGCAAATCACTTGGTCCACACGCGAACGGGCTGCGTCGATCAGCGCCAGATGAGCAACCGTCGGCGGATTGAATGCCCCTGCGAGTATGCCAACCGTCGAGCCGCGAGGCGCGCCCCGAATGAACTCCATCGCTACCATGCTACTTGGCCGCGATGGAGGGCTCCTCCAGTGTCCGGCACGGCACGCCCAGAAGACCGCTCATCGCGCGCTGGCGGTACGAGAAGATCGCCCGCAACTGCCGTCCCACAAAGAGTGCGTGGGCGATTGCGCCCAGGGGCCCGAATGGCAGGCGGTAGTCGACGCAGTCTGAAACAATCGTGCCTTCCGGCGTTTCTTCAAATGTGTGTCGGTGCCGCCAGAGCGAATACGGGCCGCGCGCCTGTTCGTCCACGAAGGAACGCGGCGGATCGTACTCGGCAATCAGCGTCTTCCAGCGCATCGGCAAGCCCAGCCAGCGGATGGTGTACTCGATCTCGGCTCCGCGACGCATTTCGATCCGGTCGTTGGTCGTGACCTGGAAGCTGAGTCCGGGCGGGGTGATCTTTCCGAGGTTGCGCGGATCCTCGAACGCCTGGAAGGTTTCCTTCAGCGAGAGAGGAGCGAGTAAGCGGCAGCGAAGCTGATAATCCATGTCATTTCTCGTTCGCCAGTTTCGATAGCTCCTCCAAAGTTAAGCGGCAGGACCACGGAGCCCGTTCTCCGAACGCGCCCATGCGCCGCAAGTTGATCCGCGCCTCGAACAGGCAGGGATTCGCTTGGAGCGCCCGCATGAAATCCTGACGCGCGGCCTCGGCTTGCCCCAGCGCCAGCAGCGCCACCCCGCGATTCTGAATCGCCTCGGCAGTGCCTGGCGCGAGCGCGAGTGCGCGGCCGAAAGCCGACAGCGCCTGCGGAGCCATTCCGGCGGACAGATATATTCTCCCTTCCTCCGATGCAATCGCCGGATCGGATGGCGCAGTACTTTCGGCCTCCTTCAGGATCTCCAGCGCGCGTTGCGGCTCCACGGCTCGCGAGAGCTGGATGCGAGGCCGGACTTTGCCCGGAGCGAGTTCCACCGCCTCGGTCCAAAGATATTGCTCGGTCCGCCACAGCATCGAATATCGAATGCTGATGCCGCAGAGAACCGCGACGATGGCGGCCGTGGCGCGCCAGTCGACACGCTCGAGCAGGAGGCCCGCAGCGACGGACAGAGCGATCATCGGCAGGTACATGCGGCGGTCGGCGGCAAGGTCGGCGGCCGGAAGGATCGAGGAACTCGGCAGCAGGAGGACAACGCCGCCGAGGAACCAGAAGCCGGCCCGCGTGTTTCGGAACCAGCGCGCCGCCAATGCCGCCGACGCCAAGAGAGCGGTCCAACACGCGATGGCCTGCCATGCCGGGTACGGTCCGATTTGCGGGTCGATGGAGAAGCCCCAAGGGATCACGATCTGCCGCAGGTAACGGGCCATCACCGGACCTTGCGCGGCGAGATAAGCGAGCGGTGTCATGCCGGCTTGAGAGCCCGCGCCCGCTCCGGGCGCGAGGGAAATCGCATACAGCACCCGGAAACCCGCGGCCAGCGCCAGCGCGAGCATGGCCGCGATGGCGGGAAACTCCCGTCGCGCGCGAGACGCCGAGAAGTGGAGCAGAAGCAGGAACAGCGGGAACGCGACGCATTCCTCCTTGGCGAGCAGAGCTGCGGCGAAGACCGCGGTGGACAGCCAGATTCGCCCACGCAACCACGCGCCGAGCGACAGGAGGCAGAGCGCGGTCATGAGCAGCGTCCCCCTGGCAAAAACGTAGGCAACCGGTTGCGTCAGGAGCGGATGTACGGCGAAGATCGCCGCCGCGATGAACGCGGCGCGCAGCGCGACTATGCGCCGCGCGATGCGGAACAGCAGGAGTGCGGACGCGACGTGCAACGCTATATTCACTACGTGGTACCCGGCCGGACTCCGCCCGCCCACCTGATAATTCAGCCAGAACGTGAAGTAAGTGAGCGGCCGGGTCTGATCGAGTCGAAAGAGATCGCGCCAGCCGTCCGGGTCGACGACGGCCGGGCTGCGAAAAAGCGAGTAGTCGTCGAAGTGGTACGAGCCGCCGGCCGTTGCGCCGAACGCGGCGAGCGCCAGAATCGCGATCGGTAGGAAGTGGCGCAAATGCTATTATGACGCCGATGCCAAAGAAACCCGCCCTCGCGATACGGCTGCCGCGCATTCTTGCGGAGCTGGACAAGCTGTACCCGCAAGCCACCTGCGCGCTGCGCCACGCGAACGCCTGGGAACTGCTGGCGGCGACGATTCTCTCCGCGCAGTGCACGGACAAGCGGGTAAACGAAGTGACTCCGGGGCTCTTCCGGAAGTACCCCACCATCGAGGATGTCGCCAACGCCAATCAGCCGGAACTCGCGGCCGATATCCGGTCCACCGGCTTCTTCAACAACAAGTCGAAGTCGCTGATCGGAGCGGCCCGCAAGATCCTGACGGATCATAACGGGCAAGTGCCGAGGACCATGGAGGAATTAGTGAAGGTGCCCGGGGCGGCGCGAAAAACAGCGAACGTCGTTCTCGGAACGGCGTTCGGTATCGCCGGCGGCGTCGTGGTGGACACGCACGTCCAGCGGATTGCGCGTCGCTTGGATCTGACAAAAAACACCGACCCGGTGAAGATCGAACAGGACCTGATAAAGATCCTGCCGAAGGAGCGGTGGATTCTCTTCTCGCACCAGGTGATTCACTTCGGCCGCAACATCTGCGACGCGCGGAAGCCGAAATGCGACCAGTGTCCCCTCGACCCGCTATGCGAGTCGACGGACAAAATCAGCCCGCTTGCTAACGCGCGCGGCTCAGAAGGCGTTTCCGAGCGGCGACCGTAAGGGAGTCGGTGGCTAATCAGCCCGTAACCGCACCCTCCGCCGCCGACGAAACCAACTTCACATACTTCGCAAAAACCCCCGTCGCATACTTCACGGCGGGCTTCTTCCACCCCGCGAGCCGCTCCCGCAACTCTTCCTCGCTCACCTTTAATTCGATCGTCCGCTTCTCGATGCTGATCGAGATCGTGTCGCCCTCCCGCACCGCCGCGATCGGCCCGCCCACGGCGGCCTCCGGAGCGATGTGGCCGGCCATGAATCCACGCGTGGCTCCGCTGAACCGGCCATCCGTGATCAGCGCGACGGAGTCTCCGAGACCAACGCCCATAATCGCGCTCGTCACCCCCAGCATCTCGCGCATTCCCGGTCCGCCGCGCGGCCCTTCGTAGCGGATCACGATCACGTCGCCGGCGCGGATCCCGCCCTCAAGGACGGCGTGCATCGCGTCCTCTTCACAATCGAAAACACGCGCCGGTCCCTCCTGCCCTTTCCGCTCGATTCCCGTCACCTTCATCACGCAGCCGTCCGGGGCCAGGTTGCCTCTTAGAATCACCAGGCCCCCGCTCGACTTGATCGGATTGCTCAGCGGTCGGATGACCTCCTGCCCTGGCGTCTCCTTCGCGTCCGCCGCTTCTGCCGCGAACGTGCGACCCGTAACGGTCATCGCGGTACCGTCGACGTATCCGCCGTCGACCAGCCTCTGCGCAATCACCGGAATCCCGCCCGCGTAATGCACATCCACCGCGACGAACCGGCCCGCGGGCTTCAGATCCACCAGCAGCGGAGTCCGCTCGCTCACCTTCTGGAAATCCTCGATATCCAGTTCCACGCCGGCCTCGCGAGCCATCGCCAGCAGATGCAAAACGGAATTTGTAGAGCCGCCGCTCGCGGCCACCGAGGCGATGGCGTTTTCGAACGCCGCGCGCGTCACGATGTCGCGCGGGCACCGGTTGTTGCGCACGGCGTCCATCACTACCGCGCCGCAGCGCCGCGCCACTTCGGCCTTCCCGGCGTCCACCTGCGGCACCGCGGCGGTCCCCATCGGCGAGAGTCCGATCATCTCCATCACGGTCGCCATCGTGTTGGCGGTGAACTGGCCCCCACATGCGCCCGCCCCGGGGCACGCCGAATTCTCAATGGCGAGCAGTTCCGCGTCGTCGATCTTACCCGCCGCGTGCGCGCCCACGGCTTCAAACACGTCCTGCACCGTCAGGTCGCGGCCCTTATAGTGGCCGGGCAGAATGGATCCGCCGTATAGGATCACGCCGGGAACATTCAGGCGCAGCAGCGCCATCGCCGCGCCGGGAATCGTCTTGTCGCAGGCCACCAGCGCCACGATGCCGTCGAACATGTGGCCGCGCGCGACCAGTTCGATGGAGTCGGCAATCAGGTCGCGGCTGACCAGCGAGGCTTTCATCCCCTCGGTGCCCATGGTCACGCCGTCGCTGATTGCGATCGTGTTGAACTCCATGGGCGTGCCGCCGGCCTGCCGTACGCCCTCTTTTACATGGACCGCCAATTCGCGCAGGTTGTAATTGCACGGCATGGTTTCGATCCACGTATTGGCGATGCCGATGATGGGTTTGCGCAGGTCCTCGTCGGAAAATCCGATGGCCTTGAGCATCGCGCGGGCGGGTGCGCGATCCCGGCCCTGTGTGATCGTATGGCTGTGGAGCTTCATAGGAATCTTTCATCCTATCAGCTATACTTCCCGCTTCCAGTCATGATGACCCGCAAACTGTTTCTACAATCGATCGCGGCCCTGGCGTCGCCGGCGCGTGGCGCCCTGACGATCGAAAACCCGTCGTTCCGGGTAGCGGTGGTCGCGGGCTCGCAAGGAGTGTGGGTGGACCGTTTCGCGCCCGGCGCACTCGACAGTCTGGTTGTTGAAAACCCCGCCGAAGGCCTCCTCCGCAGCGGCACCGCGCTATTGCCGCTAGGAGGAGAGTGGCATTTTGCCCGGCTGCCCGAGTCCGGTGCCGCCGCTTCGGCCGAGTCGTCCATCCGCGTCAATGGCATCCTGCTCGGCCCGGAATCCGACCCCATCGCACGCGAGAACTGGGAGCTGACGCTTGCGGGAGACCTGCTCACCTGGCGAATCGACCGCGAGTGGCTGCGGGACGTAGTCCTCGCCGCCGATCGCTTCCCGGCCCTGGTCTTCAAAACCTCGGACCGCCACCGGTTCCTCCCGATCCCGGGGTTCCTCGACACCGGCATGGTTCTCGACGGCACGAAGATGTTCCCGCTACCCGTCCGGGGAGCCGGACAATACGAAGCTCTTTCCGCTCGCCGCGAGCAATCCATCCGATTGGCCCCTTCGGGCCTGGCCCTCGAAAGCAGCCTGCAAGCCGGCCTCTTCAGCTACGCCAAACCGTTCGCCGATGGGACCTCGCCGGTGGTCGCCCTCGGCGCGGAGTGCGTGGACCGGGCTCTCGGTCCGCAATCCCGGCACGCGGGAACCAGCCAGACGCAAGTCTGGACCCTGCGCTTGTCCCGCACTCCCACAACCCTGTTCGAACTCGAGATCCCAGACCGGTTCCTGGCGGAACAGACCCGCGATTTTGCCGCGGTGCACAATCAATGGATGGGCTGGTTCTTCGGGAACAACCCCGCCAGCGTTCCGGTGCTCCAGGAGATGGCGTGGTTCCCCATGATTCAGGGCATCTACCGGCAGAGCCCGGCAACGCTGGAGGCCCTCGAAAAGGAGCTGCTGTTTTTCGCGGATTCCGGCACACAGCCGGACGGTTTTGTGATGCCGCGGTGGGGTGCCCAGGGTTTCTATCGCGCGCCGTGGGGCAACCTGATCGACCAGGTCCCGCAGTTCATCCTGGCGATGTATTTCCATGCGCTGAATACCGGCAGCCGCGATTTTGTCCGGCGTGTCCTCCCGGCCGCGGAAAGAGTCGCGCGCTACATGCTGGCGCTCGACCGGGACCAGGACGGGGTGTTCGAAATCCCCGGTTCCTCGGGCCTCGCCGACGGCGGCCGCCATTGCAGCGGGTGGTTCGACATCGTCAATTTCGGGCACAAGGACGCATTGATCAACGTCTGGTGCGTCGCCGCGCTAGGGGCCTTGGCCGAACTCGCGGCGTTCGTTGGCGACGACGCAATGGCCAGCCGTTACCGGGCCGCCCACGCCCGTTCCCGCGAGGCCTACCATCGCGTTTTTTGGGACGACGATCGCGGGCTTTATATGGACTGGATCGACGTCCGCGAGAAAATGCCCGGCTCCGGGCGGCGCTATTTCTACACCGATCACAACCTGTTGGCGATCGTTTTCGGCATCGCTAGCCAGCCGACGGCCCGGCGCATCCTCGCGCACCTCGACCGCCGCTATGACGATCTCTGCCGCCAGTTCAAACTGAAGCGCGAGGCCATCTGGGCCACGCCCGCGAATATGTACCCGGTCACCCAACTCGGCGACCTCGTGGATTTTGGGGAACTCCAGAATCAGAAGGTCTATCCAAACTACGAGAACGGTTGCTCCTTCTTTCATTCGACGGGTTTCGAAATCGCCGCGCGCGGCGCCGCGGGACAGGCGGACGCAGCCTACGATACCTTCGAGCGCGTCATACGCCACGGTTACGCCCGCAATCGCTTGTGGGCCGCCGGGCTGAAATGGGACACCGGCCAGTTGATCAGCGAGCCACTCAACAACGCCCTGTTGATCCTGTGGGGCTTTACGCGCGGCTGCCTCGGCGTCCGGCCGTCGCTAACCGGGCTCGCACTGGAAGGAACATGCGCGCAGCGAATGGAAGGAGCGCGCCATACGTTCTGCCACTTGGGTCGCGATGTCACCGTCCGGGTGAAAGGGGGACGGACAGTGATCGCGTGAGCGGGCACGCTCCGGTCACCGATCGGGCGACTGAAGATCCTCGGTCCAAGCCCGTTTCAACGAAGTCTCCAGAAGGTGCAAGGCAACACTTCGCTGGCTGGACGAGATTAGATCCAGCAGTTCCCGGTGCTCCTCCGCGGTGGTGATCAGGTGTTCACGAGTCTGCACCGCCCGGCGTGCCAGTCCGAAAGCGAACAGCTTCGCCGTCAGCAGTTCGAGTGTGGACGCCAGGTGACTATTTCCGGTCGCGAGCCAGAGGCTTCGGTGAAACTTCAAATCGTGGTGATAGAAACCGGTTCGGTCGTTCTCCTGGGCGCTGCTGAGCATACCGGCGCAGGCCTCCCCGGCCGCCAGTAGATTCTTCTCCGGCATGCCGGTCAGGACTTCCACCGCCAGCGCCTCCAGCCGGCTACGAACCAGATGAAGTTCAGAAATTTGCTTTCTCGATAACGCACTGACGCAGGTGAGCCGCGCCCCTTTCCGTTCCAGAAATCCCTGGCTCTCCAGCTCGATAAACGCCTCGCGCATGGTGCTTTGGGCCACGCCCAGGCTCTTGGCCAGACCAAGCTCCGTCACCCGTTCGCCGGCTTTCAGTTCTCCACGTGCAATCGCCTCTCGAAGATGAGTGATGATTGTGTTGCGAAGGGTGGGGCTCCGCTCAAACCGTGGCAATCGGGACATCGCAGCCCCTTGCGCGTTTTCGCCTTGCATTGTGTTATGACAATAATTATACTTGATTATCGATAATCGTTAAAGCAGGATTGTATGGAAAATTTGAGGTTTCCCCACATGCTAATGAATAAGCCCTGGCTAGCGTTCGCGCTGCTTCTCACTGCACCCCTTTCGCTGTCCCTGTACGGGCAGCAAACCACGGCGACCCTGGTTGGAACGATAACCGACCCTTCCGGATCGGTCGTCTCCGGCGGCTCCGTGACCGTCCTGAACCAGCAGACGGGCGTGCCCCGCGAGGCCAAAACCGACGCCACGGGAGACTACACGGTCCCCTTCCTTCCGGCCGGCGACTACTCGATTACTGCGTCCCGGGCGGGATTCCGCCAAAGCAAGGTCTCGGGGATTATTCTTTTTGTCGGCCAGACGAGCCGGTACGATTTTCGGATGGAAGTGGGCGACGTCACGCAGAGCGTCAATGTGCAGGCTAGCGCCGTTGCGCTGCAGACGGAAAATGCAACGGTTGGCACAACCATAGACTCAACCGAGATTGCCGAACTCCCCCTGAACGGCCGCAACTTCGTCCAGTTGGCGCAGTTGATTCCCGGCGCCCAGCCAGGCACGCCCGGTTCTATCACGGTGCGGCGCGGGCGAGGCTCCATCGGCCAGAGCGACAGCGCGTTCGGATCCACCGGGTTCTCGGCCAACGGCGTTCGCGACACGGCGAATCGATACTACATCGACGGCATCGAGTCCATGGACGGGGACGCATTTACCTACGCTTTCAGTCCCTCGGTGGATTCACTGGCGGAGTTGAAGGTGGAGACGAACTCTTACGCGGCGGATTCGGGAGCGGCGCCGGGAGGCCAAATCAACCTCATCACCAAGAGCGGCACGAATGACTTTCACGGAACGCTGTGGGAGTTCAATAGGAACGATGCCTTGACGTCCACCTACAATGCCATTGCCAACAAGGACCTGAAATCGGCCCGCCTGAACCGCAACCAGTACGGCGCGAACTTCGGCGGCCCCGTCCTGATCCCCAAGCTCTACCACGGCACGAACAAGACCTTCTTCTTCTTCAACTGGGAATCCGGCCGGCAGGCTCTAGGGGCGGTGCCCGGCTATGCCATTGTCCCGACCAGCGCTCAGCGTACCGGCGACCTCACCGGATTGACGGACAACAAGGGCAACGCCATCGTTCTGCGCGATCCGCTCCATGTCGGCATCGCCGGCAACGTGATTCCCACCGCCGCGCTCAGCCCGCAAGCCCTGACATTTCTGAAATTCGAGCCCGCCGCGAACACCCAGAATGGGGTGTTCAACTTCATTAACACTCCCCAGAGTCCCGTTTCCACCCAGGACAACTACACCGGCCGGGTGGATCACAGCTTCTCTAGCAAGGACAGCGTCAGCGGCCGCTACATTTTGAACGACACGCTGGAGAAAGGAACGCCGTTCTGGGGACACGACGACCGGAACAACCTGAGCCGCACCCAGAACGTCGCCACCACCTATACGCGAACGTTCAATTCCAACATGGTGAACCTGTTGCGTGTCGGCTGGAACCGCATGCATGAAGGCGAAGTATTCGGCACCACCAACGACCCGGCTTACAACGTCGCCGGACTCATGAACATTCCCCTCGTGTCGAGCCGCCCGAAGGATTTCGGGCCGCCCTCGATTCAGATCAACGGCCCCGAAGGCGGAATCTCCACCTACGATCTCCAGCGCCAGATCGGTCCTCGGGACCGCACTTACAGCCTCTGGGAAATAGCCGACGGGTTCTCCTGGCAGCTCGGGCGCCACGCCGTCCGGATCGGCGTCGAGATCGACCGCCGGAACTACTACTTCGAGCAGGCCCGGAACCCGAGAGGCTCGTTCCGCTTTGACGGAACCTACACGGGCTCCGCGCTGGCGGATTTCCTGCTCGGCTATGTGAAGCTCGCGTCGATCAACCCCACCCCCACCGTCACCGACATGTACAGCACGGGTCAGGCGTATTACGTCAACGACGAGTGGAAAGCGGCCTCGAACCTCACCGTGACGCTTGGCCTTCGCTACGACTATTTCCAGCGCTGGTATCAGTCCGACAATAAGATCATCGACGTTTACCAGAACGGGTTCCTGGTGACCGATTTCGTCACTCCGCAAAACTCGCCTTACGGGCGGTCCCTGCTCCGGCCCGACCGGAACAATTTTGGTCCGCGGGCGGGCCTCGCCTGGCGGCCGCAATTCCTGTCCGACACGGTGTTTCGCGCCGGTTATGGAATCTACTATCAGCAGGAGCATCCCAACGCCAACTTCTCCATGGTGGAGGGCGCGCAGGCGCTGCTCGGAGCCTCCATTCAAGGCAGTGGCACAACCACGCCGGACCTGTTTTTCAGCAACCCGTTCGCCAAGGTCGAAACCACCACCGGCACTACGCTGAACAACACTACCTCCATCGATCCCAACGAGCGGGATGCCTACATCCAGCAGTGGAACGCGACCATCCAGCACCAGTTTCGCGGGAACATTTTGCTCGACGTCGGCTACGTGGGGACCAAAGGCACCGATCTGTCCATCGCCTTCGATGACGGGAACATGGCCTTCAACCGTCCGATCGCGCTGGTGGACCCCCGCGATCCGAGCATTGCTCCCATCGACGCCCGCCGCCCGAATCAGAAATTCCAGCGCGACATAGAAGGCACCAAGTCGGTTGGAAACTCGAACTACAACGCGCTGCAGGTACGCGGGGAGCGCCGCATGGGCCGCGGCCTCACTTTCCTGACGGCTTACACCTGGTCTAAAGCTCTGTCCGGCCCGCACGATCAGGGCGGTCTGATCGGCAACGGCGGCTTCATCGGGAACCCGCAGGACTTCTACAATATGCGCAACGAGCACTCGCTGTCCGGCTATGACCTGACGCAGCGTTTCGCCCAGACGGTGATCTACGACGTACCGTTCTTCCATTCCCTGCGCGGGCCCGGGAAGCGGATCCTGGATGGCTGGCAGCTCGCCACGATTGTGGTGGCCGAGAGCGGCTTTCCCGCCGGCATCGACTACGGCGTCGACTCGACCGGTACCGGAGTGCAATCGCGGGCCGACGTCGTGCTGGGACAAGTTGGCAATCTCTCAGCCAGTCAACGTACGTGGCAGCGGTGGTTCAACACGGCGGCCTTCGCGCCGGCGCAATGGGGTCATTTCGGGACCACGCCGAGAACCGGAGCTATTCGCCTGCCGGGTCTGATTACCGCCGATTTTTCCCTAAACAAGGAATTCGTGATCCGGGAACGGATGCGTATCGAGCTGCGGTCGGAGTTCTTCAACTTGTTCAACCACTTCAATCCGACCCCCGGCTCGGTGGACCGCAACGTACAATCGCGAACCTTCGGCGCTGTTGGGGGCGGCGTACAGGGAGTAACCACCCGGGTCATCCAACTCGGCGCAAAGATCCGGTTCTGAAACAACGGCCATCGCACCGGCCGGCCCCTGCCCTGAAGGCGCTTGACTTGAATCCGGGCAGGGCAAGTCGTGAGAATCGGGGGGACTAAACCGTCGCCGTTGTTGCGGCCCGGAGCGGCTTTGCCACGATCCCCATGGTGAAACCGAGCGGTGCCGGAAGGCCTGTGAACGGCAGGCCGGACACCGATTTGACCTGGAAATATGGGGACGCCTGCCGCATCAGCCTGTGGTAGTCGAAGCCCTTGTGGTCATCCCGTCGGACCCTGTGGCAGCGGCCGAGGACGGCATCCACCCACTCCGAGGCGCTGTACCGGTCGTGGTCGGCGCGGAGGGCTTTCTTGACCAGCCACTTCGAGCCGAACACGACGCCTTTCTCGTTCGGCACAATGATCAGCATCAGGTGCCGGACCGCCTTCGATAACCGCTCCAGGTAGCCGTTCAGGCATTCGTCCGTGAGGTGCTCCATCGTTTCCATGCAGATCCCTGCGGATTCCGGGGGATGGCGATCAGCGTTCCGAAGTGATGGCGATCACGAATCCGAAGTGATGGCGATCAGCATTCCGAACTGAAAACGATCGGTATTACGGTGGTAGTTCGGAAGGCTGATCGGCATGGGATTGGAAC
>JANXRE010000026.1 GCA_025353165.1 Acidobacteriota bacterium | reverse complement strand
ACGACGATGATGGCGCCGATGAAAGCTTCCAGGATCAGCAGGAATTTCCCTTGGGTTAGCAGGTATGTCTTGCAGGTTTCATAGATCAGCTCCGAGATTTCGAGCATGGATTTATGCACCGGAAGGTTGCGGAGCCGGGTGTAGGACAGGAATCCAAAGACCAGGCCGAGAGCGGAGATCAGCAGTCCGCCCATGAGCAGGGAGCGGCCGTTCACGCCGCCGAAAAACGTGGCTTGCCCCAGGTCGGGCAGGATCAGCTCGGCTTCGCCGCCGTGGTGTACAGCGGGTGGTTGAGCGAAGGCCGGGATCGCGCCGCCGGCGAGTATCCCGATCAGCAAAAGAACGCTAAAGAGCCGGCGTGCCAGCGAGTGGGAATGCGTTTGCATTCGAAATTGCCTCCAGATTAGAAAAGAGAATTCGGAAACAGGACTAACATGTCAGAATATCGTAAAAACTTCTTCATAATCAAACATGTGGGCCGATTCATCATGTGGGCCGATTCATTATGTTACACGAATGCGGCTGGCGGGGCCGGACAGCGGGTGCGGGGGGACCTGCGCGGGCTTTTGCGAAACGAAGCCATTTTCGGTGGAGGCGGCCGCGGTTGTCATTGGTTTCAACGCTTTGTCGCGCTTGAGCTGGTTTACGACGGCCAGCCTTCGCCAAGGCTTCGGCCGGCAAGCCTGTGGACTTCGTTGCGTTGCGGCGGTTGGCCGCGATTTGTTTGTCGCTGGGCATAAAACCTCATAAAGTATCTACTACTCCCACGCATATCACACGCGCGGAAAAGTTCAAGGGGGAAATTTCTTCAACTTGTTGATTTTATTGAGGGATTTTCGGAGAACGAGGTGTGTCACCGGGGTTCGGACGGAGGGAGAAGGTGCTGGCCTTGGGCAACTCCGGCACCGGCAAAACACACATCGGCCTGGCGCTGGGACCGGCCGCATGCCTCCAGGGGTTCCGGGTGCGGTTCACCACGGCGGCGGCGCTGGTGCACGAACTGATCGAGGCGCGGGACGAGAAGCGCCTGCTACGCTTTCCAGAAGAACCTGGCGCGCCAAGACCTGTTGATCGTGGATGAACCTGGGTTCGTGCCATCGTCCAAGACCGACGCCGAAATGCGGTTCGAAGTCTTTCGCCAACGCTACGAGCGGACCTCGATGCTGGTGACCAGCAATCTGCCCTTTGCCGAATGGACCGAGGCGCTGGGTTCAGAGCGGCTGACCGGTGCGCTATTGGATCGCTTGACGCATCCTGTCCCCATCCTGGAGAGAAACGCGGATCGCTTCCGGCTCAAGAACAGCCGGAAGAAGAAGGACCCCGGCCCTCAGTAGCTTCGCCTGCCAAGCATCGGAACTCCAGCGCCCGCGTTTGGAGGCGGCTTCCGCTCCGCCGCTCTCACGGCAGCGTCAAGAGCCACATCTGCGAGCACGCAGCGCCGAGGCGTTGCCGCCTCCGTGGCAAGCAACTGCGGGAAAGGGAGTATCACCGCGGCTGATCTTCTCAAGACCTGTAGGAGGTGTTGTGTTGGTTCAGCCTGAAACGGAGAAAGGGCGCTCCACAGCGCAGACAGGGAAGCTTCCGCGCCTCACCGCAGCTTGGCGTATTCCGCTTTGGCTTGCTGAAGAATAGGGAGGTCGGGGTCGGCGTCCTTCCACAATTCGAAGAAGTCTTGGAATGCCTTTCTGGCTTTTGCCGTGTCGCTCGCCAGCGCGAAGCCGCGCGCCACGCCCAGATAGGAGAGCGAATAGAACTGTCCCCAATAGGGGTGACTCCAGTCACTGGCCCAATTTGCGCCCTTGTGACCCACGATTTTCTGGAACTCAGCGACCGCCTTCGCGCCGTCGGTCAGCTTCAAATAGGCCAGGCCACGCAAATAAACCGCCTCAAGGTAGGCGCGCTCGTATGGCGCGGCGGATACCAGCAGTTCCACGCCTTTTGCCGGTTCGCGATTGAGCGCGATCGCCGCTCGAATCTCGGGTAGCTGTACTGCATTCCAGATGGTTCCGTTTGGAAAAAGCTTCGAAGTCTCCGCGGCGAGCCTCTCCGCCTGGGCCGCATCGCCGCACATCGCCAGCGCCAGGACCGGACGCCCCAGGCGGCGCGCAGTCTGGCAATTGCCCGACAGCGCGTCGGCCCGCGCATCGGCTTCCTCGAATTCCGAGGCGGCCTTCCGGAGTCCCCGGCGCAGCGCTGTCTCCGCGGCACGCAGGTACAATTTGTGGGACTCACGACGCTGGCCATGGACATTCCGGTTGGCCGCCTGTAAGCCAGAACTGAGGTACTCCTCCGGCTTGCCTGCGAACCATTGAATCTCTCTGGAGATGGCCGCCTGATCGTCCGCGACATAAGCCATTTCGAGGAAGCGCTGGTGGATCCTCGCTCCGCCGAGCTCCTGCACCCGCAGTTTATCCATTAATTCCTTGGCCTCAGGGAGCCGGTCCAGGCAGATGTAGGCGTCCAACTGACGCCGGTAGGGAGGTTCACCCTTCGTCTGCAACTGAGCCGCTTCCAGGCCCTCCTTCAGCCCCTCTTCATATTGCCCCAGGTCGATGGAGATGGCGCTCAATTCGTTATGGAATACCGAGGCTCGGGGATAGCTGCGGATACCCAATTGAAGGGCGTCAATCGCTTTGTCCAACTCGCCAGTGACCAACACGTAGTAGCCCGCCGCGATCGGGTCGCGCTCGTACTCGGAGACTCGGTCGATCAAACTGAAAGCCTTTCTTGAGTATTCCCGGTCCTTGGCTGAGTCCCCAGCAACCCCGAACGCGGCGCCAAGGAGTGCGTAAGCCATCGCGAAATTCGGATCGAGGGCGATGGCGCGCTCAAACCACGGAACAGCAGCTAGAAAATGGCCCTGGCTCATCTCGGCATGACCCTGGGTGTATTTCTGAAGAGCTTCCAGCGAAGTCGTAGTGGCCTGTTCCAACGGACGATTTAGCTTCTGAATCGAGTTGAGCGATTCTCCCAGCTTGGCGCGCATGGCCGTCGCGGCGGTCCCCACTACATTCAAAACGTGCTCTTTATCTTCGGCTTGGATCTGTTCCCGGGCCAGCGTTGCGCCATCCTGACAAGTAATTGCCTGGAGTGTGATGACGTAGTTTTTCCCCAGG
>JANXRE010000195.1 GCA_025353165.1 Acidobacteriota bacterium | reverse complement strand
GGCGGCGACATGACCATGAGGAAGGGAGCGGGAGATGCGGAAGGAGTCTGGTAAAGGAGTCGCGGAGGCAGTCAGAGAGCCGGATAAGGCCAAGCGGAGGGCTTCAATTTGATGAGGGGCGAGATGAGAGATGTTGCCGACGGTGCGACTCTTGACTTTGCCTTCGAGGCGGTAGGACTCGCGAAGGAGAATGGCGGGAGGGGAGTTGCGGTTGCGGATAACGGCAACGTACATGCTTACATTATATAGCTATAAACACAGTATTGCAAGCATTTCTGTGAATATTTGCATGCTTACATAATTTGCCCCAAACTACCCTATCAGTATCAAAATAAAGAGATTTCTTACCTTAGCGGCAAGAACTTCGGGCTAAACTCCAACGCTCCACCAGCAGCACGCCCGCTTCCGCCTTGGCCTTGTCGCGGGGTTTGAACGGTCGCGCCGGCACCACGGCGACACTGTAGTGCGCGGCCATTTCTTCGTAGGTCCGATTGACGCTGGGCTCATACCGGCACGGCCTTGGTCACCCCGGACTTCAGATTGTCCGGCACCACGATCTCGGGCACCCCGCCCATAAACTCGAAGGCGCGCATGTGCGCGCCGATCCAGTCGGCCAGTCCCTGGGACAGGCTCGCTTCGGCATAGGTGTAGCTGCTGGCGCCCAACACGGCGACGAACAGGGCCGCTGGCCACACCTGGCCGGCGACGCCGTTATAGATGGGAATGGTGCTGCCGGCATAATCGACAAACAGTTTTTCGCCGGCCCGGTGTTCGTGCCGCAACACGACGTCCTGCCGCCGCCGCCAACTGCGGTAGAGATCACAGTACCGGCTGTAACGATAGCCGTCCGGGTTCTGGCCGCGGTACTCTTCCCAGAGCAGTTGCAAGGTCACGTGCTTATGGGTTTGCAACCCCCGGCAAATCGCGGCGTAGTCCGGCTCCGGTGGATGAATCTGGCTGCGGGGCGCCCCGCGAGAGGGAGCCACCGCCTGCCACAATCGGTCGTCGTCTCAATCGGCGACGTCCGCCCATTTCAACCCCGCCGTTTCGGTGGCTTTTAGGTAATCCGAAACCGTCGCTTGACCGACGGCACAACTCAGCGCGATCTGGCGCTGGGACAGCCCCAGAGCCTGCAGTCTCAGAACTTCCTTGATCTTGCGCACGTGCAATTCTTAATCTTGCGGCAACCGGTATCCTCCACCTCTCAGTGGAGACCAGCCTGCCGCTGGTTTGCCCAGCGCACTTCATGAAGACGGCTTAATAACTAGATTCCGACGATGGCGATCACCATTCCTGAGGACCGCCGAAAAGTGATCGGCTTCCCGTCGGAACGGTGATCGCCATCACTTCGGAATCGTGATCACCATCAGCTCGGAACGCTGATCGGCTTCGCTCGGAATACGCAGGCATACTTCGAGAGAGTGGTGAACCGGATCTCGGTAGCCGGGTCGCGCTCTTTCCACTTCGCCAGGAATTCGCGCGGGTACTGCGGATAACTCGGAGCGAGCGCGTAATCGTCATTGCCCCCGAGAACCAGAATGGGAGCGCCTTCCGGTACGGTCTTCTGTTTGTCGCCTAGGAATTTTGCGAGTTCGTCGAACTCTCCAGCCCCCGTGACAACGAAAGCGCCGTAGCCGCAGATGAGCCCGATGGCGTGGCCGAAAACAGTGTTTCGCGGACTGGAGGCTTTTGAGAGCGGGGAGAAGAATAGTAGATATGCCGTGGGTCCGAGCGACGGGAATATACGAAAGGGTTGCGGCTCACCAGCGCCAATAGCGCAAGCGCCCCGATCGTAAGAAAGCTATTTACAAAGACGTAGAGCGCCTGTACAAGCCGTGGCGGGAAGCGCTGCAAGCAACTAATTGAGCCGAAGCCGTCGCAGCAAAGGACGAATGTGATCAGCCCCCACTTGCTTCCGGCCAGCGCCCGGAGCAGGAGACGAATCGGGATTCCCCATCAGATATTGGGCAATAGGTCGAAGTATTCGTCGTCCTCGTTCGTGCCGCCTTCCCCTTTGCCCAGCAGTGTTTCCGACTCGATGAATTCGATGCGCTCGATCCATTTGACCATCTTGTAGCCAAGCTGGTTTTCGACCCGCAGTCGAAGCGGCGCGCCATAAACCTTTGGGAGCCGCTGTCCATTCATCCGCGAGGCCAGCAGGCATTGCGGCTTTTGCACATTCTCCAGGCTTTGCGTGTCGTAATAGGGGCCGCCATACAGAGCCTCGCCGAAGGAGAAGAAGGCGACCGCGGCGGCCTCCGGCTTTGGACGCACGAGGTCGATGAGCGCCTTCATGGGTATGCCGCCCCATTTAGCGATCCCACTCCATCCCTGAATGCAATGATGCATAGTGATATGCGCCGTCTCGCCCAATTTCTCCAGATCGGCGAGAGAAAGCTCAACCGGCCTCTCGACCAAGCCTCCTACTCTTAAACGGAATCCCTCGAACTCTCCGTCCGCCAGGCGCTTCCAATCGTCACGCACCGGCATTTTCCCATTGGGCCAGAAGTACGGCGATATTTCTTCCTCGGAGTACTTCTGCTGCGGCGTTAGCCGATTTAGTGTAAGAAGCTGCATCGGATAGGTCACGGACTTGAGCATATGCTGCAACACGCGCGGGCAGAGCCAGGAAACGTAGTGAGCCACAACCCAGGAAATGACTACTAGTCCGATCCCGACAAAACCAAGCACCGCACCCAGACGACCCTGATCGTCGGTTCCCAGGACAATGTGATTCATGTTCCGGGCGAATCCGGTCATCAGGATCAGAGTCACATGAACCACGAGGAAGGCCAGGAATCCAAGCATGGTAAGGAAGTGAATCGACCGAGCTGCTTGCCGGCCCCCGAAGATTCTGGCGTACCACGGGAACCGGTTCACCACTGCCGGTGACATCGCAACCCCGGTCAGAATGGTCAGGATGCCGAACCCAAAGACGGCGACAAAATACGCAATCTGCTGTAGCGCGTTATAGCCATAAAAGCCGTTCGGCTCTGTAGGCAGGTGGAGCGTCGCGTAATGCACCCAAGTGTTCCACGCTTGCAGGATGATCACCGGAGACGTTGGCACCAGACGCTTCCATTGCTCGCCGTAGAAAAGCATAACGGTAAAGACAACCCCGGTGCCAATAAATCCGTGAACTGTGATGAAATGCCAAATCCGCGCTACACCGATGGTGTGCCGATATCCGGGAGTGCCGACCAGAGAGGAGATAAAGCGGGCATCGTCTTTCGCCGTCCAGATCCGGTCGCGGGGAACCTCCAATGGCGTAAACCGAATCCACTCGCTTCCGGGCGTGCAGTGGTCATTGAAGTACAGGCGCGGATGATCCATCAGGATGGAAAGGCCGCTGCGGATCAACAGCATTACAAAAAAGAAATTGAAGAAATGACAGTAACGGACCCACAGGGGGAAACCATGTGGCCCGGCAGAGTTGTCCGGATAAATCTGCGAAACTGGCGGAATGCGCGGCATCCCGATAACCACCACCTCGATCCAAGCCGCTGCAATCAGCGACAGGATCGCAATGCCGGCTCCGATCAGGAGTGAAGGCCGGACCCAGATGCGAAATCGCCGATCGGGCGGATAGTGAACAGCTCTGTGTGCTGCGTCGAACGCGATCATATCTTAAGTTACCGGGCTGGCAGGGAAGATGAATGTAAAAAGGGCACAAGCAACAAGCGTAGCCAGCCTCATGAGTTTGTGATTATACAGGATTCGGGGAAAAGCAGGGGAATGCCCGGAAGTTGGCTCAACCTGGTGGAGCGACTCTTCGCCGAGGTGACCGCGCGCTGCGTCCGCCGCGGCAGTCACACAGCCGTTCGAATGTTGGAGACAGCCATGCTCGACTATTTGGACCAGCGGAATCAGAATCCCAAGCCCTTCGTATGGACCGCCGATGCCGATTTGATTCTCGGCAAGGTTGAGCGACTTTGCAAACGTATTTCTCGCTCAGGACACTAGCCATTCCTTCGGGGGAAAGTTTCACAACCGCAACCCGAACTCGGTTGTGCGTATTGATAATGCCCCCTCGTAACATGTTTCAGGCACCCGTAATCCTCTTCAGAATAACAACTTATTAACACGAGCATAAATAAGTAGACATAAGTTATAATGGAGTATGGCCAATCGGGACGCCCGGAGTCTAGATCACAAGACGCTGGAAGAAATTCGGATCCGGGCAGTGGAGCAGGTTCAGTCTGGTGAAAGTCCGGAG
>JANXRE010000194.1 GCA_025353165.1 Acidobacteriota bacterium | reverse complement strand
GGTAGATGCACGTCTTGTGTTCCTCCGGCAGGTCCTCCAGGGGCCCGGACGCCGCGACGTTGACCACCAAACCGGTTCGTTTCCAGACCTCCCGGGCGTGCCAATCCACGGCGGGAAGTAGCCCGAGGTCGTCTAACATGGAAGGCCGCAGGAGTAGCGCCATGTTGCGTACCATCCCGATCGAGGTCTCAACCTGCCGGCGGGCCGCCTCGGTATTGGGCAGGTTCCGCAATTCCAGCAGGGCGGCCGACAGAGACTGGCCGACGGCATCGTGAAGTTCCCGGGAGATGGATTTTCTTTCGCGCTCCTGAGCGTCCACCAACCGGGCGGAGAGTTCGCGCAGTTCGGCTCGAGCCCGGGTTACCGCGTCCAGATGGCGCGCTGTCTGCCGCTCCAGGCGCAGAATCCGGCTCATGCTGGCGCCGGCCAGTATCAAGCCGACACCCACCGTAAGGGCGAGCGTCAACAGGAGCCGATTTTTGAAACTCGCGAACATCTCGGCCAACCGCCGGTCTCCCGCCGTAAGTTCGCCGGCATTGATCGCGCCAATGCGGTCGGCGAGCCCGAGCATCACGGTGCGGCGGGGAAACACTTCGTTCCGAAGAAAGGTGTACCCTTGTCTCCGCCGCTGCTCGGGCGTCCAGGCGAGCACGGGATCGAGAGAGCGCCAGTACGCCTCGAGCTCCCTCCGAAGTATCCGCACCGGCTCCGTCTCGGTTGGCGGAAGCAGGCTGGAGTAGTCGCGCAACTCGACGTCGGTTCGTTCGCGCACGGAGCGCAGGCCAGCCAGCTGCCGGTCCGCTGCCTGAGGATCCGGTTCGAGAAGGTAATCGCGGACCAGAGTTCCGGAGAGGTACAGCGCGGAACGAATCTCGTCGATCCTCCGGGCACGCTCCAGGAATTCGCGCCGGATCAGACTGTTCCCGGTCCGCATTTGCGACAAAACCTGGACAGCATCGACGCCCGAGAATACCAGGAGCGCAAGCAGACCGCCGAAGCCTAGAACCAGTGCGTTTCTGATGTTTACGATCGCGGGCCGCAGGCTTCGCGGCCGGCTCTCGCTCGCGCCGGCCGATGCTGCGGGGCTATTTGGTTCAGATGGTGTTGCCAGACCATCCTATTATCCGCGTTATGCTACCTTTTGCGGGACGCGAAACCGGGCGGCAAAGCCCGGGATCACCGCGCAGAGAACATCTTCGATGTGATCCGCGAAGATGAACTCCATCTCGTTGCGCGCCTGCTCGGGGACTTCCCGCAGATCCTTTTGATTGGCTCGCGGCACGATCACGCGCCGGATGCCCGCGCGGCGGGCTGCCAGCACCTTCTCCTTCAGTCCGCCGATCGGCAGTACCAGGCCGGTCAGAGTGATTTCGCCGGTCATCGCCGTGTCGCTGCGCGCCGGCAGTTTCGTATAGAGCGAAGTCATCGCGGTGGCCATCGTCACGCCCGCGCTGGGGCCGTCCTTCGGGATCGCGCCCGCCGGTACGTGGATGTGCACGCCGCTGTTTTTGAATACCGCCGAGTCGATGCCGTACTCGTCCGCGTGGTACCAGATATAGCTCTGGGCCGCCTTCGCGGATTCCTGCATCACTTCGCCGAGCTGCCCGGTCAGCGTCAGCCCCTTGCCCTCGGGCAACAGCGTGCCCTCGATGTAGAGAACGTCGCCGCCGGTTTCGGTCCACGCGAGGCCCGTCGCCACGCCGGCCTGCAACTGCTTGCGCATCTGCTCCTGGTGGAACGGCTCCGGCCCGAGCATGTTCTCCACTTCCTCGGCCGTTAGCATGACCTTATCCGTAAAGCCTTCGGCGAATTTTAGCGCGGCCTTCCGCCCGATTCGGCCGATGGCTTGCTCCAGCCGTCGCAGGCCGGCTTCGCGGGTGTAACCGCGGATGATTAGTCCCAGGCCGTCATCGGTGAACTCGATCTGTTCCGGCGAGAGCCCGGTTTGCTTGAGCTGGCGCGGAATCAGATATGTCCGCGCGATTTGCATCTTCTCTTCTTCGCTGTAGCCCGACAGCCGGAGAATTTCCATGCGATCGAGCAGCGGGCGCGGGATGGTATCCAGCGTGTTCCCCGTCGTCACGAAAAAGACCTTGGACAGGTCGAAGGCCAGGTCCAGATAATTATCGCGGAAGTTCTTGTTCTGCTCGGGGTCGAGGATCTCGAGCAGAGCCGCCGCCGGATCGCCGCGGAAATCGCGCCCGAGCTTGTCCACTTCGTCGAGCATGATCACCGGGTTGTTCGCGCCGGCTCGGCGGATGGCCTGAATCAGGCGGCCCGGCATGGCACCGATGTAAGTACGGCGGTGGCCGCGCAACTCGCCTTCATCGTGCAGCCCGCCCAGGCTCGCGCGTTCGAACTTGCGGCCCATGGCGCGCGCGATCGACTGGCCGAGCGAGGTCTTGCCGACGCCCGGAGGTCCGACGAGGCATAGGATCGGCGCCTTGGCCTGGGGGTTCAGCCGCAGCACGCCGAGGTGCTCCAGAATCCGCTCCTTCACGTCCTTCAAGCCGAAGTGATCGTCGTCGAGCACGCGCCGGGCGTTGGCGATGTTCAGCGTGTCTTCGGTCGCTTTCGTCCAGGGCAGCTCGAGGATCAGTTCGATGTAGCTGCGAATGACTTGGTGCTCGGGCTGGCCGGCGGGGATGCGCTCCAGGCGGCCGAGCTCGCGGTTGGTTTCCTTTCGCACTTCTTCTGGGAGTTCGGCTTTCTCGAGCTGTTCGCGGAGCAAGTCGATCTCGGCCTGATCGGAATTCTTGTCGCCGAGTTCCTGCTGAATGGCGCGCATCTGCTGGCGCAGTAGGTAATCGCGCTGCTCCTTGCCCATCTCGCTCTTGGCCGAATCGGCGATTTTGTTGCGCAACTCCAGCACCTGGACCTCGTGCGAGAGATAGGCGTGCATCAGCTGGAGAGCCTCGGCGCGGGTGGCGGCCTCCAGGATGTTCTGCTCCTTCTGCAGCTCGAAGCTGAACATGGAAGCGATCAGATACACCAGTCGCAGCGGGTCTTCGTTCTGGGCGATCAGGCGCGTTACGTCCTGCGATGTAAATTGCGGCTGCGCCAGACTGACCGCCTTCACAGACAGATCCACCAGGGCGCGATGAAGGGCTTCGATCTCCGAGTTTTTCTCGTCGGGGACCGGATAGGAGCGGACGCGGGCGCGGGTGTACGTTTCGCCATCCTCAAGCTTCAGGATGACCACCCGCTCCATGCCGATCACCAGCACTTCCATCAGTTCACCGGAAGGACGCGACATCTTGCGGATGACCGCTTTCGTTCCGATGGCGTAGAGGTCTTCCTTGCGGGGTTCGTCCACCGACGGGTCGCGCTGGGCGACTACGACGATTTGCTTTTCTTCGGTTGCCAGCGCGGCTTCCATGGCAGCCACCGAGGCTGGCCGGCCGACGCTCAAAGGCATCAGCAGGTTCGGGAACGATACCGAGTTCTTTAGAGGCACTATTGGCAGCGTTTGGATGTTGTCTTGGTCGGGCATTTGTTGCTCCTCCGGACAGGCGTCGCCAGAAGTGGCGACGCGGCACGCACGAGTGCGTGCCGCCACAATCAGTTAAGTTTATTTGCCTTCGATGGCGATGAACAGCTTGCCGCCGCCACGATTGATCAGCAGCAGCGTGCTTCCTTTCGAATCCCGCACGAGACGATCGAAATCGGTCGTGGTGCGCACCGGCTGGCGGTTGACCTGGGTGATCACGTCGCCCTGCTGGAGCCCGGCCTCGGCCGCGGAAGAGGATTCGTCGACTTCCGTAATCACCACGCCGGTGACGGTGCGATCCAGTTGGAGCTGGCGGGCGATTTGCGGCGACAAGTCTTCCACCGAGACTCCTTGCAGTCCGCTGGGCTGGCCTTGCTCGTTGCCGCCGTGCTGGTTCTTCGCGAGTTCCTTGTCGCCCGGGCGCTCGGCCAGCGTCACCGGGATATCCTGCTGTTTCCCGTCGCGGTACACGTGGAGCTGAACGGTGGTGCCGGGCGCGAAGGAGGCGATCCTCAGCCGCAGTTGCGACATGTCGGCGACGTTCTCGCCATTGACGGCGGTGATCACGTCGCTGGTCTTCAATCCGGCCTTGTCGGCTGGCGTGCCAGCATCGACATTGGTGATCGCCGCGCCGCCTCCTCCGGCGGGCAGTCCGAAAGCCTTTGCTACGTTGGGGTCTACGTTCTGCAGCATCGCGCCCATGTAGCCGCGAACCACTTTGCCGGACTTCATGAGCTGATCCATGACGTTCTTCGCCATGTTGATCGGGATGGCGAAGCCGACGCCGGCGTTTGCGCCCGAGCCCGACAGGATCGCCGTGTTGATGCCGATCAATTCGCCTCGGGCGTTGATCAACGCGCCGCCGGAGTTGCCGGGGTTGATCGCGGCGTCGGTCTGGATGAAGTCCTCGTAGGATTCGATCGCACCGCCCAGGTTGCGGCCGGTAGCGCTGACGATTCCCATCGTCACAGTCTGGCCGATGCCGAAGGGATTGCCGATGGCGAGACAGATATCGCCGACCTGCGCCTTGGAGGAATCGCTGAGCGGGAGAACCGGCAAATCATTCTTGGACTCGATCTTGATCACGGCGATGTCGCTTTGCGGATCCGTGCCTACGATCTTGGCGGTGAATTCGCGGTGATCCGACAGGACGACCTTGACCGAAGTCGCTCCATCCACGACGTGGTTGTTGGTCAGGATGTAGCCGCTGGAGAGGACGATCACGCCGGAGCCCTGCCCGGACTCGCGGCGGTCGCGCGGCTGTTGTGACGGGTTCTGATCGCCGAAGAAGCGGCGAAAGAACGGATCGTCGAGCATCGGGTTCTGCCCACGGCCACGGCCCTGCGCCTCGGCCTTAATTACTTTCGTGGAAGAAATCTGAACGACTGCCGGCGCGGCTCGCTTCACCACCGGCGCGAACGTCATGGTCTGCGGCAGCGTTTCGGACGCGGAGGCCGCCTGAGCCGTCGTCAGGAAAACGGGCGCGGTGCCGCCGCGGGTCGCATACGCCGCGATCAGGCCGCCGCCGAGCGACGCCACCACCAGCGCCAGGATCGCATTGCCCCGGCGAACTCCAATTAACCCTCTCATTAGTCTAATTCCTCCCCTTTCTCTGATGATCGAGACGGCCACTCGGATGTTCCGGTTGCCTCCCGCGATATGTATTTGAGGCCTGTCATGAGACAAGCGCGCCAGTCCGACGTGGCACACGCATTCCTGCGTGCCGTTACGCAAACCCTGTCGACTTGGCAATGTTGTTTTTTGACAGACACTTACCTGCGTTTACGCCGGTACGATTTCCGGCACGGACTCAAACGTGAGCGCTCCGTCATGAACGTCGACGCGCACCCGCTGCCCGTCGCGTACATCGCCCGCCAAGATTTTTCTCGCCAGCGGAGTCTCAATTTCCCGCTGGATGGCACGCTTCAACGGGCGCGCTCCGAACGTCGGGTCGTATCCCGACCGCACGAGATGCCGCCGTGCCGCGTCGGACAAATCGAGGGCGATGCGCCGGTCCGACAGCCGCGCTCTCAGCCTGCCCAGCTGGATATCCACGATCTGAACGAGTTGATCCTCGCTCAAAGCGTGGAAGACGATGGTCTCGTCCACGCGGTTCAGGAATTCAGGCCGGAACCCGCGGCGGAGTTCTTCGAGCACCGCTTCCTTCATGCGTTCGTATTCGCGCCCCTCGAAACTGCCGCGGTACTCGAGAATGCGGTGGCTGCCGATGTTCGAGGTCATGATCACGATGGTGTTTTTGAAGTCTACCGTGCGACCCTGTCCGTCGGTAAGCCGCCCGTCGTCGAGCAACTGGAGCAGGACGTTGAAAACGTCGTGGTGCGCTTTTTCAATTTCGTCGAAGAGTACTACCGAGTATGGACGGCGGCGGACCGTTTCCGTTAGCTGGCCGCCTTCCTCGTAGCCCACGTATCCGGGAGGTGCGCCGATCAGCCGGGCGACCGTGTGCTTTTCCTGGTACTCCGACATGTCAATCCGAATCATCGCCCTTTCATCGTCGAACAGGAACTCCGCCAGCGCCTTGCCCAGCTCGGTCTTTCCCACGCCGGTCGGGCCCAGGAAGATGAAGCTTCCCACGGGCCGGTTGGGATCCTTCAGGCCGGATCGCGCCCGCAGGACGGCGTCGGACACCGCGTTTACCGCTTCATCCTGGCCAATCACGCGCTCGTGCAATTCGTCTCCCAGTGAGAGCAGCTTCTTCAACTCACCTTCGAGCAATTTTGATACCGGAATCCCGGTCCACCGGCTGACCACGTTGGCGATGTCTTCTTCATCGACTTCTTCTTTCAGCAGACGGGTCTTGCCCTGCTTTTCCGTGAGGTTAGCCTGTTGGGCCGCGAGGTCGCGCTCCAGTTGCGTCAATTTGCCGTACTTCAGCTCGGCGGCCTTGTTCAGGTCGTAGGCGCGCTCGGCGTGTTCGACTTGTACTTTCACTTCCTCGATTTGCGCGCGCAGGTCGCGTAACTTTTGCACGCCCTGCTTTTCCGCTTGCCACTGCGCCTGTAAAGCGCTGGATTGCGTTTTCAGGTCGCCGATTTCGCGTTCGATTTTCTTGAGACGGCGCTTCGAGGCTTCGTCGCTCTCCTTCTTGAGGGCTTCCCGCTCGATCTCGAGCTGCATGATGCGCCGCAGCATTTCATCGAGCTCGGCCGGCATGGAGTCGATTTCGGTCCGGAGCTTGGCCGCCGACTCGTCCATCAGGTCGATCGCTTTGTCAGGCAGGAAACGGTCGGAGATGTAGCGTTGCGATAGAACCGCGGCCGCGACCAGCGCGGAATCCTTGATGCGGACGCCGTGATGAGCCTCGTAGCGTTCGCGCAGGCCGCGAAGAATCGAGATGGTGTCCTCGACCGACGGTTGATCGACCAGCACGGTCTGGAATCGCCGCTCCAACGCGGCGTCTTTTTCGATGTGCTTGTGGTATTCGTCCAGCGTGGTCGCGCCGATGCAGTGCAGCTCGCCGCGCGCGAGCATTGGTTTCAGCAGGTTGCCGGCGTCCATCGCGCCTTCGGCTTTGCCTGCTCCCACGACGGTGTGCAGTTCGTCGATGAAGAGGATGATCTGCCCGTCGGACGACTGGACCTCTTTTAGCACCGCCTTGAGGCGCTCCTCGAACTCGCCGCGGAACTTCGCGCCGGCGATCAGCGCTCCCATGTCGAGCGAAACCACCCGCTTTTCTTTCAAACCCTCGGGGACGTCTCCGCGCATGATTCGCTGGGCGAGTCCTTCCACGATGGCGGTCTTGCCGACGCCGGGTTCGCCGATCAGCACCGGGTTATTCTTGGTGCGGCGGGACAACACCTGAATGACGCGGCGAATCTCCTCGTCGCGGCCGATCACCGGGTCGAGCTTGCCCTGTTCGGCGAGTGTGGTCAGGTCGCGGCCGTATTTTTCCAGGGCTTCGTAGGTAGCTTCGGGGTTGGCCGTCGTCACGCGCTGGTTCCCGCGAACCTCCTGGAGGGCCTTCATGAGCCGGTCGGGGGTCAGACCGGATTCTTTCAGGATTCGGCCGGTTGGGCCGGGATCTTCGGTGGCGGCGAGCAGGACATGCTCGACCGAAACGTAGTCGTCCTTGAGGCGCTTGGCCTGGTCCTCGGCGCGGACCAGCAACTGCTGGAGCCGGGTGGTGACGTACACCTGGTCGGGACCGCCGGAGGGGCCGGAGACTTTGGGGAACTTGTCTATTTCCTGTTGGATACGGCGAGTGAGGGGGGCTACGTTGATATCCGCTTTATTGAGGATGGAAGGGGCCAGGCCGCCTTCCTGTTCGAGCAGCGCGGCCACCAAGTGCTCGACGTCGATCTGCTGGTTGCCATTCCGGACCGCGTTGGACTGGGCGCTGCGGACGGCTTCCTGGAGTTTTTCGGTGAAGCGATTGATGTCCATATGACTACGATTCCGATATTAGCACTTGAGTAGATGCAAATGCAATAACCTGAGTCGCAACTTATCAAGTTTTAAAATCCGCGCGTATTTGATATGTTAGGCCCCTATGAAGACGTTCGCCTGCCTGATCCTTGCCTCCGCCGCCGTGCTGGCCGCCGACTACCCCTCTACCGAGATCTCGAATGGCCAGATCCGGATGAAGCTCTACCTGCCGGAGGGGGACAACCCCTCCTACCAGGGCACCCGGTTCGACTGGGCGGGAATCGCTTACAGCATCCAGTACGAGGGGCACGAATTCGCCGGCCGCTGGTACCCGAAGCACGACCCGAAGATCCACGACGCGCTAACCGGACCGGTCGAGGAGTTTCTGGAGGACGATTCGGCCCACGGGTACGACGAGGCAAAGCGCGGCGGCACGTTTGTGCGGATCGGCGTGGGGAGCGTGCGGCGGCCGGCCGGCGAGAAGACATACCAACGGTTCCAGACCTACGAGATCGTGGATGGAGGGCGGCGTACGTTTCATAAGTCGAAAGACGCCGTGGTCTTCGTGCATGAGCTGGCGCACGAGAACGGGTACGGATACCGCTATACGAAAACGATTCGACTGGCCGAGGGCCAGCCGGAGTTCACCATCGAGCATGTCTTGAAGAACACCGGCCGCCGGGCGATCGTGACCGACCAGTACAACCACAATTTCTTCGTCATGGACGACACCACGACCGGGCCGGGCGTGAGCATCGTGTTCCCGTTCGAGCCCAAGGCCCGGCAGGATTTGCACGGGCGGGCGGAGATAAAGGGCAGGTCGCTCGAGTACCTGAAGGACTTGCAGCCCGGGGGCGAGGACGTCGCCACGGAGATCGACGGGTTCTCGCCCGGCGACTACGATTTTCGGATCGAGAACCGGAAGGCGGGGGCGGGGGTGCGCATTCGCGGGGACCGGCCGCTGTCGAAGATTTACTTCTGGTCGATCCGCTCAGTGGCGTGCCCGGAGCCCTATATTCACCTGCGGGTCGAGCCGGACAAGGAGATTCGCTGGACACTGACTTACGATTTGTACACGCTGGCGCGATAGAATCACCTCGTACCCATGCCCAATTACCTGGCCGTCGATTTGGGAGCGGAGAGCGGGCGCGTCATGCTCGGGCGTCTCGAGAATGGCACGTTGGAGTTGGAGGAGTTGCACCGGTTCCCGAACCAGCCGGTGCGTTTGCCCACGGGACTGTACTGGGACACCTTCCGGCTTTTGCACGAGATCGTGCACGGGCTTTCCGTCGCCGGCCGGGACCGCAAGCTCGCCATCGACGGGATCGGCATCGACACGTGGGGCGTGGACTTCGGGTTGCTTGGCCCGGACGGCGCGCTGCTGGACAACCCGCGCCACTATCGCGACGACCGCACCAACGGCGTCCCCGATCGGTTGTTCTCGGTGGTGTCGCGCGAGGAGGTGTTCCGGCGCACTGGCATCCAGTTCATGCAGCTCAATTCGCTGTATCAGCTCTATGCCATGCGGCTGGCGGAATCGCCGGCGCTGCGCGGGGCCGCGAAGCTGCTGTTCATGCCCGACTTGCTGGGGTATTTTCTGACGGGGAGGCAGGCGTCGGAACTTACGATCGCAAGCACCTCGCAGTTCTACGACCCGCGTGAAGGCCGGTTCGCCACCGGCATGCTGCACCAACTCGGCATCCCGGTGGCGATGCTTCCGGAAATCATCCAACCGGGGTCGCGGCTGGGTACGCTGCTGCCGCATATCGCCGAGGCGACGAAACTCGGTCCGGTTCCGGTGTATGCCACCGCGTGTCACGACACCGCTTCGGCCGTCGCGGCCGTGCCGGCGCATGCGGACAGCCAGGACTGGTGCTACATCAGCTCGGGCACCTGGTCGTTGATGGGCGTCGAGCTTCCCGGTCCGGTGATCGACGAGCGCGCACTGGAGTTGAATTTCACCAACGAGGTGGGCGCCGACGGCCGCATCCGCTTCCTGAAGAACATCGCCGGATTGTGGCTGCTGCAGGAGTGCCGGCGCGCGTGGGCCGACGAGGGGCGCGAGTATTCCTACGAGCGGTTGGCGGAGATGGCGGAGGCGGCTGGGCCGGCGGCGGCGATCATTGACGTGGACGCTTTTCTTCATCCCGGCGGGATGCCGGCGCAGATCGCGGAGTGGTGCGGGGCGAACGGGCAGCCGGTTCCGCGGACCGATGGGGAGATGGCGCGTACGATTCTCGAGAGCCTCGCCGCGCGGTACAAGTATGTGCTGGAGAGCCTGGAGTCGCTGCTCGGGCGGCGTCTGGAAACCATACACATCGTAGGCGGCGGGTCGCGCCACCGGTTGTTGAATCTGATTGTGGCGAACGCGACCGGCCGCACGGTGATTGCCGGGCCGTCGGAGGCGACGGCGGCGGGCAATGTGCTGGTGCAGGCCATTGGGGCGGGAGTGCTGCGGGACCTGGATGAAGCTCGGGCGGTGGTGCGGGCGTCGTTCCAGCCGGAAGTCTTCGCGCCCGGGTTCACCGGCTGAAAACGTGACGGGAGATCGACGGCAAGTAATAGACCTGATCGCGAAGCTCAAGCGGATCGGCGAGCGCCCAGAGGTACCGGAACGGCGGGCGCGGGTTCGAGAATGTGCTCACCGGCGAGGTCTTTCAGGCGCCCAGCCACGCTGAAGCTTCTCGCCGGGCAAGTCGAGGGCCTCACCTTCAAGTTTCTTGACGGCGACATCAATTTGGCTGAAACTGGACCGAAAGATAAGAAACCTCTCAATGTGCAGCCAGACGGAATCTTTGAGTGTGAGATTGCCTATTGCATGCTCGAGGCTAAGCGAATCAAGCGGGGGGCATTTCATCCGGAGCAGCTAGCCCGGGAGTTCCTGGCCGTTCTCCAAGAGGCAAAAAATCGGAGCGGCTTGCTCCTTCTGGTACTCCCGGTGCCGCCGCCCGTTGGCTTCCGCGAGTCCTCGAACGAGCTGAAGGTGAGTCCCCACCCGTCGACGAACTCCGCTCCAAGATCGATTCGATCCTCGCTTACACCACATGGCAACGCGTCTACGAGGAAATCGAAGCCGCTCGCACAAAGTTCTCCTCTTCGGATCCATCAGTCCAGGGCAGCATCTGCCGGGTTGCCCAGGCGATCCTCTGCGCGATCCAGTGGCATGGGCATGATTGAGCCGCATTTCTCACAGCCGGCTTCGTTGAAAGCCCGACTTTGTTGCAGGGCCCGTAAAGCCGGAGCTCGTCGCTGGCATCCGCAGAGGTCGAGTTGGCGCTGATGGGGCTTAAGCCTACTTTAAGCATGACTTAATCCAATTTTAAGCTTCACTTAACCCTGCCTTAAGCCTGGCTTAAACTTCGCCCCGCGCCAATCCTCCCTGACGCTTTCGGCCCAAAACCAAGATGGGCCGACGGCGGCGTCGGCCGCGGTCCAGGGGGATCGCCCCACTTACGGTTGCTTTTTGGCGCCGGGCTGCTCGGTGGTCGCATCGGGCGGCAGCGGGGGCGGCTCGAAATCGATCGCTTTGATGGTCGATTCGGCGGTGAACTTCCGGTACATGCGGAATTCCACGTCGTTGCGGACCAGCGCTTTCGCCCCGATGCGCGAGGTCAGGCCCGCCTTCAGCGGCAGGATGAACTCCCGCTCGCCGATCTTCTGGAACTCGTAATCCAGCGTCAGGTGGACATCGCGGATCGGGAACGAGGCCGGGATGTCTTCGCTGTCCAGCGTGATCTTCATCACCGCATGCGTTTCGCGGTCGACGTAGATGTTGCCTTTGTACCCGGTAATGATGCTCTGGCGCGACTCCTGCTCGGTGATGCGGTACTGCGAGTTCGAGGTCAGTACGCGGTACGAGAAGACGTGCATCCGCCGGCCGCGCAAGGTGGCCCACCGGTCCCACTCGAAATCGGTGGCGGTCCCCGGAGAGAAGATTTCACGGAGCATGGTGCCGAACTCGCCGCTGGAGGTCGCGCCCCCCAGTTTCTCGTGTGCCATTTCGACGGGCCGGTTGTTCACCAGCACCACCTTGTAATCCTCGTGCTTTTCGAAGTAGCTCAGCCGCTCCGTGATGGTGTCGGCATGCACCCACGACTCCAGCCCGCTCGGATCGACGTAGCGGCGAGTCACCTGCACGCAGATGAAATCCGGCAGCGAGTTGCTGTAATTCAGCGCGTACTCCTTGACTTGGTCCAGCACGCGTTTCTGCTCGATGGAATCGGGCGGCGTCGGCCCGACATACACCGGCTTCGGGGCGGGTGGCTTCGAAGCGGGCAGGGAAGCGGTGGAACCGATCAGGTTGCGCAACTCGGCAACGGTGCGGGACCCGGCGCCCATGCTCTGCATCTCCTCCACGGCGAGGTCGGTGAGTTGCTCGGTCATTTGCACCTTCTTCAGGTACTCGGCGACCTTGCGGTCGTCCTGCTTCAACTCGACGGCGGACTTGATGAAGCTGCGCAATTGCTCCACGGTCAGCTTGACCTGGGCGGACAGAACGAATGAAAGAAGGCAGGCAGCCAGTGCCAGGCGGACGCGCATCAGGATTCCTTTTCACTGTGACGGCCCCGGGGGGATTTCAGTTGCGGCGATGCGGTTACCTTGCGGATGGCATCCAGCGCCAGAGGCGCCATGGCGCGATATCCCGCGCCGTTGGGGTGCAAGCCATCGTCGGCCATGCTCGCTTGCAGCATTCCGGCCTGGTCGACCAGCGCCGAATAATAGTCGAGGTAGACACATCCGCGTTGCTGGCAGAAACGCTTCAGCCAATCGTTCAAGGCGCGGATGGACTGCGGCGGCCGCCCCGGCGTTCTTGCGTACAACGGATCATTCGCCTTCCCGTAATCGTTGACCGGCAGAACGGATGCGAAGATCAGCTTGATCCCGTGCTCGTCGGCGAGATCGGCGATCGTCGTGTAGTTGTTCTCGATCGACGGGATTGGCACATTGCGGGAAAGATCGTTCGTGCCCGCGAGGATCAGGACAGCCTTCGGATTCAGGTCGATCACGTCGGCCTTGAAGCGGCCGAGCAACTGGCCGGTGATCTGCCCGCTGATGCCGCGGTTCAGATAATCCTGCTCCGGGAAGTACTGGTTCAAACGCCACTCGTCGGTGATGGAATCTCCTAGAAAGACGACTCTCGGCTTGGCGCTTTGCGCCGGAGGCAACTTGGTGTTTGCCTCGGCGTACCGCTTGAGCTCGTCGCGATCCGGGTTGAGCAGCTCGGCTTCGCGGTCGGCGAGCAGCGCCGAGAAGTGCGAATCGATGCGCGCGAGCAGATTGCGCAGTTCGGCCAGTTGCTTCGCCGCCTCTTCCGGGAACGGAAACGGCTTGGGAACCGAATCGGCGAGCAGCACGTAAGCCCGCAGGTTTGTCAGAAACGAATAGGTGGTGGGGAGATGTCCGTCGCGATCGTGCAGGAATTTCGCGGCCTGCCGCGCGTTCTCGATCAGGGGTTCCCCGGCCCGGTTCAGTTCGGGCATGGCGATCCTGGTCGATTCCATTAACTGCACGGCGCGGTCGAAGGCCAGCGAGGCCCGGGGATTTTCGAGCAGCGCGTCCGGCTGCTGCGCGGCCGCGGCTAGCGAAACGGCCAGCAGTGCTGCGGCGATTACGGCTTGTTTCATGAAATCTCTTGCTTATCGAGTTGCAGTGTCACGGTGCCAATGGGGAATCCCGCGCGGATCTGGATCTGCACGGGCAAGTGCCGCCCGTCTTCGGTGAGCCACACCAGCAGCCGACCGCTGCGCCGGTATAAGACCTTGTTGAAGATGTAGGCTTCGTAGCGGATCGTCTTATAGATCTGCTTGTTGATCTTCAGCTCCTCGCGCTCCTGCGCTTCGATCCGCGCGGCCACGAACTTCGTGCCGTCGCTCATCGGGACCTCGATGCTGTGGCCCGCTTCCACGGTTTGCGTTCGCAGATAAATCAGCGCGCCAACCACGTCATGGACGCAGCCGGAGATATCGATCTCCATCTGCTTGACGATCGCATTCTTTGCCAGGTCCCGTTCGAGGTACGAGGCCTTGTTGCGCGTGCGGTCGTAGGTGACGTGGGTGTCGCGCTTCCGCTTGCCTTCCAGTGCGTTCAGGGTGCTGTTTTCGATGCAGAATTGATTCTCGTAATGCGCCGTGAGAAGATCGTCCACCTTGTAGAGCTTGGACACGAGGCCGATGGTTTCCAGATTCAGATGAGTCTGCCATCCGGCACCGGAGCGCTCCAGCGAGACTTTCGCGATACCCGCATTCACCAATCGCCATTCGATTGAAAACGTCAGGGTCTCGGGGCTCGGAAACGGGCGCGGCGCGGGATTGGACTGCGCGGTGAGCGGCGCCAGCCCCAGGGAAAGGGACAGCAGCACGGACGCACAGCGCGCCGGGATCCAGCGAAAAAGCATGTAACACCAGTCTAACAAGCGACCCGCGATATGCTGAGATCTTGATGGCGAACATCCCCGGCCGGAAGTTCCTCCACAATCTGGTGGAGAGGCGAGCGCTCTTGTTTCAGCTCGTCCGGCGCGATTTTCAGCAGCGATTCGTGGGATCGGCGGCGGGCTGGCTGTGGGGCGTGATCCATCCGTTGGTGCTCCTGCTGAGTTGGACGTTCGTGTTCCAGGTCTGTCTCAAGACGCGCCTGCCGGGCGTCGAACATTACACCATCTTCCTGTTCTGCGGCTTCCTTCCGTGGCTGCTGTTTCAGGAAACGGTTCAGCGATCGGCGGGCGCGCTCCTCGATCACTCGAATCTGATCACGAAGACGATGTTTCCGGCCGAAGTCGTACCGGTCTCGATATTTCTTTCTTCGCTCATCAACCACTTGATCGGGCTGGGACTGGCGGTGATCGCGGTTGCGATTGTACTGCGGCAGGTTAGTCCGATGATCGTATTTCTTCCGGTATACATGTTCCTGGTCGGGCTCTTCGCGGTGGGTCTCGCCTGGATCGTGGCGAGTCTGAATGTTTACCTTCGCGATACGGCGCAAGTGATCAACGTGGTGCTGACGTTGTGGTTCTGGATGACGCCGATTTTCATCTCCGAGCAGCAGGTGCCGAAGAAGTTTCGCTTCGTCATCGACGCCAACCCGCTGTCTCTGGTCGTCCGCGCCTATCGCGACCGGCTGATGACGGATCGCTGGCCGGATGTGGCGGAGCTGGCTATTCTCGCCGGTTACGGTATTACCGCTTTTGTGCTCGGCGGATTGTTCTTCCGCCACCTGAAACGCGGCTTTGCCGATGTGTTGTGAGTCTAAACTGGAATAGAGTGCCCATTACACGACGTCAGTTGTTCGCCGCCGCGGCCGCGGGCGTGCCTCTACTCGCTCAGAAGCGCGAAGCCTCGCCGCCTAACATCGTACTGATCCTCACCGACGATCTGGCCGCGTTCATGCTCGGTTGTTACGGAAACAAGGAAATCCGGACGCCGAATATCGACCAGCTTGCGGCGGGAGGGGTGAGGTTTCACAACGCCTACGCCTGTACGCCAACGTCTTCGCCGAGCCGCGCGACTCTGTTCACCGGCCGCACGCCGATGCAGCACGGCATCGAGGATTTTTTGGACGACCGGCCGATCGCGAATCCGCCCCAGGGGCAGTTCGCCCCGCCCGCGAGTTTCTCCAGTGAGACGATGCTTTCGGACGTGCTAGCCGGGCAAGGTTACCGCTGCGGCTATGTGGGCAAGTGGCACATGGGCGACGACAAGACGCCGCAGCACAAGTTCGATACCTGGTACACGATGCCGGGCGGAGCGGGCGTGTATCAGAATCCGTCGATGAGCGTGAATGGCGCGCTGGCCGACGAGAAAGGCTACCTGGCGGACCTGATCACGAGTCACGCGCGGCAGTTCCTGGACGAGCAGCAACCGGGCAAGCCGTTCTTTCTAACGGTCGGCCATTTCAATCCTCACGCGCCTTACGAGGGCCATCCGCAGAAGTATTACGATCTGTACGCGGGCACGAAGTTCGACACTATCGGCTGGGAGCCGGCGGCGCCGAATGCCCTTCGCGACAAGAGTATGTTTCAGGACGTCGTAGGCAACCTCCGCAAGTGCGCGGCTGCGGTGACGGCGCTCGACGATCAGGTTCCTCCGCTGCTGAAGAAGCTTGAGGAGCGCGGCCTCCGCGATCACACGCTGATCATTTTTGTTGCCGCTAACGGCTTCCTTCTTGGCCGGCACGGGTTGTGGAGCAACGGGCTCGCCTCCGATCCGCCGAACATGTTTGAGGAAGTGGTGAACGTGCCGATGATTTGGAACTGGCCCGGGCGCACTCCGACGCAATCCTCGCGTTCCGAGCTGGTCAGTTTGTTGGATGTACTGCCGACGGTGTGCGAGGCCGCCGGTGCGCCCGTGCCCCAGCGCAACCTCTGCGGGCGGAGTCTGATGCGGATGGTGGAGGGCAGGCTCCCGTCCAAAAAAGAACGCTGGACGAATCAGGTTTTCGGTCATTTCCGAAATACGGAAATGGCGCGCGACAACCGGTTCAAGCTGGTGTTGCGCAACGACGGGAAGGGCCCGAACGAGCTTTACGACGATCGGGCGGATCCTCGCGAGCGAGTGAACCAGTACAGCAACCCGCAGTTCGTCACCGTTCGGGATCAACTGGCGAAAGATCTGGCCGGTTGGCGGGCGAGGTACTCGACATAGGGACGTGGCGCACGCACTCGTGCGTGCCGCGTCGGCACTTTTGCCGACGCCGGGCGGAATAGAT
>JANXRE010000193.1 GCA_025353165.1 Acidobacteriota bacterium | reverse complement strand
TGAGCTTGGAAAACCCGACGAGCACGCTACGCCAATCCTCGTCCCGCAGATCGCGATCGCAGATCACGACGGGGACCTGGTGGTGGGTGACGATCTTATAGGCCTGAGCCGGCGAATCCGCCCAGAACAAAATCCATTTCTTTGCCTCCGCGATGCGGCCGAGACGCTCCGGCGAGAGCCCGACCGATTCGGGACTTGCCGGCGCAAGCGCCTGGCCCACAACGGGCAGGTGCGCAACGAAAGCGGACGCGAGCAGTACGAACGCTGGGAGCTTCAGAGTCATGCCTAATATTGTATTCAGCCGTTCAGAACGCCGTCGTAGTTGAAACGCTGGCTCACCCAAACTCACCAACTGCCGTGGGCCTCTCAGATCTGCTACGCTCAGGCCCGCACCGAAACGAGGGGTAATATGCTACGAACTTTCGCAACAATTTCCATGGTCCTGCTCATCTCCAGCACCGGCATCGCGCTGGCGCAGAAGCAGCCACCGAAACAGCCGCAAGGTGAAATCAAGGCCAGCTCCGAATGGGAGCGTGTCCGTGAGGGGCTGAAAAAGGCCAGGCCTATGCCTGACCCTCTACATCCGCTGATGATTAAAACAGAGACGCCGCGCGGCGGTCTCATCCGGTTCGATCCCTTAACGGGTGGCACGTCGAACATGCCGTCGCCAGACGCGCCGGCAGTGCCGGGGGCGAACCGCCACGATGGTAATCAGGGAGCAAAACCAACACCCGCCCAGGGCGGGTCGCCGTCGAAGGCCGCCCCCGGCCGCGAGGAAGGCGTGAGCAAAGCCGGGGCTCCTCAGGCGAACATCAAACCTGCCACTACCGCCCCCAGCCCGCTCTACTATCCGTACAGTTTCCCCTATAATACGGTATCGAGAATCCTCGGACGGTGGAATGTGGGCGGCGTCGACTATTACTGGCTTTGCAGCGCCTCTACCGCGTCCGACTTCCACCTGATTTCGGCCGGGCACTGCGTCTACAACCATGATCCGATTGGTGACGGCTCCGGCACCAGCCCGGGGTTTGCGAATGAGATGTGGGCGTGGTCGGCGGAGACCGATGTGGTCGATCCCGTCGATCCAAACAACTGGCCCGACTACCCGTATGGCGTGGCGAAGATGACTCTGATGACCACCTACAACTCGTGGATCAGCAGTTCCGACCTCAACTGGGACTTCAGTTTCATAACGCTGGACCGCCGCATCGGAGATCACGTCGGTTGGATGGCCCGAGAATGGGGCACCACGACATCCTCACTGAATTTCGACGGCTACCCGGCCGAGGCGCCCTATGTTCCATCCAACAACCCTTACCAATACCCTGGTTACGACGCCAATAACGTTCTTGGCTACACCTGCTGCCGCATTCAAATGAGCGCCTTCATTTACGGCGGTCATAGCGGCGGTCCGGACTGGCGCTTTGACGGCACGAACCGTTATGTGGAGGGCGTCAATTCGACTTCAAATCGCGCGGGCTACGCCGAGGCAACGCTCCTGACCGGACAGATAGAAACCGATCTGATGAATACGATCGCCGCGGACCAGGGCGCCCGCCCCCCGGTCGACCGCGCCCAGGTCATTGAGTGGGTGTTCGACAGCTCGTCCAAGGGCTTGGGCCAGATCTCGACCGAAATCGGCTACACGTTCCCCATCACCATGAATGCGTTTAACGCCGGATATGCCGATGCGGGCGATACCACGGCGGACGTTTATCTCACGACCGATCCGAACAACGTTACGAGTGGAACCTACATCGGTACCTACGATTTCGGTTACCTCGGCACCTACTCGTATACGGTGCAGACCCCGAGCATCACCATTCCGACGTATGTCAATCCGGGTTCGTATTACGTCGGGTACGCTCTGAACTCCGCGAACTCGCAGTACTACACGGATAAGAACACCGTGGTCATCACGAGTCAATCGATGTACGCCTACTGCAACGCCGACGGCTATGAGCCGGATAACTTCTACACCCAGGCGTCCGCGCTGGCTTCCGGCGTGACCCAAGCTCATTCGATTTGCGATAAGACCGACCAGGATTGGGCTGTGTTCACCGTTCCCCTGACATCCTCCGCGACGATATCGACCGAGGGCTTCACCGGCGGCGACACAACGATGACGCTGTACAACAGCAGTATCGTTCAGATCGATTACAACGACGATAACGGAGTCGACTACTACTCGACCATCAATCGTACCTGTGCCACAAATCCGCTGGCACCGGGGACCTACTACGTACAGGTTCAGTCCTACACCAACGCGCGGATTATCCCGAACTATACGTTGTCTCTCAGTACAACGGTCTGCCCGGTCTCGACTTCGACTACCGTGGCTTCGTCGCTGAACCCCGCCGCCTTCGGCCAAAGCGTGACTTTCACCGCTACAGTTGCGTCGGGAAGCGGAACGCCCACGGGTTCGGTTACCTTCAAGGACGGAGCGGCAACTCTAAGCTCCGCTACCCTCAGCGGTGGTAAAGCAACTCTCACCACGTCCGCGCTCGCCGTCGGGTCGCACTCGATCACCGCTGTTTACGGTGGCTCTTCTCCGTACACGGGTAGCACCTCGGCGGCCCTTACCGAGACGGTAAACAAGGCGGCCAGCACCACAACAGCGAAATCGTCGGTCAACCCGTCGGCCTTCGGAGCTGTCGTGACCTTTACCGCGGCCGTCAAGTCGTCGACCACCGGCACACCGACCGGCTCGGTTACGTTCAAAGACGGAGCTGCCACTCTCGGCAGCGTCGCTCTCAGCGGCGGTTCGGGCGCGCTCAGCATTTCGACGCTCGGCGCAGGAGCTCACTCGATCACCGTAGTCTACAACGGCGATTCGAATTTCACCGGCAGCACTTCGGCGGCACTTGCCCAGACAGTGAACAAGGCGGCGAGCAAGGCGACGGTGAAATCTTCGTTAAATCCGTCCAGTTTCGGAACGGCCGTGACGTTCACCGCAACTGTCAAGTCCGTGACTACCGGCACGCCGACCGGCACGGTTACGTTTAAGAACGGAACCACGACGCTCGGCACCGGCACGCTGAGCGGTGGCGCGGCTACGCTGACGACATCGACCCTCGGCGTGGGATCGCACTCGATCACAGTGGTCTACGCCGGCGATACCAACTTCACCGCCAGCACTTCGGCCGCCCTGACTCAGGCAGTGAACAAGGCGGGTACTTCGAGTGTAGTGGCGTCCTCGCTGAATCCATCGAAACACGGTACCTCGGTGACCTTTACCGCGACAGTCAAGTCATTGACCAGCGGCACACCGACCGGGTCCGTGGTCTTCAAGGATGGAGCCACCACATTGGGAACGGGTACGCTGAGCGGTGGCAAGGCGACCGTCGCGACATCCGTGCTTACCACGGGTTCGCATTCCATAACGGTGGTCTACGGCGGCGATACCAGTTTCACAGGCAGCACCTCGCCAGCGCTGGTTCAAACAGTCACTCCCTGAAATCAGGCACAGCTCGTACCCGCCCGTACTGTACGGGCGGGTACATTTTTTATCGTAGCGGTACGTGAATGCCGCGCTTCTCCATATCCTGCACGCTGTCCCCGCCCGAGATCCCTTCCCACCAATCCATCGTTCGCTGCCAAGCGGCAAAACCCGCCGGCCTGAGCAATCGCAGCGTCAGCCGGTAACCCCTGGATTTCACACTCCAGTTCGCGTCGACATTCCGTGCCGGTCCGATGTCGTCGAGCTTTCCCGATCCCATGTTAGACGACCTCGGGCTACTTCCCGCCGTGGATTGGCACGCCCGGGAGGTCTGGAAACGAACCGGTTTGGTGGTCAACGTCGCGGCGTCCGGGCCCCTGGAGGACCTGCCGGAGGAACACAAGACGTGCATCTACC
>JANXRE010000025.1 GCA_025353165.1 Acidobacteriota bacterium | reverse complement strand
GCCAGGTAGTAGCTCTCCGCGAGATTGCGCCCGCTGTAATACGCAGGCAGCAGGTAATCCGGACGCGGCGTGAACGCAAGGTATGGCTCGTCCACGTGGCCGGACGCTCCGGTCGCGCCCTCGTGAATATAATCCGCGGTCAAGGTCTGCGGCGAATCCGCGAACCAGGTCTTGCGATCCTTCCAGGTTCCGATTTGCCAGCCCTCGGGAGGCCGCTCGAACGTCCGCCCGTTGGTCGAGACGAATTCGGTCACGATCGCGCCGGGGAGCCATCGCATCCCGAGATAGCGCGTCTTCCGGGCGCGGTCGTTGGATCCCCAACTGGCGTACCCGATCACGTCCGGGATGTTTTGAAGCACCGATCCGGAATCGTCGAGGATCACGCGATCTTTCGGAAGAGCCTGCGCCGCGAGGGTGAGCCAACCGTTGCCGGGTGTGTCGTCGGACGCCTTTAGGTCGATGACGAACTTCCCGCGGTTAGCGGCCGCGAGCCCGCGGTCGACCAGCCCCCGGATGTCGTGAAAATCGTAGCCGGCCAGGCGGGTAACCAGGTAGATCGGGAAATCGGGATGGCGAAAAGCCCTCTTTCTCTGTCCGTAAAAGGGATTCGGAATGGGTCCGTCAAGCCGGTGCGGAGATCGCCGGAGGATATCCGAATACAGCAAAGCGATCTCGGAATCGACTGCCGCGCTTCGGGTCTGCATACCTTCGCCGCTGTCTCGGATCCGCAGCGGCACCCCCGCTGTGGTCACGATGTAGAGGACGGACTGCGTCAGGCCGCGCTGCCGCAGGAAAGTCGAGACGGGCCGGGCGATGGCGCTGTCATAAACCTCGCGGGACACTTTTTCGACCGGAGGCGTGGCGATGCGGCAGATATTCCTGGCGGGAATGTGTCTTTGCCGCGCGTAGTATTCGCCAATCGTCTTAGAAAGGGGCGAAGACGAGTTCACGACGACGAGGACGTTGTCGGGGCCCTGGGCCGCGATAAGGCCCGCGCCGCAGAGAAACACAAGCGCCGGCCGGAACATCAGGATTCCATGCTACCCCGAGAGGAATCCCTCCCACAGGGTCCGAGCGGTCCAGCGGCGAGTTGTCCACATACCCATACGCATTCCAAGGCTGCGGCACCGCCACATCCACCGCCACCAGCCCCGCCGGGTCAGGACTCACCCATCTCCCCTGCGCCGCGTGGTACTCACGGTACAGAAAATCGTACTCGTCCGTCGTCATGTCCTGACTCTGCCCCGTAAAGTCCAGGTCCGTCGTCGCCGTCTCCGCGTACGGCTCGCCGAACGGCTTGTATGCCGTATCGTAGTACACAGTCCGGCTCGGCGTCGACGCAATGCGCGAGTTCCCCAGCCAGTCCGGATGCCGGTAGTAACTCAGCCCCGACGAGTTGTACACAGCCGTCCCACTCCCCGGCAGCGGCACGAACACCTTCGATACAGTTTGCCCGCTCATCAGCGCCAGCTTGTTTCCGCCCGGACCATATACGATCTGAGTGTACACTCCAGCCTGGCTCTGCTCCACCCGCCGGCCCAGCGCGTCATAGGTCATCGTTACAGCCCCGAAATCGAGCGACGTCACTTAAAGCTCTGCCCCCACTTGCCCGAGCCGCAGTCCGCCGTCGTCACCCGCGCCAGGTCGTCGTGCGCGTACGCGCAGGTCTGCGCATTCGCGGCGTTGAACGGATCGGTGATGGCGTTCTGCGATAGCGACCCGTTCGCGTTCCACGTCAGCGAGCCGTAGGCCGCCGAGCCGTTCACAGTGGCCTTGTACTGCGTCATCCGTCCGGTGTTGGCATCGTAGCTGAATGCGTCGGCGTCGGCCGAGCCGTACGTCACCGCCGTCGGCAGGCTGAAGACGTTGTACGCCGTCCCCGTCACCGGGTTCGTGCCACTGCTGGCCGACACCGTCGCCGCCCGCCCCTCCCCGTCCGGCGTGTAGGTCCAGTTGGGCATGCCGGTCATGTTCGGCGTCAGAACTTTCACCAGCCCATTCTCCCAGTAGCTGGCGTTCACGTGGTAGTACCCGCCCGAGTGCGGCGTGGACTCGTACACGCCCGTCACTTCGCCGCGCTTGGAGTAACTGAAGCCCAGGTCGGTCGTCTTCGATGTGCCCGTGTAGGCCTCCGCCAGCCGCCCCTTGGCGTAACTCATGGTGGAACCGTTCACCGTGGCCGCGTCGTAGACGAAGTGTTTCTGGTCCGTCGCGTACCCGCCGCTGTAAGTCACCGCCGTCAGCCGGTGCAGCGCGTCGTAGGCGTAGCAGGCCGTGGTGCCAACCGGATCGACCCGCTTCACCAGGTCTCCCTTCGACGTTCCGCAGGTCGTATCGGTGTCGAAGGTGTAGCTGTAGGCCGCCTGGTTGGTCTCCGGCGTCTTCTCCGAGGTCAGGCGGCTCAGCCCGTCGTAGGTGAAGGTGCGCGTCTGCGCGGCCCCCTGCGCGTTCTGGGTCACCGTCAGCAGGTTGTTCAGCGCGTCGTAAATGTATTTCGCCCAATAGCCGGTCTGCGTCACGTTCTGCCCGCACGTCCCGGAACCGGTGCCCGTGGTGATCTCGCACACCGAGGTCAGCCGCCCCAGGGCGTCGTACTCCAACTGCCGCCGCTTGGTATTCTCGCCCGTCGCCGCCGGCCCCACGGTCACGTACACGTCGTTCTGAGCGTAAGTATACTGCGCGGTGCCGCCCCCGCCGTCCTGCACCTGCGTGGGCCGGTTCAGCGCGTCGTAGCTGGTGGTGGTCCACACGGAGCCGTTCGCCTGTCCAGCGGTTCCCGAATACGGAACGCTGGTCTGAGACAGCCGCCCGTTGACGTCGTACTTGGTCTGCACCGAATCGTAGGTCGTCGCTGTCTGCGACTGCTTCCGCTGCGTGACCGAAGTCCTCCCCAGCCCGTCCAGGGTGACGCTCGCATCGGCGGTGGACGTCGCGCCGGAGTAGGCGATGGAGGTGCGCGCCAGCGTGGGGTCCTGCACCGCCGTGGTCCGCCAGAGGATTCGTGGTGGTTGTGGTCTGGATTCTTCTGATAGTTTCTTCCCAGGCTCAACGGCTGTACCGCGTTCCACGGCGGGGAAAAGCGCCCAGTTCAGGCTGACCCATTTTCCCGACCCTTTCTCCCCTTGAACAGCAGCCCTGGGTACCCAAACCGGGGCCTGACCCTTTTTTGATCCGGGAGCTTCGCATTGATCTGGTGCCGCATCACGTGGAAGAGCCATGTGCTCACCACCCGCAAGATAGTACGCAGCCAAAGAGAACAAGAAATCGCATCGACACAAACTCAGACCTCTCCGTTTCTCTACCAGTTCCCCGCGATTCAGTCCTTCACACACCACGTTCGGGAGCTGATGGCCGGATTCGTCGGTATGCCGTATGGCACCCCGTCGGCCGGGTAACTGGCCGACGGGTGGTCCTTGATCTGACCTCTAATATTTTGGCCGTCCGCCGGTAATATGGACAGTCCAATCGCAAACAATAGATAACAAGGGAATCTCGACAGGGTACATGACAAGGAACCAGAGCACGCTCCAATGCGCAATGTGCTGAAAAACAATAGCGAACGTAAGCAAGTGAATAGCCAATACGAGAATGATCGCCAACCAGAAGCCCCAAGCGTGCCAGAAAGGCCTGCTCTGTTTAGCGACATAACCGTACAGTATTGCCGTGTTCAAGACCAGCCCGCCCCACCGCGCGATAGATTCATCTTTGGTGTCGTGCGCATTGAACGCGAACCAAACGATGCCAAAGCCAACTACGAGAGCAATGGCCAAATAGATCGCGAAATCACCAATCCTTCGTCCTAGCCACCGATGCCGATTGGCGAGTGATTGAACTTCTATTGACATGCGCCCTGCCTCATGGTCTGTATTTCGTTGTAGAGAGCCTGCCCTTCAGCCGTTACTACCCCAGCCATTGGAGCCGCATTGGCCAAGCCGGCGGACTCCGCAAGTAATCCACGAAATACACTTGAGTTGAATGGATATTTTAGGAACGACGTACCGAACGTCTTGCTAGATGTTGTAGCTGCATAAGTAAGCGCACGGTTGTACACTGCTCGACTCGTAACTCCGAAGGCTTCCTCACTGGCGCTGGAAAGCCCTGGGAGGAATGGTAGCAGATTACCGATCGTGTTTCTAACGAAGTCTCCAAAGCACGATGGCAGCGGAATTTGCTGATCATAACCAAAGATCGAAGTCATTGTGTTGAGCCAATCGGGCCGAGCCACGTCCTTTGCCGGAACCCCGTTGCCCTTCGATCCCCCTCCACCTCCGCCACCTCCACCCTGACTTGATGTATCGTGTGATCCTCGCCAACCGCCGTTCATCCACCAGGCGTAGGTGCTCCGCTCTGCGGAGGACTCAGCCGATGGATCGCCGGACGAGCACCAAAACTGCCACGACTTGCAAGCTGTGGCCGTGGCGCTGAAGCAGCTAATAGAATCGTTCGGATCGCACAACCCCAGCGGATCTATGCTCGCGAGTGGATTGTTGGCAGCATACCCATATCGATTCCAACTCTGCGGTACCGTCGGATCCACCGCCGCCATCCCCGCCGGGTCCGGACTCACCCATCGCCCCTGCGCCGCGTGATACTCCCGGTACAGAAAATCATACTCATCCGTCGTCAGATCCTGGTTCTGCCCCGTAAAGTCGCGGTCCGTCGTCCCCGTCTCAGCATACGGCTCACCGAAGGGATTGTACGCCGTATCGTAATACACCGTCCGGCTTCCCGTCGACGCGATCCGCGAGCTTCCCAGCCAGTCCGAATGCCGGTAGTAACTCAGCCCCGCCGAGTTGTACACCGCCGCCCCGTTCCCCGGCAGCGGCACGAACACCTTCGAGACCGCCTGCCCGCTCATGAGCGCCAGCTTACTCCCGTCCGTGCCGTAGACGATTTGCGTGTATACGGAGCTCTTGTTCTGCTCCACCCGCCGTCCCAAAGCGTCGTAGGTCATCGCCGTCGCCCCCAGGTCGAGCTGCGTCAGTTTGCCTTCCCCGTCCCAGGCGTAGTGGTGGAACGTGTCCCACGTCGGGTTGCCGTTCGCGTCGTAAGTTGGAGTGCTGCCGCCGATCTGCGCATAGCGGTTGGTCGAGCCCGAATACAGCGGCAGGAAGCTCGTGCCCGTGCGCCCGGCCAGCACCGACTTGCTCACGTTGCCGAACGGGTCGTAGGCAAAGCTCTGCCCCCATTTGCCCGAGCCGCAGTCCGCCGTCGCCACC
>JANXRE010000184.1 GCA_025353165.1 Acidobacteriota bacterium | reverse complement strand
CCGCCGCGGTCTGCCCGGCTTTGTTCACTCCCGCCGGCGTGCCGGCGCACGAGCTTCACAAGCTGCCGACGCCGGACCTGTTGAGCCGCGCGTGGCACGACCCCGACGCGCTTCCTTCTGTCGATCCCGATCTGAGCGCCGGACCGGTCAACGTGCAGTACCCCAGCCGCGCCGCGTTGATGGTCCGCAAATTCAATCTTCGCGGAATCAATTACCTGGACGAGAAATTCGGGCAGTTCTGGGCCGACGCCGACCTCTGCTATCAGATCCTCAGGGCGGGGAAGAAGATCGTCCTCCTGCCCGGCGCGCGGGCCACCGCCCACCCGGCGGAGGAATTCGAATTCGGCGCTTCGGCGCGAGCCCTTCTCGATGCCGACAGCGCAAGCGGCGCGGCCCGCTATGCGTCGAAATACTTCGGCGTGATGGCGGGTCTGAAGATCACCATCGGCGCCGCGCTGTATTCGCTCGGCCAGGTGTTCACCTTCCGCGATCTCAGCTTCCAGCTATCCCGCCTGACCGGCATTCTGAGCAAGCAGAAAGTCGACGGCACCCAGGCGAATTTGTAACGTCACCGCATGTGTTCGTCCAGGAAGGCGAACACGTCTGGCTCCCAATCGCTCACTCCGAGATAGAGGAAACGGTGCCCGTCGTCCACCGTGTGCCCGAGTGGCGGGTAGATCTTCAGCCTGTGCGGTTTGCCGAGTTCCTGGAGCCGGGCGTCCAGCGCTTTTCCCGCCGATAGCGAGTAGTCGTTCTCGGCATGAATGAAGAAGACCGGAGCTGCGATACGAGCGGCGGCCGCGAGCAGCCGCGCCCGCAATTCCGGCGAGCGATCCCAACTGTAGCCCGCGCCGGAGAAGATCACGACCGCCCGCAAATTCGGCTCGCGTTCGGCCAATAGAAATGTGAGCGAGCCCCCAAAGGAATGTCCGATAACCGCCACATCGCGCGCATCTACGCCCGGCAGCGCCCGGAGAAACGCCAACCCGGCAGTGGCGTCGCTCATCTCGCCACTTTCCAGCAACTTTAGTTGCAGCGTATTCCGCCCCTCTTGTCCGTGAGCGGCGAACTCCCGGTTCATCAGCTCAACGCTATTCGCGCCCTGGTTTGCCGAGAGCCCCACGCCGCGCCGGAACAGGTATAGGAACACATAGCCATGACGGGCGAACAGCGGCCCCAGTATGTCGGCCTGCCGCTCGTACGGTCCCAGCCGTTCCAGTTCTGCGGGTGTGCGGCCGCTTCCATGATTCAGCAGCACCGCGGGGAACGGTCCGCGCCCCTGGGGGCGCCACAGCAGTGCGCGCAGTGTGAGCCGCCCGCTGCGCACCATCACGGTTTCAGGCACGGCCGCCGCCGCGACAGCGGATATCAAAAGCAGCGCTGCCGGGATCTTTACCACGGTGTTCATTTCTTAGCCGCCGGAATGGCGTCTCCGAGATTCATCGAGCCGCCGCCCTCGCTGACATAATTGCGGTTCCAGGCCGGAATCTCCACCACCACGTCGCCTGTGACCACGCACTGGCAGCCCAGCCGCGAATTCAGCCTCAGGTCCGCCGCCATATCCAGCCGGTCGGCCTCGTCGTCGTCCAGCGGCGACAGATTGCCCCCGCCTTCCTTAACAAAGACATGGCAGGTGGTGCAGGCGCAGTTTCCGCCGCAGGCGTGCTCCAGGTGCAGCCCGAGATTGAGAGCGATGTCCAGCAGGGACTCGGGCTTTCCGTGTTCGCTGTACGGCAGCTTGCCGGATTCGAATTCCACGGTTTGGCCAGTATTGACGAAGGTGACCTTGGGCACGACACCATTGTACCTTATCTACGACTTGTTTAGTCCTATATACCAGGTTCATTTTGACGGCCACCGCCTACGACACCCGCGTGGAACAACTGTTCGATCGAATCCCGCAACTCCACTCACTGCTCACGGGGGCTGGAGTGCCCTACCGCATAGTGGGCGGCATGGCGGTGTTCCTGCACGCTTCCGAACACGCTCCGCTTCGGCCTCGCCTGACCCCCGACATCGACGTACGGATCAAACGCCGGCCCCTCCAAACCGTGATCGCCGCCAAGAAAGTTGGCTTGGCTATCGGCCTGGCGAGCTCATAGCAGCTTCCGCCTCAAAGATCGCGTGCACATCTGGGACTTGGACGCCGTTGGGCTGATCGACTCGGAGATCGAAACTCGGTTGCTGTCCTGCACCGGCAACACCTCGCAGCGATCCGCGCCAGCGAGTAAAGCCGCATTCCCATCCAGGCGGAAAGGACTCCACTCATGGCTTCTGTGCTTCCATGTAGGTCCGCAGCACCGCGTTGATCCGGGTCTTATAGCCTTTTTGCCGGCCGCAGCCAGCCGAGCAGGTCCGCATCTAGCCGGATTGTGACCGTCTGCCTGATGCCCCTTGCTCAGGGCTCGCAGGCGCTCTCGATCGGTGGCGCCGCCCTTTATGCCGAAATGACCCAGTTCATCGGTTGCATATCTACATTATGTGGTTACGCGATGGGGCGCAATCCCACCGGCCCACCTCCCAAGGGAGTAGAATTAAGCGGAATCCTTCCTCGCAGGTGATTTTCTGAATCAGGGACATCTCTTTGCGCTGGCCCTCCTGGCCGCGACCGCCGGCCTCACCGCTCAAGCGCCCGAAGTCAGCCTCCACGACGAGCCCGCTACCTTCCGCGCGCGAGTGAATCTCGTGATGGTCCCCGTAGTCGTTCGCGACCGCAAGGGCAACGCCATCGGCGATCTCCACAAAGAGGATTTCCAGTTGCTCGACGGTGGCAAGCCGCAAGTCATTTCGAAATTCTCCGTCGAGAAGGCCGGCGCTCCTAAAACCGAAGCGCCCACTCCCGGCAAGGACGCGGAGAAAACGCCCGCCAGCACGCTGGTGGTTCCGGACCGTTTCGTCCTCTATCTCTTCGACGACGTCCATCTGAGCTTCGGAGACCTGGCGCAGGTGAGGGAAGCCGCGAGCAAGCACTTCGATGCCAACCTCCAGTCCCGCGATCGAACGTCCATCTTCACCACCTCGGGACAAGGCAACCTGGATTTCACCGACGATCGAGAAAAGCTGCACGCCGCCCTGCTTGGCCTGCGTCCTCGTCCCATCGCCCGGGGGTCCTTCACGGATTGTCCTTACGTGCCGTATTACATGGCTGACATGGCGGACATCAAGCACGATCAGATGGCCACGGATGCGGCGACGCAACAGGCAGCCGCGTGCCTGGGAGTCGATTTGAGTAGCCCGGCCGGAAGACAGGCGGCGCAGGCCGCGGCCACTTCAGCCATTTTCCGCTCGCGCGCCGGCGGCGAGCAGGAAACACGCGTGTCGCTTTCCGTGCTGAAGGACGCCGTGCGCCGGGTCTCCGCGATGCCGGGACAGCGGGTCGTTGTTCTCGCCTCGCCCGGGATGTACGCGCCCGAGCAGGAGCACGAGAAGAACGACATCGTCGACCGCGCGGTCCGGGCGAACGTAATTATCAATTCCCTCGATGCGCGCGGCGTCTATTACATCGACCCCGCCGGAGACATCTCCGCCCCGGCCCCGTTCACCTCTCCCGACATGCAACGGTACTTGCGCGAAGGCGCGCTGGTCGAGGGCGACTTGCTGGTGGAACTGGCCTCCGGAACCGGCGGCAAGGTCTTCCAGAACAGCAACGATCTCGGTCACGGATTCCAATTGCTGGCCGCCGCGCCGGAATACGTGTACGTCCTGGGTTTCGCGCCGCAGAACCTGAAGCTGAATGGCAGATTCCACAAGCTGAAAGTGACCCTGAAGGATTCCAAGAACGTCGACCTTCAGGCCCGCCGCGGTTATTACGCTCCGAAAACCGTAGCCGATCCGAAAGAGGCCGAACGGCTGGAAATCGAGGAAGCGCTGTTCTCCCGCGAGGAAATGCGCGATTTCCCGATTCAACTGAAAACGCAGTTTTTCAAGCGCGACGAGGCGAACGCGAAGCTCTCCACCGTAGCCCACGTCGATCTCCGCCAGATCCGGTTCCGGAAAACCGACGGCCGGAACTGCGATAACCTGACCGTCGTTTACGGACTGTTCGACCGCAACGGAAATTACATCTCCGCCAACACCCAAACAGTCCAAATGCGCTTTGTTGACACGACACTTGCGAAGAGCCTGAACTCGGGCCTTACGCTCAGAAGCAATTTCGACGTGCACCCCGGAGGCTACGCGATCCGGTTGGTGGTGCGTGATTCAGAGGGACAAACCATGGCGGCGGCAAACGGCGCCATTGAAATCCCGTGATGGGGGTATCGCAATGAAATTTCGTCAGATGACGCTAGTCGCTTCGATTCTGGTGCTTGCGGGAGCCGTTGCTCCTGGCCAAGAGAAGACGGATCAATCCGGCGCCATGCCCGTGATCCGGACCGAGAAACGTCTGGTTCTCGTGGATACGGTCGTTACGGATAAGAAGGGCGCGTACGTTCGCGATCTGACGCCCAAGGATTTCAAGGTCTGGGAAGACAACAAGGAACAAGACGTATCGAGTGTCTCGCTCGAAAAAGAGGGTACCGGCCCGGCGGGATCGTTCCGGCGGTATCTGGTACTCTTCTTCGACAACTCGACGATGGATGCCGGGGACCAGATCCGTGCCCGCCAGGCCGCTGGAAAATTCATTGAGGCGAACGCCGGTACCGACCGGCTGATGGCCATCATCGACTTTGGCGGAACGGTGCGGATCGCGCAGAACTTCACGGCCGATGCCGATAAACTGAAGCAGGTGGTCGCCGGCTTGCGAACCTCCTTCGTCAACCCCAACGCTCCCGGCCCGACGTCGGCCATGACCGCCGTTGGGATGCCGGATTTCAGCCGCATGGAACGCGAGTACGGAACGCGCAGCGTGCTTCTGGCGCTGCGAACCGTGGCGAAGAATCTCTCCACCGTGCAGGGCCGGAAGACACTTGTGATGTTGACTTCGGGTTTCCCTCTGACCCCGGAATCGCGCTCGGAATTGACGGCGGTCATTAACTCCTGCAACCGGGCGAACGTGGCGGTGTATCCCATCGATGTGCGCGGCCTGGTTGCCACGGCCCCCGTATCCGGGTCCGCCGCGGTTGCCCCGCGCCCGCTCTTCCAGCTTGCTTCCTTTCAATCCGGATTCGGATCGTCGTTTCTTCAGCGGCCTGGCGGCGGTGGTGGCTCGACCGGAGGAGGCGGCAGCAGTCCGGGAGCGGGCTCTGGTGGTTCACGCGGTGGAGGCGGAAGCCCCGGGGCGGGCAGCGGCGGCAGCACGGGCGGGAACACCGGCGGCGGAAAGGGTGGTAGCACCGGCGGGAACACAGGCGGCGGAAAGGGCGGCAACACCGGCGGGAACACCGGCGGCGGCCGCGGCTCCGGAGGAGGCAGTGGAGGCGGTATACCGGTTAATAACCAGCCGTATCTGCAAAATCGTTACGCCAACCAACTGAACCGCATCCTGCCGATTCTCACCGACACCGTCTCGGGCAACCAGGAAGTGCTCTACGTGCTCGCGCAAGGCACCGGCGGTTTCGTGATCGCCAACAGCAACGATTTGCTGGCCGGTCTCGAGAAGATCGCAAAGGATCAGAGCGAGTACTACATCGTGTCCTACACCCCGCCGGAATCGGTCGAGGGAACCTGCCACACCCTGAAAGTCAAGGTGGATCGCGGAGGCACGTCGGTGCGCGCGCGCAGCGGATATTGCAATTCGAAGCCGCTCGATCTGCTGGCCGGGAACCAGACCGAAAAGGACCTGGAAGCCCGCGCGGCCGGGTCCGCCCCAGGAACCGTCAACGCATCCATGCTGCTGCCGTTCTTCTACACCTCGCCGGATACGGCGCGGGTGAACGTCGCCATGGAGATCCCGCTCGACGGAATCAAGTTCGAGAAGAAGAAAGGCAAGTTTATCTCCGCCATCAACGTCCTGGGCATCGCCTACCGACCGGATGGAGTGGTGGCCGCGCGCTTCAGCGATACCTTGAACCTCAATTTCGAGAACAAGAAGGAACTCGAAGCTTACCAGGACAAACCGTTCCACTACGAAAATGAACTCGAAATCGCTCCCGGCAAGTACAACTTCAAAGTTGTCTTCAGCGCCAGCGGATCGGACTTCGGCAAGATCGAATCGCCGTTGACCATCGATCCCTATGACGGCAAGAAATTCAGCTTAAGCGGCATCGCCTTCAGTAAGGAAATCCGCGCCGTATCGGAGATGGATACGACTCTGGCGGCGCAACTCGTCGAGGATCGCAAGCCGCTGATGGTGGGAGGACGGCAGATGACGCCCTCCGGCTCGAACCACTTCAAGAAGGGGGATTTCACGGCCGTGTACGCCGAGATTTACGAGCCCCTCCTGGCCGGACCCAACCCGCCGGATATTGGAATTTCACTCCGGGTGGTGGATTCCAAAACCGGCGAAGCCAAGGCGGATTCGGGGTTCATGCGAGTGTCGAACACCATCCAGGCCGGCAACCCGGTCGTGCCCATCGGCTTGAAGCTGCCGTCTGAGACGCTCACCACCGGGACGTACCGCGTGGAGCTGAAAGCGATCGACTCCAAGGGCAACACGACCACGGTCCGGGCCGCCGATTTCGAGGTGATGGATTAGGCCGAAAGTAAAAAATCTGAATGTTATCTGCCGGGAAAAGCTGAGGGGAGGAGCAGACTTGAAGCCCCCTCCTCCCCTCAGACTCAACGAAAGTCAGACTGAACTTGGGTGTTCTGTCTGCACGAGGGAAAACAGTTGTTTAGAGTACAGCGCAGGTTCCCGGGGCAGTCCACCCTATCTTTCGGACAGGCGTGCGCGATTTAGCCCGAATACGATCACCCCGCAGGAAGCTATTCCGTGAAATTACCCGCCGATTTGATCTCGTTGTACCTTCAGGCCGGGAAAAAGCGGGCTCTCTTCGCCGCTTCCGCTGTGACCCTTCTGATAGCGGCCGTGGATGCCTTCCTCATTACCGACGTCAGTCTCGGCGTTCTGTATATCATCCCCGTTCTCGCCGCGTCGTTCTTTCTAAACCGGCGGCAGATCGTGGTGGTTGCTCTGGTGTGCACGGCCATGCGGGAGCTGTTCGCGGATTGCCCGCTGACCGCCTTTCGCGCGCTCGTCGCAGGCCGGCTCTTCACCGAGGCGGTGGCTACCCGCGACTTCCTGATCTTCGGAACGTTCCTGGTCTCCGGGTTCTTTGTCTCCGAGGTCTCGCTCAACCGGCGGCTCATTTCGCAGCACCTTGCCGAGGTGCGGGAACAGATCGATCTGCGGCGCCGGGCCGAAGAGGAACTCGGCATAGTGGTCGACACCAGCCCAGCGGCAATTTTCATCGTCGACGGAAACGGGAGAATCGTTCAAGCCAACGCGTCCGCCTATCAGTTGCTGGGCTTGGAGGCCGGCCGACTCCAGGACAGATCCATTTCGGACTTTCTTCCGGCGCTTGCTACCGTTCCCAAAGCGACTCCGGACATCCGCCCTCTCCGCAGCAATCTGGAATGCCGCGGGCGGCGGGCGGACGGCGCGTCCTTTCTGGGGCAGGTCTGGCTTTCGACTTATTACACGCCGCAGGGACCGCGCATGGCGGCCATCGTCCTCGACACCTCCGAAAGCCTTCGCGACCGGGAGAGCGGCGGTCTTCGGGCCTTGATGCTAACCTCGCGGATTCTTATGGGCGCGGTTTCGCACTCCATTCGAAATCTGTGCGCGGCGGCGCGAGTCGCCTATGCCAACCTGCAGCGAGATCCCGGCATCGCGGCCCACGCCGATTTTCAGGCCCTCGGAACCCTGGTCCGCGGGCTGGAGAGCATCGCGTCGGCTGAGTTAAGCCGGGCGGCCGAGCGTCATATCTCGACCGTCGATCCGAACACTCTGCTGGACGAACTGCGGATCGTCGTCGAGCCGGGCTTCGAGGAGGTGGGAATCCGGATCCACTGGGATGTGCCGGAAAAGCTCCCTATCGTTCTCGGCCAGCACTATGGCCTGTTGCACTCCCTGTTGAATCTGGCGCAAAACAGCCAGCGCGCGCTGGAACAGCTTTCCGGCGAGCGCCTGTTCTCGATCACCGCGCGTGCCGCGGACCACGTGCTGCGGTTGCGAATTGAGGATAACGGCGGCGGAGTGCCCGCTCCGGAACGCCTCTTCCAGCCGTTCCATCCCGAGGCCGAGGGAACCGGACTGGGGGCCTATGTGGCGCGGTCGGTCGTACGCGCCTTTGAAGGAGAGTTGCATTATGAGGCGGTGCCCGGTGGCAGTGTGTTTATCATGGATCTGAGCATTGCCGCCCACTGACATCATCCGCCTCCTCGTGCTTGACGACCACGCGTTGTTCCGGCAGGGCATCGCGCGCCTGCTGGAAGCCGAGTCGGATATGCAGATAGCCGGCCAGTGCGCAACGGTGCGTGAAGCATTGGAGACGCTGGAGCGGACGCACTGCGATCTGGTTCTGTTGGACTACGACCTCGGAGAAGAACGCGGCTCGGAGTTTCTCGCTCGCCTTCGTTTCACGGGATGGAGCGGACATATCCTGGTCATCACCGCCGGTGTGGCCGACCGGCAGGCGCTGGATCTGCTTCAGCATGGCGCCAGCGGAATCTTCCCGAAGACGGACTCTCCCGAACTGCTGGTGGAGGCCATTCGGCAGGTGATGCGCGGCGAGCAGTGGCTGACTGCGCATCACCGGCGGCTGGCCGAGCAAGGCGCGCCCGAGCCCGGCGCCGCAAAAACGCTATCGAACCGCGAGCGCGAGGTGCTCCGCAGCGTCGTCGAGGGACTCGCCAACAAGGAGATCGGCGCGCGGCTCAACATTTCGGAGAGCGCCGTGAAAGCCGCTCTCCAACAGCTTTTTTATAAGACCGGCGTCCGCACGCGCGGCCAGATCGTGCGTTTCGCGTTGGAGCGCTACCGCGACGAAGTGGTCTGACCTCAGAGTCCGGCTTTCCGCAGGCGCAGCGCGTTGGAGATCACCGAGACGGAGCTGAACGTCATCGCCGCCGCGGCGATCATCGGGCTCAGCAGCACGCCGAACACAGGGTAGAGCGCTCCCGCGGCAATCGGGATTCCTAGGGCGTTGTAGAAGAAAGCGAAGAACAGGTTCTGCCGGATGTTGCGCATGGTCGCCCGGCTCAAGCGGATCGCGCGCGCCACCCCGCGCAGGTCGCCTTTCACCAGCGTCACGCCTGCGCTCTCCATCGCTACTTCAGTGCCTTGTCCCATCGCGATGCCGACGTCGGCCCGGGCCAGTGCCGGCGCGTCGTTGATCCCGTCGCCGGCCATCGCGACCGTGCGCCCCTCGCGCTGCAAGGCTTGGATTACTTCCCCCTTCCCGCCGGGCAGCACCTCGGCGCGAACGTCCTCGATGCTGAGTTGACGCGCGACCGCTCCGGCGGTGGCCCGGCTGTCGCCGGTCAGCATGACAATCCGGATTCCCGCCTCCCGCAGTAAGCGCAACGCTTCCGGAGTGGTGGCCTTCACCGGATCGGCGATGCCGAACAGCCCGCGCACGATGCCATTCACGGCCACGTAGATCGCCGTTTCCGCGCGCCCTCTCAGCTCGGCGGCGCGGCCCGCGAACTCCTTCGCGTCCGCTCCGATTTGCGCCAGGAGCGCTTCGTTCCCCAGAGCGATCTCGAGACCCTCGACCCGCCCCGTGACTCCCTTGCCCGCGACCGCCGCGAACTGCTCCGCTTTAGCCAGCATCATCGAACGTTCCCTCGCCGCCGCGACAACCGCCGCGGCAAGAGGATGTTCGCTCGCCTGTTCGAGGCTCGCGGCAAGGCGTAGCGTCGCGGGATCGCCTTCGATGGTCACCAGTTTCGGCTTGCCCTCGGTGAGCGTTCCGGTCTTGTCGATCACCACCGTATCCACCTTGCGCAGGATTTCGAGCGCCTCCGCATTGCGGATCAGCACCCCGGCGCGCGCGCCTCGACCGGCGCCGACCATGATCGACATCGGCGTGGCGAGACCCAGCGCGCACGGGCACGCAATGATGAGCACGCTCACCGCCGCCACCAACGCGTGGGCAAAACGCGGCTCGGGTCCGTAGAACATCCAGAGCGCGAAGGCCGCCATCGCCGACAGCACCACCGCCGGCACGAACCAACCCGCGACCACATCGGCTACGCGCTGGATGGGAGCCCGCGAGCGCTGTGCTTCGCTCACCATGCGAACGATCTGCGCCAGCATCGTCTCGGAACCGACGCGGCGCGCCCCCATCAGAAACGATCCCGAGCCGTTCAGCGTGCCTGCGATCACCGCGTCCGCCGCGCGCTTCACCACCGGCATCGGCTCCCCGCTGATCATCGATTCGTCCACGGCGCTCTCGCCCTCCGCGACGGCTCCGTCGACCGGGATCTTCTCGCCCGGTCGAACGCGCAGAACATCGCCGGGCCGAACGAGCTCCAGAGGCACGTCCTGTTCGCGGCCGTTAAAAACCAGGCGGGCCGTCTTCGGGGTCAACCCGAGCAAGGCTTTGATCGCCGAGCTGGTCTGCCCGCGCGCCCGCAGTTCCAGGACTTGACCGAGCAGCACGAGAGTGACGATGACGCCCGCCGCCTCGAAGTACACGGGCGCCATGCCGGGAAATAGGCCGGGGGCGAGGGTCGCCGCGAGGCTGTAAAGATACGCCGTTCCGGTCCCCAGCCCGATCAGGGTGAACATGTTCGGGCTGCGAACCACGATCGAGGACCACGCCCTCTCGAAAAACGGCTTGCCTCCCCAGAGGACGACCGGCGACGCGAGCAGAAGCTCGATCCAATTGAGCCACTTCGCATGCATCGGAAACCCGGGCAGCATACTGGCCATGGCGAGCACGAAGAGCGGAGCGGTAAACGCGACGCTGATCTTGAACCGTCGCGCCATGTCCTCCAATTCGGGATTCGCTTCGTCGCCGCTGGAGGTGAACGTCACCGGCTCAAGCGCCATGCCGCAGTAGGGGCAGGAGCCCGGTCCTTTTTGCACGAAGTCGGGATGCATCGGGCAGGTGTAGTCGGCGGGCGCTTGCACGCCGGCGGCGGTCGCGGCAACCGATTCCGGATGAAGATACCGCTCCGGCTCGGCGCGAAACTTCACCATGCAGCCGAGGCTGCAGAACGAGTAGGAGACACCGGAGTGTTCGAGCCGCCCGGCAGCTTTGGCGGGGTCAATCATCATGCCACAAACCGGGTCCTTCACTGGAGCCGTGGAAAGAATCTGAAATGGATTCGCCATGGATCAACGCGCTTTCAGTATGTTGGTGTCCGCCAACCAGTCCGCCATTCGCTGCGGCCAGCCCTTCACCGACGCCAGCGACGACCGGTTCCCCATGTTGAATCCGTGGCCGCCCTGAACGAGGATGTGCGCCTCCATCGGGACCTTCGCCTCGCGATACCTCTCGAGCAGTTTCACCGTCGGGCCTGAGCAACACTTGTCATCGTTGGCGGCGAGAAGAAATGCGGGCGGTGCGTCCGCGCCGACCGTCTCGGGAACGCCCAGCGGCCCTGGATAAATCATAATCAGAAAGTCCGGCCGCGAGCTTTGCCGGTCGATCGGGTCCGCGGCGTTCGTGTCGGCCGCCGGCGCACCGAATGCCACCATCGAGACCACCTCGCCGCCCGCCGAAAAGCCCATCATGCCGATGCGGGCCGGGTCGACGCCCCATTCCGCCGCCCGGCTGCGCACCAATCTCATGGCGCGCTGCCCATCTTCCCGGGGATGCTTTTGAAGCGAATACGGCGACCCTTCCTCGCGGCTCAGCCGGTACTTGAGAACGAAAGCGGCCACGCCGATACTGTTGAGGTAGCGCGCCGGATCATCACCCTCGGCTTTGAACACCAGTCCGCGATGGCCGCCACCGGGACAGATCACCACCGCGGCGCCGGTCGCTTTCTCCTTCGGCGGAAGGTAAACGGTGACCGATGGATTGTGGATGTTTCGAATCCAGTAATCCTTGGCGATCGTCGCCTCGTCGCGCCGGCTCTCGAAGCCCGGCGCGCCACTTGCCCAGAGCGAAATTTCCGCGGGCGTTTGTGCAACCGCCTGCGCAAGACAGATCAGGGTGCAGGCCAGGAAACGAAAGCTCATCTTTTAATTGTGAGGTACGATCGCCTCACTTGCACCTGCAACCGTCGCCGAGGCCGAACGGTATCCAACCCTCGATCTCCTTCGCGGACTGTCGCTGTTCGGCGTATTGCTCGTGAATCTGCTCTCCGCGTTTCGGGTCTCCCTGGCCGAACACATTCTCACGTTCCACACTCACGCTGGAGCCGTCAATCACGTAGTTGACCTGCTGGTCGCCGGGTTCGTCGAGTGCAAGGCATTCACTCTTTTCTCGCTGATGTTCGGCGTAGGAGTGGGAATACAGTTCGAGCGCGCGACGCAACGCGGGGTCACCGTGACCCGCTATCTGCTCTGCCGGTTTTTGGTCCTCCTCGCTTTCGGGCTTTGCCACTTGTTGCTGATCTGGAACGGGGACATCCTGACTCTTTACGCGGTGTGTGGGCTGTTGCTCATACCCCTTCTCCGCCTCCCGGGCGCAGTGCTGGCGGTCTTGGGCGCGGCCGCCATCGTACTCCAATATGTGGTTCCTCTCGATATGCCCTTTCCGTCTGGCGACACTCTGCGCGCGCTGGCCGCTCAGGCAACGCGCGTCTATGGCGCAGGGAGCTTTGCGGAGACCCAGGCGTTCCGCTGACAGGAGACGCGGTCGCTGATCGCGCCGCTGCTGATGGATTCGCTGCCCCGGACGTTGGGCCTGATGCTGTGCGGCGTTGCGGTGTGGCGTTCGGGAGTCGTTCGCGAACCGGAACGCCGCCGCGCATGGCTCCTCGCGATCGTCTTCGGAGCGGGGGCGATTGGCGCAGCCATGACAGCGCTTCACCTCATCACCCCGAGCTCCCCGCTGGCCACGGACTTCGACTCGAATATTCCGCTCGCGCTGGCGTACGGGGCAGCGGTGCTGCTGTGGATGAGGGGGCGGTTTACCGACAGCCCGGCCGCCGCCAGCCGGATGGCTCTGACCAACTACCTGGCGCAGTCGGTCGTTCTGAGAGTAATATTCTATAGCTATGGCTTTGGGCTATTCGGCCGGCTGGGCCCGGCGGCCGCGGCGCTATAGATTCGGTCCGTTCGAGTGGCTCTGGCGATCGTTGACTTACGGCCGGAGGATAACATGGGTGACATCGCGGGTTTGATCGCGGAGATGGACGCCAATCTCAGCCATGCTGCATCGAACGTGCAGGGGCTGTCGCATAACCAGTTCAACTGGCGCTCCGAGCCCGGCCGCTGGTCCATCGCGCAGGCCATGGCGCATCTCAATATTGTCGACGGGCAGGACATCGCACCGCTGCGCTCGGCCATTGACGCGGCCCGCGCGCGTAATCTCATTGGAACAGGTCCTTTCACATATGGCCTTCTGGGCCGCAAGGTGGTGGCCAGCGCGGAGCCTCCCGTGAAGAGCAAGTTCAAAGCGCCAGCCAACTACCAGCCGCCGCTCGAAGCCGCCCCGGACGCGACGCTGGCCGACTACCGACGAATCTCCGGGGAAATGCGCAAGCCGGCAAATTCGGCGGAAGGGCTGCATCTGCGGCGCGTGAAGACCAGTCTGCCGATGCTGCCTCCAGTCCTCCGCGCCTTCGTGAAAATGCCTCTGGGCGCGCGCTTCGCCTTGATTACGGCGCACCACCGGCGGCACTTATGGCAGGCGGATCAAGTCCGCAATCACCCGGATTTTCCGGGCAAAGGCATATAGGACTCCCAATGGCCATCATCGCTGTCGCTGGGCAAAAGGGCGGTATCGGAAAATCCACTATTGCGGGCAACCTGGCCGCCGAGTTTGCCGCGATGGGGCGGACCGTCAGCGTGCTCGACGCCGATCCCCAGCACAGCCTGACGGCCTGGGCGGATCAGGGCGAAGGGTTGCTTTCGGAATGCGTCGAGAAGGTGAGCGGCCATTCCACCGACGACTTGCGGGACAAGGTCCGCAGAGCCGAGAAGAACTCCGACATCGTCCTGATCGACACGCCGCCGGGCATGCCGGAGATGGCCTACCAGGCGGCGCTGGTCGCCGATTTGGTGCTCCTTCCGTGCGGCCCGTCGCCTCTGGATCTGTTCGCGTTGAAGGAGGCGCTGGGCCTCGCGTTGAAAGCTCGCGCCCAGCGGCGGAGCAAGAAACCGCGCATCCGTTTTGTCCCTTCCAAGGTGCTCATGAACACGAATCTGGGGCGCAATCTCTCAACCTCTCTCGAGAACATGGGCAAGAAAGTGCTGCCGCCGATCGGCCAGCGCGTTGTGGTGGCGGAGGCCGTGATGACCGGTCTCACAGTTGCCGAATACGCGCCTTCCTCGGTGTCGCATCACGAGTTTCAACAACTCGCGAAAGCTATCGATAAGATCCTCGCGCGCGGTTAGCGCTTTACACAATCTGCGCGAAGGCCTTTTCCAGGGACGCGATCGTAGCGCGCAAGGCATCGTCCGCGGCCATCTTGTTGACCACGTCGTTGAAGGGTTCGGCGCGCACCGGACCGTGATAGCCGATCTCCTTCAGACTGGCCAGGAACGCCTTCACGTCGATGACGCCCGTGGCCGCCGGCAGTTCCCGCTTCGAGTCGATCTGTTGCCCCACCGGGATTCCCTTGGGCGCATCGTTCAGGTCCACCGAGACGACGTCGGAAGCCTTCAGCGAAAGCAGATCCTTCGCCGTGTCCCCGGCGCAGTACCAGTGCCAGGAATCGAGCACGATCCCGACATTGGGATGTTGGATGTCGGCGATCAGTTCCTTCATCTCGGCCATGGTGTGCAGGAACGGGAATTTCTCCATTACCAGCAGCGTGCGCGGAGCTACGTACTCCATGCCGAAACGCAGATTTTCCGCTTCGAGAATCGCTGCCACCTCGCGCAGCCGCTTGGCGTGAACACGGAAGTTCGCCAGGTACGTGCGGGTTGCGTGCGTCGGCATAATCCACGTGGTCACGCGCTCGACGCGCGCGCGGCGCAACGCTTTTGCATATGCGGGGAAGCCCTTCAGGCCGGACGCGAACGCCGCGTCGTCGCGGCGAAACTCGACGGGCAAATCCGCCATGGCCCAACCGACGTTCTTGGCCTTCATGTCGTCCAGCAGGCGCGCGAGCGCGGCGTCCGAGAGAGACGCGAGGTAGGTGCCGTCGGCATCCACGCAATCGAATCCGTACTTCGCGGCGTAATCGATGGCCTGCTGCTGGCTGGCCTTCACCCCGATGGCGCCACAGGACAGATGGTACTGCATCGAGTGGCGGCGAGCGTTGCCGGCAGCCATCGCGGCCACGGAGGCGGCGGCGTAAAAGAAATTGCGGCGGTCCATGGTGCTCCGACCGCGAGTCTATCAGACTCAGTACGTTTCGGCGACGATGCCGGACACCGGTTCGGGGCTCGCCAGCGAAGCTCTGTAGGCGGCGTGGCGGGTGAACAGCCATTGGTGCATCTCCGTCAGAGTCCCGATGCTTTGTACCAGGGGCGGTAGCGCGACCAGACTGGCACGCTCCCGCTGCCTTCGCGCCTCGAGCAACTCTTCGTCCAGGCCCACGTCCGGTACGGCTTCGAATCTCACGGAATAATGACTTCTCGGCGCGAGGCCGAAGACCCAGCGGAAGACGGCCTCGGTGCGCGGCATGTGACACTCCGACGTGATCACCAGCAGTCTGCGCCAGCCTCTCGGGTCGGTATGAATCGTGCGAGCGAAATAAGCGTTGCCGATGGTGTCCCACGACGCGCCTTCGAGAAAAATCCGATCCGGTTCGACACCTTGCCCCAAGAGATACCGGCCTCCGGCGGACGCTTCGAAAATCGGCCGGCCGGCCGCGTCGAGAGGATTCGGACGGTGTGTCGTACCCGCGGACGAGCAAACGATCGGCGCTCCGTTGCTCCGCTCAATTGCGAGATCGAACCGGGCCTTCACCCAGCCGGGGAGTTCGCCGCCTGCGCGTACTCCGCCGCCCGGCACGATTACCGCATCGTAGGTCACAAACCATCGTAGCGGGATGTCGGCCCCATCCTGAAGTAGAGGCGGTTGCTCAACCATCCGCCGGTGTGCACGCATCCGATTGGTCGCACGATAGAGACATGGAATCGAACCTGTCTGCTTGATCGAACGAACTGGAGAATGCCATCGAGCACGCCGCGCCGTGCGTAGTTGCCGTACACGGTCGGCCGCACGTCTGCTCCAGCGGGATCCTATGGCGCGACGGCGTCATCGTGACATCCGAGAACACGCTTCAGCGCGAGGAAGACCTCCGTGTCACTCTGCCCGATGGCCGCACGGTCGAGGCATCGCTGGCCGGAAGCGACGCGGGCACCGACATCGCGGTACTGCGGATCGACAGCGCCACCGCCGCGTTGCCGCTGACGCCGGCGGCGAATCTCAAACCGGGTCGGATCGTGCTCTCGCTCGGGCGGTCGCGCGATTCCGGAGTCAACGCCGCCATGGGAATCATGAGCGCGGTGTCGGGCGAATGGCGTCCGTGGCGGGGAGGACGTCTGGAGGCCTACCTTCGCCTGGACCTGACGCTGTTACCCGCATCGGCCGGCGGCCCGGTCATCACGACGTCCGGAGAGTTCGTGGGGATGGCAACTCCGGCGCTCTCCCGCATGGCGCCGCTCGCCGTACCGGCTTCCACCATCAGCCGCATCGTTGACGACCTCCTGTCGAAGGGGCGAGTCTCCCGCGGCTATCTCGGTGTCGGGCTGCAACCGGTCCGGCTTCCGGAACATCTGAAACAGAGCCTCGGCCATTCGGCGAATTCGGCGGTCATCGTTCTATCGGTGGAGCCCGGCAGTCCGGCCGAAATCGCGGGATTGGCGATCGGCGACGTGCTGCTGTCCATCGGAGGGCACGGTCTGCGCAGCGTTGAGGACTTGCAGTCGGCGCTCGATGGGCGGCTGATCGGTCAAACGGTGAAGTTGAAAATGGCCCGCGGCGGGCAGCCGTCGGAGATGGACATAGCGGTGACGGAACGGGGAGCGCAATGACCACCGGATTCGGGGAGATTGCGGAGCGGCTCCGCAGGTCCACGGTGCAGGTGCGCTCCGGAAGGCGCGGCCTGGGGTCCGGCGTGCTGTGGAACAATTTCGGGATCGTGGTCACGAACGCGCATGTCGCGCGCGGAGGACAGGCGACGGTCGAACTGTGGGACGGGCGCGAGTTTCCCGCACGGGTGACGACTCAGGATCCGCGCCGGGACCTGGCGCGACTCGACATCGGCGCGGGCGGTTTGGAAGCCGAGGAATTGAGCGATGCGGAGAGACTCAGGCCCGGAGCGCTCCTCATCGCGATCGGCAACCCGCTGGGGTTCGCCGGCGCACTGACGCGCGGAGTCGTCCACGCCGTCGGAACCGCTCCCGGACTGGGGCCGAGGAAGTGGAATTAGGCGGCCATCCGGCTCGCGCCCGGGAACAGTGGCGGTCCGCTGGCTGATGCGGAGGGCCGTGTGGTGGGCCTCAACACGATGATTTATGGCGGCATGGGGCTCGCGATTCCAGCGTCCTCGGTTGCCCGCTTCCTTCGGGAGGGCGCGCCCGGCACGCGCCTCGGCGTGTGAGTTAGCGTTTTTATGGGGGACCGCCCCACTCACGGCGCTTCAATGCTGAATTGTAACCGTTCGCTCGGCATCTTTCGGATCCGCCTGGATCGGATAGCCGTGAATCAGACGGAACGTCCGGTTCCAGCGCGTCTTCCCGAAGAAATGCAAGGCCAGGTCCTTCATGTGTGCGATGCTGATGGTCGGGCTCGCCAGCTGCTCCGTGGGTGCATCGTAGGACCAATAGATCAGCAGCGGCTTCCCGATAATGTTATCGCGCGGGACAAAGCCCCAGTACCGGCTGTCCAGCGACGAGTCCCGGTTATCCCCCATGGCAAAATAGGAGTTTTCCGGCACCACGACTTCGCCGTTGATCACGTTGGTCTGGAGCATCTTCTCAGCGGGCTGATAGAGATTTACGTTCGGCTCGCCGGGAAAATTGTCGCGGTAGGAATCGATGTAGTCGGTCTTGTGGTACACGTACAGACGCTCGTCCAGCTTCACGCCGTTCACGTAGAGTTGCTTGTCCACCACCTTGATGCGATCGCCCGGAATGCCGACCGCCCGTTTGACAAACGTCTGCTTGATATCCATCGGGTAGCGGAAGACGATAATATCGCCGCGCTTCACAGGCGAGTACGGAAGCAGATGCTTGGAAAACGCGCCGGACGGAGCATAGGCGAGCTTATCGACCAGCAGATGATCGCCGATCAGGAGGGTATCCTCCATGGAGCCGGTGGGAATGACGAACGCCTGGATGAGCGTGGTCGTTCCGAAGAGAAGCAGCAGGATGGTGATCGTCCACTCGGCAACCGCGCCGCGGGGCGGGTCGTGCCGGGGCGGTTCCGGCGCGCCGATTGCGCCCGGCTCTTCCGTTACGATAGCGTTCTCTTCGTTCACTCTGTTCCCTCTAATCGGTTACTTTCATTGTACTTGCCGCCCGCCCTCAATTCCGCACCAGGCGCACCATTTCGACGAACGAAATGTAGACATTCACTAAGCCGATTCCGCTCAGCGCTCCGCGGAAGAACGGATTGCCCCAGAGGTCGGCCAGCCAGGGTGCGATGGTCGCGGGAATCATGTTGTCCTCCCATATTCCCAGCCAGGGAAATACGACCAGGAATACTCCGACCTCAAAACAGAACAGGACGAAGGCCAGCCCTAGCATCCGCGAAACAAAAGAGCGGCGCGCGCGCGGTTCGGGAGTCATAACTCGCCCGCGGGCTGCTCGAACATTTCCACCTGCTGAGATTTCGCGTAGCCTGGCCAAACCTCGAAGGGGAACGCCTCGCGGACCGGCTCAAAACTGAAGCGGTGCAGCATCGTCGGACCATGCTGCTCGAGCGCCTTGATATGGCCGGGAGTGTAATAGCCCTTGTTGTGATCGAGCCCGTACTGGGGGAAAACCTCGTGCCAGCGGTTCATGCACGTGTCGCGCTCGACCTTGGCCAGGATGGACGCCGCGGCGATGCACTGGCTGAGGGCGTCGCCGTGAATGAGAGCTCGTTGCGGCGCGGGAAAGTCGATCGCGACCGCGTCCACCAAGAGGTAATCGGGGGCAGGCCGAAGTTTCTCCACCGCGCGGCGCATCGCCAGGCGCGATCCCTGAAGAATATTTATGCGATCGATTTCGAACACGTCGGCGGCCCCGACGGCACACGCCACGGCGCGCGCACGGATGCGCATGGCGAGTTCGTCGCGGCGTTCGGGCAAGAGCGCCTTGCTGTCGCGAAGGCCGCGGATCGGACGATCCGGCGAAAGGATGACGGCCGCGGCGAAAACCGGCCCGAAGAGCGATCCCCGGCCTACCTCATCCACGCCCGCAACCCGGATGTACCCGAGCCGGTGAAGGTCGCCTTCGTACTTGGCCTGACAGCGAAGGATCGGCATGCGAGCCGAACACTATTATGCTTTCGTCTCGCGTTCGCGGAGACGGGCGGCCTTGCCCCTCAAACCGCGGAGGTAGTACAGCTTGGCCCGGCGAACGCGCCCGGTGCGCACCAGGTCGATGTGATCGACCACCGGCGCATTCACCGGGAAAATGCGTTCGACGCCCTGGCCGAAGCTGACCTTGCGGACGGTGACGGTCTTGCTGACGCCGATGCCGTTTTCGGCGATGACGGTGCCTTCGAAGGCCTGGGTGCGCTCTTTCTCGCCTTCCTTGATTCTTACGTGCACGCGAATGGTATCGCCCGGTTGAAAAGCCGGGAGATCGTCGCGCTTGTACTGCGCGGTAACTTTAGCCAGGGCTGGGTGTCTCATCTCGTCACTTCCTTGTTCGAATCTGTCAACAGGTCCGGCCGCAGACGCGCCGTTTTCTCGATCGCCGCCTGTTTCCGCCACCTTCGTATCTCTGAATGGTTCCCGCTCAACAACTCTGCGGGAACCTTCCAACCGCGAAACTCCGCGGGCCGGGTATACTGCGGGCAATCAAGTACGGCATCCTTCGCGCCGCCGAACGATTCATTCACCGTCGAGTCCTGGTTTCCCAAAACCCCGGGGAGCAAACGCGCCACCGTATCGACCACCACCGCGGCAGCCAGTTCGCCGCCACTCAACACAAAATCCCCAATCGAAATCTCGTCGTCCACCAGGCGCTCGGAGACCCGCTCGTCCACGCCTTCGTACCTTCCGCAAATCAGCATCAGCTCTCTGAGCGACGCGTACTCGCGGGCCACTGCCTGATCGAACTTCCTGCCCGCCGCCGACAAGAGCGCGACCTTGCGGTCCGGCCCTCGCTCCGGCCAGATCGACTCGACGGCCAGAAACAGCGGTTCGGCCTTCATCAACATCCCTTCGCCGCCGCCGAACGGCCGGTCGTCCACCGTACGGTGCCGGTCGAACGTCCAATCGCGGAGGTTGTGAATCCGTATATCCAGGATTCCCGCCTCCAACGCTTTCGCCACAACTCCATGCTCGAACGGTCCCCGAAAGAATTCAGGGAAGATCGTCACGATCCGGAATTTCATCCGTTCAGGTCTTCCAAACCCGCCGGCAACTCCACCCGGATTTCCCGCCCCGCCGGATCGATCTTTCTCAAGATTGCCTTCACGAACGGAACCAGGATCCGGCCGCTGTCGATTTCCAGCACGATCGGCCCGCCGGTTTCCTGCCAGCCCGTAACCACGCCCATCTGCCGGCCGGATCCATCATCGACGAGTTGGCAACCGACCAAGTCCGACAGGTAATATTCGTCGCCGGCTATGGGAAACCGTTCGGCCTCCGGAATGGTGACCTCGGCACCGGCAAGTTTCCCGGCCTGCCCGATGGTATCCACTCCCTTGAACTTGAAGATCGGCTGATCTCCATGATACCAAACCGATTCCAGTTCATAGGTTGTGTCCCCGACGTTAACCCGGCTGAGTTGGTCGAATCGTTCCGGGCGATCGGTATAGGAAACTCCGGCCAGCTCGCCTTTATTTCCCCGGACCCGGGTCAACCGGGCTATGAGAATATGGCCTTCTATTCGAGGATCTCCAACGTGAATCGCCGGTTCAGCTTCATTCCGGCCGCGCCCAGGAGCGTACGGATGGACCGGGCTGTTCGGCCCTGTTTGCCGATGACCTTACCCAAGTCGCTCGGGGCAACGCGAAGTTCCAGGACGGTGACCTGCTCGCCCTGCACTTCGTTGACGCTGACCTGTTCCGGGATGTCCACCAGAGCCTTCGCAATCTCTTCGACTAACGCCTTCATGCTCAAATGTGTCCTCCCTCATCCAACGGTTTTGCTAAACCTGGCTCGCGACAGCCTCGGGCTCGGCGGCCGGCGCCGGGAATCTCTTCAGCAGGCGCGCCACGGTATCCGAAGGCTGCGCCCCCGATTTGATCCAGTGCTGGATCCGATCGTAATCCAGCTTCACTTCCGTGGGCTGGCGGACCGGGTTGTAATGCCCGACCACCTCCACCGAACGGCTGTCCCGCGCCCGTTCCTTATCGATCACCACCACGCGGTAGGTCGGCTTTTTCTTGGCTCCGAACCGCGCCAAACGAATCATCAGCATTCCATCGACTCCATAATTTATTTCCGACTATTATCCGCCCATGCCGCCGAACATGTTCGACATTTTCATTTTGCCCAGGCGCTTTCCCATGAAGCTTCCGGTAGTCAGGCTCTTCATCATCTTGCGAGCCTGCGCGTACTGCTTCAGCAGATTGTTCACATCCTGCACGGTCGTGCCGCTGCCCCTGGCAATGCGGCGGCGGCGCGCGCCGTTAATAATCATGTGATTCACGCGCTCGCGCGGCGTCATCGAGTCGATGATCGCCACGATGCGCGTGATCTCTTTCTCGTCTACTTTAACGTCTTTCAGCCCTTTCATCGGGCCGATCTGCGGCATCATGCCCAGGATCGATTCCAGCGGGCCCAGCTTGCGGATCTGTTTGATCTGGTCGCGGAAATCCTCGAGCGTAAACTCATTGTCGATGAGCTTGCGCTGCATTTCCTCGGCTTTCTTCTGATCGATGGTCTCTTCAACCTTCTCGATGAGGGAAAGCACATCGCCCATACCCAGGATTCGCGAGGCCACGCGATCGGGGTGGAAGGGCTCCAGGGCGTCGAACTTTTCGCCAATACCGACGAATTTCAGCGGCTGTCCCGTGACCGACCGGATCGACAAGGCAGCGCCGCCGCGAGCATCCCCGTCCATCTTGGTGAGGATAATGCCGGTGATTCCCAGGCGTTTGTGGAACTCGTCCGCCGACTTCACCGCGTCCTGCCCGGTCATCGCGTCGGCGACGAACAGGATCTCGACGGGATTGAGCGCATTCTTCAACTCGCTAAGCTCCGCCATGAGTTGCTCGTCGATGTGCAGGCGGCCGGCGGTATCGACGAGGATGACGTCGCGTCCGGTTTGCGCCGCGTCCCGGCGCGCGGATTTCGCGAGGTCGATTGGCTTCGTTTCGTCCGGCGTGCCGTCGTAGATGGGCAGTTTGATGTCGCGCGCAATAATGGATAATTGCTGCCGCGCCGCGGGGCGGTACACGTCCACTGAGACCATCATCGGGGAGTGGCCGTTCTTGGACAGATACCGGGCCAGCTTGCCCGTCGAGGTGGTCTTGCCCGAACCTTGCAGGCCGACGATCATGATCACGCTCGGCGGCTCGTTGGCGAAGCGCAGCTTGGAAGCGTGCGAGCCGAGCATTTTGATCAGTTCGTCGCGAACGATCTTGATGACCTGCTGCGCGGGCGATAGCGCGGACAGGACTTCCTGGCCCATGGCCTTCTCGCGCACGCCTTCGATGAACTGTTTGACGACCTTGAAATGCACATCGGCTTCCAGCAGCGCGACGCGGATCTCGCGCAGCGCGGCTTCCATGTTTTCAGCCGTGAGCTTGCCCTCTCCGCGCAGGTTTTTGAAAACGCGCTGGAGCTTGTCGCTTAGGTTATCGAACATTGTTCTGCCGGCCGGACTTCTTTTTCGGAACTACTCCGTGAAGTGAACAAACTAGGCCAGCTACCTCATTATATGGGAGTTCACCGAGGATTGCACTTGGGATAGAATCGGTGCGGATCCGGACTTGAACTCAATGGTAGCGCAGCCGATTCGCGGGAACACACCCGTGGCGGCACCGAAGACGATGCCCGGGTCGTGGAGCAATCTATGAACCAACACGCGCAGGAACTCAACCGGGTAGTGGCTTGGCTCGCGTTCGGGGATGAAGTCGACATGGATGGCATTCTGATAAACGCGAGCAAAGACTTTGGTTACGGTGCCGCCCGACATGTGCCTTCGTATGCTTCAGACGAAGAGGCAGTCAGAAGCCTCATTGATCACTACACGAAAGGCGGTGCAGAGATCAGCTTCCCTCCCGACAAAACAGGGTGCTGTTGCAAGTTTGTGCCCTCGGTTGACGACCCGGACTGGCATACAGCGGTCCAAGTGGCCGAGAACCGCCCGATGGCTTCATGCTTGGCTTTGGTGACCGCCGCCAGCGACGTTTTGAGATTTCACAACCGGATCGGCGATGAGCTCTCTGCCTTCCTAAGTGGGTTCGACGTCGCTCACCAAAGCTCTGAGTGAAGAGCCGGATGGCGGCAGGCGCAAAAGGAGAAAGAATCATGAGAATTTGGCAATTGCTCAGGCCGGCGTCGATGATCTTAGCAGGTCTGTGGCTAGGGCAACTCGCGCCGCACGTGCAGAGTCAAGAACCCGGTTCGCTTCCAGCGGGCAGGTTCCAGCTCTCCTCTGGAACATTCAGCGCGTTCGGTGGGTCGGCACCAGACCGAAACCCGATTGTGATGAAAATCGACACATCGACGGGGGCAACTTGGACATACGTCGGCGTCCATTCGCACAACGGCAAGTATAGTGAGGGGTGGGCTCCTACTCGTGCGTTAGCCGACGGTTCCAATTGATGAACACTCAGTATTTGTCACCCGGGAATATAAGGTCCTCGACTTGTTTGTCGCCCTGCGTTCGGTAAACGGGAGCACGACATGGGGGCTCCTGTACACGAAATCTCCATTCAGGAAGCGCGGCGGATAGCCCTGGCGGCGCAGGGATTCGACCGCCCGCGCCCCGCGGGGAGGATTACGGCGGCACACGTCGGCCGGACGATCCGGCGGCTGGGTCTCATCCAGCTCGACTATGTGAATGTCTTGGTCCCGGCGCACTATCTCGTTCTTTTCTCGCGACTTGGACCTTACAACCGAGGTCTTCTGGACGAGGTTGTTTATCGGCGCCGGGAGTTCACCGAACAGTGGGCTCACGAGGCGTCGATCGTCCCGGTCGAACTCTGGCCGCTGTTGCGGCATCGCCGGGAACTTCACCGCCCCCGTCCCTGGGGCTTCGACGAGTTCCTGGCCGCCCAACCTCATTACGTCGAGCGGGTTTTGGAACAGGTCCGCGGCCAAGGACCGCTGACCACGGCCGACCTGCCCGACGCCGAGGGCGTTCCCCGCCGGATGGATGGAGACGCCTGGTTGGGGACTGTTCCGCGAGCCAAACTGGAAGCGCTCTTCGGCCAAGGCGTGCTCGCGATCGCGGGCCGGCTGCCGAGCTTTGCCCGGATGTACGATCTCGCGGAAAGGGTGATCCCGCCCGCGCATTACGCCCGCCTCGTGGTGCCCACCGAGGCGCAGCGCGAGCTCATCCAGAGCGCGGCCCGTTGCTACGGAATCGCGACCGCGGACGATTACTACCGCATGCCCATCCGCACCGCGCGCGAACGCATCGCCGAACTGGTGGCCGCGCGGGAGTTGAACCCCGTCCGCGTGGAGGGTTGGCGCGTTCCCGCCTTTCTTCATCCGGCGGCGAAGGCTCCGAGGCGCATCGATGCTTGCGCGGTGCTCTCGCCGTTCGATCCGCTGGTCTGGTATCGCCCCCGCGCCGAGCGCCTCTTCGGCTTCGAGTACCGCATCGAGATCTACACTCCGAAAGAGAAACGGAGGTGGGGCTACTATGTCCTGCCGTTCTTGCTGGGCGAACGGCTAGTTGCCCGCGTCGACCTGAAGGCCGAGCGTGCCGAGGGGCGTCTGGCTGTTCCAGCCACCCACTTAGACCGAAGTTCTTGTCGCTAAGGTGGGAAATCTCCTTATTTTGATACTGATAGGGTGGTTTGGGGCAAATTGTGTAAGCATGTAAATATTCACAGAAATGCTTGCAATACTATGTTTATAGCTATATAATGTAAGCATGTACGTTGCCGTTATCCGCAACCGCAACTCCCCTCCCGCCATTCTCCTTCGCGAGTCCTACCGCCTCGAAGGCAAAGTCAAGAGTCGCACTGTCGGCAACATCTCTCATCTCGCCCCTCATCAAATTGAAGCCCTCCGCTTGGCCTTATCCGGCTCTCTGACTGCCTCCGCGACTCCTTTACCAGACTCCTTCCGCATCTCCCGCTCCCTTCCTCATGGTCATGTCGCCGCC
>JANXRE010000182.1 GCA_025353165.1 Acidobacteriota bacterium | reverse complement strand
GCCTCTCCGCCGCGCGCCGCACTATGATGGTGGTTTGCATGCCCGACATCCGTAGTCTCCCCACGCACGTTCTGCTTCACATCTCCCAAGACATAGCTGTTCCATTAAAGAGCCTGGTGGCGGCCATCGCGCTGCTGGATGAAGGAGCGACGGTTCCGTTCATTGCCCGGTACCGGAAGGAAGTCACCGGTAATCTCGACGAAGTGCAGATCCGGACGACACAGGAGAAGCTGGAATACTTCCGCGAGCTCGAGGACCGGCGGGAAACCATCCTGCGGACGATCGAGCAGCAGGGAAAGCTCACGCCCGAGCTGAAGGCGCGGATCGAGGCTTCCCTGGAGAAGAACGAACTCGAGGACCTGTACCTGCCGTACAAGCCGAAGCGCCGGACCAAGGCGATGATCGCACGTGAGCAGGGTCTCGAACCGCTCGCCGATTACCTGTGGAACCAAGCCCCCGCGGAGATGTCCGCCGATGCGTTCGCCGCCACTTTCATCAGCGCCGAGAAAGGCGTCGCGACGGCCGCCGACGCCCTTGCCGGGGCGCGGCACATCGTCGCCGAGCGCGTCAGCGAAAGCGCCGAATATCGCCAAGCCGTACGCCGGATGATGATGGCCGAGGGCGTCGTCGTTTCGAAAGCGATCGAGGGAGTCGAGGATCTCGAAGACAAGTTCCGGATGTATGTGGATTACCGCGAACCGGTCACGAAGATACCGTCGCACCGCATGCTCGCCATCCGCCGGGGGGCGAAGGAAGGCGTCCTGACGTTCGAAATCGAACTGGATCGCGACAAACCCACCGGCTACCTGAAGCACAAAGCGATCCGCGCGCCGGGCGACTGGGCGCCGCACCTGGAACTGGCCGTCGAGGATGCCTACGACCGCCTGCTCAACCCGTCCATTCAGACCGAAGTCCGGCTGGAACTGAAGGACCGCTCCGACGTGGAGGCGATCCACGTATTTCGCGACAACCTCGAGAACCTGCTGCTGTCTCCCCCCGCCGGCATGATCGGAGTGCTGGCCGTGGATCCGGGGCTGCGCACGGGCTGCAAAATCGCCGTGGTCGACGACACCGGGAAGTTTCTCGAAGACTCCGTCATTTATCCGCTGGCGCCGAGGAACGACATGGCGGGATCCGTGCGTACGGTCGCCGGCTTGATCGCGCGCCATAACGTTCGCGCCATCGCGATTGGAAACGGTACGGGATCGCGCGAAGCTTCGGGGTTTATCCAGGACTTCCTGCACCAGGCCAATCTGTCGAACGTCTTCAGCGTGGTGGTAAGCGAGTCCGGAGCGTCGGTGTACTCGGCCTCCGACATCGCGCGGCAGGAGTTTCCGGATCTCGACCTGACGGTGCGCGGCGCAATTTCGATTGCCCGGCGTTTGCAGGATCCGCTGGCCGAGTTGGTGAAGGTCGATCCGAAATCGATCGGCGTCGGGCAGTACCAGCACGATGTCGATCAGAAGAAACTGCGCCTGGGCCTGGAGGCGACCGTCGAATCGTGCGTGAACCGCGTCGGCGTCGATCTCAACACGGCATCCTGGGCGCTGCTGCGATACGTGGCGGGAATCACCGAGCGAACGGCGCTCAAAATCGTCGAGCACCGGAACGAAAACGGCCGCTTCCGATCCCGCATGGAATTACGCGCAGTACCGGGTTTCGGCCCGAAAACTTTCGAGCAGGCCGCCGGATTTCTGCGCATTCGGGGCGGCGATCAGCCGCTGGATGGGACCGCCGTCCATCCGGAAGCCTACGACGTGGTCCAGCGAATCGCGGAATCGCTCGGCGTTGACGCCGCTGAACTCATCTCAAGGCCGGAGCTGATCGAGAAGATTCGTATCCAGGATTTCCAGACGGAGACTGTCGGCATCTATACCCTGACCGACATTCGAGAAGAGCTGCGCAAACCCGGGCGCGATCCGCGCAAGCAGTTCGCCGCAGCCCAATTCCGCGACGACGTAAAGGATCTCGCCGATCTCCAGCCGGGAATGACGCTGGAAGGAGTAGTCACGAACGTAACAAAATTCGGCGCGTTTGTGGACATCGGCGTTCACCAGGATGGACTGGTGCATGTCAGCGAGTTGTCCAACCGCTACATCAAGGATCCAAGCGAATTCGTCAAAGCGGGGCAGATCGTGAAGGTGAAGGTGATCGGCGTGGATCCCAAAGCGAAACGGATTGCGCTCTCGATGAAGCAGTTGCAGGCCCCTGCCCCACTGCCTCGCGAAAAAGCCGCGCCCACCATGGATCAGAAGCTCGAGACCCTGGCGGCCAGGTTTCGCACCCGTTGATTAGCAGTCCTGGGACACGACGGTCTGTTTTGGCAGCGGGCTCCCTGCCCGCTCCCGCGCGGCGGCGCGCACCGCGTCGACCGAGCTCACCATCAGCATTCGCCGCCCCAGCCGCAACAATCCGCGCCGCGCCAAATTGTTCAAGGTGGTGGAGGTGGTTTCGCGTGTAGCGCCGATCAGGTGGGCCAACTCGCTCTGCGACAGAGGAATCGAATACTCCTGGCTGCCGGCCGCGCCGAACTCCGTTACCAGGTTGGCCAGGTAATGCAGGATGCGATACTCGACATCGTGCAGACAGAGCAGCCCAACCTTCTGCTCCAGGTCGCGCTGCCGGTGCATCAGGGCTTCGCACAGGCCGCGCAACGCTTCCGGGGCCGATTCCGTGAACGACAGAAACACGGAACGGGGAATCTGATAGATCGCGCCTTCCTGCAGCACTTGAGCCGAGTTGGAGCGCACGCCACCCAGATAGAGCGCCTGTTCTCCGAAGACGTTGCCGGGCGCAACAATCGAGAGCATCACCTCTTTCCCATCGTTACCGCGCTGCACCAGCTTGACGAAGCCCGAATCGACGAAATACACGCTATCGGCGGCGGAGTCGGGTCCGTAGATGGTCGCCCCCCTGCGAAGCGGGGCCATTCGATGAACCCCCTCGCGCTGGAGCAGGTCCTCGCGAATTCTGACGGCAAGTGCGGAGCTCATGGTTTGTATATTACATGACCAACTAGACTGAAACAATCAAGAAGACTGACGAGATGCGGACGAACGAAGGCGGCCCGAGACCGCTTCTGCAATTTCGAATACACTTCGCGTGGTTTGATCGTCGAAATCTCTGGTTAATTGCTGGACCGAATCCAGGAAGGCCACCAGAGCCGTCCGGATGGCGTCTTCATTCGTAAGCAGAATGTCTCTCCAGACCCGGTACGGACTGGCCGCCAGCCTCGTCATGTCGCGTAAAGCGGGGCCGGAAAGTCCTTGAGCCTGTTCGACATGGTTGAGGCTCGCGGCCAGCGCGGTGGACAGCAACTGCGGCAAATGCGAGGTGAAAGCGACCGTCCGGTCGTGGTCCTCGGCGCCGATCGTCACCGGCCGTGCTCCGATCGCATCCAGCCAGCGCAGGAACTCCGCCACGCGGTCGTCGCCGAGCAATTCCGGCGCGCTCGGACACAGTGCCCAGGGCCGGTCGCGGAAAAGGCCGGCCTCGGCTTCCGCGATGCCGCTCCGCTCCTTCCCGGCCATGGGGTGCCCGCCCAGAAAGAGCGCCCGCCGAATCTTATCCTGGGCCCGCCGGCAGACCACCGCCTTGGTGCTGCCGGCGTCGGTGATCAAGGTTCCCGGCCGGGCGAACTCATCGATTGCGTCGATCTGCTCGAGGATGGTGAGGATCGGCGCGGCCAGTAGGACCAGATCAACAGCCGAGGCCGCCGTCCGGAAATCGGCGCCCTCGTCGATGGCCCCGCGTTCGATGGCCGTCCGGATCGTTTTCTCCGAGCTGACGCCCAGAATCCGTCCGGTGAATCCCGCCTGGCGAAGAGCGAGACCGAACGATCCGCCGATCAGGCCGACCCCGACAATGGCAATCGTCTTCATGGCCTACAAAGTCCGGCCGACAGCGGGCGCAATGCTGCGGAGCTGGGCCATCAGCTCCTCGAATTGTCTCGGATACAGCGATTGAGCGCCGTCGCTGAGGGCGCGATCGGGATCCGGGTGCACCTCGATGAGGACGCCGTCGGCCCCCGCCGCCACCGCCGCGCGCGCCATCGGCAGCACGCTATCGCGCCGGCCGGTTCCATGCGACGGGTCCGCCATCATGGGCAGGTGCGAGAGCTTCTTCACCACCGGAATCGCGGAGATGTCCATGGTGTTCCGCGTGTACGTTTCAAAAGTGCGGATGCCGCGTTCGCACAGGATCACGTCGTAGTTGCCGCCGCTGAGTATGTATTCGGCGGAGAGCAGAAGCTCTTCGATGGTGGCCGCGATGCCGCGCTTGAGCAGCACCGGCTTGCTGACCTTGCCCACTTCCTTCAGCAGGTCGTAGTTCTGCATGTTGCGCGCGCCGATTTGCAGAATGTCGACGTACTCGCATACCAGTGGGATCTGGGTCTGGTTCATCACCTCGCTGATCACCAGCAGGCCGTTGCGGTCGGCGGCCTTGCGAATCATCTTGAGACCCGGCTCGCCCAGTCCCTGAAAACTCCACGGTGAGCTGCGCGGCTTAAACGCGCCGGCCCGGAGAACGCTCGCCCCCGCCTTCGCCACCACTTCGGCCGAGCTCTCGATCTGATCTTCGTTCTCCACGCTGCACGGGCCCGCCATCGCGACCACGCGCGCCCCGCCGATCTCGACCTTGCCGATCTTGACCACCGTGCCTTGCGGCCGAAAAGAACGGCTGGCGAGTTTGTACGGCGACATGATGCGATGGCATTCCTGGACGCCATCCAGCACTTCGAAGTCGGCGGGTTCGAATTGGTCGATCGGGCCCACGCCGCCCAGCACGGTGTGGACCGCGCCAGTGGAACGGTGGACCGTGAAGCCCATGCCGACCAGGCGATCGATTACCGCGTCGATCTGGGCCTCCGTGGCCACTTCCTGCATTACGACTAGCATGATTTGTCCCGCCCCTGTTCCTGAATCATCCGCATGCGCTGGATGCTGCGCATCTCGTCGATGATGCGCTCAAACACCCGCTTCACCGCGTCCGCGGCGAGCGGACCGCCGTTGTGGCCCGTGACGTTCCGGTAGACGTCGTCTTCGCGCTTCGGCTCATAGATGGGCAGATCCAGGTCGCGTTTGATCTGACCGATTTCCTCGACGATGCTGGTGCGCTGATTCAGCAGTTCGAGAATCCGGATGTCGACCCCATCGATATCGTCGCGGCACTCGTTCAGGCGGTGGAGCGCGTCTTCGTGAGTCATGCAGTCTTCTCCAAAGCCGCCGCGAGCGAGTGGCAGAACTGCTCGAGCTTCGATTCCAGCTCGGGATCCTCCCGGTGTTCCTCGATCACCCGGACGAAGGCGCTGCCCACGATGACGCCATCCGCGATCCGCGCCACGGCGGAAACCTGATCCGGAGTCGAGATGCCGAAGCCGACCGCCAGCGGCAGCGCAGTTTTCCGGCGCATCGCCTCCACCAGCGGCGCGGCCGACGAGGAGAGATCCTGTCGCTCGCCGGTCACGCCGGTGCGCGAAACCAAATACACGAATCCGGTGGAGTATTGCGCGACCGCGGCGAGCCGTGCTTCCGTACTCGTCGGCGCGGCCAGAAAGATCGTGTCCAGACCTTTGCGATGCAGCGCGGGCACATGTGCGCCCGCCTCTTCGACGCTCAGGTCCGTCAGGAGTAAGCCGTCAATGCCGATTTCCGCGGCGTCGGCAGCCAGTTTCTCGAACCCATACTGGAGCAGCGGATTCAGATAGCTGAAGAGAACGATCGGAATCGCGGATTGTTCGCGAATCTGGCGGGCGATGTCGAGCACCCGAACGACCGTCGTTCCCGCCTGTAGCGCGCGGCCCGCGCCCCGCTGGATCACCGGGCCGTCGGCAATGGGATCCGAGAAGGGCACTCCGAGTTCGATGATATCCGTTCCCCCGCGTTCGAGCGCCGCGACCAGCGCCGGCGTGCGCTCCGGGCACGGATCTCCAGCCGTAATGTAGGCAATGAGCGCCGCGCGGTTCGCTTTGCGCGCGGTCTCGAAACATTCGCGAATTCGGCTCATTCCAGGTCCAGCTCCGGCAGGTTCTCGCGATAGATGTCGGTGTCCTTATCGCCGCGCCCGGAGACGTTCACCACAAACACCTCGCCCCTGGCGCCGGGTGCCTGGCGCAAGGCCTCGGCCACGGCGTGCGCGGATTCGAGCGCCGGGATGATGCCCTCGGTATGCGAGAGCCGGACCGCCGCATCCAGCGCCTCACGGTCGCCCACGCTGGTGTACTCCGCGCGGCCCCGGTCGTGAAGCCAGGCGTGCTCGGGCCCGATCAGCGCATAATCGAGTCCGGCGGAAACCGAGTGGGTCAGCGACACTTGCCCGTCGCCGTTCTGAAGCAGGTAGCTGTAAGCGCCGTGCAGCACGCCGGGCGATCCGCCGCTGAAGCGCGCCGCGTGTTCTCCGAGGCCCGCTCCGCGGCCTCCCGCTTCGGTGCCGATCAAACGCACCCCTTCGTCGCCCACGAAGGCCGTGAAGATCCCGATGGCGTTCGAGCCGCCGCCCACGCACGCGAAAACGCGATCGGGCAACCGATTCTCGCGCTTCAGCAATTGAGCCCGCGCCTCGTCGCCGATCACGCGATGAAAATCGCGTACCATCATCGGATAAGGGTGCGGGCCCAGCGCCGAGCCGAGCAGGTAATGCGTGCTGTCGATGGTTGACACCCAGTCGCGCATCGCCTCGCTGATCGCGTCCTTGAGTGTGCGGCTGCCGTTGGTGACGGCGGCGACTTTCGCGCCGAGCAATCGCATGCGGAACACATTCAGGCGCTGCCGCCGCATGTCCTCCTCGCCCATGTAGACCGTGCATTCCATGCCAAACAGCGCGCACACGGTGGCCGTCGCGACTCCGTGCTGCCCCGCGCCGGTCTCCGCGACGATGCGCCGTTTGCCCATTCGCCGCGCAAGCAGAACCTGGCCCAGGCAGTTGTTGATCTTGTGCGCGCCGGTGTGCAGCAGGTCTTCGCGCTTCAGGTAAATGCGCGCGCCCCCGAGTTGCTCGCTCAGGCGGCGGGCGTAGTAGAGCGCAGTGGGACGTCCCGCGTAGTTGGCCAGCAGGTCCTTTAATTCCGATTGGAACGCGGGATCCAGGCCCGCCTCGGAATACGCCTTCTCCAATTCCTCCAAAGGAGTCATCAGAACTTCGGGGACATATCTCCCGCCGTACGGTCCGAAGTGGCCGCGCGCGTCGGGAAGGTTGGTGCTCATGCGTTGAATGCTGCCTTTATAAATTTCCGGACCTTGTCCGGGTCCTTGCGGCCGGGCGACGATTCGAGACGCGAGCACGCATCCACGCCCCACGGTCGCGACGCCTCGATCGCCGCGCGGACGTTGCCGCCGTCGAGTCCTCCCGCGACGATGACCTGCGGAGCCAGTCCGCGCGCGAGAGTCCAGTCGAATGTCTGGCCGGTTCCACCCGTCAGTTCCGCCGAGGGCGTATCCACCAGCACCGCCTCAGCCCACTCGAGAAGTTCGTCCGAGAACTCGTCGATCCGGCAGGCGCGCCACACGCGAACGCTCTTCGGCGCAGCGCCCCCGTAGACCTGAGCGACGTCCAAATGCGCCTCGCGCGCAATGCGCTCGACGGCTTCCACCGGCTCATTGACGAAGACTCCGACCCTGACGACGCCCGCCGAAATCCGGGCCGCATCCGCCGGCCGAATGTAGCGCGGGCTCTTCAAATAAAAATTGAAGCCCAGCGCCGACGCGCCGGCCTTAACGCACATGTCGGCGTCCGACTGGTTCGTGATCCCGCAGATCTTGATCATCATGCGAGCAATTCCCGCAGGCTGCTTTCGGGGTCGCCGGAGGTCATGAGGCTTTCACCGATCAGGAATGCATCATACCCCGCGCCGCGCAGCAGAGCGATGTCGGCGCGCGAATGGATGCCGCTCTCGCTGACCCGGAGGACGCCCGCCGGAATGCGCCCGGCGAGCCGGAGCGATGTCTCCAGGCGCACTTCGAAAGTCCGCAGATCCCGATTGTTGACGCCGACGATCTTCGCTCCCGAGCCGATGGCGCGCTCCAGCTCGATCTCATCGTGCACTTCGACCACGGCCGCCAACCCCACATCCGCCGCCATTCGACGAAACGAAGCCATTTCGAAATCCGTCAGGATGGCCGCAATCAGCAGAATCGCGTCGGCCCCATGCGCGGCGGCCTCCAGAATCTGAACGGGATCGATCGTGAAATCCTTGCGGAGAACCGGAAGCCGGCAAGCTCCGCGCGCGGATTCCAGGTCCGCCAGCGACCCTTGAAAAAACTCGCGGTCCGTCAGGACCGAGAGAGCGGCCGCGCCGCCTCGCTCGTAGGCCGCGGCGATGCGCGCCGGATCGAAATCCCGCGCGAGCACTCCTTTGCTCGGAGAGGCTTTCTTGATCTCCGAAATAACAGCCGGGCAGGCAGTGATCGCAGTAGCGAAATCCCGGAAATCGAGCCGTGCCGCGATGCGCTGCTCAAACCGGCCCCGCATCGGCCGCACCCCGGAGAGCTCAGCGCGCTTTTGCTCGACGATGCGGGCCAGAATATCCGGTACGGCGGTGGTCATCTGCGGGGGGGGGGTAAAACACTCATGGTAACATCTGGAGGGCTGCTAACCGATCACCCCACCCTCCGTCTGACCAAGTATGGAAGCCGATGAATGAAGAGGGAAACCATAGCCGTTACCTGCCTCGCGCTCTTTCTCGTGACAGGCGTAAACGCCGCCCGCGCCAGGCGCTGCTACATCCGGGCGCCCGTTTCCCGCTTCCTCAATTTCTACATCGCGGCGGAGAAATCCGAGATGACGGTCGCCGAGCGGATCTTCGTATAGCCTGGCGATGGCAGTACAGAAATCCGACCGGCAGTGCCCGGCTAGTTCTTAGGCGGCGCCACACCCTCCTTGCGTCGCCTGCACATCCGCAAGGATCCGCCCGCATAAACCTCCTTTTCGAGTTCCGCCCCTAATCCCCGGACATCGGAAGCCGGTTAGCGCAATTGCGGCAACCCGCTTGCCTCGGGATAGGCGCCCATGCCGGCCAAAACAGCCACGGTTGCCGGCCTGTCAAACGATTGCTGGAGTCTTCACCGGCCGGCGTAATCCTTTTCTTAAAAGTCTGGGCGAAAGCCACGGTGGAAGCAATCAACCGAAACTGGAGGCAGTTCTCGGCGGTCATCGATAGTAGCTGGCGGTCGCAGATCCATTCTCAACAGAACCGCGCTCTAGCGGCCACCAGAACAGGGCTTGGCGCGAGCTATTTCTTCTTCCGGTGGACCACCTTCTTGACCGGCGCGGGCGCCACGCCTTTCCAGCCCGTGATGTCCGCCTTCTCAACTTCAAAGGTGATCATATAGGGACTGCCCGCGAACGCCGTTGGCGTTCCCGCGAAGCTGATATCCCCGCCGGGCTCCATCTTGCCGGCTAAGGCAGCATCGCTGATCTTCAGCGTGGCGTCGGGCGTCTTGCCGTCTTCAATCGCGAGGACCAGTTCCTTCGGCCGGGTTTCGGGCGACATCGATATCAGCTTTCCGGTGAACTTCGGCATCCGCATCCCCTTCAGATTCTTTTCGTAGTAGGCCTGAGCTTCCGCACCGGTCAGATCGCTCTTGAGGCCCTTCCAAATTGCGAGGGACGGATTTGCAGCCGCGGCCTTCTGCTCATCTTCGGCCAGCTTGGTGGCGATCTCCGTTTTGCTCACCACCTTGAAGTCGTCTGGAGGCAGCGCCGCCCCCTTAGCCTGCGCCAGCAACTGGTCCAGGCCTTCCTTTCCTCCGTGATAGCTACTGTACGCTTTCTCGATGTACTTCCGAACATTGCCTCGTTCCGCCGCCGGCAGCGCGTCGGGCCCGTCGTATGCGGCGGCGCGAGCGAAATGGTAGAGCGCGGCCGACTGCTTCGCCGGGTTCTTTTCCGCCAGGATGACCGTGCCCAGCCAATAAGATACCTGCCCCAGGTTGGGATTCATTTCGAGCGTTTTGCGGAAGGCCGCTTCCGCCTCCTCGTTCTGCTTGTTGCGCATCGCGATCAGGCCGAGAGCGGTCTGTGCCGTGCTGGTCAGCGACTTCTTGGCCGCGACCCAATCCGCGTCGCCGACATTGGCCGGCTTCTTGTCGGCGGCAAACAGAGCATCCGCATTGGAGAGAAGCTGCTGGGACGCCTTCTGCACGGTTGCGAGCTGGTCGGGCGGCGCGTTTTGCCACAGCGTGTAGATGCTCGTAACGGTGGCGCCAAGTGCCTGAATATTATTTGGATCCTTGGCGAGCACCTGATTTGCGGCAGCGAGCATATCGCCGGCGCGGCCCAATTGCCGGTAGGTTTCCATAAACAACGCGTCCCGCAGATCGGAGTAGTCGCTGGTCGCGTACTTATCTTTCCACTGGCTCAATAATGTGAGCCGCTGACCTGGGTCCGCCGCCTTGCCGATCGCTTCGTACATATCGTATTCGGCGCGGTCCTTCCAATTCTTCTGCTGACCTTGCGGCGCCGCGGCCGGGGTCTGCGCCATAGCTGCCTCGCGCGCGGCCCCTAGTAACAAGGTGGCCGCGAGGATCGCGGGTAGCATGATCTTTTTTGATATCGCCAGCACTATCCCTCCAAAAGGTTTACTCGAAACGGCCCTGCCTGCCGCGGGGTCTCGCTCCAACTGCTATTTCATTGCAAAATATGAGCTTGCAACTGCGGAGTATACCGAAACGCTTCCCTCGCCGCAAGTCGCCGCGCTCTGTTAGATGCGCGATCCAAAACAAATGTTCCCGCCCGCCGGTTTTTCCCGCGCCGGAGCCGGTATCACAAGAATACATTGCCGCGCTCCGGTATTCTGAGGGGTGTGCGCGCTCTCGACTTCGCGGTCATCGTCCTCTACCTCGCCGGCATCACATGGTTTGGCGCGCGCTTCCGTCAAAAACAGAAAACGCTGAAGGATTACTTCCTCGGCGGGCGCGACGCCCCGTGGTGGGCCATCGGGTTCTCCATCGTCTCGGCGGAAACCAGTACGCTCACGGTGATCGGCACGCCGGCGCTTTCGTTCACCGGCAATCTCGGATTCCTCCAGGTTGTGCTCGGCTACCTGCTGGCCCGAATCCTCATCTCGTGGCTGTTTCTCCCGGCCTACTTCCGGCGCGAAATGTTCACCGCTTACGAGCTGATGAGCCTGCGCTTCGGCGACCGCATTCGCCGCTTGACCGCCGGCACGTTCCTCGTCCTCCGCGCGCTGGCCGAAGGCGTTCGCGTTTTCGCGATTTCCCTGGTGATTTCCATCATTCTCGGCACGGGCGAAACCGTCTCCATCCTGCTCATCGTCGGTCTGACCCTGTTCTACACCTTCGAGGGCGGCATGACCGCGGTCATTTGGACGGACGTGGTGCAAATGATCCTGTACGTCGGCGGCGCCATCCTGAGTTTCTGGGTGATCCTGCACCAGATCCCCGGCGGTTGGAGCCATGTCGCGGCCGTCGCCGCGCCCCTCGGCAAGTTTCAGGTGTTCGACTTTCACTTCTCCCCGACGGCGGCGTTCTTCCGCGAAACCTACACCTTCTGGGCCGGAGTGATCGGCGGGTGCTTCCTCACCACCGCCAGCCACGGAACCGAGCAGTTGATGGTGCAACGCCTGCTGTCGGCCAGAAGCCAGGGCGAGAGCCGGGCCGCGCTGTTCTCAAGCTGGATCCTCGTTTGTTTTCAGTTCGCGTTGTTTCTGATCATCGGCGTTTGCCTTTTCGTCTACTACGGCGACCGGGGCTTGGCGGCACCCGCCGTCCGGGACCGCATTTACCCCGAGTTCATCTGGAACAACCTTCCGCACGGCATCGCGGGCCTCATTATCGCCGCGATCCTGGCCGCGGCCATGTCCAACCTGAGCGCGGCGCTGAACTCGCTCTCCTCCACCACCATCCTGGATTTCTATAAGCCAATGACGCGCGGCAAGTACGCCGAGGCGCATTATCTGCGCCTGGCGCGCCTGGCCACCATCGCCTGGGGCGCAATTCTGTTCAGCGTCGCGCTGGTTGCCCGGCATTGGGGCTCGGTTCTGCAAGCGGGCCTGTCCATTGCGTCGATTTTGTACGGCGCGCTGCTGGGAGTCTTCCTGCTCGGGCTGCTGACGCGCCGCGTGGACGAGGTTGCCGCCATGTGCGGAATGTCCGCCGGGCTCCTTACGATGTTTTACGTGAAACTCGGCACCGGGATCGCCTGGACTTGGTATGTTCTCATTGGAACCACGGTCACCTTCGCCGCCGGTTTAGTGGTTTCGATGGCGCGCGGCATTAATACCGTAAATCCTGTCAGGCTTCCACGAAATGAAGATTAAATAGTCCCCACCGGCTATCCCGCCGCCAGAGGTCAAAATCGTCCAATCTTGTTCTGGAATTTGTAAAAAATAACTTTAGTACTAAGTTTCTGTTCTGAAATCAGAAATTAGTCTTGAGTTTCCCAGCAAAATGCAGTACAACTGCAAGTATGGATCCTGCGATAGCAACCGCTGCCTGTTCGCTTTCCAGAACGGAGACGGGATTCGTAGTAGAAAACAACAACCGGAGCCGATCATGGATATAACTAAAATGTTGGCGGAATTACGCCAAGAACGAGAAGCAATCGAAGAGGCGATCCTGACATTGGAGCGCCTGGCGCGCGGCCGGGGCAAGCGGCGAGGCCGTCCGCCCACATGGCTGTCGGAGATGAGAAAGAAGGAGAAGCCGCTGAGCAACCCGAAAGGCAGGCCCGCCAACTTGGCCAAAGCAGCCATCGCCGTCTGAACTAGTACCTCTGATTTTAGTAAAGCAGATAGGGTTTCCGCCGGTCGACGAAAACCGTCACGCTATCCTGTATTTTCGACTGCACGGACCGGGGCTCCTCATTTGCGGTGAGGGCATCGAGCGTCATCCGGTTGCCGACAAGGAATCGGTTCGTCGTCCAGTCGATCTTCCCGGGATATAGTTTTCCAATCGCGAAGGCGATCTCGAGGCCTAGCCGAACGCTGTCAAACGCGTTGCGGTCCGTGACGACGAAGCGAATGCCCTCAATCCACTTCCCGCTGAAGTTGGACGACGACGGCTTGAATCGCGTGGGATAGACGCGGACGCCCGGGATGTAGCGCTCGTTCAGAAAGGCCGCCAGGTGGCGGCCCTTGATCCAGTCCGCGCCGATCTGTTCGAACGGAGCGTCGGTTCCGCGCCCCACCGAGTAATTCACCGAAGCCTCGAGCATCGCCACCCCGGGATACAACAGCGCCGCGTTCAGGCTTCGCATGCTCGGGGACGGGTCCACCCAGGCGAGCCCGGTCGAATCCCACCAATCGCCCCGCTGCCATCCCTTCGCCGGGATCACGGTCAAGTCCGCTCCCAGTTTTCTTTCACCGTTGATCATGCGGGCGATCTCGCCCAAGGTCATCCCGTGCCGCAGAGGAAGCTCGTAGCATCCGACGAAACTTTCCAGCTCGGGATCGAGCACCGCGCCTTCGACGTGGACTCCGGTTATGGGATTCGGCCGGTCCAAAACATAGAAGGCCCGCTTGGCTTTGGCGGCTTCCTCCAACGCGTACAGCATCGTGCAGGAGTAGGTGTAGAAACGCGCCCCAACGTCCTGGATATCGAACACCAGCGCGTCCACCTCGGAGAGCATTTCCGGCGTAATCCTGCGGCGGTCCGCCTGATAAAGGCTGTGGATCGGGATGCCCGTCGCGGCGTCGGTGGAATCGGGGATCCGCTCGTCCCGGTTCCCCGCGATTCCGTGCTCGGGCGAGAAAATTGCGGCGATTTTGATCCCTGCGGCGGTCATCAGGTCGATATTGCGCTTTCCATCGCGGCTCAAGCCCGTGTGGTTCGTGATCAGCCCTACCCGCTTATTGCGGAGCGGCGCGAAGCCGTCGGCGGCGAGAACGTCGAGACCCGTCATCGCCTCCCCATTGCGCGCCACGTCGCGATGCAATCCGGCCCCGGCGATGGTCTCGTTGTAGCCCGTGAGCGCGATTCCCGGCGCATCGATTCCAAACTGCGCCGCGGCAATGGTGGCGACTTTGCTGCGCAGAGGCGTGAGATTCTTTCCCCGGTGCGGGTGCACGCTATTGGCGAGCAGTATGACGTAGCTTTGCGAAACAGGATCCATCCAGATCGACGTGCCGGTGAACCCGGTGTGTCCGTAGGAGCCGATGGGAAACAACTCTCCGCGATTGCCGGAGAACGGAGAATCGATGTCCCACCCGAGACCGCGCAGCACCGGCTGGTCGGCCGGACTCTGGGGCGTAGTGAATTTCCGGACGGTCGCGGCGCTGAACACGCGCCCGCCACCGCTGAGCATCATTTCGCAGAATCTGGCCAGGTCCGCCGCGGTGGTGAATAAGCCCGCGTGGCCCGCAACGCCGCCCATGTACCGCGCCGTCGGGTCGTGAACCACTCCGCGGAGCGGCGCGCCGTTGTCGATTTCCGTCGGCGCGATGCGCGGTCTCAGAGACTCAGGCGGATTAAACATGGATTCCGTCATGCCGAGCGGCGCGAACACTTGCTCGCGGACGTAATCCGGCAGCGTCTGCCCGCTCACGCGGCGCACAATTTCGCCGAGCAGGATGAAGTTGATGTCGCTGTAAACGAATTTGACGCCCGGCTCGGAGCGCGGCTGATCGGTGAGAGCGCGTTGGATTCCCGTTTCATATCCGCTCCATACCGGTTCGAGATCGAGGTCTTCGCGGAGGCCCGAGAAGTGCGTCATCAGGTTGCGAATCGTGATGGCGCTCTTGCCGCCCTGGAATTCGGGAAGATACGCGGTGACGCGATCGTTGATGCGCACGCGCCCCTGTTCAAGCAGCTTCATCATGGCCGAAGTGGTGGCAACAACTTTCGTGAGCGAAGCGGCGTCGAACAGGGTGTCTTCCGTCATCGGTTCGCTATTCGGCAAGATGGCGCGCGACCCGTAGGCCCGGTGATAGACGATGCGGCCCTGGTGCCCGATGACCAGCACCGCGCCGGGAATCAGTTCGCCGCGGACCGCCTGTTCGATTTGCGCGTCGATGGGCGCGCCGTTGAAAGCCTGTTGCGCCAGCGCGCTGACCGCGACGCACAGCGCCGCGCACGCGATTCTCACGACAGTCTGCTCGCGATCCCTTCCAGCAGCCGGGCCAGTTCGAAATCGCGCACCGAGATTCCGCCGCAATCGTGCGTGGTGAGGTCCACCACAACGCGGCTATACACGTTGAACCACTCCGGGTGATGGTTCATTTTTTCGATGGCGATGGCGGCCGTGGCCATGAACCCGAACGCGTGCACGAAATCCGGGAACTTGTATTCGCGATGCAATTTGCCGTTCACGAGCTGCCATCCGGGCACGCCCGGGAGCATGCTCTGAACCTCGGCGTCACTCAGTTTCAAGACTTTCATAACTCAGCTCCTTCCATAGACGGGGATGACCGCGCCATTCACATCCGCTGCTTCGTCCGACGCGAGCCATGCGATCACTTTCGCGACCGACTCCGGTTGGACCCACTTTGAGTGGTCGGCTCCGGGCATCGCGCGCCGGTTCGCCTCGGTATCCATGGTGCCGGGCAGGACGATATTAGCGGTGATGCCTTCGTGCTTCACCTCGATGGCGATGGTTCGCACCAGGTGAACGAGCGCGGCCTTGGAAGCTCCGTAGGCGGCATGGCGGGCCGCCGGCTCGATTGCCATCGGCGATCCGATGGCGATGAGCCGGCCGCGCTTCGCCGCCAGCATGGAAGGCAAGGCGGCACGGAAAACACAAAACGCGGAGTTGAGGTTCAAGTCCATCATCTTATGCCAGGTAGCATCGTCGGTTTCGGCAACGGTTGCACCGCCCGCGTAGCCACCCATGACGTGAACGACGACATCCGTGTCCCCGGCCTCAACAATCGCCCGCCGGCAATCCTCGGGCTTCGTCAAATCGGCGGAGATCCGCAGGAAGCGATCCCCCTCGCCGGCCCACGACCGCGCCGCCCCGGCGACCGAAGCCCCGGCCTTGAGGAACACGTCGACAACCGCCGGCCCAAGCCCGCCGCTCGCTCCGGTTACAAGTACTCGCATCCCTTTGATTCTCACACCTGCGGGACGGCTGCGCACATGATCTCAAGTGCGTTGCTGCGGGAGACGACGCCCGGCCGTAGCGTGACTACGCTCCTTTTTCCGAAGGAATGCTGACTAGGCGAGGCTCGCGCCGGCAGCAGCCAAAATAAACAGTGCTCCGGAGAAGTGTTTTAAACCCCGCCGGATGCTTCAGAATGGATACGTTTTGCAACGTTGCTCGAAGGCCCTGAAAGCAAGGGCCTGGATGCTGGTGCGTGCCTATGCGCTGGCAGCGATGAAGGCGAAAGAGCCCGTGCAGGCATGGATCGTGGATGATACCGGCTTCCCCAAGAAAGGCAAGCTTTCGGTGGGTGTGGCGCGGCTCAGCCCACAGATTCTGTTGAGGAGGCACAAATACGTCGCCTGCGAGATCCGGACAATCATCGACTGCTGGATGGGATCGGGTGGCAGCAGGATCGCCAACGGGTGCTCACTTTCCTCTACGGCCCGGAAGTGAAGCCGACCAACAATCGGGCAGAGCGGGCGTTGCGGCCGGCCGTGATCGCTCGCAAGGTTTCGCATTGCTCCAAGAATGAGCAAGGAGCCGAAGCGTTCGCGGCGTTCACCAGCGTGGCTCGAACCACCGTCGAGAATGGCATCCCTACCGTGACGGAAGCCTTTCACCGCCTCATCAAAGATGGAATCGATCCGCCCGGTCCGTCTTCACCCGTCTCAACCCGCTAATGAATTACACCTTACGAACGACAAACCACCGGGTTGTGGGAATCATCCAGAGCATGCTGAATCCCGACTCGCGTACCACCTCCGCGCCCTTTGACTTGAGCGCGTTGAGATAGTCGCCCGTGTGCGCGATGTCGAAGATCGCCAGGTGACCGCCCGGCTTCAACACGCGCCACATCTCGACGATGGCCTTCTCCCGATCCTCGTGCTCGTCCAGGTTGTGCACCGCCAGACTGGAAAGAACCGTATCGAAGAAGGCAGCTCCGTAGGGCAACTTCCGCAGATCGCCCGTATCCACCTTCACCCGATCGGCCACGCCCTCGACGCGAGCGTTTTCCATCGTCGCTTCCGCCGAGTTCTTAGAAAGATCCTCGGCGCTCCAAACGTCCACGCCGGTCGCCTTCCCCGGCTTGGAAATCCGCTTGGCCGCCCCGATCAGGAACAGCCCTCGCCCGCAACCCGCGTCCAACACCTTCTCATCGCCCTTCCACGGAAGCGCCTCGAGGATTACATCCCGCACCCGCAGTTTCCCCACATGGCTGGACCATCGCATGACGAACGCCGTGGCCAAGAACCCCAGCCCGATGCAGCCAAAGACCAGGAACAGCGCCAATCCCGGCCCCGGCGCGGACGCACGATTCATGAACCACACGCCCAGCCCGAAGAGGAACAGCATGGCGCCGCGCGAGAACATCTGCCGCACGCGCTTCGGCGCGTCCAAACCGTAATCGGCCTGGCGCGGCGATTGAGGTAACGCAGTAGCCTTCGCGCTCATGCGACCGCCACCTCGAGAGGCCGCTTGAACTTGCACTCCTTGTTCGGGCACTGCGCCACCGCCCCGGCCTTCAACCACTTCTCGATGAGATAGCTCGAACCGCAATCCGGACATTTCTCCGGCATCGGTTTGCCCCACGCCACGAAGTCGCAGTCGGGGTAGCGATTGCAGCCATAGAACGTCTTGCCGCGCTTCGACCGCCGCTCGACGATCTCGCCCTCGCTGCAATCCGGGCACTTCACGCCGATCGTCTTCTGCTTGACGTACTTGCACTTCGGGTAATTCGAGCAGGCGATGAACTCCCCAAAGCGGCCCTGCTTCAGCACCAGTTGGCTGTCGCACTGCGGGCACTTTTCGTCCAGCGGCTTGTCCGCCTGCTTCTGTTCGGTGTCGCCGATGCGCTTGGTCGTCTTGCAGTCCGGGTATCCAGAGCACGCATAGAACGTGCCGAAACGGCCTTTCTTGAGCACCATCGGACGGCCGCAGTTCTCGCAGTATTCTTCGGCGTCCTGCTCCGTCAGATCCGCCCCCTCGATGTCGGGCAGATCGACGGTGAGCTCCCGGGTACTGGTGCACAGCGGATCGCCCGTTACCGGATCCTTCTCGTTGTATCCCGTGCAGGCAATAAAACTGCCGTGCTTTCCCCAGCGGATCACCATTGGACGGCCGCACTTGTCGCACAGGAGGTCGGTCGGACGCTCCATCCTCTTGATGTCGGTCATGTTCCGGCCGGCATCCTCCAGGTCGCGCTCGAACCGCTGGTAAAACTCCGCCATCGCCTCGCGCCAATCGAGTTTTCCTTCCTCGATCTCGTCGAGCGCCTCCTCCATCCGCGCGGTGTACGAGACCTCAAAGAGGTCGGCGAAGCATTCCAGGAGCAGGTCGGTAACTACCATGCCGAGTTCGGTCGGAATAAACTTGCCACCCTCCTTCTTCACGTACTCGCGGTCCTGGATGGTCGAGAGGATATTGGCGTAGGTGGACGGGCGGCCAACCCCGTCGGCCTCGAGCTCCTTCACCAGCGTCGCTTCGGTAAACCGGGGCGGCGGCTCGGTAAAATGCTGCTCGGGCTCGATCGATTTCAGCTTCAGAACCTCGCCTTCCACCACGGCCGGCAGCTTGTGCTTGATCTCCTCGTCCTCTTCGTCCTTCTGGTCCTTGCCCTCCTCGTAGACACGGAGGAAACCATCGAACTTTTGCACGCTCCCGGTCGCTCGGAAGATGTAATTCGCCCCGTCTTTCCCAGGGGCGGTCACATCGATGGTCGTCTGGTCGAACACGGCGGGCGTAATCTGCGAGGCGACGAAACGCATCCAGATCAGCCGGTACAGCTTCATCTCGTCTTCCGCGACATACTGCTCAACCGACTCCGGCGTGTGTAACGACGACGTCGGCCGGATGGCCTCGTGCGCGTCCTGCGCATCCTTCTTACTCTTGTAGACGTTCGGCGTGTCGGGCAGATACTGCGGCCCGAACCGCTCCCGGACGAGCTCGCGAACCTCGGCCAGCGCCTCCCCGGAGACTCGCGTCGAGTCGGTACGCATGTAGGTAATGAGACCGACCGACCCCTCTTCGCCGAGTTCCACGCCCTCGTACAGACGTTGCGCGAGCATCATGGTGCGCTTCACGCTGAATCTGAGCTTCCGCGCGGCTTCCTGTTGCAGCGTGGAGGTGATGAACGGCGGAACCGGATTGCGGCGCTTCTCGCGATTCGCCACCGACTTGACGGTGAAGGTGGAGTCGCGGACCTGCTCCACCAGCCGGTCCGCGGAGGCCTGATCCGGAATCTCGATCGACTCGTCGTCGCGCCTGGTGAACCGCGCCGTCAGAACGGGCGCCTTCTTCGCGTTCAGCGACGTGTCGATGCTCCAGTACTCGCGCTTAACGAAGGCGCGGATCTCCCGCTCCCGCTCGACGATCAGCCGAAGCGCCACGGTTTGCACGCGGCCGGCCGAGAGCCCGCGGCGCACTTTGTCCCACAGCAGCGGCGAGATCTTATACCCCACCAGCCGGTCCAGGATCCGCCGGGTCTGCTGCGCCTCCACCAGGTGGATGTTCACCTTCAGCGGGTTGTCGAACGCCTTCTGGATGGCGGTCTTCGTGATCTCGTTGAACATCACGCGGAACACGTGCGTGCCGTCTTTCTTGCCCTGCAATTCCTCTTGCAGGTGGTAGCAGATGGCCTCGCCTTCGCGATCCGGATCGGCCGCCAGGTACACGAAATCCGCACTTTTGGCCGCGGCCTTCAACTCCTGAATGAGCTTCTTCTTGCCCTCGATTACCTCGTACCGGGGCTCGAATCCATGCTCGACATCGACTGCTAAGTCCTTCTTGGGCAAATCCTTGACGTGGCCGAGCGAGGCTTTCACGACGTAGTTCTTGCCCAGATACTTCCCGATCGTCTTGGCCTTTGCGGGCGACTCGACGATCACTAAATTCCTTGCCATAGAGTAACCAAATTAATGCGAAATAGGCCTTTCCGGGGCTGGGTATGATCCGGCACCGCAATCTTACCACGCTCCGTCAAGGCTCAAGACCGATCCACAACCAAACAGTAACCTGAAATACTATTGAACCCAGTTCGACGAGGCGAACGCACTCGTGCGTGCCGCGTCGGCACTCTTGCCGACGCTTGGCGGCGTGAACGGGAAAGCGCTACCTGTTCCACACCCGGACGAAATTCTTCCCAGGCAGTTGGCGAACGGCGCCCGTCATCTCCAGCTCGAAGAGCGCCGCGATCACCTCCGTGGAGGAGCAGGTCTCAAGAGACTCCAGGAGGTCCTCCAGACCGGTGGCGGCGTCCACCTTCAGTGCGCCGAAAACGGCTCGGCAGGTCTGGCCCAACGGGCCGTCCGGGAATGCCGGCCCCGGTTCCGCATCGCCGCTCGCCTCGAACAGAACCCCGTTCCGGCTCTGGCCGGCGATTCGCAGCCGGTTGTCGGGGCTCAGCTCGACCATCACGTCCTCGGCCTCCTGGACCAGCTTCGCCCCCTGCTTAATAAGCAGGTTCGGGCCCCAGCTCATTTTGTTCGTGATGTTCCCCGGGACGGCGAAGACTTCCCGGTTCTGATCCAAGGCCAGCCGGGCGGTAATGGACGACCCGCTGTATTGGGCGCCCTCCACCACCAGGATCCCCACGCTCATCCCGCTGATAATGCGGTTCCGCACGGGAAAATTCTGCGGGTAAGCGGGTGTTCCCAGGGGGAACTCGGAAAGCAACAGCCCTTTTTCGGCGATCACGGCCGCAAGTTTCCGGTTCTCGGCGGGGTAGATGGTGTCCACGCCGCATCCGAAGACAGCGATGGTGTTGCCTTGGCAATCGAGCGCCGCGCGATGAGCTGAGGTATCGATGCCCCGGGCCATGCCGGAAGCGATGGTCAGGCCCAGTGTGGCGAGGTCCGTCGAGAGGCGCTCCGCCGCGACCGTCCCGTAGGTGGTAGGCCGGCGGGTTCCCACCACGCCGATCATGAGGGTTTGAAGCAACTCGATCCGGCCGCGCGCGAAGAGAGCAATTGGCGGATCGAAGATCTCCCGTAATAAAGGAGGATAGTCGCTGCCGGTGATCGGGACGATCTCCGCCCCGCACTTCAGCATCGCTTCCTGCTGTTCCGCTGCCTCTTCGAAAGCGCACCCGCTGGCGATGCTTTGGGCCACGCTCTGCGACAGCCCCGCCGCCGTGAGCTCGGAGCGAGAAGCCCGAAAAATCGCCTGCGGCGTGCGGAAACGCTCGATCAAGCGATTGGCGTGGCGAAGCCCGAGCCCGGGCACAAGCTTCAGGGCCAGCCAGTGCAGTTGCTCCTCGGCGGGCACCGTTGGGCGGTTCGGAGGGACAGCAGCGGTCACGTGATGGTTGTGTTCCGGAGTCTTGAAACTTCTCAGTCCACGGACGATATGATGAGGTCATGGATCGACCGCCCAACCACGAAGACGCCCTGCTGATTCTTCGCATCTTTGAACTCCGCCGCGATCCGAGAATGCGCGAGGCCCGCGACTGGTTCGCCCGCAGCTTCAACGCCACCACCCTGGAACAGTACGAGAAGCTCTGCCGGCCCGGCACCGAAGAGAACACCTTCGCCCGCATGGTGTTGAGCTACTGGGACATGGTGGCCTCGTTTCTCACCAACGGCGTGCTTCACGACGAGCTGTTTTTCCAGAGCGGCCGCGAACTGCTGCTGGTGTGGGAAAGGGTTCGCTCACTGGCTCCGGCACTTCGCAAGGCGTTGCGCGACCCCGGGATGTGGTCCAACCTCGAAGCGGCCGGCAATGGTTTCGCCGCATGGTGGCAGCGGACGTCGCCGGAAGCCTACCGGGCGTTCACCGCGCGCATTCACGCCTTGGCCAATCCGGGATCGAAGGGGTAGCGTGCGCCGGGACCCCGAGTTCTTCCGCGATGCCGAACTTACACTGGTCTATATCGCGAAGCGCCTCAAAGAAGCGCTCAGACTCGAGGAGGTTCTGACCGGCGCCGGTCACGAATACGTCGTCGAAACGGACACCTACCGCGGCGGCATGATCTTCGTCAGTGAGCGGGTGGGGGCGTTCTTTTACATCGCGCCGGCGACGGAAGCGGCGGTTCGAGACCTGATGCGAGACAACCGCTTCCGCCCCGCCGGCGAATAAGCGGAGATCGCGCCCATCGAGGCTACACCATAGAATGATGGCCCAAACTCAACTGCGCGTCCGAAACACAACTCGCGACACCCTCCTCGCCGACCGCGCCGTAGTGGCTGGAACCAGCAAGGAACGGCGCACGGGCCTGCTCAAGCGAACCGGACTCGAGGCCGGCGAAGGAATGTGGATCGCCCCCTGCGAATGCATCCACACCTTCGGCATGAAGTTCCCTATTGACGTTCTGTTCCTCTCGAAAAAGTGGACTGTGGTCAAAATCGCCGCCGCCGTGCCGAGACGGCGCATCGCCGCCGCCTGGCTGGCGCATTCCGTCCTGGAACTGCCGGCGGGCACGATCGCGCAGACGCAGACCGCCGTCGGCGACCAGTTGGTCGTCGAGCGCGCTGAGCCCGTCATCGTATTGTGACAGTCACCGGGTTACATCAGAGGTGAACGGAGGCTGTCAGGCGCGGCACCCTGTTACCGGTTTCCTCCGCAGTCCTTTTGTTGTCCGCGGCTCCCCTTTTGGCGAAACAGTTCCGGGCCGAATGCTACGACGTTCAGATCCGGGTGGAGAAGGGCGGCGCCGCCGATATCACCGAGACCTTTCGGTTCCGTTTCGAGGGCGGTCCCTTCACTTACAGCTTTCGCGGAATTTCGGCGAACGGGACGGACGGTATCATCGACGCGCGCGCTTCGCTGGACGGCGCCCGTCAAGGTCCGCTGGCACTTCGAACCTCTAACCAACGGCTCGCACACCTTCACGATTCGATACCGGGCCCTCGGCGTGATTCGCAAGCGCCCCGATGCGGACGTGCTGATCTGGAGCGTTCTTCCGAATCAACGCTCGTACAAAATCGACGATGCGGCGATCGCAATACAATATCCCGCCGGCGAGCCTGTTGAGCCGCCCTCGATCCATACGAGAAACGAGCCGAGCACTACTGGCCATGGCTCTGCCCCGGCGTCAGCCTCATCTACACCCGCCGCAGGTATTGGCCATGACTCTAGACCCGCGCCTTGCTCTGCGGGTTCCGCAACTCCAGCCAGACCCGTAGGCCGGCGGGCAGCTTCGGCACGATCGCTGTCGCCAGCTTATACCCAAACCCCGGGACGACGAAGAGTTTCCCGCGCTCCAGCCCCCGCAGCGAGGCTTCCACCACCGTATCCGCGTTCAGCCACAGCGACGCGCCGACGTGGGTCTTGTCGGAGCCCATCGCGTCGTGAAATTCTGTGTGCGTATAGCCGGGGCAAAGCGCCTGCACGCGCACGCGCGATCCCAGCCCCTTCAGCTCCAGATGCAGAGCTTCGGTGAACACCGTCATCCAGGATTTCGTGGCGCAATAGCTTGCGCTCCCCGAGCTGCGCACGTACGCCGCCACCGACGCGACATTGACGATGGCCCCGGAATCCCTCGCCACCATCTCCCTGAGCGCCGCGTGGGTAAGCTTTACCGTCGCCATCACGTGGACCCGGTGCATCCGTTCCTGATCCTCGACAGGCGTGCTGAAAAAGCGCCCGTGCAAGCCGAACCCGGCATTGTTCACCAGCAGGGCGAGCCGGGGCTCGGAACGCAAACGCTCCGCGACTCCGGCGACGTCCGCGTCGCTTGCCAAGTCTGCAACCAGGGATTGGCAGGCGGCGCCGTGCGCCCGCGAAAGCTCGGCTCCCAGCGCGTCGAGTCTTTCCTTGCGCCGCGCGATCAGAAGAAGATCGTAACCCCGCGCGGCAAGTCTGCGCGCGAACACCACCCCGATCCCGCTCGATGCGCCCGTTATCGCCGCGACCGGCCGCTGCTGATCCATGTGGTCTCCTGTCTCACCTGTTCCCGCGCAAAATCCGCCGCGCGTGAATCCACGCGGCGAAGACTAACAAATATGCCAGCATAAACGGAAATACCGCGAACCGCCCGGCCGATGCCGCCGCCTCGCCTCCAGTCAGCCCGGCTCGGAACATCGCGAAGTGCGCGATGACGCGCCAGTGCGCCCGGTCGATCCAGAACCAGTCGGCATTTTCATTGATGACGAAAAACTTCACCGGCAGCCGCGCCGCGATCCACCATTTCCACTTGGTCATGATGGGCTCGGCAGAGCAGACCATCGCCGCCACGGTGTACTGCCTGCCCCGCAGTTCCCGCAGGAGCCGCGCGCGTCCGGATCTGTCCCCGTATTCCGAAACGCGGTACACCCCGCCGCTCCCGCGCAAGCCCGCGGGCGATCCCGCGTAACACGTCACGACATCGATCCGGCACTGTTCTCCGTGCAGCGAGTGGATTGTCCGAATGGTCCGCTCGATCAGGCTTCGCGATCCGCTTTCCACCAGCAGAACGCGGTCGAAGGTAGGTTGCCGGCGCGTGAAGAAATGCCGCAACCCCGATTCTAGCCCGGCCCGCCTCAAACCCGCGCTTGAGATATAGACTAAGATCGTCCGAGGGGAGGAAAAGAGTTTATGACGTTCTGTACGAATTGCGGCTCTGAGATTCCATCGAATGGCGCATTCTGCGCTTCTTGCGGTACACGAGCCCCGGGAACGGCCCAGCCGCCGGCAGTCCAGCAGCAGCTGGCCGCCGCTCCTGTCAAGAGCGGAGGCCTCCTCAAAGTCTTGCTCGTGGTGTTCGGCGTCCTGTTTCTCATCGGCGTGCTGGCGGTCGCGGGAGTAGTCTACACCGGCTACCGGATCAAGAAGAGCGTGGAGAAGGCAGCTCAGGAGCGGGGCGTCGATCTCTCGGCACTGACGCAATCGCCCTCCGCGTCCCGGAACATCGACCCTTGCTCGCTGCTGACCAAAGAGGAAGCGTCGCAGATCCTGGCGGTCGCGGTGGAACGCGTCCAGCGCAGCGGAGAAAGCTGCCAGTACTTCGCGCCCTCGGCGGCGGACAATGCCAGGACGTCGGCCGAGGAAGCGCTCGCCAAGCTGAAGGCGCGCTCGGACGCCGGCTCCCGCGGCGAGAAAGCGCCATCGGACGCCAACGAACTGGCGCGGCAAAGCGGCCTGGGCGATCTGGTCAAGAGCCTCGGCCAGGCGGGCGCGGCCAACGGCCCGTACCTGACCGTAACCGTCAATGACAACGGGAAACAGGCCATCAACGCCCTGCGGATTGCGATGGGCCTCCTTTCGCCGGTGCGCACCACCGAGGAGCTACAGGGCCTAGCCGACGAAGCGCTTCTGGGACCCATGGACTCCATGATGATGTTCGTCAAGAACGGTGTCGGTGTCCAGATGGACCTGCGCCTGATCCCCCAGGGAAAGGCCCGCGGGATCGCGCTGGCGAAACAGATGGCGCCGCGGCTCTAAACGCAAGCCGGGATAGACTGTAGTGGTGTCGCAAACGCTACCGCGCCTCCGGCTCGACCTCGACTTCATGCCCTCTCCCGTCGAGGATCGTCCGGGGCTCCTGATGCGCGACCCCTACCAGTTCTCCGACACCACTCTCATCGTTCCCGCGGCGCTGGTCCAATGCATGGACCTTTTCGATGGAGAACACACTGACCTCGACCTGCGCGAGGCCCTCGTCCGAGTCACCGGCGAGCTGAGCGTGGGCGACCTCGAGCTGCACCTGTTGGGCGCGCTGGACGGCGCGGGCTTTTTGGAAAACGAAACCTTCGAACAGATGCGCGAGCAGCGGATGCGCGAGTTCGCCGAAAAGCCCGTTCGGGAGCCCACGCACGCCGGCTCGGCGTATCCGGATGAGCCCGGCGAGCTCCGGCTGACGTTCGACAACTACATGCGGGGTGCGGCGCCCGCGGAAATCGACGGCCTGATTGGCATCGCCGCTCCGCACGTGAGCCCGTTCGGCGGCTGGGAATCGTACCGCGCCGCCTACGGGGCGCTCGGCGATCGATACCGCGACCGCACCTTCGTCATCCTCGGCACCTCGCACTATGGCCAACCGGAGACGTTCGGCCTGACCCGCAAGCGCTTCGTCACTCCCTATGGCGAGGCCGGCGTCGATCTCTCCATCGTGGACGAACTGGAATCGAAAGCGCCCAAAGCCGTCCGCATGGAGGACTACTGCCACGCCGTCGAGCACTCCATCGAGTTCCAGGTGGTCTTCCTGCAGCACCTGTTCGGCCCCGATATCCGGATCGTTCCGATCCTGTGCGGGTCTTACGCCACCAGCATCTACGTAACCGGGCAGCCGGAGGACGATTCGAACGTCGCCGCTTTCCTGGACGCGCTTGGCGAGATCGCGGCGCGGGAGAAGAACCGTCTGATGTTCGTGCTCGGCATCGACATGGCCCACATGGGACGCCGCTACGGCGATCGCTTCGAGGCCGTCGCCGACCAGGCGGAGATGCTCGGCGTGGCCGGGCGCGACCGAGCCCGCATTGAGCGCATCCAGGCCGGCGACTCACAAGGCTTCTGGGAGCTGGTGAAACAGAATCGCGACGACCTGAAATGGTGCGGTTCATCGCCCTTGTATACTTTCCTCAAAGCCGTCCCGAACGCCCGCGGCGAACTACTCCGGTATCAGCAATGGAACATCGATCCGCAAAGTGTCGTCAGCTTCGCGGGCATGCGATTCACGGAATAGCAAGACCAATCTCGGTGTACTTCGGTCAAAGTCGGTAGGTTGGTAATAACGCATTGCAGCCGACCGCCTACGGCGGCAACTGAACGCGAGCGCTATACAGCGCAAGACATGCGCGGCGGATCGGAGGACGTTGTGAGCCAGAAGGAATTGCCATCCGACACCGGAACTGCCGGTCAAACGAAGGGGACACTTCTAACGAGGGAAGATGGCAACCGCTTCTGTTTTCGCTACGACCAGGCAGCGCTGGATAACAAGCGCTTGCAGCCGTCGCCGCTGCGCGGTTTCCTCGCTCACTGCGTGAGCTCGCGATAACGCCGAAGGGTGAACCGAAGTCTCCCGGCTGAGACTCGCCCTGGAGGAGCGAACCGGTAATCGTAACCCGAAGGTCAAAGACAGTAGGCGGGGTCGATCATGCTTTCGCTTCGATCTGCCCGGAAATCTGCTCCCACTCGGCCATCACCTTTGTCATCTCCGCGCGCCGCTGCTCAAGCAGATTCGCCGTCCGCAGCGAATCCTCGGGCGACCGGTAATCCGACAACGCTAGCTCGCCTTGAGAGATCTCGTGCTCCAGCGACGCGATTCGCTGCTCCAACTCGGTCGCGCGGTCCTGAAGGTGTTTCATCTTCATCGGATTCAGCCGCTTCTGCTTCGCGGCCGCCCGCGTTTCCACCGGCTGTGCCCGCTCGGCCGTCGCGGCAAGATAGATGCCCGACGCCTCGGCTTCCTTGCGCCACTTGTACTCCTCGTAGTTCCCCGGATACACGCGCACTTCGCCGCCGCCGATCTCGAACACCTTGGTCGCAAGTTTATCGATAAAGTACCGGTCGTGCGAAACGAACACGACCGTCCCGTTGAACTCCTGCAGCGATTCGAGCAGCACGTCCTTGGCGCGCATGTCCAGGTGATTCGTCGGCTCGTCGAGCAGCAGAAAATTCGACGGGCGCAGCAGCATCCGGGCCAGCGCGTAGCGATTCCGCTCGCCTCCCGAAAGCACGCCGATCTGCTTGAAGACGTCGTCTTCGGAGAACAGGAAGCAGCCCAGCAAACTGCGCAGCTCCGTCTCCGTCGAGCGCGCAGCCACCGTCCGGATATCGTCGATCATGCGCGCCGTACCGTCCAGTTCCTTGTACTGATCCTGCGCGAAGTAGTCGGGCTCGGCGTTGTGGCCCAGCTTGTACTCGCCCGAAGTGAGCGGCTCGGCCCCGGCCAGTAACTTGATCAGCGTCGATTTTCCCGCGCCGTTTATGCCTACCAGCGCTACACGCTCGCCGCGCTCGAGGATGAAATTGACTCCGCCGAAAACGTGTTTCGCGCCATAGCTCTTGGATACATTCTGAAACTCGGCGACGATCCTGCCGCTGGGCTTCGGCTGCGGAAACGTGAAGTGAATCGTCTTCTCTTCGCGCGGGATCTCGATCCGCTCGATCTTGTCCAGCTCCTTGATGCGGCTTTGCACCTGCTTGGCCTTGGTCGCCTGATACCGAAAGCGGCTGATGAACGCCTCGAGCCGTTCGATCCGGTCGCGCTGGTTGCTGTGCGCCGCCACAAGCTGGGCCAGCCGCTCCACTTTCTGCTGGAGATACTTCTCGTAATTGCCCGGATAAAACGTGACCGACTTGTTCCAGATCTCGGCGATCCGATTGATCGTCACGTCCAGAAAATACCGGTCGTGCGAAATCAGAACGAAAGCGTTCGGATAGCTTTGCAGGTACTGCTCCAGCCAGTTGCGGGCTTCGAGATCGAGGTGGTTGGTCGGCTCGTCCAGCAGCAGCAGGTTGGGTTTTTCCAGCAGCAGTTTTACCAGCGCGATGCGCATCAGCCAACCGCCGGAAAACTCCTCCGTTTTCCGGTACCAGTCTTCTTTCGGGAACCCCAGGCCGGACAGCACGGTCCCGACCTGCGCCTCGATGGTGTAGCCGTCGCGCGCGCGGAACTCCGAGTCGAGGTGATGAAACCGGTCGGCCACCTGCGCGTATTCGAAGCTCTTCGGATCGAGCTCCGGCATGCGGTGCGTGATCTCCTCCATTTCGCGCTCGATGTCGCGCACGCTGTCGAACACCGACATGCATTCGTTGAAAACGGTGCGGCCGGAGAGCGTCAGGCCGTCCTGGGGCAGGTAGCCGGCGGTCAGGCCCTTCATGACCATGAGCTGGCCGTAGTCCAGCGATTCGAGGCCGCCGAGGACTTTCAACAGCGTCGATTTTCCGGTGCCGTTGGCGCCGACCAGACCGACGCGCTCCTTCGCCCCGATCATCCAATCGAGATTGTCGAACAGAAGCTTAGGGCCGAAGCGTTTTCCGGCGGAGGACAACTGAATCATGAGGGGGCTGCTTCTATTGTCGCATCACCGGCTTTCAGCCTTCACAAGATCTGCCATGCGGCCGAGCTGTTTCTCGATAAATTCCAGGTCGCTGAACGGATCGCCGCCGAAGCGGGCCCAGTAAACGCGGCCTTTGGTATCGATGAGCGTGGTCGAGTGCAGCTCAATGTCCTCGAAATCGTCGTAGGAGTGGAAGCGGCGGGCGTTGGCGTGGTCCGCCGAGTCCGAAAGCAGCGTGAGGGGCAGCTCGCCGAATTCCTTCACTCCTTCCGCATTGCTTTTCGGCGGCGCGCTGCTGACCGCCAGGACCACCGTGTTCAGCCGCTGCCAGTCGTCCTTCTTCTTCGCGATGTCGTGCAGTTGCCGCATGCAGTGCGGGCACTCGAACCCCAGGTAGTGCACCAGGATCACGTTCTTCCCGCGATACGCGGCGAGCGATACCGGCTTGCCCGACGTGTCGCGCACGTCCAGTTCCGGCGCCTGATAGGGCTCCCACCGCGCGGGACCGTAGCGGTCCAGCGGAACCCGCGCGTAGTTTCTTTCCGGCGCCAGAGTGGATGCTTTCGGCTCCACCGCGATGCCCATCGCTTTCGCGCTTTCCAGGACCTTCAGACCCTTGTCCGCGTTCGCGGTGATGTACAACAGGCGCGCCATGGCCTGCCGCGCGTCCTCTTTCTGCCCGAGCGCGGCGTACGCCCGCACCAGGCCGGAAAGCGTGAACAGGTCGTTCTTCGTGAGGCCGAGCGCCTTCTCAAAAGCCTCGACGGCGAGCCCCGGGCTCTTCGCGCGCAAGTAGGCTTCCCCGAGTGGCGCATAGAGAGCCTCGGGATAAAGCGGCGGGTCCGCGTACTGCTTCTGGAACTCGGCCTCGCGCTTCGCCGCCCCTGCCAGCAGGCCGAGCCCTTCGATCGCGTTGCCCCGCGCCAGCGCCACCCGCGCGCGCAGTTCATCGGCCTGAATCTCGAAGATCTCCGTGAAATCCTTGTTCTTATCCAGTTCGCTGCTCAGACCGGCGTGAGCCGCCATGCTCTTCTCGGCCTTTTCGATCTCGCCCTTCCCGAGCCACGCGCGGGCCTCGAAATACGCCTTGTGGGCCTTCTCGCGGTAGATGTCCCGCCACGGGATCGTCTTGCCGTCGAGGATCTCGTCCCACCGCTCGAACCGCACCAGCACACGCGCCAGCGCAAACAGTCCGAACGAGTGGGAACTGCGCCAGTTGTCGTCGTTCTGCTTGGGATCCAGCGGAGCGTCGATCAACTGCCGCGCGCCGAAGATGGCCGCATCCACCATCCCAAGCTGCTCCTGGATGTAGGAAAGGTAATTGCGGTTGTGCCCGTAGTTCCAGTTGTTGAACGGGAACGTCAGGCTCTCCTTCATGTAGCGCTTCTCCACGCGCGTGGCCGAGTCCATGGAAATCGCCGCTTCGTTCCACATGCCGACGATGGTGTAGATGTGGCCCGGCATATGCTGCGCGTGACCGATGTTCGGCACGATGGCGGCGTACCTGCGGCAGCTTTCCAGCGCCTGCTCCGGCTCATGGTAGTCCCAGTTGTGGATGCGGTAATGGTGCGCGCCCGGATGATCCGGCGCTTTCGCCAGCACCTCGCGAATCATCAGTTCGGCGCCGTAACGGTCCTGGCCCATGTTCGCCAGCGCCAGATACGCCCGGGCCTCCATGTCGCCGGGGTACCTTAAACACAACGTTTCGAGCTTCTTGTTCGACTCGCGGCGCTGCTCGTCCGATGCCCCGGGGTCGTCGCGCTTGAATGAGCCGGGTTTGGGCAGCAACGACGCCTCAGCCGCTTCGATGTAGAGGCGCTCTCGCTCGGTGACTTTGTTCTTGCGCTTCACCGCTTCGCGGATGAAGTCGGACCCGCGCTCGCCCCCGGCCGCGTTGGCCAGTCCCCAGTAGGCCATCGCGTTGTCCGGTTCCAGCTTCAGGCACCAGCGGAACGCCCGCTCCGCTTCGTAAAAAAAGAACGAATGCAGCATCGCATTCCCCTGGTTGAACCACTTCTGTACTTCCGGATTCTTCGTCGTGATCGGGAATGGGGCCTCGCCGATGCCCTCCATGACCCACGGCTTCTGCCGCGGTCCGGCGTCGAAGGCCGTACCGTGCGAGGAATGGCCGAGGTTTGCCGCGGCGTCGGCGGATGTCTGCGCCAACGCAAAGGAGGCCGCCAGAACAGCGGCGGCGAATAGGCGAATCATAATCCCTGCCAGTATACGCTACCGTTCCCGCAGCAGCATGAGCACCAGACCCGACAGAATTGCGGTGGAAACCAGCAGCATAACGCCCGCGACATACGTGCCCGTCCGGTCGGTGAGGAACCCGACCATATACGGTCCGGCAAAGCCGCCGAAGTTGGCGATCAGGTTGATGAACCCGAAACTGGCCGCGGCGGTGGAGTCGTCGAGAAAACGGGTGGGAAGGGCCCAGAATGTTGGGTAATAGCTCATCACGCCGATCACCGCGATCGCGAAGCAGGCTACCACCAGCAGCGGCATTCCGGCCACCCACTGGCTCAGTCCCAATCCCACGCCAGCCAGGATCGCCGCCAGCGCGGCATGCCACTTTCGCTCGCCCGTCCGGTCGGAGTGCCAGCCGACTAACAGCATGGCGGGGATCGCGCACAGGGAAGGAATCGCCGCCACCAGGCTGACCTGCATGGTGGTGAGCCCCGGGAGTTTCTGGATCATCTTCGGCAGCCAGATGTTGATGCCGTAGCCGGTGGTGTTGATCAGGAAATAGGAAAGCGCGAGCGCCAGAACCACGGGCTGTCGAAACGCTTGCAGGAGGCTCATATGCCCCCGGCGGGCGGCTTTCTCCCGGGCCTCGCGCTCCAACTCGCCGCTGATCCAGGCGCGCTCGCCCTCCGACAGCCAGCGCGCGTCCTTCGGCCAATCGGTCAGATAGAACAGGGTGACGATGCCGCATAGGAAAGCCGGAATGCCCTCGAGGATGAGCAGCCAGCGCCAACCTGAGATGCCGAGCCAGTGCAGATGCAGCAGCAACCCGGCGATGGGCGCTCCGACCGCATTGGACACGGGGATGGCGGCCATGAACATCGCAATCGCCTTGGCGCGGTCCGCCTGCCGGAACCAGTGGGTCAAGTACACGATCACGGCGGGGAAGAATCCGCCTTCCGCCAGACCCAGCAGGAAGCGGATGGCATTGAACTGGGCCGCCGTCTGGATGAGGCCGGTGATCCCCGCCAGCACTCCCCAGACAATCATGATGGCGGCGATCCACTTCCGCGCGCTCCACGACTGCGCAAGCATTGCGCCGGGGATTTCGAGCAGGCAATACCCAAAGAAGAAGATGCCCGCCCCGAAGCCGAACACCTCGTTCGAGAAGTGTAGTTCGCGGGTCATGTCGAGGCCGGCGAAGCTGACGTTCACCCGATCGATGAAAGCCGTGATGTAGAGGAGGAACAGGAACGGGATCAGGCGTCGCGCAATCTTCCGCCGCGCCTGGTTGCTCATTTCATTGACTCTAACTCAACTAAACTGGCGGGACAAAGAAAGCCGATACGCTTTCCAGAAAGGTGATTGCGTGCCCTCGTCGCGGTGCGGTGAAGCGTTGGAAACGTTCCTGGTTTTAACTTCGCCGGCGCTGCAGCCCAGAAGTTGCGCTGGTGGCTATGGTTCCAGTGAAGCGGTCATCGTGATGGTCGCCTTCAGCAGTTTCGAAATCGGGCATCCCGCTTTCGCGTCATTCGCGGCTTTTTCAAATGCCGCCTGATCCGCGCCCGGTATCTTCGCCTTCACTTCGAGATGGCTCTCGGTGACAACCCAACCGCCCTCGCCCTTATCCAGCGTGACCGTAGCCTTCGCGTCGATGCGCTCGGCGGTCAAGCCCGCGCCCGCGAGTTGCGCCGAAAACGCCATGGCGAAGCAGCCGGCGTGCGCGGCGGCGATCAGCTCCTCGGGGTTGGTGCCCACTCCATTTTCGAATCGGGTGCTGAATGAATATTGCGTGTCCTTCAAGGCCCCGCTGTCCGAGCTGATCGAGCCCTTGCCGTTCTTCAAGTCGCCTTGCCAAACCGCCGATGCGCTTCGTTTCATACCCTCTATTGTGTAACACGCTATGCTGGACCTGGATTGATGGATCCTTCCCAGGAATACTCATCTCGCCTGGCTCGGTGGCAAACCGAACACGCCCGGACCGAGCGGCTCTTCCGCGTGATTGGGAACTGGCGCTTTGCGGTCTTTGCGCTAGCGGCGGGCCTCGCGCTGCTGGCGTTCTGGCGAGGCGCGGTCTCCGGCTGGTGGCTGCTCGCGCCGCTCGGCGTCTTCGTCGGCCTCATCGTGTATCACGAGAAGGTGGCGGACCGGCAGCGCTTCTCCGCCCGCGGGATCCGTTTCTATGAAGGAGGCCTCGCTCGCCTCGGCGATCGTTGGATGGGCGCGGGAAACGCGGGCGAACGGTTCCAGTCCGCCGATCACGTGTACGCGAGCGATCTCGACCTGTTCGGGAAGGGATCGCTTTTCGAATTGATCGACGCGGCGCGCACGGGCGCGGGCGAGACGGCGCTTGCGGATTGGCTGCGATATCCGGCGTCGCGGGAAGGAGCGCTCGAACGGCAGCAAGCGGTGGATGAGCTGAGGAACAAGCTTGACCTGCGCGAGCATCTGGCCCTGCTCGGTGAAGACATCCGGGCGGGCGTTCACGCGGAAACGCTGGAGGCGTGGGGCCGGGCTCCGGTTGTCCAGTTCCCCGCCGCTCTGCGTGTACTGGCGCTCGCATTGTGCGTGTCCGGCGTCGCTGCATTCGCGGCATTCATGGCGCATGTCGTTCCCTTGTGGCCCTTCCTGTTGATCCTGCCGCTCGACTTTTTGTTCATCGTTCTTCTGCGGCCGCGCATCATCCGCGTGATTGAGGCGGTCGAGACTCCCGGGCACGACCTTCGGATCCTCAGCCTGATACTGAAGCGCCTGGAACGCGAGAGTTTCCACTCACCACTGTTACGGCGCCTTCGCGCAACGCTGGATATTCAGGGACTGCCGGCATCGCTCCGCATCGCCCGGCTCGAGCGCTGGATCGATCTCCTCGACTCAGCGGATCATATCTTCGTTCGCCTCATTCGCCCCGCCGTGCTGTGGGACGAACAGGTCGCGATGGGAATCGAATCGTGGCGGCGCGAGACCGGACCGCACGTGGGGCCGTGGCTGGCCGCGATCGGCGAAATGGAAGCGCTGTCCTCGCTCGCTTCGTTCGCGTTCGAGCATCCACAATACGCCTTCCCGGAACTGCTCGACTCCGCCGAGCCGCTGTTTGAGGCCGAGGGCTTGCAGCACCCTTTGATGGCGCCTTCGAAGTGCGTCCCGAACGATGTGCGGCTGGGCGGCGAGCTGCGACTGCTGATCGTCAGCGGCTCCAACATGTCCGGGAAGAGCACCCTGTTGCGCTCCATCGGATTGAACGCTGTCCTCGCGTGGGCGGGCGCGCCGGTGGCGGCTCGCCGGCTGCGCATCTCGCCGCTTCGGACGGGCGCGTCGATTCGTGTTGTGGATTCGCTCCAGGACGGCAAATCGCGGTTCTACGCGGAGATCACGCGGCTGCGCCAGGTTGTCGACTTGGCGGCGGGCGACGGGCAGGCGCTCTTTCTTTTGGACGAGATCTTGAGCGGGACCAATTCGCACGACCGGCGGATCGGCGCGTCGGCGGTGGTCCGCGGCTTGATCGACAGAGGGGCAATCGGGTTGATCACGACGCACGATCTTGCGCTCGCGGATCTGGAGAACGACCTCGGCGGCCGCGCGTTAAACGTCCACTTTGAGGATCACGTGGAGAACGGGCGGATCGAATTTGATTTCTGGTTGCGGCCGGGCGTCGTCTCCCGCAGCAACGCGCTCGAGCTGATGCGCGCCGTGGGCTTGCAGGTGTGAGAATCAAAGGAATGCGAGTAGTAAAGTGGAAGGCCCGATATGAGAAACGCTCACATCCCACTTTCAGTTTAATTGCGCTACTGTCGCACGTTTCCTGCGCCCCCTCATCGAACCGGACGTGCGGTTTTCCCGCATCCGGCTCTCCGATCATCTTCGTCCGGCGGCGTGCGCCGCAATCTTTCCAGATGGCTCACCTTACCTACCATTTGGTACAGCCGGCATCGGTCATAAAGGAAGTGATACCCCCATCGTTTCTTGGCAGTCCGCCAGGCTAGCGGAGGCGGAGCGGCTCCGTCACCGTGCAGAGTCCCAAAGGGACGGGTTGCGCGCCCAGTTGTTGCGTCAACTGAATCTAATTCTCGAAACCCGTGATTCAGCGCGTGGCTTGATCGTCAACATGTCCGGCGTGCTCTTCGACAGCGGGCAATCTTCCCTCCGTGCCGGGACGCGTGAAAAGCTTGCGAAGATTGCGGGCATCATACTTGCCCATCCCGGCCTCAATATTGGAGTGGAAGGGCATACCGGCAGCGTTGGGAGCGACAGCGCGCTGCTGCGAGAATATCGCGTCCAACAGGGTCTGGCAAAGACGTCAATCACGGCAAACGGATTCGGAAAGACGCGTCCGGTGGCCTCCCCAGGGGCTGGGCGCGCACGCGAGGGAAACCGAGGCCGCCCGGCGCGCCTCGTCCAACTGCGCGGGCAAGCCACGTCGGACTGACACGGTCATTTCATGACAGGCGCTGAGTAAGCCGGATTCATTCACTCCGGCCGGCGGCAGCGGCCGGCACGGAAACAGACTGCCCTTCCGGCGTGCGCGAGTATTTCTTGAACCAGCTCATCATGTAGAGCTGAGTGCGGATGAAATTCGACGGCTTCGAGCCGGTCCCGTGGTACTCTCCCTCGAACTGCAGCAGTTTTACAGGCACGCCGCGAACCTTTAACGCGGCGTAGTATTCCTCGGTTTGAGGCATCGGCGTGCGGCGGTCGAGCACGCCGGTCATCAGCAGCGTCGGCGTCGTCACTTTGCCAACCGTCATAACCGAAGAATGCGAGAGCCAGTCGCTCGGATCTTCCCAGAATGGTTTCCGGAAGAAGCTGAAGGTAAATAGCGGGATGTCGGAGTTGCCGGTCATGCTCATCCAATCGATGACCGGGCAGCGCACGGCGGCGGCCGCGAAGCGGTTGTTGTGGCCGATGACCCAGCTCGAAAGCACCCCGCCGCCGCTGCAACCGGATACGAACATGCGCGTGGTGTCGACGAACCCTTTGGCGATCGTGGCGTCCACTCCGGCCATCAGGTCGTCATAGTCGGGACCAGGATAGTTATGATCGATGCCGCCGGAAAAGGCCGAGCCATATCCGGTGCTGCCGCGCGGGTTGAGGTACAGAACCACAAAATCGTTGGCGGAAAAATTCTGGAACATGTAGTTGAACGCCACGCTATACATCGAAAACGGACCGCCGTGGATTTCAAGGATGAGCGGATACTTTTTCGTCGCGTCGAAATCGGGGGGCTTCACCAGCCAGCCCTGCACTCTTGCGTTGCCGCTGGACGTGAAGACGATTTCGTCTGTTTTCGCCAGGCGCTTTCCAGACAATAAACCCGCGTTGACGTCGGTGAGCTTCGTTATCTCTCCAGGCCGGCGCAGGTTGTAGCGCACCACATCCGGCGGATTGTCGAAATCGGTCCGCGTACCCACGGCCCAGAGGTCGCTGGAGGCAGAGTCCATGCTGAGCACATGCACGCCGGTGGTAACTGGCTTTACGTCCCCGCCCGCAAGGGCCGCGAACATAGCGTTGCGGGAGCCGCGATCCTCGGCGTCAAAGTATACGCCCGCCGAATCCGGCGACCAGTGGAGATTGAGGGGGTCGCGGTCGTAGTCGCCGCCGACCTTGCGCATTTCGCCGCCCGCGAATGGAATCGCGTATAGGTTGGACACCGAGTGCGTCTGCCGCGATTGCGGGTACCCGGTGAACGCCACCGTTCTGCCATCGGGCGAAACCTCCGGACGGTTCCAGGATCCGGGCGTGGCCACCAGTTCCCGAATTGCGCCCGAGCCGACGTCGGCCACCAGTAGTTCCGAGGTTTGATAGTGCAGATCGGCCTCCGCGGCACGGTCCCCTTCGAACACGATGGCTTTGCTGTCCGGAGCCCAGGCCAGGTTTACGGCTTCGCGCAATTCGCCGGCGCCCGCGTTCCACTTGGCGTTGGTAATCTGGCGAGGCGCGCCGCCGTCGGCCGGGACGACGAACACATGGGTGTGCCCTTCTTCGAGGAAGCCCACCCGATCCTGGCGGTAGTGCAGCGTGGACACGATGCGCGGCGCGGCCGTCCAGTGTGCGCCTTCCGGCGCGGCCGGCATGCTGATTTTCCACGCGTCCTTTTCCGGCACGAACATGCAGAACGCGATGGACTTGCCATCCGGCGACCAGCGCGCGTCGGAGACCTTCTCGGTGGCGCGAGTGACTTGCGTGGCAGGCCCATCCGTATCGATCCAGCGCACAAAGACCTGCGATCCCCGCGGCTCTCCGTCGGCGATGTACAGAATGCGCTTTCTGTCGGACGACCAGCGTGGAGCCGAGCCTTTGGTGAGGAACCGGTGCTGCCCGCCATCGGCGTTCATGATCCAGAGCGAGGAATCCCAGCGGTCTTCGATCTTGTTCGCCTGTTCCCGGGTGTAGACAATGCGCCCGCCATCCGGCGAAATCTGCGCATTGCTCACACGCTCGAGGTCGAAGTAATGATCGGTGGTGAGACGCGTTGCGGAGGGGGTCTCCTGGGAGACGGCGGGGAAAGCCGCCAGCGACACCAAGGCCGCCAGCACGGCAAAGCGATTCTTCATGCGACACCTCTAACGGTAGGATCAGGGGCCAGTATAACGAATGTCAGGTCCAGAATATGGACACGAGCTGGTTGGTTGCGAACGCGCAAACCCAAGCGAGAACCCACATGTACGAGAACTGGATCAGCGGCCAGCGCCAGCTTCCGGTCTCCCGGCGCACCACCGCCAAAGTGGACATGCACTGCATCGCGAAGGCGAAGAAGACCAGCAGCGCGAGCGCGCCTCCCAGCGTCAGGTCGTGATGGAGAGCGGCCTGCAAGCTCTGCGAGTGCGACGTGCCTTCCATGCCGTAAATGGTCCCCAGCGTGCCGATGATCACTTCGCGCGCGGCCAGCGAGGAGATCAGGCCGATGCCGATTCTCCAGTTGAATCCCAGCGGTTTTATCACCGGTTCCAACGTGTGTCCGATGGTCCCGACGATGCTCTCCGAGATCTGCGGAGCGTGGCCGTGCACCACCGGCAGATGCGCGAGCGCCCACAGGATCAGCGACGTCAAGAGGATCACCGTGCCCGCGCGGCGCAGGAAGACGAGGCCGCGGTCCACAAGGCGCAGGCCGAGGGACTGAACCGTGGGCCAGCGGTAGGGCGGCATTTCCAGCATGAACGGCGTGCGGGAACTCTTCAGGACCGTGGACTTCAGCACGCGCGCGGTGCCAAGCGCGGCCGCGAATCCGAGAACATACAATCCGAGCATCGCGGCGGCCTGCGCGCCGAACAGCGGCCCGAGCAGGGGACGGTTGGGAATGAACGCGGCGATGATCAGCGTGTAAACCGGCAGGCGCGCCGAACAGGTCATGAAGGGCGCGATCAGAATGGTGGCGATGCGGTCGCGCTTGTTCTCGATGGTGCGCGTCGCCATGATGGCCGGCACCGCGCAGGCGTAGGCCGACAGCAGCGGAATGAAGGACTTCCCCTGCAGCCCGAAGCGCGCCATGGTACGGTCGGCGATGAGCGCGGCGCGCGCGAGGTAGCCCGAGTCCTCCAGGATCCCCAGGAACAGGAAGAGCAGAAGAATCTGCGGCAGGAAAACGACCACGCTGCCCACGCCGCCCCACACGCCGTCGGCAACCAGTGAGCGCAGCGCGCCCTCCGGCAGAAAGGACGCAACCCACTGTCCGGAGGCGTTGATCGCGGATTGCAGCGCGTCCATGATGGGGCGCGCGCCCGAGAAGATCGTCTGGAACACACCCAGCACGACTAGAACGAATACGATCGGGCCGGCCACCGGGTGCAGGAAAACTTCGTCCAGCCGCCGGGTCCAGATGGGCGGGACTGGGGCGCGGTACTTCCCTTTCTTGCCGATGCGCGCCGCCCATTCGCGGCAGTTCGGCACATTGTTAAGGACCGGCAGTTCCATGCCGCGCGGCTTGACCGAGGCTTGCCCGGATTCGACTTTCTCCAGGAACTCCCAAACGCGTTCGAGGCCCTCCCCCTTGGACGCGCTGATCAGCGCGACCGGCGCGCCGAGTTGCGCCGCGATGAGCCCGGCATCCACCTGGCCTCCGCGCCCGCGGAGATCGTCGGCCATGTTCAGGATGACCAGCGTGGGAACGCCGATGGCCAGCACCGGAGCGGCCAGGACGAGGTGGCGCCCGAGATTGGTGCAATCCAGGATGAGCAGGATGGCGCCCGGCTTTTCCACGCCCGGCATCAGCCCCTTCAGAACGTCATGCGTGACGCGCTCGTCGTCGGAGCGGGCGATGAGGCTGTACACTCCCGGAAGGTCGACGATTGCGAGCTCGCCGCCGCCGGGGAGCGCGGCCCGGCCGAGGTGGTGCTCCACGGTTACGCCCGGGAAGTTCGCGACCTTCTGGCGCATTCCCGTGAGCCGGTTGAAGAGCGTGGATTTTCCGGAGTTTGGCGGACCGACGATGGCAACGACGGGCGCGTTCCCGGTCCGCGGGGGACTTTCGAGCGCGGCGCTGCCGTGGCAATCGCTCATGGGCGCCTACGGGCGCTTCGGCGTTCCACACCGCACGAAAAGGTGTGCGGCAGTCTCCCGGCGAAGCGCGATCTCCGACCCGTCCACGCGGAACACGCGAGGGTCGCCTCCCGGAGCGGACCGAGCGGCGGTCACGGAGTGTCCCGGAAGAAAACCGAGTTCCATGAGCCGGCGGGCGTCGTCTTCGGGTAAATCCAGTTTCTCGAGGATGGCCTGCTCGCCGGCGGGAAGCTCGGCCAGGCGGCAAAGCGCGGGCGGAAGCGGTTCCGCTGGGACGCTTCCGGATGCTTCTCTGTTGACACTCAGTTGCATTATCTGCCTACAGTATGCTCCTGTGGCACACGTGGCGTCAAGGTGGATCGCTATGTACTTGCAAGTAGGCTCCCCGGGTGTCGGGTGTAGGCCCTCCCGGGCGGACTGACTCTCCACTCATTGGGGATCGTTCCGAAATCGCCGGCCCCCGTGGCGCACGCGCCCACGCGCGCCGCGTCGCCACTCTTGGCGACGCTTGGCGGGCTGCCGCTGGAGCCAAGTTGGTGGCCTCCCTGCACAGCGCCCCGGGCGCGTGAGCGGTGCTGAAAGCGCCGTCCTACCAGGACTCCGGCAACTTCTCGACAACGTCTTTTCTAGCCAAGACGCGGGAACACAGCTCCCAGCGATTCTTGTCCGGGTCGATGGTCTCCTTGTAGCGGAGCTCGAATACGTCCCGAGCCTTCTGGCGGAGGTGGATGAACTGGTCCATCATCGTCTCCAGCCGTTCCACGCTCTCGATCCATTCGTCTTCAATCGTATCGGGCAGTCCCCCGAAGATATCGAACTTATCCTTAACAGGCGGCGCGAAATCACCTGGTAAACCCGTTCGTCCTGCGTATCGTGATACACGAGGTTGAGCATGTCCACGGTCCGGCGCGCCTGGCCGAAGCGTTTGATGCGTCCCAGCCGTTGCTCCAGACGGGAAGGATTCCAGGGCAGGTCCACGTTGATGCGCGTGCCGAGGGTTTGCAGGTTCAGGCCTTCGCAAGCCGCGTCGGTGGCGATCACCAGACGGATGTCGCTGTCCTTGACGGCTTTCTTGATGCTTTCGCGCTCCACAGACGCGAACGAATCGCCCCTGAATATTCCGCTCTTGAGGCGTGCGATTCCCTCGCTAATGAGGTCTTGCATGCCGTGTGTGATCTTGGTCTTCTCGAAGAACTCTGCGCCATCGCCTTCGGCGGTGATCAACCGGTCGAGTTGCTCGATCTGGTCGCTAAGCTTGATCGAAAGCGCGTTGGGCTGAAGTTCGCAAGCATCCCGGACAGTCTTCAATTTGTTCCCCGCGCGGAACGTAACAGCGTACCGTAGTCGTTCCGCACGTTCGCGCACACTCGGACGTGGCGCACGTACTCGTACGTGCCGCGTCGGCACTCCTGCCGACGCTTGGCGAGCCGAGTGAAAAGGCCCGGCTATTTCCTGACGGGCCCAAGGTGGCCCGCCGCGGTTCAGTCCGGACGTCCGTTGGGCGGCGGCTCCGTGCCCTCCGTCGCAAACTGTAGGGCCTGCTGGGAAGCCGGAACAGGCAGATCGGTCACGCGCTTCACCGCCAATCCACAGGCCGCCGCGAACTTCGCTACCCCGTCATCGTCGGAGTAGAGGACTCTGGCGCCGCAGACGAGCGAGATGGCGACGATCTGCCGGTCGAACTTCATGGCGCTCTTTGTGATCGGAAGTCCCTCCCGCTGATCGCCCGCCTTCCGGGCCTCGCGCAGGCGCATGGCAAGCTCCACGGCCGCGCGCTCGTCGAAACTCTCAATCCGGATGAACGGCGAACCGCGGAGCGTAGTCAGCACATCCTGGACGTCCACGCCATCGGTAACCAGCAACTCGGAAAGCGCCGGCGCCGGTACGGCGACTTGCTCCCGCGCATCCTCGATTTCTTGAACTAGACCAAGAACACGCTCCCTCGCATATTCAACTTTCTGGCCGCTGCTTCCCTGCCGGAGATCCGCGTCGGGAAAGATCAACAACGAAAGGATCGTGTTGTTGAAGGCCACCAAGGCGTCACTCCTCCCGCAAGTGGCGCATTAGATCGATGGGGTTCGTCCGCCCGCCCTCAGGTGGGGCGAGCCGCGTCCGCAGGCCTTCAAAAACCTTAGACAGCGGCGTCTGGTCGAGCGGCTCAAAGTCCGCGATCTCGAATCTCTTCAGTATCCACGCGCCGGACTCCAAACGCGCCCACGTCCCAAACCCCCCCACGCGGATGGCGTTACTGAAGATGTGGGGCGCCAGCCGGCGCGCGATGGCCTTGGACGTAACGCAGATGTGGATCTGCTCGCCCGCCCTCAGGTGGACATTGATCGTCTCGTCGCGCCCGCCGATCTGGATGACCTCGCCGTCAAGCGTGCCCGCCTGCGCGATCGGCCCAAGTTTTTCTTCCACATGGCGCGTCCTACCAGGGAACTCAATCAGTCTTGCCTTACCTCGGATAATGCGGCCCACCGAGTTGTCCTCGGCTAGCTTGTCGTCGATCTCCATGAACGCTTTTCGAGCGGACTGCGGTCCCCCACCATAGCGGACCTCATCGACCCGTTTCTCAACTTTGCGCTCGGCGATTTCGTCCACCCGGGCAGCGACGCTCAAACTCCCTGGCTTCAACCTTACGAAGTGTACGTGCTCGCCATGCCCCAGCATCTCGGCAAAACGCGCCATGTACTCCGCGAGACGCGCCAACGGTATCGTCTCCGGCGTGAACGAATCGATGTAGAGCTCGTAAACCTCTTCACCGGGCATGACGGCAGCACTGTCCTTTCCAGTTTGGATTATGACAGATCGCCTTACTTTCTGCGCCGGTGTAAACTACCCGTCCCCCTTCTCATTCCTCTTCAACGCCGCGACGCATTCGCCGCCTTCGCCTCGGGGAAAGGCCTCAGCGCCCCAGAATCGCGTACCGCGTCTTCGCGGTAGACAACAAGCAAGATTAGTGCGAGCGGGGCGTGGCGCCCTTGCCATCCACCCATAATATAATTCCTGAAAGTCCGAAATGAACCATTCCAATCCCCCAGAACGAACCAAAATGCGATGCAACTCCATGAATGGAAAACCCCATCTCACCAGTATCCAAAAATCATGTGACCGGCCCCCCCATCCATCCATCTGCGTAAATCCGCGTTAATCTGCGGCCAATTTTTCCGTTTTTCGCCTGCCATGAAAATCCCGGTGACACGAGTTTTTCCAAGCCATAATCAAGCAAATTGAACAACTTACGACAACCCTATTTCGGAGTCCACCTCCCCTAGGGTGTATGTTTGAGGTGGAAAGAGCCATGCATTTCAAAAAACCGAAGCCCATATACCGCCCGGCCCCGGCCGTAGACCCCAACATCCTCCTCACCGCCAACGCCCTGGTCCTCACCACCGAGAGCAAAGAAAAATTCGCCGCCCTCTACCAGGAGTACCTCGACGAATACCAGCCCCAGGGCCCCACCCAGCGCGACCTCGTCGAGGAAATGGCCGCCGCGAAATGGCGCCAGCGCCGCTGCTCCCTCATCGAAACCGCCATCCTCAACGTCACCATGGACCGCATGGCCGACAAAGTTGCCGAAGAGTTCGCCAACATCCCCCACGCCATCCGCACCGCCCTCGCGTACATCGGGCAGCAGGGTGCCGACGGAGCCCTCGCCCGCATCACCCGCGACGAAGCCCGCTATACTCGCATCTGGCACCGCGCCCTCAAGCTCCTCCGAGAGCTTCAAAACGAAAAAATACGAAACGAACCCAGGAAGGACTTAACCCCAGTAGTTTCAATCACAAAGGAGCAGCCAAAAAGCCCCAGCCAGACGGCCCCGGCCCCGCCGCCCGAACAAACCACACCGCCGCGCCCGAACGCGAACCCGTCCGCTCTGCTATAACGGAGAATTCCCATGGCTAGACGATTCTACGGATGGTGGGTCACGGCGGGAGCGTTCATCACCTTCGGCCTGGCCGTCGGGATCCCCTACTACAACATTTCGTTCTTCTACGATTACTTCCAGCGCGCCTACGGCTGGTCGCGCTCGGATATCACGTTCGGTTTCCCGCTGGCGGCCGCTCTCACCATCTGGGTGGGGCCGCTGCTTATTCACCGCTTCAGCCCGCGCAAGCTGCTGCTGATCGGCACGGCGCTAACGGCCCTGGCCCTGTTCGGATTCAGCCGCATGGGCGGATCTCTTCGGGTCTATTACACCTTCTGGGTCGTGTACACGGTCGGCTATATCCTGTCCGGGCCGATCCCCCACCAGTTGATGGTTTCGCACTGGTTTCGCCGCAATCGCGGGAAGGCGATGGGAATCGTCTATGTCGGCGTCGGGCTGATGGGCTCGCTCGGCTCGATCCTGGTGAAGCCGCTCACTCAATCCTACGGATTTCAAACCGCCCTGTTCATCCTGGCCGGAATGATGTTCCTGGCGTGGCCGCTGGTCCTGTTCGTGCTGAAGGACAAGCCGTCGGACATGGGACAATTTCCCGATGGCGACGCCGCTCCTCCGGCCGAGGCTGCCATCGTTTCGCGAACCTTCGGCGAGTTGCTTCGAAGCTATCCCTTCTGGCTCCTGCTGATCGGGAGTTTCTGCTCCATCGGGTCCATCGGCGCGATCAACTTCCACATGAAATTCGTGTTTCTGGACGAGGGATTCCAGAAAGGATCGCAGGTCGACGCAACCTGGCGCAACGCGTCGGTGATCATTCTATGGTCCTCCATCGGAGGCCGTCTGCTGATCGGCGGGCTGGCCGACCGCTTCTCGAAGAAGGCCGTCATGACCGCCACCTACGTCCTGGTGGCGGCCACCATTCCCCTGCTTCTCGTCGTGACCCCCGGCCACAATTCCTATCTGTACGCGTTCGCGGTGCTCTTCGGCTTCGGCATGGGCGCCGATTACATGCTCATCCCGCTGATGGCGGCCGAGCAGTTCGGAGTGAACACGCTGGCTCGCGCGATGGCCGTCATTCTCCCGGTTAACACCATCGGTCAGACCTGGTTTCCGTACTTCGTTTCGATCCTGCGCGAGCGCTACGGCAGCTACTGGATCGCGATGAGCGCCGTGCTTGCGGTGGCTGTAATGGGCGCAATCTCCATCGCCATTCTTCCCCGCCGGTCCTCCGTGCCATGAGGCGCTTCACCTACAAGTCGCTCGCCGAGATCGAGCAGGCGGCGCGGGAGCTCGGCTGCGAATCGGTGGCCTTCGAGCCCGATGTCGCCCGCGTCCGGGAGGTGCTGGCCCGGCCGGTCGCGGTGGGCGCATTTCGCGTGGGCAATTCCATCTGCATTCATCCGATGGAAGGCTGCGACGGCGACCTCGATGGACGGCCGGGCGAGCTCACCTGGCGCCGGTACGGCCGCTTCGCGCGCGGCGGAGCGAAACTGGTCTGGTTCGAGGCGACCGCCGTCCGCGAGGACGGGCGCGCCAACACGCGGCAGCTCTGGATTCGCCAGCAGAATTGGGAGGACTTCGCGCGCATCCTCGACATGCTGCGCCGGGCCCACCGCGAAACCTACGGGACCAGCGACGATCTGCTCGAACCGATCCAGTTGACACACTCCGGCCGGTACAGTGTGCCGCGCAAAATCCTCGCCTATCACCATCCGCTGGTCGACCGGAAATTCGGAACGCCGCCCGATTACCCGCTGATTACCGACGGCGAGCTGGAGCGCCTCGAAGACGACTACGTCGCGGCGGCGCGGCTGGCCGTGCGCGCGGGATTCCGCGCTATCGATGTGAAGGTCACGCACGGGTACTTGCTGTCCGAGCTCACGGGCGCGAAGCTGCGCGACGGCCGTTACGGCGGCTCGCTCGAAAACCGGATTCGCATGCCGCTGAACATCCTGCGGAAGATCCGCGACGCCGTCGGCCCGAATGTCCTCCTGTGCATGCGGCTCGGATGTTTTGAAGGAGTGCCGTACGCGACGGATCCGGAGACGCGGCTCGGCGTGCCGATTCCCTACCCGGTGCCCTACCCGCACGGGTTCGGAATGAACGTCATGAACCCGCTCGAACCGGACCTCGCCGAAGTGAAACAGGCCATCGCCCTGTTCCGCGAGACCGGCGTGCGGCTCTTGAATCTGTCTCTCGGCGTCCCCTATTTCAACCCCCACATCGGGCGCCCGTTCGACACTCCCGACGAAGGTAACTACGAACCGCCCGAGCATCCCCTGCGCGGCGTGAACCGGCACTTCGCCGTGGCCGGCGAGCTGCAGCGCGCGTTTCCCGATATCGCCATGACCAGCGCCGGATACTCGTGGCTGCAGGCGTATCAGATTCACGCCGGAGCCAGGAACATCGCCGACGGCAACATCCGTTTCTTCGGCGTGGGGCGGAACTCGCTGGCCTATCCAAACTTTGCCCGCGACGCGCTCGAAAAGGGCGTGCTGGACGAGCGCCACGTCTGCAAAACGCTGACCTATTGCACCTACCTGATGCGCCAAAAGGACCATCCGCTCGGGCAATTCCCGACCGGCTGCCCGCCCTTCGATAAAGAAGGCTATGGTCCGGTGATTAAGCTCGCGCGGGCTACCCAGCGACGCGCCCAATGAAGCGCCTCCTCGCGGGTCTGAATCACCCCCTCCAGTTGGGCGTCTTCCAGACCTCGAAGCAGTTCGCCCATCCGAGGTCCCGGCGCGTACCCCGCCGCAATCAGATCGCGGCCGGTGACCAGCGGCGGCGGCTTAATCTCCTCGGGCGGAATCTCTTTGAGCTTCCGGCGAACCAGTTCGTAAGAGCCGAAATTGCGATTGCTGGATGCGGCGTCCAGGCGGTGCAGTTCCAGGTGCTCGTCGAAATGGGGCAGTGCCAGAAATCGTTTCAACGTGCTTTCCCTCATGCGCCCGGCGTCCTTGAAACGCATGTGGTTGGCCACCAGCGCGGCCGCCTGATCGCACTCGGCCTTGCTGAAACGAAGCCGCTTCAAAATGCGCCCCGCGATTTCGACGCCGAGTTCCACGTGGCCATGGAACCGGATCCGATCGGGTGCGACCCGGTAGGTACCCGGTTTGCCCACGTCGTGCAGCAGAACGCCGAGCGCGAGCGTGGGCGGCGTCCCGGCGCCAAGCCCTTCCAGCATCATGAGCGTATGCGTCCAGACGTCGCCTTCGGGATGGTACTCGGGCGGCTGTTCGACGCCCTTCATCGCCGCTACCTCGGGGAGAATATCGTTGAGCAGCCCGGTTTCGTCCAGCAGCTCGAAACCGCGGCGCGCTCCGCCCTCGGTGAGAATGCGGACCAGCTCGTCCCGAATCCGCTCGGCCGAGACGAGGGCTATGGACGCGTGCATCCGCTGTATCGCCGCCATCGTCTTGGCTTCGATTCGAAATCCGAGCCGCGCGGCAAAACGAACCGCGCGCAACATCCGGAGATGGTCTTCGCGGAAGCGCCGCTCCGGATCGCCGATGGCGCGCACAATGCCCGCCTCCAGATCGGCGCGGCCGCCCACGGTATCCATCGCCTCGTTTGTCGCGGGGTCGATCATGATGCCGTTGATCGTGAAATCCCGGCGTTCCACGTCCGCGCGCGGATCGGTCTCGAACCGGACCTCATCGGGGTGGCGGCCATCGGCGTACGACGTTTCGGAGCGGAAGGTGGCAACCTCGACGTGGACTCCAGCTTCGCGAATCAGCACCACGCCGAAGTGCGCGCCCACGCGGCTCGCATGCGGGAAGATCTCCAGGACCTGCGACGGAGTTGCGTCCGTCGAGACGTCGTAGTCCTGGGGCTGAAGTCCCAGCAGGAGGTCGCGAACGCAGCCGCCGACCAGGTAAGCGAGGAAGCCGCGAGCCCGCAATTTTTCGGATACGCTGCGCGCCAGCTCCGCCCCGCTAGTACCTTCCATCCCTCTGATCGTAGAATAAGGAGCAAGCGCCACGCTGCATGTCAACCCCGATAAGCAAAACCTTGTCGAACCCGAAAGTCGTGGTTGCAACCACCGTCGCGCTTTCCTTCATCAGCTTTTGGCGAGGGGCCGCCATCGTCCTGAGCGATCTCGCGTCCTCGGCGTTTTACGCCGGCGGCATCGCGGAGCAGGCGGTGGGAAAGGCCGCGCCGTGGTTCGTGCTGGGCGTGATGCTGTTCAGCTTTGCCGTGCGCAGCGTGTACATGGAGAGCTGCGGGATGTTCGTCCGCGGCGGCGTGTACGTGGTCGTGCGCGACAGCATGGGACCGTTCGTGGCGCGTTTGTCCGTGTCGTCCCTGATCTTCGATTACGTCCTCACCGGACCCATCAGTTGCGTCACCGCCGGCCAGTACATCGGCCGCCTGATGAACGAAATCGCGGAGATGGCGCATCAGAGTTACCGGATCAACCCGAACAACTTCGCCGCGTTCTTCGGCGTCGCCGTGACCATCTACTTCTGGCGGAGCAACATCAAGGGCATTCACGAATCCAGCGGGAAAGCGCTGCGGATTCTGCAGATCACCACCGTGATGGTTGTAATCTTCATGATCTGGTGTCCGCTGACGCTGGCCATCAACGGTCCGGCGAGTACACCGTCGGCGCCGCTGCCTCACAATCTTCACTTCACCGATGAGTCGCTCGGCTGGTTCAAGAACACGTTCTGGATCCAGATCCCGATGATCGCGATGATCGTGGCGTTTGGTCACGCGCTATTGTCGATGAGCGGGTTCGAGACGCTGGCCCAGGTGTATCGCGAGATCGCCTACCCCAAGCTGAAGAACCTGAAAATCACCGGCAACATCGTCTGCTGGTACGCGGTGCTCAGCACCGGACTGATTACGGTTTTCGCCGGCTACATCATCCCGGACAACCTGCGGAAGCAATACGTCGACAACCTGCTGGGCGGTCTCGCCATGAATCTCGCCGGGCCGTACCTGCTGAAGCTGATGTTCCACATTTTCGTCGTGATCGTCGGCACGTTGATCCTCTCGGGCGCGGTGAATACATCGCTGATCGGCGCGAACGGCGTTCTCAACCGGGTCGCCGAGGACGGCGTGCTGCTGGATTGGTTTCGAAAACCGCACCGCAAATTCGGCACGACTTTCCGCATCATCAACATGGTCACGCTGCTCCAGTTGGCGACCATCGTGGCCAGCCGCGGGGACGTTTACCTCCTGGGCGAAGCGTACGCGTTCGGCGTGGTCTGGAGTTTCTTCCTGAAATCGGCCGGCGTGCTGGTGCTCCGGTTCCAGCGGCACGATCAGGAGTATAAATTCCCGTTCAACCTGCATTTCCGCGGGCGCGATATTCCGATCGGCCTGGGCGCGACGACGCTCATGCTCGGATTCGTCGCCATCGCCAACCTGTTCTCGAAGCGGATCGCGACTATCTATGGCGTGACGTTCACCCTGGTCGTCTTCGTGGTCTTCACGATCTCGGAGCGCATCAACGCCAGGAAGCGGGCGCACAAGGAGAGAGCGCTCGAAGAGTTCAATCTGGATCCGAAGGCGCAGGTGGACAGCACCTCCGTGCATGCCCGCCCGGGATGCGTGCTGGTGTCGGTGCGGGACTATCACCGCATGGATCACCTGAAGCGCGTCCTCGAGAAAACGAATCTTCGCCGGCACGACATCGTCGTGATGACCGTGCGCCCGGTGTCGACCGGGGCGGGCGAGTACGAACTTTCGGAAAAGCAGATCTTCAGCGACTACGAGCAGGAGCTTTTCAGCCACGTGGTCGAACTGGCGGAGAAGGAGGGCAAAACCGTCGAGCTTCTGGTGGTGCCGGGCGTGAATCCGTTTGACGCTATGGTCCAGACCTCCGCGAATCTGCAAGCGTCGCGCCTGGTCACGGGCGTCTCGCCGAAGATGACTTCCGACGATCTCGCCCGAAACATCGGCCTGGCATGGGAAGCGCTGCCCGAGCCGCGGCATCCATTCTCCCTGGAGGTCATCAGCCCGGACCGGCCTTCCACATTCGTCAACCTCGGACCTCACCCGCCCCGGCTCTGGCCCGAAGATGTGGACCGCCTCCATGAACTTTGGTTGAAGCTCACCAGGGACGAGAGCATGGGCGCAAAGTTGCACCACCGCGACGTGGTCGGAATGGCGCTGCGCCGGCTGGAACTGGAGATCTCGAGCGCGGATCACGACAAGGTGCTGGAGGAACTGAAGCGGGACCTGCGACCACCGTCCTGAGGCTGGGGCGCGCTATTTGGCGGCTTTTCGCGCGGTCTGTTTGGGCTCGGGCTCGGGTTCGGGTTCCGGCTCGGGTTCGGGGGCGGTCTCTTCCGGCGGGATCTCGCCGGCCAGCACCTGCCTGTACAGCTCCGCCAGTTTCAGTTCCTTCTTGGTGGGCGGCACGGTCTCATGCCGATAATCGTGATCGTGATAGCAGGTGCGGCACCGCACCTTCGCGGCGGCTCCGTCCAGGATGGAAACGATCGCGTGATTGGTCAGCCGCCTGCACTTGATGCAGTAATCGTCGATCACGTCGCCGAGTCTTTTACCGTCCATAAACTTCCAGCCGTCTGACCTAGGAGTATATCATCGAGGTGGTGCGCGGCAAATGGCTGTACCTCGCGAGTGCGACGATTCTGCTCGCGATCGCAGCCGGCGCATGGTCGGTTTACCGGAAGGGGCCGGCGCGCAAGGTTGCGCCTGTCGTGGCGGTGGCCCCTCCACAACCGGTGGAAGTCACCCTGACCGGCAAAGTCGAGCCGCGCAAGGTTGTGCCCGTGGCCGCGCCCATGGATGGCATCGTGGACGCCGTCTTCGCCGAGCCCGGGCAGGAAGTGGTGCAAGGCCAGTTGCTGGCGCGCGTCAAGAGCGGGCGGCTGGAAGCCATCCTGGAAGACGCTGCCGCCCAGGCCGAGCACGCGCAAACGCGCTTGAACGGCATAGAAGCGGCCCTCATCGCGGCGCGGCTGGAGAGTTCGAGGGCCGGCGCCGATCTCACGCGCGCCCGCAGCGACTTCGAGCGAGCCGACAAAGCGTACCAACGCCAGTCCTCGCTGATGAAGGAAGGCGCGACTCCGCGGCTGGTTTTCGAGAAGGCCCAGCGCGAATACGAAACCGCCAGGCAGGATTTCGACAACAAGTCCACTCTGGCGCAGCAGGCGGACCGGCGCCTGGAGTCGCTCACCAAGGAACGCGAAGCTGCGAAACGCGCTCTGGATGAGAAGAATCTCTGGTTCGACCAGGCCAAGGCCGATGTTTCGTCCGGTGAGCTCGTCGCCCCGGTGGACGGAACCGTGATCGCGCGCCATGCCCAACCGGGCGAGGAGGTGTCGCCGACCATGACCGATTTCTTCCAGATCGCGCCGGATCTCGGATCGCTGTCGGTCACGCTCGATCCTCCACCCCCGGTCTTGGCGCTCATCCACCCCGGCCAGCAGGTCGTACTGCGTGTTTCCGAGTACCCCGAAGATCTGGCGGGATCGGTGCGGGAAATTCGGGGCGCGCAAGTAATCGTCGATTTCGACAGCCCGTCGGAAGCCATCAAGCCCGGTCTGAACGCCGTCGTTCGGATACGATGAGAATTATGCAGTTCCTTCGCGATAGCCTCATCGAACTCATCACGCAAACTTCGATTAATCTGCCGCCGGACGTTCGGCGCGCGATGGCGCACGTGACCGGCGGCGAGACGCCGGGGACGCAATCGGCGCAGGCGCTGTCCATCATCGCCTCGAACATCGACATGGCGTCGGAGGACGAGGGGCCGATCTGCCAGGATACCGGGATGCCGACGTTCTGGATCAAGACGCCGGTCGGCGTCGATCAGTTGAGGATCGAGGAGGAGCTTTGCGAGGCGGTGGCCGAGGCCACGCGGCGCGGGAAGCTGCGTCCGAACTCCGTGGATTCGCTCACCGGCAGGAACAGCGGCAACAACCTCGGCGGCGGCACTCCGGTGATCCACTGGCGCCAGTGGCGCGAGGATGACATCGAAGTGCGCCTGCTCCTGAAAGGCGGCGGCTGCGAGAACAAGAACGCGCAATACTCCGTGCCCTGCGAGCTCGATCATCTGGGGCGCGCGGACCGCGATCTGGAAGGGGTTCGCAAGTGCATCCTGCACGCGGTGTGGCAGGCGCAGGGGCAGGGATGCGCGCCTGGGTCGCTGGGGGTTTGCATCGGCAGCGACCGCGCGCAAGGCTACGAGCTGGCGAAGATGCAGTTGCTGCGGACGCTGGAGGACGTGAATCCGAATCCCGAACTGGCGGCCATGGAAGCCCGCGTGATGGAAGAGGCCAACCAGCTCGGCGTGGGCGCGATGGGATTCGGCGGGCGGGCGTCGCTGATCGGATGCAAAATCGCGGCCGCGAACCGGCTGCCCGCGAGTTTCTTCGTTTCGGTGGCCTATGATTGCTGGGCGTTCCGGCGGCTCGGCGTGCGGCTGGACGCCTCATCCGGCGCGATTACGAACTGGATTTATCGCGATCCCGAGCGCGCGGTCGAGAAGATGGCGCAAGGCGAGGGATTTCCGCTCACCGGGCGCGAGGTCGTCCTGACGCCGCCGCTGACGGAGCAGCAGATGCGCGCTCTGAAGGTGGGGGATGTGGTCCTGCTGAACGGCGATATCTTCACCGGACGGGACGCCATGCACGCGTACCTCATGAAGAACCCGCCCCCCGTGAGTCTGGAGGGCGCGGCGCTTTATCATTGCGGCCCGGTGATGCTGAAAGACGCCTCCGGCGAGTGGGTGGCGAAGGCGGCCGGTCCGACCACCAGCATTCGCGAGGAGCCGTATCAGGCGGACGTGATCCAGCGGTACGGCGTCCGCGCGGTGATTGGGAAGGGCGGCATGGGGCCGAAGACGCTGGCGGCGCTGAAAGACTTCGGCGCGGTGTACCTGAACGCGATCGGCGGCGCGGCGCAATTCTACGCGCGCTCGGTGCGGAAGGTGAAAGGAGTGCACCGGCTGGAGCAGTTCGGCGTTCCGGAGGCGATGTGGCATCTGGACGTGAAGGATTTCGTGGCCATTGTCACGATGGATGCACACGGGAACAGCCTGCACGCGGACGTGGAGCAGGCGACGGGCGAGGAGCTGAGTTTGTTAAGGTAGTGACCTCAAACCCGGCAGACTCCCTCAGCGATAGTTCACCCGTATCTCCAGCCGCGTGGGCCAATGCGCGCGGAATAGGTTTTCCGAGTATCTCTCGTATTGATAGGGCGGGAAGCCGGTGGTCATCACTTCATCGTCGTCCAAACTGCATGACAGGGCGTCGTCAAACAGACGCTCGCCAACTGCGTTCCGCCAGGCATGACACAACTCATGCACCAGCCCGATCGCTGGCGGACGCCGCTTCATCTTGTCGCCCATGCAGCCGAGCGTCGAATCGGGGTTGAAGTTGATGAGTGAACCAGCCCCGGTTCCCGGCCGCAGCCATGGGCGTAGAAAGCGAACCAGATGGTCGCCCAGCGTGTACCCGTCCACCAGACCCCGGTTCAACTTCGTCGACTGATCGGCGTCGTGCGCCTCTTCAATCTGATCGGCTAACAGCTGGCCAACCAGCTGACGGGTGGTCATCGTCTTCGCAGGGCCCAGGTTTAACGCCGTGCGCACCGTGGCCGGCGACATGCCTACCGCCAGCGTGTTGCCGATCCGCTCGAGGGTCCAACCGGCGGCTGCCGCCCCCGCCAGCCCTATACCCAGTTCGGTCCGCACCGAGCAGCTATCGCTGTCACGCAGAGCGGCGCGCAGCTTGTAGAAGATGGATTCTCCGCCGGATTTGCACTGGTTGCCGCCGACCGATGGACTGATCACGATCACCCTGGAAGTCGCCTTCAAGTCATGGAACAGGTTCTGCCCCAGGAGGAGGTTCTGAATCAGGTCGAGGTTGGTGACGACTTTTTGGTAGAACCGCTGGTCGTCGGACGTGATCTGGATGGCAATACAGTGTGCCTACGGGGTGCGGGCCATTAGTGGAGTATACCTACTTCTCACAGCAGAGGCGCGCTCTGAAGGCCGGCGGTGTGGTCCTGCTGCACGCGGACGTGGAGCAGGCGACGGGCGAAGTACTGGATTTGTTAAGATAGGAATCGCGTCACCCCCTTGGCCAGGTAGCTCAGCTGGTAGAGCGCAGCCCTGAAAAGGCTGGCGTCGGCGGTTCGATTCCGTCCCTGGCCACCATAAATCAGCAACTTGCGCCGAAGCTGGTCTTTCGGTTAGTTCCAATATGAGCGTCTCGGTTACCATACCAGTATGATCAATCGCTGGCAAACGGAACCGTTTACGCCAAGACGGTTGCGAATTCCTGGGAGTTTCCCGCACTCGTGAAATTCGCCATCCTGCCTGGACCGGTCCGGCCGTTTGTGGATGCGGGCGGCGCTCTGCGTAATATCTCAGGAATCGACCAACTGCGGCGTACGTCAACGCGGAATTGGCTCCCGTGAACGTCGCGCGGAATACCGCAACCGAGTTTAGCAAACGCAATGACGTAGGTTTCGTATTCGGTGGTGGTGTCGAATTCAAATTTCTACTCGGACTCACCTGTTAACGGAAGAGACGTCATGGAGACCGTAACGTTGGTCCACGGAGTATTTTCCCCGCCCTCGGCAACTCGCACGCGCCGCTGCTTCGCTGCGTCGTTTCGGCTTCGCGCGAAGACATCGCTGAAGGGAACACCCCCCGTGCCCAGCCATGGCGCGAATAGTGAGGAACGCCAAAAAGTGGCGGCAAAGCGCACTTCGGGTGGAGTAGTGCTCGACTCGATTACGCTGCGAGCCGCCATGTACGCACTGGAGGGCATGGGGCCCGTGACGGAAGGGAGTGCAATCGATCCACTTCTAGCTGAGACCGGAGCGGGGATTTCTATCTCGATACGCTGCGTAGACGAGAGGAAAGCCAAGCGGGCTGAGGCTCTCCTAAGGGGCGCGGGAGCCCAGGAGGTTTCAACTGAAGGATCCCTTATTGGATAATGGGGCGGAGATGCCCTCCCCACCCAAGCACCGAATCTTGATCGTCGACGATGATGACGCCCAGTGTCAGTTGCTGTCCGATTCTCTGTCCGCGGAAGGCTATGAGACCGGAACCGCCAACGACGGCCTGGATGCGCTCCAGAAGATGGAGACCTTTGATCCGGACGTGATTCTCACCGATCTCAACATGCCGCGGATGGACGGGTTCGCACTGATGACGGAGTTGCGGCGGCGCGACTCGCCGACGCCGGTGATAGCCCTGACAGGCTTTGGCAGCGTCGAAAAAGCCGTCGCGATTGTTCACGACCTTAAGGCGTTCTGGTTTCTGGAAAAGCCCGTAAAGATGGGCGCTCTAGTGCCATTAGTGGAACGCGCTCTCTCCCAACACCATCTTCTTCGCGAAAACGAGCAGCTCAATCGCGAGCTATCCATGCAGGGATTGCTCGGGAACTTGGTCGGGAAGTCGTCTGGGATGCAGGGTGTGTTTTCCCTAATCCGTCAGGTGGCGCCCAGCTCCGCGGCGGTGCTGATCACAGGGGAAAGCGGTACGGGCAAAGAGATGGTCGCTCGGGAAATCCATCGCCTCAGCCGGCGTGCCGCCGGGCCGTTCGTCGCCGTCAACTGCGCGGCCTTGCCAGAGACGTTGATTGAAAGCGAACTGTTTGGGCATGAGAAGGGTGCGTTCACCGGCGCGGTAGAGCGCCGGGCGGGCTGTTTTGAGCAGTCTCATGGGGGCACACTGTTGCTCGACGAGATCGGCGAGATGTTGCTGCAAACGCAGTCCAAGCTTTTGCGGGTGCTCGAAGACCTGAGGGTCCGGCGTTTGGGCGCGAAGACCGAGATCCAAGTTGATACGCGCGTGATCGCAGCCACCAACAAGGCCCCCGAAGCCGCCATCCAACAGGGTCAGTTGCGCGAGGACCTTTACTACCGCCTGAATGTGTTCAGGATTGATTTGCCGCCGCTCCGGGAACGGCGGGAAGACGTTGCCGCGATCGCCGAGGTCATGATCCACAACTTGAACCGGCGGCATGGAACCCGGGTGACGGATCTGATGCCCACCGTACTTCAGCGCTTGGAGGATCACTCTTGGCCCGGCAATGTCCGGGAACTGCGCAATGTCATTGAACGCGCGGTCATCCTGGCGCACGAAGGCCCGATACGCACGGATCACCTCCGGCTGGATCGCTCTCAATCCATTCCTCTTCCGGTTCCGCGGCAGGTTGGCGACACGTTAACCCTGGAGCCAGGACTCCCCCTGTCTAAAGCGGTAGAAGCCTATATTCAGCTCACGCTGACACATTTGAAGAACAACCGCCGTGAGGCGGCGGCGGCGCTGGGCATCAGTCTCCGGGCTTTGCAGACACGTTTAGACGAGATTCATGCGCGCTCGGAAGATGGATCGACCGAAGCGGCGGAAAATGAGGACGTCACGTTGGAAGACGTGGAGGTAGAGCATATTCTCAGGGTGCTTAAAGAATCGGGCGGCATGGTGAGCAAGGCCGCAATCCGTCTTGGAATGCCGAGGACTACCTTGAATGCCAAGATGCGGAAGCTCGGGATCTCGCGGCAGGATATTGAGGCCGGCTAACACTGAGCAGGCAGTGTGAAGAAGAAGGTCGAACCCTTCCCGGGGTTGGACTCCAACCACATCTTTCCACCATGAGATTCCACGATTGCCCGGCAGATGGCCAATCCTAAACCGTTTCCCGGCAGACTCTTCCCATGCAGTCGTGTATACGGTTCGAAAATGCGCCCCTGGAACTCCTGCGGAATGCCGGGTCCATTGTCGTGTACCATCAAGACCCATTCCTGGTCCGCCCGCCGTGCCGAGATGGCGATCTCCGTAGCGAGCGGGCCCCTGTACTGGACGGCGTTTCGGATGAGGTGTTGAAAGACCAACTGCAAGCGGTCGAAATCTCCAAACACGGAAGGGAGGTCCCGATACGAGACTTTCGCCTGAGCCGATTCCAATTCCCCGCCCAGTTGAAGAAGCGTCTGGCGCAACGGCAGATCGAGGCGGATCGGAGAATGCGGCCGGGCCGGCCTTGCCGTCGCCGCAACAAACTCTGCCAGCCCGTCAACTAATCTTTGCATCTGCAATGCAGCCTTTTGCAGAAACTCGAGCGCTTGAAGCGCTTCGCCATCGAGTCGGTTCGCAGACGCCGACTGGAGCATCTCGGTGTAGACGCGGACCATCCGTACGGGCTCCTGCAGATGATGTACGGTTGTAGAAGTAAACCTTTCAAAACGCTCGTCCTCGACGGCGTTTCGCCTGGAAATCAGAGCAGCTTCCGCGCCGCGCTTGTCATATGGCCGCTAGAGTATCATAAAAACTGGTTTTATGAACACCTCGCTAGCTCCCGCGCTTCGAATCCTAAGAGTGGAGCGAGTCTTGCTTCCCCTTTCCATAGGAGTCGTGTTGGTGATCGCAGGTCTGTTCTATTCCGATTGGATCCTGCTCCGGGACTCGCGCATCGAAATCGAGCGGCTTAAGCGCGGTCTGAAAGCTAATGAGGCTGTCCTTTCGTCGGTGAAGGATCTTGAGACAGGGCAGCGGGGATACCTCCTAACAGGAGATCGCAGCTACCTTCAGCCTTATCAAAAGGGGAAGTCTGAACTATCCGGCCTGACTGATTCCTTGAGCTCCGAAGTCCAACTTCCGGACCAGATCGAGCGCGTTGAGAAATTGCGCCCATTGATTCAGGACAAAATTGCGGAGGTGGATGCTACGCTGCTTGTTCGCGATCAATTGGGAGCAGAAGCGGCGTTGACGATCGTCCGCACCGGTCGGGGCAAGGCTACCATGGACGCAATACGGGAGGTATCCTCGGCCATATCAAACGCCGGATACTCTCGTTTGGTCGCGAACTCCGCGGATGTCGAAGAGCGATCTCTTCGAGCACGGTTTGCGGTGCTCTTGGGATGCGGCATTCTTACCGGTGTACTTGCGGTGTCGCTCGGGTTGATTCAGCGGTCGAACGTTCGCCGTGAAGACCTGATGGAAACTTTGGATAACGCGCGGCGCCGGTTCCAGGTCACTCTTTCAAGCATTGGGGATGGGGTCATCACCACCGATGAAGCAGGACTGGTGACATTCTTGAATCCTGTTGCGGCTCAGCTCACGGGTTGGAATCCCCAGGACGCGGAGGGCCAGTTGTTGGAGTCCGTCTTTCCCATTGCGGACGAGATCACGCACGAGCGCGTGGAGAATCCTGCCCGCCAGGCAATCCGGGAACGGCGGGTTATGGGTATGGTGAATGATACGAATCTGCTTAGTCGTAATGGCACGTCGATACCCGTCGACGACAGTGCCGCGCCGATATACGATTCCGAAAACACTTTAACGGGCGCCGTGATGGTGTTTCGCGATGTAACGCCCCGGCGTGCGGCTGAGCAAGCGCTTCGCCGATGGGAGCATGTGTTTCAGCACGCTGGATTTGGGATGGCGGTGCTTACTGCCGGGGAACAGCCGGTGCTGGAGCAAGTGAATCCCACGTTTGCGGCCATGCACGGCTACTCGCCAACAGAGTTGACCGGCCAGCCCTATTCCATGATCGTTGCTCCCGAGGTCTGGCCAGCCAAAGCCAAGCTGCTCGCAAGCTTATCGCCAGACGACCATTTCCTGACGGAAACAATCCACCTTCGTAAAGACGGAGGCAAGTTTCCAGCAATGGTCGACATCACGGCGGTACGTGGAGTTGACGGGAATATCGTATATCGGACTGAGTATTGTTCCGACATCTCCGAACGCAAGCGAGCGGAGGAGGAACTTCAGCAGAGCGAAGAACGCTATCGCATCACGGCGGACTCATTGCCCCAATTGATCTGGACCAGCAAGCCGGATGGGACAACCGAGTATTTGAACAATCGTTGGCACGAGGAAACGGGATTCACGCTGGAGCAAATCGGCCAGCAGGGTTGGATGCACTTTCTCGATCCTGAAATTCGAGAAACATGTCTGGAAAAATGGAAACAGTCCTTGGATTCAGGCGAGGCGTTTGAAGCCGAGGCCCGCTTCAATACACCAAACAAAGACGATCATCGCTGGTATACATGCCGGGCCGTACCGGTCCGCGATAGTAATGGCCGGATTATTCGTTGGTTTGGTTCCTGCACGGACATTCACAAGCAGAAGCTGGCCGCGGAGGCGTTGCGGGCGAGCAAAGAAGAGCTCCAGTTGTCAAATGAGGCATTGAAACGATCGAACATGGATTTGGAACAATTCGCCTATGCCGCAAGCCACGACTTGCAGGAACCCCTTCGCATGGTCGCGATCTACTCCCAGTTGCTCAAGGAGGAATTCGGCGGTAACCTGCATTGCCAAGCCAATTCCTATCTGGCTTTCGCAGCGGATGGCGCTTTGCGCATGGAAGCGCTGTTAAGGGATCTGTTGGCCTACTCCCGTGCTGCGTCTCCGGAAGAATGGACCAGAGAAGATGTTGACAGTCAGCAGGCACTAAACAAGGCCCTCGAAAATCTGACTGCCTCGATTCAGGAAACCAGCGCTGAGATCACAAGAGCGAGCTTGCCCCATGTGCGGATACCCGAGGTCTTCCTCGTACAGGTATTCCAAAATCTCATCAGTAACGCTCTAAAGTATCGGAAGCCACATGAGAGGCCGGTGATTCACATTGACGCCAAGCCGAAAGATGGGACTTGGGTGTTCTCGATTCGCGACAACGGAATCGGAATCGCTACGGAGTATCAAGCTCAAATTTTCCGCATCTTCGGCCGGCTACATGGCCAGGAAGTTGCCGGAACTGGAATTGGCCTGGCTCTGTGCAAGAAGCTGGTTGAACGCAGCGGTGGAACGATATGGGTGGAATCGGTGGAGGGGGACGGATCGACGTTCTTCTTTGCGGTTCGGGCATAGCCTCAGAGGACTTTCTATGACTCACGATAAGGTGAATATCGTACTGGCGGAGGACAATCCAGGGGATGTCTTTCTAATCAGACGCGCTTTGGATGGACAGCGGCTTTCGTATGAACTGATTGTAGTCAAAGACGGCGAAGAAGCAATCGATTGTGTAACGGAGGCGGCGGCGGGGGTCCGCAAGATTGACCTGCTCCTCCTCGATTTGAATTTGCCCAGACATGATGGAAGTGAAGTGCTCACGCGTATTCGTGGTCATTCAAGCCTTGCGAAAGTGCCCGTAGTGCTGCTTACATCCTCCGATTCTCCAAAAGACCGGGAGCGCTGTCTAAGCCTCGGAGCGAATCGATATTTTCAGAAGCCAAGTAATCTTGCCGCCTTCATGGAGATTGGGAAATTAGTGAAAGATCTAATAGAGAAAGGTGACTGAGCGCCGTTGGTGCGGATTCCGGGGGATGGCGATCAGCGTTCCGAAGTGATGGCGATCACGAATCCGAAGTGATGGCGATCAGCATTCCGAACTGAAAACGATCGGTATTACGGTGGTAGTTCGGAAGGCTGATCGGCATCGGATTGGAACG
>JANXRE010000017.1 GCA_025353165.1 Acidobacteriota bacterium | reverse complement strand
TCCCACAATCATCTTGACCAGTAAGTGATCGGTGGAGTGAGTCACTCCCACTCCCACGCCCAAGTTGAACTCCCAATTCGGGCTGAGGTTCAGGTCGATGGCCGGGAGGATCTGCTGCTGCTGATCGCGCAGGGGATCGAACCCTGCCAGACTGCCCATGGAACCGTAATACTCGAGACCCGCGTTAATCCGCTTGGTGATATCGTACCCGGCTTTGAAATTGGGCGAGAACGTGACCCCCTGTCGGACTCCCGGCCCATGAAACGATCGGTCAAAGGCGGGATTGAATGCCAAGTACCACTTGCCCAACTGCTTGTCCACGATGGGCCGGAGCTCGAGTGTCCAGGTGTCCTGCGAGAACCGGCGGCGCTGGTACCCGAACTCGGCGGACAGGCTGAGGCCAACGGGCAAGTGCCATCCCGCGGGGGCGCGCACCCGGGGGCGAATGTGACTTCCCACGTACTGCCAGCCGTAGCCGGGGTTGATGCTGCTGAAAACGTAAAATCCGGTTTCGAACCAGGCGTTCCAGCCTTGCGTGATCTCCAGCGTCTCGTGCCAGGCGTGTTGGGTCGGCACCATCCCGTCCACCGTACTTTTCGACCCGCTGATCGTAAAGTTGCTATGGATTTCAACCATGGTGGTTTTCGGCGCGGCCGTCTCCGAGCCGTAAACCTGAATCTCGTAATTATCCTGGCAGAAAGCGGGAAGCACAAGCGCGCCGAAGATAAGGACGAAATGCCGCACTCTTTTCAGCGTAGCCGAGATCGCGGATCACTCGTAGCGCAACGCGTCCACCGGATCGAGCCGGGCCGCTTTGTTGGCGGGCCAGATGCCGAAAAACAGGCCGATGCCGACGCTGACGACGATGCCCATCGCGACGGCCCATAACGGCACCGACGTCGGCAGGCCGGGAAAAGCCAGCCGGGAGAGGAGAGAGATCATATACCCGAACAGCATTCCGGCGACGCCGCCGAGCCCGGTCAGGACTACAGCCTCGGTGAGGAACTGCACGACGATGTCGAAACGCTGGGCGCCGATCGCTTTCCGGATGCCGATTTCGCGGGTCCTCTCGGTGACGCTGACCAGCATGATGTTCATCACGCCGATGCCGCCTACCAGCAGTCCGATGGAGCTCAAGACGACCATGACGATGGTGGTGACCGCCGTGACTTTCCGGAAGTCCTCCACCATCTGCTCGGACGTGGTGATCGCGAAGTTGTCGGGTTTGTTGTAAGCGACGCGACGTTCCTGGCGCAGCACCATGGCCACCTCATCCTGCGCCACCGCCAGTTTCCCTTCCTGTGCGACCACGATCAGCATGTTCTCTTTCGCGCTGGGGAACAATTTCTTCATGGTGAAGTAAGGCAGCAATACACGAGTGTCGTTTTGTCCCGGCAGGGAGGCCGAGGGGCGGCCCATCACCCCGACCACCTCCAGGACGTGGCCATTCACATCCACTTCCTTTCCTACCGGGTTCTCGCCAGAAAAGAGCGCCTTCTTCACGTCTTCCCCGATCACCACCACCGGCATGTGATGCTGGTTCTCGACGTCCGAGAAGAAGCGGCCGTACAGCATGTCACCGTTGCTGCCGCCGGCGGCGTAACCTTCCTCGGTGCCGCCCATCTGGATGTTGTACATGTCGTTGCCCTTGTACCGGATCTTGTCGAAACGGGCGCCGAAGGTTTGGGGAGGAAACAGATACGGGCTGACATGATCGACGGACGGGCAGCGCTCGGCGATAGCAACGGCGTTTTCGTAAGTGAGCGGCTTGCGCATCCGCTCCTCGTCGCTCAGATTGCCGAACCGCACGCCGATGGGAAACTTGAAGACGATGAGCGTACTCGTTCCGAAGCTGCGGAGGATTCCGGTGATGGCGCCGTCCAGGCCCGCCAGGATGGAGCCGACGCCAATGATGGTCCCGGTCCCGATAATGACGCCGAGGACGGTCAGAAACGCCCGCATCTTGTGCTCGCGGATGGTGCTGAGCGCGAGCCCGATGCTGGACTTGAGCTTAAGGAATTTCACTATTCGGCCCTCAGCGCCTCGATTGGATCCAGTTTCGACGCGCGGCGCGCCGGGTAAATGCCGAAGAACAGCCCTACGACGGTAGATAGCCCGACCCCGACGATCACGGCAGTGGCCGGCACGCGCATCGGGACCGACGTCGTACTCCGGACGAGCACGGCGATAGACCAGGCGATCAGCACCCCGATCAGTCCCCCCGAAGCCGCCAGCATGGACGACTCCACGAGAAACTGGTTCAGGATGTCTCGCCCGCGCGCCCCCACCGACTTCCGGATACCGATCTCGCGCGTGCGTTCCGTGACCACGGCGAGCATGATGTTCATGATGACGATGCCGCCCACCAGCATGAATACGCTGACCACCGCCATGGCGGTGGCGGCGATGGCTCCGGTGAGCTGGTCCCAGGCGTTGACCAGCGACGCGGAAGTGATGATCGAGAAGTTGTCGTCCTGCTTCGGTTTCAGGTGACGGTAGGCGCGGATGAGCAGCTTGACTTCTTCCTGGGCCTGGGTGAGCACGGTCCGGTCGTTGGCCAGCGCGATGTAGCCCATCCACTGGCGAGCACCGTAGATCTTGAAATAAGTGTCGATCGGCATAAGGACGAAGTTGTCCTGGGATTGGCCGAACACGCTGCCTTTGGTCTTCGCGACGCCGGCGATTTCGAAGGGGCGACCGTCCACCGAAAGCGTTTTTCCGAGAGGATCCCGGGTGGAGAAAAAGCGGTCTTTTATGTCGCTTCCAATCAGCAGGACGGAACGACGCCGTGAGTTGTCGGTGTCGGTGAACATGCGCCCGGACGCGATCTGAATATTGTTGATGGCCGTGTAGTTCGGCGTGCCGGCGCTCAGATCGACCCCCTGCAGTTGGTCGCCCCCGGAAGAGACTCTGCCGTTGCCCCCGGATTCGAGCCCAATCTCCCGGCAGAGCGTCACCCGGCTCTTCACAAACTCGAATTCTTCCTGCTTGAGTTCGGGGTTCTTCTTCTGCAACTCCAAAAACTTCTTCGGCTCGAAATCTCCGATAAAGGCCATGCGGTAGATTCGAAAGCCGTCGGCGCCCATATCCGACACGTTTTCAGCGATGTAGGCGTTCATGCCGTTGATAATCGACATGACCGCGATCAGGGTAGTGGTCGCCAGGATGATACCCAGGAGAGTGAGAAAGCTGCGCAGCTTACTGGAACGCAACGAATCCGCGGCGACACGTGCCGCCTCCGCAAACGACGCATTTTGGCTCACTATAAGCAATGACGGCAAGAACCGGTGCTTTGTTCCGCGATGATCCCGATTATTGCCAGGGCAGGAATCGCCGGACGGTCCCGACAAGTTCCCGCGCTTGCACGGGCTTAGCGAGAAAAGCCTGCATCCCGTATTCGCGGCAGACCGCGCGGCATCGTTCCGTGTCGGAAGCCGTGACGGCGATCACCGGAGTATCGCCGTATCCCGGCAGTTCCCGGAGCCCGGCCGCCGCGGTAAGCCCGTCCATTTCGGGCATTTCGAGGTCCATCAATACCAGATCGAAGCGGAGCGCCGCCGCCTGCCGCAGGGCGGATACTCCGGACTCGGCAAAGCTCAACTGCAAGGGGTAGCGTCCCAACACATGTCCGATCACCGTGCGCAAGACCGGATTGTCCTCCACCACCAGCACCTGAAACGTCTTGCCGTCCAGCGACATGGGAGCGCCCGGCGCCAGCGCGGCGCGCAGCGGAATGGACACGGTGAACGTGCTGCCTTCGCCGGGGCGGCCATCCACCTCCAGGCAGCCGTTGAGAGCGGCGGTCAGGCGCGCCACCAGCGCCAGGCCCAGCCCCAGGCCGGGATGCGATCGCGACAGTCCGGTGCTGGCCTGCCGGAACGATCCGAAGATGTATTCCAGCTTGTCGGGATCCACTCCTATGCCGGTATCCGAGACCATTAGGCGAAGAGTCGAATCCCCGTCCGCCACGGCCCGTACGTCCACCCCGCCCACCCTGGTGAACTTGACCGCGTTGGCGATCAGTTGAGAGGCAATCTGCTGTAAGCGGCGGGCATCGCCAAGGACGTTCCGCGGCAGCTTGGGATCCATCGAAAATGCCAGGGAAATGGATTTTGCGACCGCCTTGGCTCTATGTTCGCCAATCGCGGCCTCGAGCGCCTCCCGCATGTTGAACTCGTAACTGTCCAGCTCGACGGCGCCGGCCGCCAACGCCGAGTACTCAAGGCCGGTGGTCAGGGTTTCCAGGAGCCGCTCGGCGCACGTCCGCACGGAGGAGACGTACTCGCTCTGCTCCGAATCGAGGCATGTTTCAAGCAGCAAATCGGCCATGCCGATGATGCCGCTGAGCGGAGTGCGAATCTCGTGATTGAGGCTGGCGAGAAACTCATCTTTCAGCCTGTCCAGCCGGCCGCCCGGGCTGACACACAGCTTGTCGAACCCGAGCATTCCGTCCGAGAACGAAGTGTCAACTAGCACTATTAGCCTTATCGGCGGGAATGTGCCGGAGATTTAGGACAAATCGATACTTATTAATTCCGGCTCGTGCCTGCGATTCCAAGCGGCGTTTTCAACGTTCCTTTTGCCTTGGCAACTCCCAGCAGCGTCGGATAGAACTGCACAAACGTGTTGTCCACGGCGCCGTGCTGGGCATGGCAGCTGTAGCACGTGGCTGCGGGCGGGATCGGCTTGGCGGGCGAGGACCCAGAATTGAAGCCGAAGAAGACCCATTTCCCGGGGCGGCTCTCGTCCTTGACTTCGGCCTCTACGGCCACGAGCTCGCCCTGAAAATGACCGCCCTGATTGATCGAGCCCTTCCCTACCGACGATCGCACCTCGAGAACGAAGATGGTCTTGTCGGGCCAGGTGCCGGTCCGGAGGAAGTGGCGATACGCCGCGGGATTGACGAACACATTATCGAAGGGCGGATCCTGATTCGACATGCCCTCGCTGATGGGACCATAGGACATTCCAAGCCCGGAGCTGAGCCAAATCCATTCCCGGTAGTTCTCCGGTTTTTCGAGCCTACCGTCGGACGTGAAACGGGGTCCATCGCCGGGCGTCTGCGCCGCCGCGCCGCGGCCCAGAATGGTCAGAATGACGAATGTCGCTGTTTTCATGAAGAATTTAACCTACCACGGTTCCGCGCACGGGGTGCACGTTCAGTTTTTCGTGAAGGAGAGGTCGATGGCGTCCGACAGCGTGCGCTGGAAGTCTTCCCAGGAACAATCGAAGCTGCCGGCCGCCGTGCCGCATCCGGGGATGAAGATGGACGACCTGGGCGGGGGCGCCGCGATCGTCAATGGAACGGCGGCCCGCATCTGCTCCAGTGTCTGAGCCGTGTAGTATACGCGGACGCTGTGCTTTTTCTGGTCCGGCATCCACCACAGCTCGAAAACCAGCGCCTCCCGGCACCGGATCGTTAGGCTGATATCCGGGCAGTAACCACGAGATTCCGAGCATCCCGGAGATGTTGGAGAGATTGGTATCGTGGCCGACGATCACCAGCGCCGCGTCCGCCGGTTTCCCCAGCGCCCCAGGAACCGGTTTGCCTAGAGCCGCCTGCCGCATGGAATCCAGAACATGTTCCAGGAGGTTCGAGCCGCGCGCGCGGGCGATGTATGGCGTCCGGCGCGCGAGGTCGGAATAACCTGCATGCAACGCCATGATCTGCCGAAGGTTGGACGAATTCAGACGGCCCCAACCCAGGTCTTTGCCCCGCATCCCGTTGGTGTACTCGAGAAGCAGGTTCTCGCTGAGAGTGGATGCCGTGTGGAGGGCCCCGGTCAGGTCGACGAGGCTGTCGCCTCCCGCCGCGACCGGAATGGGTTCGTTTGGAAGAATCCGCGCCGGGGGCCTGGCGCCGGGACCGGCGAGAATACGCTCTAATTCCTCAAAGGCCGGCCGGTAGAGGTCCAGCAGCTCTTGAGAATTCCCGCCGATCCGTCCGGATACCGCGGCGGCCGCGAGAGCGCGATCCGGTTTCCCCAGGCCGGCCGCGATCGGGCCGAAAAGCGGATCGATTTCGTCTTCGGCGGCGGCGTGCACCGCGGCGGCGCAGCCGGGATGCATTCCTTCCGTAAGGGCGCGCGCCGTTTCGAGAGTCCGCTGTTCGTTATGGGCCCAGAAGTAGACCCGGCCGGCATCGCCGCAGCCGGTTTGAGAGAGGAGTCCCTGGCTGGAAAAATAGGTCCGGTAATAGGCTCCGAACTGCTGCATCAGTGTGTGCCCGTGCGGAGTGAGATTTCCGGGAGGCACGCCCCAATCGGGCCACGGCTCGACCGAATACTGCGCCAGCCGCGCCGCGGTCCAGGTCGGCGAGCGAACTCCGTGACGGGTGATCACGGCGACATACTTGAGTTCGGCCGCCAGACCCGCGGCGGCGAACAGAATGGATAGCCACGCGACTCTTGACATAAAGGATGAGCGTTTAGAATTCGAAACGAAGCGAGAGTTGCAGCCGCCGAGGCGGTTTCGCGGCGATTGCCTGGCCGAAGAAAGGCGAGCTGAGGTTTCCGATAAACGTCACGTCGTTCGTTCGATTCGTGACATTGAAGGCGTCGAGCGCCGTCGTGAGCCGCGGGCCTTCCTTCTTGCCGCTGAGCTGAAAGTCATGCGACCATCGCAGGGCCAGATCCACGAATCCCGGGCCCTGCAACGAGTTACGCCGTACGCCCGGCGGCCGAGCGTTCGCGTATCCCGTGCGGTAGTCATCCCGCCCCGTCGTTTCGGTGTACGGCGCTCCCGTATTGGCGAAGAAACCAATTCCCAGGTCCAGATACTTCGCGGCATGCGCGGTTCCGAGAAGATTCAAACGATTCCGCTGATCGTAGTCGGCGCGGGACCACTCGCCGGACAGGTCGTAGTTATTGGCCGGAAATGAATTAATCCCGGTGCTGCGCGTGCCTCCCAGATAGCTTCCGCCGACGTCGTTGTAAGCGCGGCCCAGGGTGTACTGCGCCATGCCTTTGAAATAGCGAGTGACCTGGCCCCGGAAGGAAACCTCCATGGAATCGCTTTGCAGGTGCCCCGACGATTCGATCTGCCGGTAGACGCCGATGGCGGGATCGGGCCGCGCCAAGTAATCGGGAGGCGGCGGCGCGTTCACATCCCGCGAGCGGAATAGACTCACGCCCCGGGTGGCCCAGTAAGTCACCGAGAGCGTCGTGCCCTTGTAGAGCTGACGCTCGACGCCCAAACTGAACTGAGCCGTGTACGGGATCTTGACCGTGGGGTCCAGGCGCGCCAGGGTCGACGGCGCGGCGGCGATGGTGGCTGGATCCAGCACCGCGGGATACGACGGATCGGTCAGGACGATCTGCTTCAGGCGGAATCCGTTATACCTTTCCAGGTCGAAGACGGGGCCGGGCCCGGTGCGATCGTAAAACAGGCCCGCGCCTCCGCGCAGGACAGTCTTGCGATTCTTCGCTGGTGCCCAGGCGAAGGACAAGCGCGGCGCGACGTTATTGTTGTCGTGGAAATAGTTCTGCCAGTCGTAGCGAACGCCGGCCGCGATGGTGAGGTTCGGCCGCAGACGGTATTCATCCTGGAAGAACCCGCCCACCACCGTCTCAAGGAATATGACGCGGCCGTCTCCATGCTGTTGGATGAGCGAATACGGGCGCGCCTGCGAATAGTCCTGCAAAGTCGAGAACGAGTAGGTGCCTCCCATGTTTGAGTTGTCGACCAGACCTCGACGGCTGATATCGGGGATGTTAATCCCGGTCCGGATCTCGTTCTTCCCCACTGACCACGAAACGATGTCGTTCAGGTTCATGTGCGTCTCGGTCTGAAGGCGATCCGACTGCGCGCCGCCTCCGACAAACGATCCGGGAACCACGATCGCCGGATCGCTGCTGACGCTCGTTGCGGGCGTATGCTGACGCCCGATGAGAACTCGGAACTGGTTCAATAGCTTGGGAGTGATCGCCAGGCTGTCGTTGTAATACAACTCGTCCTCGCGATCCCGGTAGTTGACGCCGGCCGAGGCCAGGACCAAGCCTCCTGCGCCGCGGTTGCGATCTGTCGCGTCGTGATAAGTGCCGCGGAAGGAGGCCAGGTGGCCGTCGCTCAACTGATGTGTGAGGCCGGCCGAAATCTCCGTGTCACGCTGGGGATTGGCGACGTTTTGCTGGACGATTCCGGCCGGCGTGAATGCGAATACCACGGCCTGCAAGTCCTGCTCCTCGCGGTCGGCCGAGAGGAGGAACGAGTTCTTTCCGCTTCGTCCCAAGGGACCGGTGAGACTTCCCTCGTAGATGCGCCGTTGTTCCGGTGGACGCGCAACAGCGAACGGATCCCTCGCGTTCAGGTGGTAATCCCGGAAAAGAAAATTGAAAGTGCCGTGATAGACCGGCGACCCGGGCTTCGTGATCACTTCGATGCGGCCGCGGCCGGGGCGGGAGAACTCTGCGGAATAGGGGTTCTGATTGATCTTCACCTGCTGAATCGCCGAGGCGGACACGCCGATGTTCTTCTGTTCCATTCCGTTGACGACCAGGGTGACACCGCCAGTCGAGATTGAACCGGGATCGAGGAACTGCGACATCGCCGAGACGTAGTTCTGATCGAAGATCGGCAGATTGTCAAGCATTTCGCGATCCAGGGTGATCACGTCGAGGTTGTCCGAGGCGTCGGTGGTGACCCGGGTGGCGGCTTCGCTGACCGTAACCTCCTGCCGAATGCCCGCGAGCTTCAGCGTAATCCGGAGCAGGGCCGGCGAACGGGCGTCTATCGTTACAGGGATCCGCTCGGCGGCGAACCCTTCGCTGACAGCCTCGACGTCGAAGTCTCCCGACGGCAGGCCGGTCAGGCGAAACGCGCCAGCGCTGCCGGTGCGCACCGTGCCGGCAACGGGTCCGCCTCGCTGGCGGACTGCCACGCTGGCGCCGGGGATAGGCGCTCCGCTCGAATCGCTCACGGTTCCCGAGATGGAAAAACGGTCGGCCGCCGAGCAGCCTAGACAAAGCAACAAAGCCAGCGAAATCCTAAGCCGCATTCCTGACGGTGAGAATAGCAGGACAGTCTTAAGATTGCCTGAAAGTCAGAACGAGAGGTGCAGACTCATTTGGATGAACCTCGAACTGCCCACGCTGTGTTGAATCACTCCCAGTCTTCCGCGCGGCGGATTATTGACATGCGGTGGACTGGAGAAGCTGTAGAACTCTACGTTGTTATTCGGCGTGTCGAAGCTGGGATGGTTGAACACGTTGAAGAAGTCGGCGCTGTAGCGCAGGCGGAATCGCTCGGTAAGCCGAAAATCCTTGCCGATGGTGTTGTCGAAGCGCCATTGGAACGGTCCGCGAAACACGTTCCGGCCGCCGTTGCCGTATGCCGACTCGAGGTTGTCGCAGACCCCGGCCGAATCGCACGGGGGCACGCCCATTTGGCCGGGCGCGAGGGTCGGGATGGTGAAGGCGTTCACGTCCAGTACGGGTTTGCCGGGGTTCAGGCCGGTGGTTCCCTGCAACTGCGCCTGGCCGACTGTCACGCCCTGCCTGAGGGGCAGGATGGGATTCGTAATGTAGTCGTTGTTGGCGTAATACAGGCTGGCGATGGAGCCGGAGAAATCGTACACGTTGTACGGCTGTCCACTCTGGAGGATGGTCTGGCCGCCGATCTGCCAGCCGTTGACGAGAGTGGCCAAGAGGCCGCCACGCGTGGTCACCGCGGGCAACTGATAGTTGTAGTTGATCAGGAAAACATGCGTCCGGTCGAAGTCGGCGGAAGAGTAGCCGGACTTGGGATTCAGCGGATCGTTGCCGTTGTAGAACAAGCCCAGCCCGCTTTGTTCGTCGGTGGTGTGCGACCACGTGTACGCGGCGGTGAATTGGAGCCCGTGGGAGAACCGCTTGCGCGCCTGCAATTGGAGCGCATGATACCAGGAGATCCCTTCCGCTTTGTAGAACACGGAGTTCGGGCTGTAGCCGATGTACGGAACGCGGAGGTCGGTGTTGCCGCCCGTCGTGGACGCGATGGGCTCCAGAGCGTTTACGTTGAACCCGTACGAGTAGATCTGGCCGTTGACAGGGTGCTGAGGAGTCGCGAGCTGAGGTTGATTGAACGGGATCGGCAGCACCAGGTGCACGCCATGGTTGCCCACGTAAGCGGCGCTGAGAAGCAAATCGTTGACCGGCTGATATTGCAGATCCAGCGTCCAGTTCTCCGAATACGGCAGCTTGTTACTCGGGTCGTACCCGCCGAACAGGAACGGGCCGAACTGGTTGCCGGCCGGGAAGCTTCCAGTGGACAACTGGCCGATGTTCGGAAGGAGCGCCGTGAACGCCGCTGCGTTTACGGGCGGAGGCGCCGGCGCCACGGTTCCGAATGGATTGGCGAACGTGGCCCCATCCTGCGCCACCACGGGCACCACGAAAGGCGGCTGGAGCGTCACCCCGAACGGACCGTTGAACCCGCCACCCGCGCTGGGAGAGAACTCGGAGAAAAACTGGCCGCGATCGTAATACAGGCCGAAACCCGAGCGGACCGTAAGCTTGGTCAACGGACTCCACGCAACACCAATCCGCGGCGCGATACCCCATTGGTTGCCGCGCATCGTCGAGTTGCCGACACCATTGCTATGGAAGTCTTTGTTGTTGGCCGCGAACACCAGGCCGGAATCGGTGATTGTGTCGGTCGTGGCGTCGTACTTATACCGGTCCGGGTAGAAGTTCGTCAGGCGGCCGTACTTCTCACTGAGCGGGCCGTCGTAGTCCCAGCGCAGGCCGAGAGTGATGGTCAGCTTGCTGCTGACCTTGATGTTGTCGTTCACGAATGCGCCAGCAGTGTTGGAGCGGTAGTAACGATTGCTGGTGCCATTGAACCTTTCGGAGCTGCTTCCGGTCCTCACTTGTCCAAGCAGCAGGCTGGGAAAATCGTTAAAGGTGATGGAGGCCGTCTCGTTGTTGCGGTTCAGAATGTTGAGTTGCGCGTAGGCCCAGGTGAACCCGAAAGCGAGGCTGTGCCGGCCGTGCACCCAGCCCAGGCTGGTGGCGTATTCCCACTGGTTCTGGAACATTCCGGCGTTGGAGAAATTCGACACCGGGCCAAAGCTAAAGCCGTTGCCCAGGTTGCCGTCGGCGGTGTACATATTGATCGCCGGAAACCGCTTGGATCCGAAAAGGTTGATACCAAGGTCGGCCGGCGTAAGTGGCTGGTCCGTCCCCGCGTACGCGCGCAAGCGCGTGAATCCCGCGCGCTGCTCCCAAGTGAGCGTGGGCGACAGGATCAGCGTATTGTTGATGGACGCCACCTGACTGCCGGCCTCCAGAACCTGACCGAATCCGAGCGAGTTGCTCTGCGCGCCGAACGGATTCGTAGTCGGGTCGTTCTGGATGTAGTATCTTGCCGAAAGCCGGTCCTTGCTGCTTAAAACATAATCGACATTGACCGTCCCCTGGTCGGCGTCAGCTTTGGAAGAGGGACCCTGAACAATCGCATTTGCGCCGATTTGGTTGGCGACATCCACATTGGTCACGTTGGCGCTGGGAATCAGGTACGTCCCGTTGGGAAGTTTGGTTTGCAGAAGCTTCAGCGCCACGGGGTCGATTTGGACGGGATCCACGGTCACACCGAAATCCTGCGATGCCACCGACGCGAGCGCAGCCGCGCTCCTGTCGTCCGTCAGGTGCTGGGGTACGGTAACGTTCTGTGTTCCCAGGAGCGCATCGCGAACTCGCGTTCCCTGGTAAGCGGCGAAGAAAAACAGTTTATCTTTCACGATGGGGCCCCCGAAGGTTGCCCCGAACATGTTGCGATTCAGCTTGGGAACTTTGTCTTTCTCAGAGATCGCGGGGTCCGCGTTGCGGAAGAAAGGCGCTGCGTTCCAGAAACTGTTCTGGAACTTCTGGTACATTTCACCATGGAAAGCGTTGCTTCCGGATTTCGTCGTAATACCGATGTGCGCTCCGCTATTGGATCCCTGGCTCGCGTCGTACATCGATGTGTCGACCCGGATTTCCTCGATGGACTCCGGCGCCGGAGTGGGCAGGGCCTGGCCGATGGCGGCGTACACCGAGGTACTGGTCTGGATGTCCCCGCCGCCGCCGAAGTTCTCGCCGGTATTCAGAACGAATCGGTTGGCGGACACCTGACTGGAGGATTTTCCGTTGAAGAGATTGTTCGTGCTCACGCCGTTTAACGAAAAACTGTTGCTGGAGTCGCGCTGCCCGTTGGCGAAAATGGCCTGGTTGCCGAGCCCGGCGTTCGATCCCGAACCGCCCAGGAAGTCGGCATTCACGCCGGGACTGAGCAGCGCGAGTTGGGTGAAACTGCCCGTACCGAGGGGCGTGAGCTGAATCGTCAACTGGTCGACGACGTAACCGTTGGTCGTGTCCACCTGGTTCATCAGTGGCGTCCCGCTCACCTCGACCGTCGTGGCGGTTTCGCCGACCTGAAGAGAGCCGTCGACCGTGGTCGTGCGGTCGCCCTGGACCACAACTTGCGTGTGAGACTCCGTCTTAAAACCCGCTTTCGAGAATGAGACTTCGTATGTCCCGATGGGCAGATTGGGAAGCAGGAAGGAACCGTTGATTTGCGTCCGAGCCGACACCTGCAGGTTGGTTGCGAGGTTGTGCGCTTTAACCACCGCTTCCGGAACCGATGCGCCGGATGCGTCCTGGATGGTCCCGGTGATCGCTCCCAAAATCTGTTGAGCGAGAGCCGCATTGGCGAAGAGCGCGAGGCCGATGACCAGCGCCGAACAAAGACGAACGTGGAAACGAAACATGTCCTTCTCCTCTTTGGTTAATGAGTGTACCAAGGAAAAATGAAAATAGTGTGACTCAGCCTGGCTCCGGGTGCGCAACATATTATGAAGTGATCGATTCACAAATATGCTGAACAATCAGGGAAATCTGAGGGTTACGGGGGGCAACTCCGCGGCGATGAATCGGGCTCCGTAGACCGGCGCCACAATCTGCCCGGAAGCCGATGGCTGGAAGTCGATCCGCAGCGCGCCTCAGGGGAATGCCAGATCATGACTCTCTCGGGCCGAACCATGTGTCGTTGCGGGGCAGGGCGAACCCCTCCCACCGACCACTCCCTTACGGTCGCGGCTCAGCAAGGATCCATTTGCCGGCTCCACGCTTATGTCGCGCACCCTTTTGACTACCACCTCCCATGGACAAGAGGCCGGATGCGCGAGTCGTAGATCTCCGCGATTTTCGCCATCGCTTCGTCGGAGAGCGGCGGCAGGCCGGAGGCGGCGCAGTTGTCCACCACCTGGTCCGGACGTTTTCCGCCCGGAATCGCGCATGTCACGGCGTCGAACATCAGAATCCATCGCAGCGCGAACTGCGCCATGGCGCCGGACGGCACCAGCCGGCGGATCTCTTCGACGGCCTCCAGCGCTACGTCGTAGTCGACCCCGGAGAACGTCTCACCCACGTCGAAAGCTTCTCCCTGCCGGTTGAACTGCCGGTGGTCGTCGGAGTCGAACGTCGACTCCCGCGTGAGCTTGCCGCTCAACATTCCGCTCGCCAGCGGGACCCGCGCCAGGATGCCGACCTTTCGGCGCTTCGCTTCCGTGAAGAATAACTCAGCGGGCCGGTGGCGGAAGCAGTTGAAGATGATCTGAACGGTCTGGACGTTCGGGTATTCGATGGCCTTCAGCGCTTCTTCGGATCGCTGGACGCTGACGCCGTAGTGCCGGATCTTACCCGCCTTCATCAGGTCGTCCAAAGCCCCGAAGACTTCGGGCATGTAGTAGACGTCGGTGGGCGGGCAATGCAATTGCACCAGGTCCAGGCAGTCCGTCGAGAGGTTCTTCAGGCTGTCGTCGATGAACCGGGAAAGGTCGCGGTAGCCGGCCGCGGAGTGCGGAGACATTTTGCGGCCGGCCTTGGTCGCGACAACGATCTCTTCGGGGCGCTCGCGTTTCAGGCGTGCGATGAGGCGCTCGCTGCGGCCATCGCCGTAGACGTCTGCAGTGTCGATGAAATTAACGCCGCAGTCGACGGCTTTATGCAGCGCGGCCATGGACTCGTCGTCGCTCACCGTGCCCCATGCGCCTCCAATCGCCCACGCGCCGAAGCTGATTTCCGATACCTTCCAACCCGTCCGTCCCAGTTGCCGGTAGTGCATGCTATTCCCCGGAACGGAAGGGCGAGGCCGGGAGTCCCGCCGCGTTGTAGAGATTGCATACCGGGTTGTCGGACCAGGCGTAGCGGACGTTAACCGGACTCGCCACCTGCGCGGCCGACACCACTACCGTGGACCCGTCAATGCGGGCCTCCGCGGGTACGAACTTGCGGTCCGCTCCGGCAATTTCGAAGCCGGTCAACGCGCCACCGCGCGCGTCGAGTCCAGCGGCATGGTCGAACCACACCCGCAAATTGCCGCCGTCGGCCGTGGCTTGGCGGAACAGCGGGCCGGAATACTCAATGCTCTCTCCGTAGAGCGTCGCGCGCGCCCATCGCGCCAGGCGAGCGCCGACGTCCTGCTTGTTCTTCGGGTGAATGTCGTCGGCGTTTCCGATGTCGATAGTCACCGCCATGCCGGTGTTTGCCAGCGCGAGTGTTTCCCGCTGTGCCTCGCGAAGCTCCGGCCAGCGGCTGTCCGCGCCCGTCTTGAAGTTGGCGAGTTGAACGAAGTAGAACGGGAAGTCGCCGACTCCCCACGCCCGCCGCCAATCGCGAATCATTGCCTGGAACAGATGCGCGTATAGCGGCGCACGCTCCTGCGATGCGTTACTCTCTCCCTGGTACCAGATTGCGCCGCGAATCGGAAACGGCGTGAACGGCGCGATCATCGCGTTGTACAGGCCCGCCGGACGCCACGACTGATCTAAGTTCGGCATCCAAGGATGATTCGGCGCGGGCTTGCCTTCCACCTTCGCTCGCACGACCGCCTGCTCCCATTGCGTCAATTGCCCTTGCCATCGCAGGAAACTCGTGGACCGGGCATCCATCATCTTCGACCACTCGGCGAAGACCGGCATGAGGGAAGAATCGGCGGCGATGGCGCGCAGACTGGTCCAGGCGTCCACCGGAGTCCCGCCCCAAGAGGTCGAGACCAGCCCGACCGGTACACCGGTCTTCTCGTGCAAGTCGCGGCCGAAGAAATACGCGACCGCCGAGAAGTCCGCGACCGTGCGCGAATCGCAAGCCACCCAGGAGTTCACGAGCACATTTTCCAACGGAAACTCGGAAGACGCAGTCAGGACGTGGAACAACCGGATCTTCGGGTAATTCGCGGCGGCGATTTCCTGGTTGGCGTTGTCGACACCTCGGACGGCGAACTCCATGTTCGACTGTCCCGAAGCGACCCAGACATCGCCGGCGAGGACATCGCTCAGCGTGATGGTATTCGTGCCTTGGATCTTCATCTCGAATGGGCCGCCCGCGTCGCCGGGAGTCAGGTAAATGCTCCAGTGGCCGAGGTCGTCGGCGGTAGCTCCGCGGGTCTCGCCACGGAACGTTGCCGAGACGGCTTCGCCCGGTTCCGCGAAGCCCCAGACGTGAACGGGCAGTCCGCGCTGGACAACCATGTGGTCCCCGAGAATCGAGGACAGCCGGACGGCGGCCGGCGCGCATAACGATGCGGCAAGCGCGACTCCGGCGAATCGAAACAGACGATGTGAGAGGGGCATAGGAAGCAAAAACCGATGATACACCCCGCTCAATTTGCGGTGGCCCAATAACCGCGCTTCGCCTGGACTACGACCTTCTTGCCGCGCACCTCCACGGCGATCTTCCGGAACTTGCCGTCGGCAGCGGCGTTCTTCGGGACGTAGGCGAGCAGGTAATAATCCCGGCCGTCGGCGACGGCACGCCGAATCCCCTGAAACAGATCGTTGCTGTTCTGGTAGGAAAGGCCCCCGGTAGCCGCCGCGAACTCCGCGAGAGTGCCGCCCGATTCCTGCGCGACGCGATTCATGACGGCACTGACTTCGGAAACGACGCGGCTGGCCACTCCCGGATTTGACGCGCTGAAGAACGGCGGCGTGTAGAGGCCGCGCGAATCGATGGTGTAAATCGGAACGTCGCTCTTCGCGGCGATGCGCACGATCGGTTCGAAGCCCTCCTGCATCCGCTCGTTCGCGCGAAGGTTAACAAATGGAATTTCCGGAAAGTAGACCGTCAGAAGACTGTAAGCCTCGAGGCCCGCCACCAGCGGGAAGCCGTCGGAAATCAGCACCAGGGCACGCCGCTCCTTCCCCATCGCGAGTTGCTCGACCACTCCCCGGAACTGCTGGAGAAACGCGAGGGTCTGAACTCTATCATGCTCGGCGACGGCGGAAGCTTCGCTTTCCACTCGCCTCTTTCCCGGCAGGCAAGTCGGATCGCCCACATCGCACGCCCTTCGAACTTCGTCCAGGTCCCGCCGGAAGCTGTTCAGATAAGTCTGCTGCATACCGGTATTGCTGCCGATGATCGCCTTTTGGAATTTCGGATTCTCGATGGCTCGGAGGATGACTGCCGGATCCGGCGTGAAGTCCTGGATCACCTCAGCCGAGCGCCCGAGAACTATAAGCGCGTACTGTGAGTCGCCTGTCCGCTCCTGGCCGAAGAACTTCTCCAGGGCCTTCCGCGCCCAAACGAAGTGGCCGAAATCCGTGTGCAGAACGTCGACGCAGATCACGTAGGTTCTCCGAATCAGGACGGGCTTCGCCTCGCCGCGCGCCGTTTCCGGCGTGGCAGCCCGTGTCGCCGGGGATTCTTCGACCGGCGCCGCCGCGACACTTTCGACGTTGAACGCGGTGACGTCTTGTTCGACTCCGTCCTCGAAGACCTGGAAGTCTTCCTTTCGCAGCCCGGCAACATAGTGCCCCTGCTTGTCGGTAATCACCACCGGGACCAGCACCTGGCGCACGTTCACTCGAATGGTGGGCGGGGCGCTTCGCACGGCTTCGTCCGCCGGACCGGCGCCGAAGTTCTTCGGGTCGAGGCGGGCCGCGATGCGAAACTCAGCGCTGGCGCCGGCCGCTTCGCCGGACTGTTGGCGCGCCATGCCAAGCCCGAAATGCGCGCCGGCCTCGTTTGGGTTGAGAGCTATTGAATCGTGGAAAGCCGCCACGGCTTCCTGGTACTTCTTGTCGCGCAGCAGCAGCAGGCCCCGAATTTCCGCCTCGACGGCATCTTCCGCCAGCAGAGGCACGCCGGAGACCACACCGGAAGACGCGTCCTTCTCAGAAGGGTCCGATTCGGCGAGCCGGTAATCGAAGTAGCGATGGACGTTGTGGCACTGCTTTCCGCTGAAGCTCGCGTCGACCGTAGCCTGCGCCGGCAGCCACAGCACCGTCCCGGCCGACTCGAAACCGACTGGGGCGAACCAGACATCGGTAGTAATCCTCTCGATCTGCTCAACGGGCGGAAGAAGATCCGTGCGAACGCGCCGTATTCTTTTGGTGTTCGCGTCGATCCAAACCAGCCCTTGCAGAAATGCCTTGCGCTCCTTTCCGCCCAGGACAAACTGCGTGGAGAGGCTGGCCGATTCGGGGATTTGCGCGAAGGCCAGCAGGTAGCAATCTCCACCCACGAGACTCTGCCGCCCGAGATATCGGAACCGCGATTGGTTCCGATATCGCGGCAGCAGATGATTCAGCAGTCCCATGAAACCCCCGGCGAGCGGGAATCCGCTATCCGCCTCGGGCTTACCCTCCGTGCGGGATTCGTCAACCGGCAGCGGCGCAGTTCCGGGAGCCGCGCGCATAAGATAACGGAAGGTCTCGCGGCGGTCCGCCTGATACAGCGCGGGCGCACGGAACCACGCCTCGTGAACGTCCTCCGCCGCCGAGACATCGACGAACGCCGCGAGCATATCGGTGAGCTCGCGGGCCGCCGCTCGCAAGACCGGGGTGAGCAGAGCCTGGTCCGGATTCAACGCCGCCTGCGCTAGCTCGGGGACCGCGGTCCTCAGCTCCGCTTCGGTGGAATCGACGAAGGGTTTGTCGGCCGCTCGCGTCACCGGGATACAGCATAGGAAAAGCAGAGCTGTGGTACGTCGCATGAGTCAAACCGTTAGACTCAAAGTATCGCTAATCGGAAACTGTCGCTGAACATTCCCGCGCTGACCGGGCTGCGCTTTTTTCTCGCGGCGTGGGTGGTTCTCCATCACCTGAGCGGGAAGCGCATGATGCTCGACGCCTGGGTGCAAACTCTTCCAATTGGTCTGCAGAACATTGCGCGCACCGGCTATCTCGCAGTCGGCGTGTTCTTCGTGTTATCGGGATTCGTTCTGTCGCGAAGCTATGCCGCTACGACGTGGAGCCGCGCGAATCTCATCCGGTACGGCGTGGGGCGTTTCGCGCGAGTTTACCCGATCTATCTGGTGAGCCTGGTCGTAATCGCACCGTTCATATTCGAGGATCTGGTGTCGCCCGGCCGTCCCGGAGTGGTCTCTTCGATGAAACCGTGGCTGCTGGCCGACTACGGCCTGGTATTGCAGGGATGGGCCGGCGTTCTGCCAGTGCAGTGGAACGCGCCGGCGTGGTCCTTGTCCTGCGAATTGTTCTTTTACGTCTGCTTTCCGGTTGCCGTCCTGCTGTTCGCGCGCATGGGACGGACCGGCATGATCCTGGCCGCGGTCCTGGCCCTGGCGGCCCCTCTCTGGTATCGCTGGATGTCGGTACCGGTCGCGTGGAAGCCGGTGATTTATTTCGCGGACTTCCTCGCGGGAATCGCGGCCGCCGCGATTTACGGACGCCTGGAAGATTCGAGCGTTTGGCTCCGCGGACGCGGCTACCTGCTCTACGCGCCGGCGACCGTGCTCGGCTTGTTCCTCGTCGCAAACCCATGGCTGGTGACGAGTTCCATCGGCATGAACAGCGCCCTTCGACCTCTGAACGTTCTGCTTCTGATCGGGCTGGCGCTCGGAGGCGGCATCCCGGTGCAGGCGCTCTCGGCGCGGCTATCGGTCTTCCTGGGCCAAGCCAGCTATTCCATGTACATCCTCCATATACCGCTGCTGTGGTGGTACAAGCGGTTCTGGTTGTACACATCCGGCCTGTTGCCGCAGACCGCCTCCGCGGCCGTCTATTTCGCCGGCGTGGTCATGGTGTCGTCGGCGGCTTACACGATGCTGGAGGAGCCCGCCAACCGGCGTATTCGCGATTGGGCGGCAGCGCGGCTGCGCGCCAGCTCACGGAAGTAATGGCCCGCTATCGCGTTTCCCGGTGCGTGTTCCACGGAAGCCGCAGTTCGCCGCTGTAGCCGTACCGGTTCAGCATTACCGCGAGAACATTCAGAGCCGCGCCGATTCCGATCCACACCTGCCAGTGGGAGAAAATGCCTTCTTTAATTTCGAAGTCGCCCATAAATCCCGCGTCGGTGGATAGACGCCAGATTCCAAGTACGTAGGCCGCCAGTACGGCCGGTGCGAGCAAAGCGGCGAACGCGAGCGCAGCTCGCCTGTTCTTGCCCTTTTGACGCAGGACTGGCCGGCCGCTTCCGAGCTGGATCCGCACTTTCATGGACCCTTTTACTGTAACAGCGGACCGAACAGTGATATGTTTGACACGAAATTCATGCGTGCACAATATTTTCTGCTTTCTGCGATTTTGTCGGCCGGTCTCGCCGGCGCCGCGGACGAAACCGCTTACAAAGCGCACGTAGCGGAGTCGCTCGGCCGCGTCCAAAACACGATTAACGCAGGGCCGTATCGCTCTTCCTGGGAGTCGCTGCAACAGTTCCAGGCGCCGCAGTGGTATGCCGACGCGAAGTTCGGCATCTTCATTCACTGGGGCGTCTACTCGGTGCCGGCGTTCGGCAGCGAATGGTACCCGCGGCAGATGTACCAAAAAAATTCCGTCGAATTTAAGCATCACGTCGCCACTTACGGACCGCAGACAAAATTCGGCTACAAGGACTTCATCCCGAACTTCAAGGCCGAGAAATTCGACGCGAACGGTTGGGCCGATCTGTTTGAGAAGGCGGGCGCGAAGTTCGTGGTGCCGGTGGCCGAGCACCACGACGGTTTCCCGATGTACGACTGCAGTTTCACCGACTGGAGCGCAGCGAAGATGGGGCCGAAGCGCGACATCGTCGGCGAACTTTCGGTCGCGGTGCGCAAGCACAATATGCGCCTCGGAGCTTCTTCTCACCGGGCGGAGCATTACTGGTTCTTCGACGGCGGGCGCAAGTTCGATTCCGATGTGCGGGATCCGCGATACGCGGGCCTGTACGGTCCTGCGCACGCGGAGAAGACCGCCGACGGGAAGGCCAACTCGCAGCCCGACGCGGCCTACATGGACGACTGGCTGGTTCGCACCGCCGAGATTGTCGATAAGTATAAACCCGATCTGATCTGGTTCGATTGGTGGATCGAGCAGCCGGTCTTCCAGCCTTATCTCCAAAAGTTCGCGGCGTTCTACTACAACCGCGGCGCCGAATGGAAGCGCGGCGGCGTGGCGATCAATTACAAGAACAAGTCGTTCCCCGACCAGGCCGCGGTGCTCGACATCGAGCGCGGGAAGCTCGACGCGATGCGGAAGTACTTGTGGCAGACAGACACCGCGGTTGGGCTCAAATCGTGGGGCTACATCGATGGCGAGAAATTCCGCGATCCCGACGGGTTGATCGACGACTTAATCGACATCGTCAGCAAGAACGGAGTGCTGCTGCTCAATATCGGCCCGCGTCCGGATGGCACGATTCCCGAGGAAGTGCAAAAGGTCCTGCTCGGAATGGGCCGCTGGCTGAGTGCGAACGGCGAGGCCATTTACGGCACGCGTCCATGGAAGGTGTACGGCGAGGGCCCGACGGAAGTCCTCGCCGGCGGATTTACGGATGACAAGAGCAAGCCGTTCACCGCGAAAGACATTCGTTTCACGCAAAAGGGCAATTCGCTGTATGCCATCGCGCTGGACTGGCCAACCAAGCCGGTCGTAATCAAATCGCTCGGCACCAACGCGAAGCTGCTGGATCGCAAGATCGGAGGCATCCGGCTCGTCGGCTCGGACGAAAAGCTGAAGTGGACCCAAGGCGCCGACAGCCTGACCATCGACGCGCCGTCGAAGAAGGCCGGCGAGTTTGCGTTCGTTTTCAAGATCGATCTGACCTGACGATCTAGCTTGGGTCGAGTGACTCTTACCTTCGCAGATTGCTGTTTCGCGGGGTTTACCGGCAGAGGAAGTTCAGGGGTGCGCCGCCATGACCGAACGAATTGCTTCCGTATGTGTCCCCGAGCGTGCCCTTCTTCCAGATACCGGAAAGCCTCGGGGGACTCACTCAACCTGTAGCGCCTGTCGATAGCTGGAGTTACTCTTCCAGTCGCCATGAGATCTCGCAAGACGGTCAGATCCCCTTTGTCGAATTTCGTGAGGAACGAAACCAGCGTCTGACTAACGACCCACGACAATACAAGCGTGCCGATCAAACCAGCCAGAATAACGATCAATCCAGCAACGCGCGGCGCTCCGGCCATCACGGGTATCCCCGCGGGTGTAAGTTTGAACTGCTCTCTCCTATTATTTATGCCTGCCGCCCGGAATCGGCATGTACCGTACCCGTGCCCTGCAAGCGGAAATGTTTTGCGGTTTGGGTATACTGTTTTGAAGGAAGGGTGAGCTTGTCAGTCGTTTTGGGCAATACGGGAGTGACGTTAAAGGCCGCGTCAGACGTCAAGTCGCTCGAGCGGAGTTCCGCTCTGGTGCTCGACCGAAACCGCACCTTGGACATCCTCCGCCCCTGCCAGTCCGACCTGCCGCTGATCCGGGAACTGCGCACCTTGCTCGGACGCGGTCCGGGCGGCCCTCCCTTGTCGGATCGCGATGTAATTGGCGAGATCGCCCGGAAGATCGATAAACGGGAAGTACTGGCGTTCCGTGAAGCTCGCGGTAGTGGCGGTGGTGGTGGTGGCGGCGGGGCGTTCAAGAAGGTGGAAGATGACGACGGCGGGTTCCAGCCGCCCCCTCCGCCTCCGCGGCAACCCAGCAGCACCTCTGCTCCGCCACCCGACAGCCCGATACTGGCGTCGAATAACGACGGAGCGGCGCAAGCCGTGGCAGCACACCAAGCCGCCCAGGACGGCGTTCCGTTCTGTGAGCATTGACACAAGCATTAGCGTCTGGTCAAGACGCTAATGCAGCATAAAATTGAGATGAGATGCTAGCGCCCGATCGCATACAACGTCTTTATGAGATGCTGTGGCCGTCCACCGCGCCGGGAGCCCTGCGCGTGTTCGCAGTCCTCGATGGCGCCCGCGACACCAAGGTGTTCGGCGCCGTGGATTCCTCGCGGCAGGATAAGACCTGTCTCTACAGCGTCAACGCAAAATGGTACCTGACCGATCTGAAATGGGATGTGATTGGGATCTCGCCCTACCTGTTGGAGCTGGACTACGAGGATTCGTTCACCAAGACCTTGCTTCGAGATGCCTGGGACAACAACTGGGGCGTGTTTATTCGCACGTCCGGGAGCATCGATAAAATTCGCCGGCATCTCAGGCTTTACCTGAACATCTTCACCGAGTCCGGCAAGATGCTGATGTTCCGATATTACGATCCGCGGGTGCTGCGGGTGTATCTGCCCACCTGCACCAACGAAGACCTGCACAATTTCTTCGGTCCGATTTCGGCCTTCATTCTCCCGGCCCGGGATCCCGCCACCGCCATCTGCTACAGCGTGCCGGGCAAGGAACTGCGGACCGACACCCGCCGGCTGGACGTCGACAGCGAACCGATGCGCGAGCTTACCGCCCCGATGGATATGCAGCCTCCGGGTCCGAGAATGCGTGCGACCCTGCGCAGCGCCCAGTTGCAGGCTATCCGGACGGCCCGGCAGCAGGACTTCGAGGACCGCATGCTGGATCATCTGAACCAGTTCTTCCCGCGGCAGTGCCAGACGTCCGGCGAGCCCAAGATCCGCGCGCTGATTCGCGAAGGCATCGCACGGGCCGGCAAGTATAGCTTTCGATCGGAGCGGGAAATCTGCCGCTTTGTAGACTTGATGATCGTGTTCGGATCGAGATTTGACCAGGACGCTTCCTGGGCCGAGGCCATTTTCTCCCGCCCGGGACCGGATCAGCTCGATCAATTACTCAGTGCAGCCCAGGCTCACCTGACGGCTATCGCCTGAATTAAAGGACGTGGATGCCCGAAGAACCGAAACCGGACCCTACGCAAGATCCACCGTCCGATCCGCCCGCTGACGATCCACCGGCTGACGATCCGCCCGCCGACGATCCGCCCGCCGACGATCCGCCCGCTGACGATCCGCCCGCTGACGATCCGCCCGCTGACGATCCGCCCGCTGACGATCCGCCCGCTGACGATCCACCGGCCGACGGTACCCCTGCCGACCCCGGCCCAGGCAGCGGAGGGTCAGGAGACGGTACCCCGAGCTCGACAGATCCGGCGCCAGATCCCGCAACCCCGGACAATACCGGAACCGCGAACAGTTTAGGTGCTGCCAGCAACGACGCCAATAACAATTTCAGCCCGCAGCCGGCGGATACCGCGGTGACCCCGTGTGCAGGAGGTGCGACGCCGGCGAGCACGCCCGCGCCCGCGGGCGGCACCAGCCCACCTCCGCCGCTGGCGGTACCCGGCAACCTCGAGGTAACCGTCACCGACAGCAAGACGAACCAGCCGATCCAAGGGGCCACCGTTACCATTAGCGGACCGGATTCGAAGAACGCTACCACCGGCGAGAGCGGCAAGGTGAAATTCAATGGCATCGCAGCCGGCCCCTACACCATTAAGGCCGCTGCGCCGGTTCATACCACCGAGAACGGATCGGCAACGGTAGTGGCTGCCCAGACCGCCACCGCGGCGATTCCCCTGCCCCCCGTCACGGTGACGATCACCCTGGACAAGCCAGTGGGTTGTCCAGGCCATCCGCTAAAACTCACCGCAGCCGGGGCCCCTGCGGGCGGGACTTACGCCTGGACCATCACCGGCGCCGGACTGGATCTGGTGGATAGCTCGCGAGCCCCCATCCGCACCGGCGACACCGTAAACCTGCTCGGGTTCTCTAAGGACGACAGCACCGGTAAGATCCTGCAGATGACCGGCTCCGTGGAGGTGACTTACACCTTCACCAACGGCGAGAAGGCCACCGCCAAGAAGGACGTCAAGATTCACGAAATCAAGTTTGTGGTCACCAACAAAGGGATCACGAAGGGGTTTGCCCAAGCATTAGAACGACCCAGCAACTTACAAATCTGGACGACCGCGACCCCCGAGGTGTCAACGGATCCCAAGGTAGAGATTCAACTGGATGGGAGTTGCCCCAGGAAGGCGGAATGCGCCGCCAATCACCGGGTGGGCTGGCTGCAGGTCATGCTCACCAATTCGCGGCAGGCCCGTTATTCGCACACGTCGGTAGACGTGAATTGCTCCATGCCCATTCGCGACGTCTGGAACGCATCGGTATTCCCCTTCTATTCGACGGTGACCCCGTTCACCGCCGACCGGGACAAGCAGACCGCGCATCACGAGGACAGCCCCTCGTTTCCTAGTGCCCCCGGGGCTCCATATACCGACCCGCGCGCGGGAGCAGCCGTCAACCCTCCTCCCGGACCTCCGCCGCCCACCAATCTGCAGCTCAGGAATATGACTTTCTCGCACACGTTCACCGCCTGGCTGGTGGTGCAGAATATCGAGTGGGCGGCCCATGATATTCCGGGCTCGATGGCTTATCAGGGCAACTTCGATTGGTCCGTGCAATTGAACTTAGGCGTGGACAATACCAAGGCAATTGGCAGCCGCGCCGCGCCGCAAAAACAACAGAGCGTAGCACCGGCGGCGATTCAGGACGGGAAGGGCGGCAGTTCGCCGAACTTCGCCAACCCGATCTTCAACACTACTGCTACGCTCGCCGTGAGCGCTGCCGCTGGAATTTGATAATGTATCGCATTTCCAGCAGCGCGATCATACTCGCCATGGTGATGCAAGGAGCTGCGATGAGCCGAATGGATGAGATGTTTACCGTGGGGCCGGAACTACTGGTCTCGCAAGCGAGCACGATTCTGGCGGGTCCGGTAAGCAATTTCGCGAAAACCGTGAAGGAGATGTCTCAAGGATCGGATCCCATCCCGACCCGATGGGTCATCTCCGGCCAACTGGCGAAGCCGGAAGCCCTCCGAGGCGCCGCCCCGAACGCTCCCTATTTGTTCACCCGCGAGGAGCAGACGCCGTTTCTGCCGCCTCGGGAACCGGTGTCCGAATGGGAAGCCGATCTGGGCCAGTGGCAGCCGGACGACAAGGCCGTCGTGTTCCTGGGCAAGAAAGGCGAGGTCTTGCGCGTGCTGCCCAGCGGCACGGGGCCGCGCGACCTACTCTCTCAGGTGCGCCTGATCGCCTCCATGCTTGCCGCAGGCCGCGACGCCAGCGCGCAAGCCGCGGCGTGGACCAAACATCTGGCGACTGGTTCGATGCCGGCCGGCGAGGACACGCGCATCGCCCTCCGATCGTTGATGCGCTTGACCCACAACTGGAACGAAGTGATGCCCGCCCTGCGCGGGGTGATGATCGGAAACGACAGCGCCGCGCGGCGATACGCCTTCGGCATCGTGGCTTACGAGGTCACCCACCAGAAGTGGGCCGATCCCACCCATCCGGTCGAATTCCTATGCAAACGCCTCGCCGCGGAGAAAGATCTGGAGACCGCCAACTCCTACCTGGAATATGTCGACATGATGCTGCGCTTCGCCAGCGACGAGGATCTTCGCGAGCAGCGAAAGCCCCTGCGCGAACAGCTTCGCAGTTGCCTCAAGGAGCAATGCCTGCAAGCCGGCGCCGACGTCGCCGCCGCATGCAAGTCCGTCCTCGGCCGCTACCCCCGTTAGCTTTCCCCGGCGGGGCGGGCCTTTAGGCTGCCTTGGGCCGGCCCCATGGCCGGCGAGGGCGCCCGCCGCACACTCAGCCGCCCTCAACCCGCTGCGCGGCGGCGTTCCAGCGGATGCGGCGCCCGCGTTCCATGGCGAGGTTGGCCATCTGCACCACCAGCGCCGCCTGGAATCCCAACCGCATGGGCGCGGCCGGCGTCCTGCGCGTCCGAACGCATTCCAAGAAGTTTTGGACATGCAGATCGGTCGCCTTGCCGAATCCGAATTTGGACGGCTGGGTCACGGCGGGAGTGTCCTCCGCGCCCTGCAGGAACAGCTTGTACTCCTCGCGGCCGATGTCCAGGCGCGCCTTGTCGCCATCGTACTGATTCAACTGATCGTTCCGGCCTTTGTAGCGCATCGCGGCGTAATTGATGCTGAACGTGGCGATGAAATCCTCCGGATACTCGGCGATCACCGTCGCCGATTCGGGCGTGTCGAACCCGGGCCGGTGCGGCTTGCCGCCGGAAGCATTGACCGCCGTGGGGTAGCTGGCCGCCATGAGCATGTGGATGCCGTCGAACACGTGCGCTCCCTGATCCGCGACGATACCCCCAGCGAAATCGCGATAGTGCCGCCAGTTGTGAAATACGTCGGCATTGAACGCCCGTTTGCCGGCAGGGCCGACCCATTGGTTCCAATCGAGCTTACCCTCGACCTTCGCGGCGGGCTCACTTCCGAGATAGTTATTCAGCCACCAGGACCGGACCATCCGCACCGCTCCCAGAGTCCCGCTAGCGATCACCTGCCGGGCGGTGAGATAGAGATCGTAGCTGCGCCGCTGCATCCCGACTTGGACGATCTGCTTCGAGCGTTTCTCCGCTTCCACCAGCTCCACTCCCTCCTCGGGCGTGTGGCACAGTGGCTTCTCGACATACACGTCCTTGCCGGCGGCCAGCGCGTCCAACACCATCCGGTGATGCCAGTGCTCCGGGGTGGCGATCAGAACCGCGTCGATCGACTTGTCCGCCAGCAGATCCTTGTAGTCCCGGTACGCCTTCGGCGCGAAACCTTGCACTTTCGAAGCCGCGGATAAGGCGTTCTCAAGATTCGGTTCGTACACGTCGGCGATCGCGATTACTCGAACGGACGGGTTTTTTTGGAACACGCCCATGACGAACGTGCCGCGGCCGCCTGAGCCAATCACTCCCAGTCCGATCTGATCCGAAGGCGCCGACAGCGCCGCCGCGCCCGACATCAGGAACACCCTGCGATTCACGCTAACCCCGCTTCGCGCATTCGCTCGCGATAGTAAGTCAGATCCCGCCGGCACTTACTCAGTAACTCCGGTTTTGGGATCGCCAACTTGCGGTCGCCGTTGTTTGCGCCGCCCAATCCCTCATACTCGAAGTGAACCTGCACCGGCCCGTCGAAATCCGACTTGCTCAGCATTCCGAAGAACTTCGGGAAGTTCACCATGCCCTGCCCGGCGGGCCGCCATTCCGGATACCATTCTCCGCGAGCGTTCCTGCTCCACGCGAAATCCTTGAGGGCAACCCCGTGCAGAAAGCCGCGCATCAATTGGAGACTGCGGATCCAACCTCCCAGTCCTCCCTCGATGACCGCGTGCGCGACGTCGTAGTTGACGCCGATCCAGCGCGGGTCGACATCGCGGAGGATCTCCCACAGATCCCAGATCGGCGCGCCCATATCCATGCCGGAGTGCGTATGGTACATCGCCGTGATTTTGTAGTGCCCGTTCAGATCGGCCAGCGCTTTCACGCGCGGCTTCAGCGCCGCAAGCTGGGCGGCGATGGGCTGGTCGTCCGAGTACTGGAACCCGCCCCAGCGGTAGTAGCGGATGCCGAGGCCGGACGCGGTCTTCAAAATCGATTCGGCGTGCGGCGAGGATGTGTCCACAATGCCCGCGGTAATCATCGGAACTTCGAGGCCCGCCTTCCGCACGGCCTCAACCGCGCGCGGCAGATCGTCCGCAACCCGCTCCGGCAGAACATGGCCACCGGCGCGCACCGTGATGTCCACGCCGTCGAAACCCGCATCCGCCGCAAACGCGGCCATCTCCCCATACGGCGCCCATTGCAGGTGCTTCGAGAAGATGGACAGCTTCAGCTTCGGCCGTTCCACCTGGCCGCGCAACGCCGCGCCCGCGGCAGCCGCGAGAAACGCCCGGCGCTTCACGATCCGCTCGCCTCGAGCGCCCGCGCCAGTTGATCCGAGGTGATGCTCGGCGCCCAGTATTTTTCGATATGCTCGACCACCAGCCGGGTGCCCTCGTCGTGTGGAACAAACGGGCGCTTCGCCGGGTTGTACATCGAATCCGTCAGATCGCGAATCAGGATGCATCGAATCCCCCACTTGGTCATCTGCCGGATGGCGAAGGACCGGTTGAGGATGCACATATTGGTGTGAACTCCCATGACAAAGAGAGTGTCGATGCCGCGGAGTTTGAGCGCGCTGTAGACCTCTCCACCGTCGTCCGACACTAGGTCCATCGGCGCGATGCGGATCGCAGGATGCTCGCGGGTCCAGGCCTTCGTGTTCACCTTCATCGGATTGTCCGGCGTGTCGCAGCCGCCATCGGAATCGTCGATGGGCAACGGGGACTCGGAGATCGCCAGGCCCGGCGGCGGTTCGGCCTTCGGAATCTCGAAGACACGCAGGCGCGCGGGCTCGGAGTTGTAGTAGCTCATCGTATCCGAGGGCGCGTGGATGATCAGGATTCCGCGCTGCCGCGCCAGGTCGATGACCGGGGCGGCCCGATGGGCGATGGCATCGACGCGGCCGGTCGCGCCGAGGCACCAGTGCTTGTCCCACATATCGCAGATGATGAGGGCCGCATGCGCAACGGGAACGTCGCGCTCGACGCCCACCTCCTGCCATTCGCCGCTGCCCTTGAAGACCTCGACGCGAGTGCGTAAAGCCAGGCGCATGACGGGACCAGCCGCCACTCCGAAGCAAGCCATCACCGCAAGATAGCGAATCAGCATGTTGTCACCTCCAGCCCCGCGTGGGTCACTTCGTATTCAAAAAACCGCGAAGTTTCGTTGAAAGGCTTGCGGCCCAATTTCTCGCGAACTGCGGCGGCGTCGGCCGGAGACTTGCAGACCATGAACAGAAATCCACCGCTTCCCGCGCCCGGCAGGCGGCGCCCGTACACGTGAGGATCGACCGTCCGCAACAATTCTTCAATCGTCTCATTACTGACTATCCCGAAGAGCCGTTTGCGCAACTCAAACGCGGCGTTGATCTGGCGTCCAAACGCGGCCGCATTCTGGCACGACATCGCGTCCGCGGCCATGCGCGCCACAACATGCTCCTGACGGAGCGTTTCCATGGCCGCGCGGTCGCGGTTGAGATACCGGCCAACGACGTCCGGCAGAAGCCTCGTCAAACCGGTGTAATACAACAGTGTAGTCCCGCCATGACCTTCCTTGGATCCACCAGATCGTCGGGAAGGAAGTGAATTCGCGGGTCCGGGAACAACCTGGGGCTTACTCGCGCCTCAGGCCGTGATGGGAGATTTCACGCTGATGCAGCGGACGGCCAGTCAATCGACGGATGACCGCCAGAATCACCGTGCCGAGAATGCTGGACGTGCCCAGACCGCTCCCGTTCGGAATGCCGACCAGCGTAGTCAGTTCGATCCCCCCGCCAAACGATTCGAGAATATCCGGCAGCGTAGAGTGCTCCGGCCAATTCGCCGCGCCCGGCGCGAAACCCGGTCGGGCGCGCGCCGCCTTCGCCAGAGCAAACGAGTCGCCGGGCTGGCCGTAATCGAGCAACTCTTTCAGATCGCGGATCTCCAGGATTCGTCCATTATCGATCAAGGCCAGGCGAATGGCCGGATTCTTCATCACGCGGCAATAACAGCGAATCGGAGGCTGCCCGTTCAGGTTGATCGCGGTGTTCTACATCGCCTTCCTGCTCCAGCGTGTACGGCGGCGTATCCGTCCACCCGCCGGCGTGCCCTATTCGCGCTGGCGCGCGGCCCCAGATTGTCTCGTCCGGCGGTGTTACGTTTCGGGGCTTTCGGCGCGCGTCAGCGGATGGAGGATGCGGCAGGTCGCGAAATCCGGACCTCTACTTCGCGATCGTCCAACCGGCGGAGGACCGCCGCGAGGCCTTTGGGCGAGAATCCGATGCCGTTGCCAAACAGCGACCGCAACAAGCGGCGGACTTAGCCGGCGCGATTGCCGACCCGGCGTTCGTGGAAGTCGGCGAGGTCCGTCAAAACCGCGATTTCCGCGCAGCTATACCGGTCCGCGGCGCGAAACATGCGCCGCTGCTCTTCGGTCGCGCTCCCGGCGTCTGGCATCCAGAGCCACTTCCGATAACCGCTCGAGTCCGGCTCGGCCGGGAAAATGCGCGCATTCCAGAGGCTCGGCTGATCCGCCGCATCCTGCCAGATCTCGTCGGGTGAAACGCCAATCCGCTCTATCCATTCCTGGATCGGACGGCCGAAGAAGGCCGAGTCCTTGAAGCTGTCCTCGGTTCCGTAGCACCGGACAAACCAAACCTTCGAACCTTCGCGGCTCCTGCCTGGGCTTACGTCGAGCGCGACCCCATCGGGAAGAGCCAGCGGCTCCGTTACATCGACACCCACCACGACGTTCGACCCGGCCAACGTGAGCGGCGCGTCGATGCGGCATCCCTCCACCCACGAATTTGCGCCGCGGATCCAACCGGAGCCGCTGACGGCATTGTTCGTCGACAGAACCGTGTCAGTGGGCGTCACCAGCGCCAGGCCGCTGGTAATCAACTGGCGCGTCGAGCCGAAGTGCAGAAAGCCGCACCGATCAAGAATCTGGATATTCATCGGGATCGGGTGGAGCGCTTCGAAGAGCTCGCGTAAGCATTCTTCCGGCCAGGGCGAGCCGCTGGAATTCACCGTGCGGGCGTAGTGTTCAAAAGACGCGTCCGACCCCAGTGCGCAGCAGATCTCGCGATAGATGTCGACTGAATGCCGGGGCATGGCGCCGAATGCATTCAGCAAGACGGCAGCCGTCGCCGCATCGAAGCTCATTCCCCCGATGTCGAGAACCGTGCGCCCGTCGCGACCTATCGCGCCTTGCTTCTTCTGCTCCTCGATCGAAGGCTTCTGTAGATACCGGCGAACGGTGCCGTCTCCCGCGGGACAGTAGACCCCGTGGCGGGAGGCCTCTTCCGGAGTTGTATGCGAGCCGAGAACCGTGAGACCGGCGCGGTCGAATTTCACCGATGCGGCATCGAACTGAATCAGCGCGTCGCCCGACGCAACTACCACCTGTCCCGATTCGAACGGACCGGGCGGAAGGTCCAGATATTCCGGGACCAGGCGATCGAACAGCGTGAGCCCGAGCGCGGTGTCGTTCTCTCCGGGCAGCGGCGTGAAGATTTTTCCGCAGGCGGAGTAGGCGGGAAGCCGGCGTGAATCACCGCCCGCGTGCACGATGAGAATGCGCTGCCGGCGCAGGATAGATTCGGGCGTGGCCGCGATGTCGCGGCGCTCGCGATCCACCACCAGCCTCAGGCATTGCAGCGTGCTTCCGCCACTGCCGATTCGCCTGCCGCCCTCGTCCGCAACCACCAGCACCGTACCCGCGCGCGGGAGCAACCCGAGTTCCCGGCGCTGCCGGATCTGAAACTCGTAGGCCGCCGCCTGCTCATCGTTGGCGGCGGTCAGAATAAGATAGTGCCAGTGGTCCGACATCCGGTTTAGATATCTGAAACTCAATCATCCCATGACTCCTTCACGAAGAGACTTCATCCGCGCCACCGGCGCGTCATTGGCGGCGACAAAGCTCGGGCGCGGAGCGGAACCCGGCGCGCTCACGCTCTGGTACCGCCAACCCGCTTCTAAGTGGGTCGAGGCCTGGCCGGTCGGCAACGGCCGGCTGGGCGCAATGATCTTTGGCTCGCCAGAGGCGGAGCGGCTGCAATTGAACGAGGACACGTTGTGGTCCGGAGCTCCGCGCGATTGGAACAATCCGGACGCGAAGAATCATCTCGGCGAAGTAAGAAAGCTGGTGCTGGAAGACAAGGATTACACCCAGGCGGACAAGGTCTGCCAGAAGATGCAGGGGCTCTACAACGAGTCGTATCAACCGCTCGGCAACCTGCATGTGGACTTCGGCGCGACACCGGACGCGTCCGGTTACCGGCGCGAGCTCGATCTGAATTCCGCGGTGGCGCGGGTGCGGTTCACGGCGGGGGGAATCGAGTTCACCCGCGAGGTCTTCGCCAGCGCGCCGGATCAGGTGATCGCGGTGCGGCTGACATCCAGCCAGCCGGGCAAGTTGACCTTCGCCGTCCGGGCCGATTCGCAGCTTCGGTCGAAAGCCGAAACGAACGCGCAGGACTTGTTGCGCCTCACCGGCAAAGCCCCCAGTCATATTGAGCCCAGCTACCTCGGGTCGAAAGAGCCCGTCTTGTACGACGACCAGCCCGGGCACGGCATGCTCTTCGAGGCGCTCGTCCGGGTTCTGCCGAAGGGCGGCACGGTGTCCGCTTCCGAAGGGCAACTGCGAGTAGAAGGCGCGAACTCGGCCGTAATCCTGCTGGCGGCCGGCACGGGATTCCGTGGATTCAACAAAGCGCCAAACGCGGGCGCGGCGGAGATTCACGCTTCGTGCGCGCGGACGTTGGATGCGGCGGCAGCCAGAAGCTGGGAGAAACTGCTGGAGCGTCACGTTGCCGAATATGCGGCGCTATTCCGCCGGACCTCGCTGACTCTCGGCAGCGCGGGAACAACCGACGTCCCCACGGACGAGCGCGTCCGCCGCGCCGCGGATCAAGACGACCCGTCGCTCGCGGCATTGTATTTCCAGTACGGACGGTACCTGCTGATTTCCAGCTCACGGCCGGGTTCGCAGCCGGCCAACCTCCAAGGTATATGGAACGACGAAATCCGCCCTCCGTGGAGTTCAAACTACACGATCAACATCAACACGCAGATGAATTACTGGCCCGCCGAGACGTGCAACCTGAGCGAGTGCGCGAATCCGTTATTCGACATGATCGCCGAACTCGCACAGAATGGCCGTAAGACCGCTGAAGTCAACTACGGGATGCCGGGCTGGGTTTCGCACCACAACGCGGACCTCTGGCGGCAGAGCGCTCCGGTCGGCCGCGGCTCGGGCGATCCGGTATGGGCCAACTGGCCGATGAGCGCCGGTTGGCTGTGCCAGCATCTGTGGGAACACTACGCGTTCACTTTAGACAAGGGGTTCCTTTACAAGCGAGCGTACCCGGTCATGAGGAGCGCGGCTGAGTTCCTTCTCGCGTGGCTCTTTGAGGATTCCAAGGGCCATCTCATCACCTGCCCGTCCACGTCGCCCGAGAATAAGTTCATCGCGCCGGATGGAAAGCCGGCCGCCGTCAGCGCCGCTTCGACCATGGACATGGCGATTTCGTGGGACCTGTTCACCAACTGCATCGAGGCGTCGCAGGCGCTGGGCATCGATGACGAGTTCCGCCAAAAACTGGAGTCCGCGCGCAAGAAGCTGCTCCCCTATCAAGTGGGCCGTTACGGCCAGTTGCAGGAGTGGTCCGAGGATTTCCCGGAATCAGAGATCGGACACCGGCACATATCGCATCTGTACGGAGTGCATCCCGGCCGGCAGATCACCCCGCGCGGCGCGTCGGAACTCGCCAAAGCGGCGCGCGCTTCCCTGGAGCGTCGCCTCAGCGCAGGCGGCGGGCACACCGGCTGGAGCCGCGCCTGGCTCATCAACCAGTGGGCGCGGCAGGGCGAGGGCGAGCGGGCTCACGAAAGCGTCCGGTTACTGCTCTCGAAATCGACGCTGCCCAACCTGTTCGACACGCATCCGCCGTTTCAGATCGACGGCAACTTCGGAGGCACGGCCGGCATCGCCGAGATGCTGCTGCAAAGCCACGCGGGCGAGATTCACTTCCTGCCGGCGCTTCCAGCCGCGTGGCCGAGCGGCGAAGTGCGAGGCTTACGCGCGCGCGGCGCGGTGGAAGTCGCGATCACGTGGCGCAATGGAGCAGCCGTCAGCGCGTCGTTGAAGCCCCACGCCGGCGGCACCCACCGGCTGCGCGCCCCGCGCGGGCAGCGCATCGCCGGCGCGGAAGAAGTGAAGCTAACTCCAGGCAAGGAATACCCCGTGAAGTTCGCCTGAGTCGAGGAACAACATGACCAACCTGGCAGCATTCACGCGGCGTACGCACTCCTGCGTGCCGCGTCGCCACTCTTGGCGACGCCTGTTTTCCACGGCGCTCTTACTTCTCGCGGCCCTGGCCGCCGCGCAGCCGTCCGCTCCCGCGCCTCTGCTCGGCACCGCCTGGTATCCCGAACAGTGGCCCGAATCGCGCTGGGAAGCCGATCTCCAGTTGATGCAAAACGCCGGCATTCGCATGGTGCGCGTGGGGGAGTTCGCCTGGAGCACGATGGAGCCCGCTGAAGGACAGTTCCGTTTCGAATGGCTGGAACGCGCAGTGGCGCTCGCCGCCAAACACGGCATTGTGACGGTGGTCGGAACGCCCACGGCCGCGCCGCCCGCGTGGCTTACGCAGAAATATCCAGACACGCTGAAGACCTTCGAGCACGGCCAGAAGGCGACACACGGCGGACGCGAGCAGTATTCGTTCACGAGCCCGCGCTACCTCCAATTCTGCCGCCGCATCACCGAGGAGATGGCGAAACGATTCGGCAAAAACCCGAACGTCGTCGGATGGCAGATCGATAACGAATACGGCGACACATCGTGGGACGAAGTGACCCGGCACGAGTGGCAGGACTGGCTGCGCGAAAAGTACGGAACGCTCAGCAATCTCAACGAGCACTGGACCACCTCGTACTGGAGCGAGACGATCACCGATTGGAGTCAGATCCCACTCGGGACAGCCGACAACAACCCCGGCCTGAGGCTCGAGTTCCGCCGTTTTGTAACAGCCATGTATAAGAAGTACCAGCACAACGAGGTGGAGGCGATCCGTGCGCACGCCGAGCCGCGCCAGTTCATCACCAGCAATTTCATGGGTTGGTATGACGCCTTCGACCACTATGTCCTCTCGGAAGATCTGGATTTCGCGTCATGGGACAACTATGTCGGCCGAGGCCACCTGAAAGCGCTCGACAACGGCATCGTTCACGACCTGACGCGCGGGCTGAAGCGCAAAAACTTCTGGGTGATGGAGACGCAGCCGGGTTTTGTGAACTGGTCGCCCGTGAACAACGCTCTCGACCGCGGCGAGGTTCGCGCGATGGCGTGGCACGCGATCGGACACGGGGCGGATACGGTGAGCTACTGGCAATGGCGGAGCGCGCTCAGCGGGCAAGAGCAGTATCACGGGACCCTGGTCGGCGCGGACGGGACTCCGGTGCCGCTGTACGACGAGGTCGCACAGATCGGACGCGAGTTCGCCAAGGCTTCAGATGCGCTTGCGGGAACGTCACCCGCTTCGGCCGTCGCCATTCTGCATTCGTACGACAGCCGGTGGGCGATCAACAACCAGCGTCACCATCAAGATTTCGATCCCGAGGAACTGCTGCGGAGCTACTACCGTCCGCTTCGGGCGCTCGCCCAGCAGATGGATGTCGTGAATCCGATGGCTCCGCTGGCGCAATACAAGCTGGTGGTCGCGCCCGGATTGAACGTCCTTCCGGCGGAAGTGGGGCGGCATTTGATCGAGTACGTGAACGGGGGCGGGCATCTGGTCCTGGGACCGCGCTCCGGAATGAAGGATGATTGGAACGCTCTCTGGCCGGAGCGGCAACCGGGGCCGCTTGTTCCCCTGCTCGGAGGACGAGTGGAACAGTGGTATGCGCTGGATGAAAAGGCGCCGGCAACAGGCCAGTGGGGCAACGGCGCGGCGTCCATCTGGGCCGAACAATTGGGTTCGTTTGGTACCGGGGCGGAAACCCTCATGACCTACGGGAAGAGCAACGGGTGGCTGGACGGCCAGCCGGCCGCCATCTCCCGGCAGGTTGGCAAGGGGCGGATTACCTACATCGCCGCGTGGCTCGACGAGACGACGATGCGGTCCGCCGCGGAGTGGATGCTGCGGATCAGCGGAGTGCAGCCTGCGTTCGGAGCGGTGCCGGAAGGCGTGGAAGTCTCCCGCCGGGAAGGCAACGGCAAAGAGGCGTTCATCCTGGTGAACCACACGAAGGACGCCAAGTCCGTCACCCTGCCGCGCGCCATGAGTCCGGTTCTCGCCGGCGGGGAGCCGGTAACCAGCATCGAGCTCCCTCCACGCGGCGTCGAGGTATTGCGGCCGGCGGGCGGCGCGGCAATCTCGCAGAACCGCCCCGCAGCCAGCGAAAACACCGACCTCTACTACCCCCTGGCGCCGGACGCGGTTCCCCGCGACGGAGTTCCGAAGGGCGAGATCCGCGGTCCCTTCACGCTCCCGAGCCAGGCGTATCCCGGCACACAGCATACCTATTGGATCTATGTCCCCGCGCAGTACGACCCGGCCACTCCGGCCAGCTTGATGATCTACAACGACGGACAGGCCTTCATGGCTCCGGAAGGCGATGTCCGCGCGCAGTTCGTGATGAACAATCTGATCTACCGCCGCGAGATTCCCGTCATGATCGCGGTCTTTATCAATCCGGGCCGTCGCCCCGATCAGCCGGAGCCGAATCCCGGCGACTGGGGGGATCGCGACACCAACCGCCCCACCGAGTACAACACTCTGGACGATAAGTATGCCCGCGTCATCGTGGATGAACTGCTGCCAGCGTTGTACAAGGACTACAACCTATCGAAAGACCCCGAACGTCACGGAATCGGGGGCTCCAGTTCAGGCGCCATTGCCGCTTTCACGGTCGCGTGGGAGCGGCCGGACCAATTCCGAAAAGTACTGAGCAACGTCGGCAGTTTTACGAACATTCGCGGCGGGCATGCCTATCCGGATATCATCCGCAAGAGCGAAACGAAGCCAATTCGGGTCTTCCTCGTCGACGGGCGAAACGATAATCGCTCGCTCAAACCGGATGGGACCTACGATCAGACGCGCGACTGGTTCTACCAGAACGTGCGGATGCAACAAGCCCTCACGGAGAAGGGTTACGACGTGAATTACTCATGGGGCATTCAGCGGCATGGCCAGAAAATGTTGCAGACCGTGTTCCCGGAGATGATGCGCTGGCTGTGGCGCGACCACGGCGTTTCGACGGACGTGCACGACATGGTGGAGCGATCGTTCAACGGGGCGAAGAAACAACCATAGCGGCCTCGCGGCGCGCCAGGAGAGCTATCTGAAATGCGAGTTTCGTTCACGCCTATCTCCTACGACTTCGACATTAACAACGACGGGACCCTGCAGACGCCACTCGGGGCCATCAAAAAGATGGGCAACTGACGTTCAGGGCGCCAACCGGTTGTACTTCTTAAGCACATCCCGTAACCGGTCGTGCGGCAGCGCCGTAACCGTCGAACCATGCGCCCCGCTCATCGTCTCCGCGCCGACCATTGCATTGACGATCACCTCTTCGGTGGCCGGCACGGAGGCCTCGAACACGGGGTTCAGCGACTCGTTCGGCAACATGGCGACGTTGGCTGTGACTCCGGCCGCGGCGGCATTCGGGTTCGCGGTGGAGAATGCGATGAAGATGTCGCCCGACCCGTTACCCGAAGTGGATCCCGTGCGCGCGAGCCCCATGGTCGCCCGCCGCGCCAACCGCTGCACCTGGTGCGGCAGCAACGGCGCATCGGTGGCCACCACGATGATGATCGAGCCCACATCCTCCTGATACGGCCATTACACTCCGGCGCGCGGCGGATTGGCGCTGAGTTCCTCGCCTACCGGCAGACCGCCGATACGCAGTTGCCTTCGTGCGCCGCAGTTGCATTGCACCAGCACACCTACCGTGTACCCGCCCCGATCGGCGCTCAGTTTGCGCGACGAGGTCCCGATCCCGCCCTTGAAGCCGTAGCAGACCATGCCGGTGCCGGCGCCTCCAGCGCCATCTCCACGTCCGAGGGCTTCACGTGGAATCCATTGGTGCCGTTCAGAGTGCCGTCTTAAGTTTCGGCCACGATCGGGTACGTATAGAATCCGCCGTCAAACGTGTTGGTCCCCGGCGTGCACTGGATCTTCACCAGCCAGTGTGTGCCGGTCATGTCGCCGTTGCCGTTCTGCGAAAAGAATCCGCCAAAGACCGGGTCGGACGATGCCTTGCCTCGCGGCCACACCGCCGTGATGCCGGTGCGTACGCTGTCTCCCTCAATGATGGTCCGGTGGCCAACCTCTACGCCGGCGACATCCGTAATCGCGTTCCGCGGACCGGGAGTTCCTTCCAACGGGACGCCCAGATCCCTCGCCCGCGGCTACGTCTGCGCCGCGGCGGACACCTCGAGGATCAACACCAGGACGGCTTTTATTTTTTCGGCACCGCGATCGTAATCTTCCGGTACTTCATCCCGCCGGTGTGATCGCCTTGGATCAGCAGCGGACCGGAGGCACCCTCGCGGCTGTTCAGTGCGCCGCCCGTGATTCCCGGAATCTCCTGGTGCTGAATCGTCGTCACGCCATTGCGCACCACAGTGACCGTGCGGCCGACGAGCGTTACGTCGAAGCTCTCCCACTCGCCGGGCTTGCGGGGCAGATCCGCTTTCGGCGCAAGAAAACCGTAAATCGAACCCATTCCGTGGAACCCGTCCTCGGTGCCGGCAGATTCATACTCCACCTGAATCTCGTAGCGTCCACGCAGATAAACCCCACTGTTTCCTTTATCTGGACAGTTATATTCGATGTGAAGCTTGAAGTCGTCGAAGCTTCGCGTGGTGAGAATGTTCGCTCCCGCCGCCTGATTGACGAGCTCGCCGCCGATCGCTTTCCAGTTGTTCTTGGATGCGTCGTCCGGCTTCCACCCGGCGAGGTCTTTGCCGTTGAAGATCGTTTCCGGGCTGGCCCACTCGGGAGGAGGCTTGTGCTTCAGCGGGGGCGCGTGAACTCCCGTGATCGCGCCCTGGATATCCGGCCGCTTCTGCACACCGGTCAACTTGCCGTTCTCGACCGTGAACTCCCACGCGACAGGCTTCTGCCCGTCGAGCCATTCCGACGTGGCGAACGTGAGGCGCGACCCCTCCACCTTTACGTCCTTGGCCGGGTGCACGCTGGCAACGCGCCCAACCACTCGAACTTCAGGCGCTCCGCCTTTGTCCTGGAACTCCATCCAGGACGGGTACGTGTCGTTCGGGGTCGTGATGGTCAGATCCCATCTGCCGGTGAACGGCGAGCGCTCCGCTTTCTGTCCCTGAGCCAACCCGGCCGAAACAATCAGTACCAGACAAAGCGGCAGTACAAGACAAAGCGGTTTCATTCAGCTTCCTCCGGCTTAACAAAACGCAGCGCGGCCGAGTTCATGCAATAGCGCACGCCGGTCGGCTCGGGACCGTCGTCGAACAAGTGCCCGAGGTGGGCATCGCACTTCGCGCACAACACCTCGGTGCGTTTCATGAACAGGCTGGTATCGGTTTCGGTTCGCACATTCTCCTCGGCGGCGGGAGCCCAGAAACTCGGCCAACCCGTGCCGGATTCGTACTTCTCCGCGGACCGGAACAGGGCCGTTCCGCAGCAAACGCAGCGGTACAGGCCTTCTTCGTGGTTATTGCAGTAGCGCCCGGAGAACGCCGGCTCGGTGCCTTTGCGGCGCGTGACGGCGTATTCCTCGGCGGTCAATTCCTTGCGCCAGTCGGCATCGGACTTAACGACTTTGCTCACTCGAATCTCTCCTTTTCTTTCCCCTCGGTTCGAAAACAGGACGAGCGCGATCGGACTGCCTTGTCCGCGCGCCGCGGCGTCGGGCAGGCGCCGCTGTTTGCGCGACGAAACCGCGACCAGACCCGCAACGGCAAAAGGTACGATCAACAGCGCCCGGCGCGGTATTCCGCTGGACAATCGCGCTTCAAACATTCCCATGGTACGGCCCCTATAATTTGACGATACCGCGAACTAAATCCGCCCGTCGTTCGTCTGGGTCTTCAATGGCTGCTTTCCTCTTCGACGTCAAGTTCGCCTGGCGCACGCTTTTGCGCAGTCCGATGTTCGCGCTGGTGGCGGTGCTATCGCTGGCCCTGGGAATCGGCGCGAACACCGCGATTTTCACGCTGCTGGATCAGCTGATTCTCCGTCTGCTTCCAGTGAAGGACCCGCAGCAACTAGTGATGATCTGGTCCACCGGTCCGCACATCGGCAACAATCGCGGCGGGCGCGCGGCGTCCTACCCGATGTACCAGGACTTCCAGCAGAAGGCGCCTGCCTTCAGCTATGTCTTCTGCAGGTATTACGCGCCGCTGTCGATCAGCTTTGACAACAAGACCGAGCGGGTGAACGCCGAACTCGTGTCGGGTAATTATTTCGACGCCCTCGGCGTGAAACCGGCAGTTGGGCGCGTGTTCTCGCCGGCCGAGGACGACCGGATCTACAAGGGCCATCCTTCCATCGTGTTGAGTCACGATTACTGGACCACGCGCTTCAACAGCGATCCCAAGATCCTCGGGAAGAAGGTCCTCGTCAACAACTATCCGATGATCATCGTCGGCGTGTCCGCGCCCGGATTCTCCGGCCTCGAGCCGGGGCAATCGCCGCAAATCCGCGTGCCGATCCAGATGAAGCCGCTCATGACGCCCGGGTGGGACTCGCTGGGCGACAGGCGTAGCCAGTGGATCCAGATGTTCGCGCGGATGAAGCCCGGGTACACCGTCCAGACCGCGAAAGCGTCACTGGATCCGTTGTTTCACCAAGTGCTCGAATATGAGCTGACGCAAACGGAGATGAAGGATCTCTCGCAGTATCTTCGCCGGGAATTCCTGAAGCGCACGGTCAAGGTCCAGCCCGCCGCCACCGGGTATTCGGAGATTCGCGAACAGGCATCGACCGCCCTGGTCGTGCTGATGTGCATGGTGGGGCTCGTCCTGCTGATCGCGTGTTTCAACGTCGCGAATTTGCTGATCGCGCGTGCCGTCGCCCGCCAGAAGGAGATCGCCGTCCGACTCGCGATCGGGTCGTCGCGCGCGCAGTTGATTCGCCAGCTACTCGTGGAAAGCCTGATGCTCTCGGTGGCGGGCGCGATCGTCGGTATCGTCTTTTCCATCTGGACCATTCGCGCCTTGCTCAGTTTCCTGCCTGCGAGCGACATGCCGTTCACTTTGCGGGCCGAACCGGACGGACGAATTCTCGCGTTCAACCTCGCACTGGCGTTGTTGACAGGGGTGCTCTTCGGACTCGCCCCCGCGCTGCAAGCGACGCGGCTGGATATTTGGAACACGCTGAAGGACGTGGTGGGCGCGATCACCGGCGGCAGCGGGAGCGTCAAACTGCGCAAGGTTCTGGTGACAGCGCAAGTCGCGCTCTCCTTTTTGCTTCTGGCCGGCGCCGGCCTCTTCGTGACGAGCCTGGCCAATCTCCGCAGCACCCATACGGGCTTTGGCAGCCTCGACAACCTTGTGACATTCCAGGTGGATCCATCGCTGAACGGGTACAGTAACGCGCGAATCCAAGCCTTCTACAGGGAACTGCTCGACGGCCTGAACGGGATGCCGGGCGTGAAATCGGCGGCGTACGCCGCCGTCCCGCTGCTGCATGGAGGCGAATGGGATTCGACGATGTCGGTCCAGGGACACCAGTCGAAAGACGGCGAGGATATGCAAGTCTTCATGAACAGCATCTCTTCGGGCTACTGGAAAACGATGGGCGTGCATCTATTGGAAGGGCGCGACTTCGATTCGCGCGACGTGGGCGAAAAAAGCACGGTGGCCATCGTCAACCGAAAGTTCGCGCAGCATTTCTTCGGGAACGCGAGTGCGGTCGGGCGGCGCATCGGCTTCGGCGATGGCCCGAAGTCGAAGCTGGACATCGAGATCGTCGGCGTGGCGGACGACTCGCTCTACGAAGGCCCGCGCGAAGGCACACACCGCCAGGCATTCGTGTCCAACGCGCAATCCAACTTCCCAAGTGGGGTCGCATTTTACGTGCGAACGTCGATGGCGGCATCGTCGATGTTCGGCGCTTTACGCCAGCAAGTGGCCCGGCTCGATCCTGCGATGCCGGTGTTTGACATCAAGACGCTGGAAGGGCAATTAGACGAGACCCTGGTGACGGAACGCCTGATTGCGACCCTCTCGGCGGCATTCGGAGTCCTCGCGACGCTGCTGGCCGCGATCGGACTGTACGGGGTGATGGCCTTCGTCGTCGAACGAAGAACAAAAGAACTCGGGTTGCGAATGGCTCTCGGCGCGCCGCAGCACGCAGTCGTTTGGATGGTCATGCGGGAGGTGTTTATACTTCTTGGAATCGGTCTGGCGATCGGCGTTCCAAGCGCGTTTGCCCTGAGCCGGTTGGTGTCCTCGCAGCTATTCGGCGTGGCTCCGACAGACCTCCGGACAACCGTGATCGCGGTGACCGTGCTTGCGGTAGTTGCGCTCGGGGCGGGCTTTTTGCCAGCCCGCCGCGCCAGCGCGATCGATCCGATTCGGGCGTTGAGGTACGAGTGAACGTTGTACTCTAACCAGATGGGCCGATCCATCCCGCTTTCGATCCTGGCGCTGGTCATCTCGTCCGCCGGATGTAAACGCTTGCACAACGAGGAACCCGAAGCGCCTCTCGTTCGAGCGTCCGTCGCGGCCGTGAATGAATTCCACGCCGGACTATCGTCGAACCAGACCTCGGAGATTTGCGCCAACGTAGACCCGCACGCGCTGGACGCGGTGACGCAACTTACCTGTCCTGAGTTCGTATCGTATCTGAACGGCAAGTTGGGGCCGGTGGTGGAGTCCAGGCGGACGCAGACGCCGCTCGCCTCCGCTCAACCGTCCCACGTGGGTTTGGTGTATCAGACTCGCTTCCAGCGGGGCGAGGGCCGGGAGCACTTCGAGTATCGGGTGGAAGGCTCACGCGTCATCCTGACCACTTACCGAATCAAGCTGAACCAGTAAGACCGGCCAACGTACCGGCTCGCGCAGGTTGCACGGGCGGACGGACCGACTCCGGACGCCATCCGAACAAGCTCTCGAGCGCGCTGCCGCACACGCGGCCTTGGCACGGCCCCATCCCGCAGCGAGTCAGCAGCTTCGCCGAGCGCCAGTCCGAACACTCGCGGATGCGGGAGAGCGGCACGTCCTCGCACCGGCAGACGATGGTGTCCTCACGCGCCAACCGGGCCAGCTCGGGCCGGAGCCGTGTGACAGCGTCCAGCGCGGCCGCGAATCGGCGGGCGCGAGCGCGCTTCGCAAACAACCGCGCGACCGGCAGGCGGCCGGCGGCGGCATGCCCCGCGATTTCGCCTTCGATCAGCGACTTGTCCACCCCGCCAATGCCGCACGGTTCCCCGGCGCAGTAAATGCCGGAAATGCTCGTCTCATGGAGATCATCCGTCCAGACGACACCGCCTTCCAAGTGGCAGCCCAGAACCGCCGCTATCTCGGTATTCGGAACCAGGTGGAAACCGCACGCGACGTAATCGCAGGCTTCCCGCCAGGTCCGCCGGCCGTCGGTGAGCGTTGCAGCCTCGACATGCTCGGTCCCGTGAACTTCGGTGACCCAGCATCCCGCACGCGGCAACGTCGAAAAGGCAAGCCGCGCCGCTTGTGCCATCTTGCTCGGCGCATGTCGAAGCGCCAGGCCGAACCTGATCAGTGACGTCCAGCGGGCCTGCTCCGCTACAATCGCGATCCGCGCACCGCGGCTCCGCAAATATTCGGCTACTTCCAGAAGCAGCGGTCCGGTCCCTGCCACGACGACGCGTTTGCCATCCACGGGAAATCCGGACTTGACCATCGCCTGCAATCCGCCCGCGCCGAACACACCCGGCAGAGTCCAGCCAGGGAACGGAAGGAACCGCTCGCGCGCGCCGGTTGCGACCACCAGCTTCCGGAATGGCAGCACGACCGCGCTTTCGGAAGTTTCGCAGAGCAGCATTCCCGCTGACGCGATACCAAGCGCCCGGGTCCCAAACATCGTTTCGACGCCCTGCGCCACCGCAGTTCTCTCGCCGCGCCAGATCTGCCCTCCGGCCGCGGGATTCTCATCGAGAAGCACGACGCGCTGGCCATGAGAACGGACGGCCGCGGCAGCGGACAATCCGGCTGGGCCAGCGCCAATCACCACGATCTCAGGCATCGGTGCGGACGTCCATCCCCTCGCGGCAGGTCAGTACGCAGGTGCGCACGTGCTTCCCACCGTCCACGGTGGCCCGGCATTCGAAGCACGTTCCCATCCCGCACAGCGGTCCCCTGGGCTGGCCGGAAACCGAACGGCGGAACCCGCCGGCAATCCAGATTGCGCTTGCAACCGAAGCGCGGCAACTCACTTTGACGGTCTTCCCGTCGATGTGAAGCGCAACCCTGTCAGTCATGGCGCGAAACCTCGACGAAGCGAGACGGTAGGAATGGATGCATCGCAATCTCCGGCGCGCGGCCCACCACCGAGTCCGCCAGCAGACGCGCCGTACCCGTAGCCATCGTAATCCCGAGCCCTTCATGTCCGGTGGCGACCCAAACGTTTCGGGCTTCCGGATGCGGACCAATGACAGGCAATTTGTCCGGCGTGGAGGCCCGGAAACCGGTCCACGTCCGGATCACCGACAGTCCGGCCAGCCCTGGCATGTACTCGATGCACCGCCGCAGCATTCTTCCGAGGATGGGCTGATCGATGTCCGGCGTATCTACGCCGTACTGGCGCGACGATCCGATCAGCAACTGCCCCGTCGCCCGAGGCTGAATGTTGAAGGCCACCGATTCCGCCGATTCGCCGCTAGCGCTCTTGACGTAGCCCAGTTCGACTACCTGGTGATTCAGCCAGCCGGGATAACGGTCCGTGATCGCCAGATGACCCTTACGCGGTCGAATGGGCAAGTGCGGAACGAACGACCGCGCCGCCCCCCCGGTGGCGAGCACGATCACGCCCGCCGCGATTTCCGAACCGTCAGCGAGCGTCACGTCGCCGGATCGCACGCGGGTCACCGCCACGCCGAGCCGGACGTCCACCTTCGAAACAGCCAGCAGCCACCGCGCGGCGCACGGTGAATAGATCGCGCTGTCGCCGGGTTGCAGCAATCCGCCCGCGAGCCCGGGCCGAAGGTTCGGCTCCGCCGCGGCGATCGACTTCGCATCCAATAACTCGCAGCCGATACCGGCGGCCTCGAGAAAGGTCTTCTTTCGCGCCGCCTCCTCCAGCTCGTCCTCATCGGCCGCGACCCACAAGGTCCCGCAAGCCTGCCATTCGACATCCGCCGGCATTTGAGGACGAAGTTCCGCCCACAGCCGTTGCGAATAACGGCAGAGCGCGAACTGCGCCTCTGAATCGTCCATCACGACGATGTGCCCCATGCCGGCCGCCGTCGCGCCCTGTCCGATACCGGCGCGGTCGAGCACCGTCACACTCAGCCCTTCCCGCGCAAAGGCCCACGCGCAACACGCTCCCACGATGCCCGCCCCGACGACGACGACATCGGGCGTGCGGCCGTTCATCGCCGGATGCCCCACTCGAACGGATCGCGCGAATCGAGCAGCAGCGTGGCCTCCGAGTTCACGAATGCCGAGCCGCGAATGCGCGGCAGAACCTCATCCCCTTGCCGCACGTAAGACGCCTCGAACACCGACCCTACGATCGACTCCTGGCGCCATGTCTCGCCCTCGGCCAGTTTTCCATCCGCCGCCAAGCACGCGATCTTCGCGCTGGTGCCAGTGCCGCAGGGCGAGCGGTCGTAAGCCTTGCCGGGACACAGTACGAAATTCCTGCTCCGCGCGCTTGCCGTCGACGGCGGGCCAAACAATTCGATGTGGTCGATCTCTGCCCCGTTGTCGCCGGTGATGCCGTTCCGCGACAGCGCCTGGCGAATCGCCCAGGTACATTCGGTCAGCCGATCGACGTTCGCGAGTTCGACGAGCTCACTGTGCTCGTGCACGAAGAAGAACCAGTTGCCGCCCCAAGCCACATCGCCCGTAAATGACCCGAAGCCCGGCGCTTCGACCGTCACGCCCTTTCGCGACCGGTAGCTCGGCACATTTTCAATGGTCACATCGGCGGAATCATGTAGCGTCGCCGTCACCACGCCAACAGGCGTTTCGAAACGGTGAGCGCCCGGACCGATGCGCCCCATGTAGGCCAGCGTGACCGCCAGGCCGATGGTGCCGTGGCCGCACATCCCGAGATAGCCGACGTTGTTGAAGAATATCACGCCGGCTGCGCACGACAGATCCACTGGCTCGCAGAGCAGCGCGCCGACCGCCACGTCCGATCCGCGCGGTTCATTGACCACGGCGGAACGAAACCGGTCATGCTCGTCGCGGAACCGCGCGAGACGCTCCGCCATCGATCCGCCGCCGAGATCCGGCCCACCGGCGATCACCGTCCGGGTGGGCTCGCCGCCGGTGTGCGAATCGATGACCCCGACCCGGCGGATCATCGGGCCAGCTTCGGGCGCGTCGCGATCGCCTGGCGGATGACGGACAGAATCTCTTCGCGCTCCGCGCCCTCAATCGGGAGGCGCGGCGGGCGTGTGATCTCGCTGCCGAGGCCGGTTTCCGCCATGCACAGCTTAATGTATTGCACGAGCTTTGGCTTTGTATCCAGATGAAGAAGAGGCATATACCACCGATAGATAGCGCGTGCTTCCTCCCACCGCCCGGAGGTCGCCAGCTCCCACAACACCCGGTTCTCGTTCGGAAAGGCGTTGACCAACCCCGACACCCAGCCCTGCGATCCCAGCAGCACGCTCTCCAGCACCAGGTCGTCCACGCCGGAGAACAACAGAAACCGGTCGCCGCACGCATTGATGATGTCGGTCACCCGGCGCACGTCGTCCGAGGATTCCTTGACCGCGACCATGTTCTCGAGATCGGCCAGTTCGAGGAGCATGTCCGGTGTGAGATCGACCCCATAGCCCACCGGGTTGTTGTAGATCAGGATCGGCAGCGCCGTGGACTTCGCGACGGACCGGAAGTGAGCCAGTGCCTCGCGGCGGTCGGCCTTGTAGATCATCGCCGGCAGGACCATCAGACCATCCAGTCCGATCTCCTCCGCGTCCCGCGCATAGCGGCCGGCGAGCGCCGTGGTGGTTTCCGCCACGCCGCTCAGCACGGGAACACGTCCGCGCACCACGTCCTTCATCGCGCGGAGGACCGTCAGTTTCTCGTGATACTCAAGAGCGGTGTTCTCCCCCACGCTGCCCAGGAAAATCAACCCGTGCACGCCGCTGCCGATCAGCGCTTCGACGTGACGGGCGGTCCCATCCAGGTCGAGAGAATAGTCGGAACGAAACTGCGTCGTCACCGCGGGAAACACGCCCGCCCAAGCTGGCTTCTTCATGGCTTCACCTCACCGGCAAATTTCCAGGACGTGTGAAAATCGCGCGTCAGTTTCTGGTTGGTCAGCGACGCGCGGACCATTTCCACAGGCATCTGGTTCAACTTCAAAATCGTATCGTGAAACTCGCGGACATTCATTTTTCCCGAGCGAACGAGTTCGTGGTTCAAGGCGCGGAACTGTAGCGCGCCCATCATGTAGGCGATCTGATAGAGCGGCGGATAATCGCCCTCGAAGGAGCGGCGCACCTCGCCGGCGGCGTTCTCCTTCTCGTGGCCCACTTTGTCTACGAGAAATTGGACGCACTCCTGCGCGGTCATCTTTTCCAGGTGGAAATTTAGCGAGAAGATGATGCGCGCGCAGCGGTGCATTCGCCAGAACAGAAAACCCACGCGGTCCTCCGGCGAAGACGCAAAGCCGCGCTCGTAGAGCAGCATCTCCCAGTACAATGACCAGCCCTCTATCCAGAACGGGGTATTGAACTCGCGATAGCTTCGATACCGGCTGTTCATGTATTCCTGCAGCCAGTGTCCGGGGATCAGTTCGTGATGCACCGTGGCGCGGGAAAAGTACGGATTGTTCCCGCGCATCGACATCATCTTCTCGTCGTGCGACATCGAAGCGAGCGGGTAGGACACGATGATCGTGTCTCCGCCCAGAAAAAAGGGGTTCTTCTTCTGCGCCTCGGCGGACATCATGTCCATGCGCCACATCTCGCGCGCCAGCGCCGGCACTGTCACCAGATCGTTTTTCGAAACGTAATCCGCTGCTTCCAGCGCGAGGTTGCGCACCAGGTTCGCCTGCTCGCCGGGCGGAACGTACAAGCCCTTCACGTGCTCCAGGGCCTTCTTCCAGTCGTCGCCGAAACCGAGGTCGTGCGAGGCTCGGAGCATTTCCTTCTCGCACCAGGCGAACTCGGTATTGGCGATCGCGATCAGTTCCTCGGGAGTGTACGGGATGAACTCGGCCTGCAGGTCTTCGATCAATCGCGCCCGTCCGACCGGGTCGCCGATAATCGTGTCTTTATCGCCCGCCTTGACGCCCACGAGCTTGTCCCGGATCTGAGTCGAATACGCCTGCAGCGCGGTATCCAGGCGCTTGTACGGATCGGCGTTCCACCACGAGAAATTCGGATCGTACCCGTCGTAGAACTTGTACCAGCGATCGAGAACCCCGCGCAGTTCCGCGACCGACGCCGCCGCTCGGTTCGCCGTCGTCTTTTTGACCTGCATGGACGGCAGCTTGGATGTGAGCGCCTCGATATCCAATCGAATCCGGTTCAGGGAGGCCGCTGTCTTCGCGGGGTCGATCGGGTCCACACGTTGGCGCGCCTCCCAGAGCGAACCCACTTCGAGCCGGAAGGGCACGAGCCCGGAGATCTCGTCCATTCGTCGCTCGCGCGCGTCCAAACGCTTCCTGTCCGAGGCGATCAGGTTCCGAAGCAGCAGCCAGTCCACCTTGCCGTCGTGGTTCAAGGCCTCGAAGTCAATCGCGTCCAAAGCCGTATCCCACGCCGCATAAAACTGCCGCAGGACCCGCGGCCGCGATGGCGAGACGCCGCTGTAGAACCGGAACAGGGTGCCCTGGTCGTTGGAGAAAAGCGACACGGCGTCGCGCATGTCGCGCAATGCCTCCGCCGGCACCTGATACGTGAACGACTCGGGGCGGAGCGCCTCCTTGGGCAGGTTGGCGGAGAAAGCCGCGGCCGACAGCAGAACAGCGGCAATTCGGGAGTTCATGAGGATGCGGCTATTATCCCGCGGCGCGGCCGCGATTTTCAGCCGCCGCGCCGAGCCACCCGAAGCTCGGCCTCGAATCGCTCGGCTCGCTCGTGATTCCAGTCCCTCGCCTCCTCGACCTTCGCGAGATATCGAGTGACTTCGCCGCATTCGATCGCGGCGCGATGCAGCCTGCGCCGCCACCACTCGTTGACAAGTTCCGGCGTGTAATTCGGGGGCTGCCAGCCGTCCCTCTCGCCGGGCTGCACAAGGTGAGCGATCGCCGCATAGGCCGCCCGGGTCAACTCGATTTGCCTCGCGGCTGCCGCAAGCAGGGATGGCCGGCATTCCGCGGCGGCGCGCCAGCCGGCCGGACAGGGCGTCGCCGGACCCGCCCCGCGAAAACCAGATCGCGCGAATCCGCGAACACCGGTTCCGCGCCGGGGCACGGGATCGGATGTCATGACCATCCAGCGCGCGGCGGGCCACAGGGCGCGTAGCCGGCGCATGCAGACCTGCAGCATCGCGACGTCGCCCATATTGAAATAGTGGGGCGGGCTCTCGATCAGGATTTGCATGCAACACGAGGTTAACGCACGGCAGAAATGATAAAACAGAAGTGATCCATCCCGTTCCCACGCCATGTCTGAAGATGAAAGCACTGCACGCATCGCGCAAGGCGGCGTGGAAACATGGCTGGACGGTTTGGACTGGGCGAGTCCCCAAGAGGCCACCCAACGGATTGGCCGTCTGCTTTCGGATCTGCGCGCCGGTGCCGAGTCACGCGGCGATGCGGAAGCGGCCGCGCTGTATCATCGGATTCTCGACCGGCTCGACGATGCGCAACAACCGGAAGCCGGAACCCTCGCGGGCTTCTACCGCGACGTTCACCGGCCCGTACCAGGCGAAATGGCGGCCTCCGTCCCACTCCTCAATACCGCCCGGCTGTGGATGCGTGAGCCCACCGGCGGCAGTTCCCGATTCACTCATGGCGCGCGCGTTTCCGTTGTCGTCACGTGTTTCAATCTCGGCGAATACCTGTACGAGGCGCTCGCCAGCATCGCTCGCCAGACTTTGCCCGAACTCGACCTTCTGATCGTCGACGACGGCTCCACCGACCCCTACACTCTCGCCTACCTGGAATTCCTCATCGAGCGAGGATACGCCGTTCTGCAACAGGGGAACGCCGGTCTGGCGGAGGCGCGCAACGCGGGAATCCGCGCGGTTGCGGGCGAGTACTTGTGCTGCTTCGACGCCGACGACCGCATGCATCCCGATTGGCTGGCCCGCGCCGCGAAGGTTCTCGATTCCGATCCCGCGCTCGGCTATGTGAGTTGCTACTACCGCACGTTTGACAACGAGCAGGCGGTCTACCGCTACGACCATCCCCGCCTGCCCGAAATGCTGGTCGAGAACCAGACAGTCGGGGTGAGTGTATTCCGGCGCCAGGCGTGGAAAAAAGTAAACGGCTACTGTTCGGAATTCCGCGGCATGGAGGATTGGGATTTCTGGGTCGGAATCCTGGCGTCGGGATACGGCGCAGCGGTCATTCCCGAGGTTCTCTTCTACTACAGAGTCCGGATCGGATCGATGTATTCGACCGTGCGCGAGTCCGGGACTTATATGGCGAATATGGCGCTGTTGCTCAGCCGCCATCGCCGCGCATTCGAGGAGCACTGGCCGAGCGTGGTCCTTCTGAGAACCCGGCGCTTCGCGGAATTGCTGGAGGCGCGCCGCGGGGAGGCGGCCGGTTTTCAACTGCAGTTGTGGCAGGCGGCGGAGCAACACCGGTCTGAGATAGCAGGTATTGAGGCGCAGGCCCTGCAACTGCGGTCTGAAATCGCACGTCTTGAAACGCAGGCTCTGCAACTGCGGTCAGAGATAGCAGGTGTTGAGGCGCAGGCCCTGCAACTGCGGTCTGAAATCGCACGTCTTGAGGCGCAGGCCGTCGCGGACGGGATCCGGCTCGACGAACTCGGCGTGTGGTCCGCAAAACTCACGCAGGTCTTAGCGTCGCAAGCACCCGGCTTGCCCGGCCGCGCCATTCGAAACCTGCTCCTCTTGTTATCGGCGCCGGCCGGATCGCGGCATTGGAAGAATCTCTCCCTGTGGTTGAGACTCGCCCGCGAGCCGCGCAGGCGCGCCGCGTGGGATCGAATGTTTGACGCCCCCGCTTACCTGGCGAACCATCCCGACATCCTGGCTTCAGGCGTTTCTCCGTCGTTGCACTACGTCCTTCGGGGATACCGGGAAGGACGCATTGCCGCCCCGACGTTTGATACCGGTGCATATCTCCAGGCGAGGCCGGACGTTGCCGCCGCCGGCGTGAACCCGCTGCTGCATTACGTCGTCTCCGGCAATGAGAGTCCCAATCTCTGAGACCCTCGCGCTATGATGGTGTGCTTCATGGCACAATCTGAACGCCTCATTTCGCTCGATGCGTTCCGCGGGGCGACCATCGCGCTCATGGTCCTCGTCAATACGGCGGGCGACGGCCGCTACGTCTACGCTCCGCTCCAGCACTCCGAGTGGAATGGTTGGACGATCACCGACGTGGTCTTTCCGTCGTTCTTGTGGATTGTCGGCGTGAGCATGACACTGTCGCTGGGAAAGCGGATCGCCGCCGGAGCATCCCGCCGCGAGTTGTTCCTGCAAGTGCTGCGGCGGGCCGGGATCCTCTATGGCCTGGGGCTGTTCCTGTACGGCTTCCCGTTCTTCGACCTGCACACGCTTCGCTTCTTCGGCGTGCTCCAGCGAATTGCTATCTGCTACACCGCAGCCTCGGCCGTCTATCTGACGACGAAGTTGCGCGGCCAGGTCCTTTGGATTCTCGGGTTGCTGGCGAGTTACTGGATGCTGATGACGCTGGTGCCCGTGCCCGGCTACGGCCCGGGAGACCTCCGCCCCGACCACAATCTGTCGAACTATATCGATCTGGTCGTCCTCGGGCCGCACAACTACGCCGGCACGAAGACGTGGGATCCGGAAGGCATCGTCAGCACACTGCCGGCCATCGCGACGGCTCTGTTCGGCATTCTTGCCGGGAGCCTGCTCCGCTTGAAACGCGATCTCGCGGAGCGCACGACCTGGCTATTCCTGGCGGGCAATCTGCTGATCGCGGCCGGACTCATCTGCGACATCTGGCTCCCGATTAACAAGAAACTCTGGACCGACTCGTTCACGCTGTTCATGGCGGGGCTGGATTTCGTGATGTTCGCCATGTCGATTTGGATCGTCGACCAGATGGGCTATAAGCGCGCGACGCGGCCATTCGTGATTCTCGGCATGAACGCGATCGCGGTCTACATGGCGTCGGAGTTGCTCGATGTGATCCTGAACGCGATTCACTGGGGAACGGGGCCAACACAGATGTCGCTCCGGACGTGGATCTACCAGACGCTGTTCGCCCCGTTTGCATCGCCCGTCAACGCGTCGCTACTCTACGCAATCGCGTACGTCCTGCTGATGTACGCGATCGCATACGGGATGTACCGCAAGAAGTGGTTCCTCAAGGTCTAAGCGGAATAAACTGGAATCGAATGGGAAATAACCGCCGCAATTTTCTGAAGGCCGCCGGCTTGGCCGGCTTGACCACCAACATTTTCACGGGAAACCTGAGGGGCGCGAACGATCGCGTCGCCGTCGGCTTCATCGGACTCGGAGCCATGGGCTCGGGCAACCTCGGATACGCGATGAAGATACCCGAGGCGCAGCCGGTTGCGGTCTGCGACGTCTATCAGCCGTACGTCGAACGCGCTCAGGCGCAGGCGCGCAGGGGCGGGCTGGAATTGAAAGGCGTAAAGGATTTTCGCGAGATTCTCGCCGACAAGTCCATCGACGCGGTGTGCATTTCGGCGCCCGACCACTGGCACGCTTACATGGCGGTCGAAGCCTGCAAGGCAGGCAAGGACGTCTACGTCGAGAAGCCCGTGTGCGTCTATGTGGACGAGGGTCCGAAGATGGTGGAGGCCGCGCGCAAGTACGATCGAGTCGTCCAGGCCGGCACCATGCAGCGCTCCGGCGGATATTTCCAGAAGGCGAAGGAGATCGTCGCGAGTGGCGTGCTCGGCGAGATCACCTTCTGCCACGCTTGGCAGGCCGGCAACACTCCCAAGGAGCAATGGGGCAACCCTCCGGACACCGATCCGCCGGCAGGCCTCGATTGGGATATGTGGCTGGGCCCCGCTCGGCGCGTCGCGTTCAACGCAAACCGCTGGGGCATCTCTCCCACGCACTTCTCCACGTTCCGCTACTTCTGGGACTACGCCGGAGGCGCGATGACGGACTGGGGCGTTCACTTGATCGACCCGTTACACCAGTGCTTCAACGAAGTGATGCCCACCACCATCTCTACGCTCGGCGGAAAGTTCTATGTAACCGACAACGTTGAAACACCGGACACGATGTTGGCCACCTTTGTCTACCCGAAATTCCTGGCCAGCTATGAGAGCCGCACCGCGAACACCATGCCGATGTTCGGGCAGGATTACGGAACATCGGTGCATGGCACGGAAGCGACGATGGTATTCAATCGCGGCGGCTGCTGGGTCGTCCCGAACGAGAAGTCCAAGGTCGCCGCGGCCGCGTACGAGAAGAGCCTGGAGATGGGCTCGATGAACGTGCCCCACTGGAAAAACTTTATCGCCTGCATCAAGAGCCGCCAGCGCCCGACCAGCGACATCGAGACCTGCGTCCGCTCCTCGACGGCCTGCATCCTGGCCAACCTCTCGATGCGCTTCAAGACCCGTCTCGATTGGGATGAGGCGAACTGGACCGTGGCCCAGGAAGAGATCCGGCCTCATCTGAAATATCATTATCGCGCGCCCTGGAAGCTCGAAGTCTAGACGAATGCACTCGCGCCGCGACTGGGTACTGGGCTCGCTCGGGTTGGTGGCGTGGCAGGAGATCGCCGCTGCGCAGCAGCACGCGCATGACGCGGTGACGGCCAACGGCGAGACCCGCTTGGAAACGCTGGACCCCTTAACGGCGCGAGACGTGGCTGCGATCGCCGCGCAGATCATCCCGTCGGGCGACGGTCCGGGCGCGACCGAGGCCGGGGTAATCTTCTTCATCGACCGCGCCCTCGCGACCTTCGAGTCCGTCAAGCGGGAAGCGTACAGGAAGGGAATGGCGGAGATAAACCGGCAGCGTCTGGAAATGTTCCCTCAGTCGGAAAGTTTCGCCTCGCTGTCCCACGAGAGACAAATCGAGTTGCTCCACTCCATCGAGAAGACCGAGTTCTTCGAACTGATCCGCACTCACACGCTGATGGGTTTTCTCGGCAACCCGAGCTACGGCGGCAATCGCAACAAGGTCGGCTGGAAGCACATCCAGTTCGACGACCGAATGGCGTTCGAACCACCGTTCGGATACTACGACGCGCTCCCGGGCGGCGAGGAGTGACCGGTCCGACTTTCCGATTTTCCGACCCGGTCGATTTCCTCGTCATTGGCGCGGGAGCGGCGGGCGGGGTCATGGCCAAGGAGCTCTCGACGGCCGGCTTCCAGGTGGTCGTGCTCGAGCAGGGTCCGTACCTGCGCGAGACCGACTACTCGCACGACGAGATCAAGTACACCTTCCAGCCCGGCCTGACCAACGACATCCAAACGCAGCCCCTGACCTATCGCAAAACGGACGCCGAACCCGCGAAGATGCTCAAGGCGATCGAATATGGAAGGCAGGTCGGCGGAGGCAGCGTCCATTTCACCGGAAACTACTGGCGTTTTCATGAGTCCGACTTTCACGAGCGCAGCCTGTTCGGAGATGTCCCGGGTACGAGTTTCGCCGATTGGCCGATTTCCTATGCGGACCTCGAGCCGTACTACACCAAGGCCGAATACGACCTCGGCATTTCCGGACTTGCCGGGGCGAACCCGTTCGAAGCGCCGCGTTCGAAACCCTATCCGCTTCCGCCGATGCCGGTGAAATCGTCGGGTGTGATCTTCGACAAGGCCTGCAAGAAACTGGGACTGCACCCCTTCCCCGCCCCGGTCGCGATCCTCTCGCAGCCTTACCGCGGTCGCGGCGCGTGCGTCCACTGCGGCTTCTGCGAATCTTTCGGCTGCGAGATGAAATCGAAATCGAGCACGCTGGTCAGCGTGATACCGGTGGCGGAGAAGACGGGGCGCTGCGAAATCCGCCCGGACTCCTACGTCCGGAGAATCGAGACGGACGCAGGCGGCCGGGCCACCGGCGCGATTTACTTCGACGCGAAACGCAAAGAGGTCTTCCAACGCGCCAAGGTCGTCGTACTGTGCGCGAACGGCGTGGAAAGCGCGCGCCTGCTCCTGATGTCCGCCTCCTCGCGATTCCCAGACGGCCTCGCAAACTCGAGCGGACTCGTCGGCCGGAACCTGATGTGGGACAACGGTTCGTTGTCGAGCGCCCTTTTCGAGCACCCGCTGAACGAGTACAAAGGCATCCAGGTCACGCGCCTCATACACGACTATTACCGCTCCGATCCGAAGCGTGGCTTCTATGGCGGAGGCGGAATCGACGCGCGCTTCGACTACTACCCCGCGGGGTTCGCGCTCAACGGCATGCCCTCGGATGCGCCGAGGTGGGGTGCTGAGTATAAGAGGATGATCGGTGAGTACTTCACCCACACCATGTCGCTGCTCTCGCACGCGACCTCTCTACCGATGGAGCGAAACTCCGTCACGCTCGACCCCGATTGGAAGGACGCGTGGGGACTTCCCGCGACGCGCATCACGTTCTCCAACCATGCTGACGACATCGCCAATATGGAGTGGCTGCGGAAAAAACAGATCGAGATTTTCGAGGCCGCCGGCGCGAAGAAGATCTGGACACAGCCAGTGGACGCCTTCAGCTCCAGCCGGCACCTGATGGGCACCTGCAGGATGGGCAACGACCCGGCGCGATCGGTGGTGAACGCGCATAGCCGCGCGCACGACGTTTCGAATCTCTTCATCGTGGACGGCAGCAACTTCGTGACCTCGGCCCGGCAGCAGCCCACCGCTACCATCCAGGCGTTGGCCTACCGCGCCGCCGATCATATGATCCAGGCCGCGAAGAACGGCGAACTACTCCACCAGCCGTCCCGAGCTTTCCGCGACACCCGCCTCCACCCCGACAGCCGCGTATAGATCCCGCGCCTCCTGCCAGAGCGCCTTCGCTTCCGCTGACCGGCCCTTGAGGCGGGTGAATCCCCAGATGGCGTTCGCCAAATCAAGCGGCGGGGTTCGTTCGTTGCGGCGGTAGATGGCCAGGGCTTCGCGATAGCAGGGCTCGGCCGGTTCCGGGCGTCCCGCCTCCCGCAGGATGTCGCCCACATGCCGGACCGTGTGCGCCAGCCTCAACTCATCGCCCTCCGCCGGGTAAATCGCGGCGGCTTCCCCATAATGCGCGCTTCGCGATACCTTCGCCGTGGCTGCAACGTATTTCCGCTGGTAAGTCGCTACCCTCACCTAGGAACAAACACCTGCACGATATCCATCCCATGATCGCCCGCGACCAACTGATTCACCGCACGGGAGAACTCCGGTGCAATATCGGCCGAATAGGCATAATCGCCGGGATCGCCGGCGTGGAGCTTCCACATCACTCGAGCCTTAGTCTCCAGTTACATATTCTCGACTGTGCCTGACCCGGAACCAGTGAGAAGATTAGGGTAGAACCTTATGCCCGACCAGCAGGGGGTGCAAGTCACCCCAGAAGAGATCATCCACCTCATCCTCGAAGAGATGGAGGAGGGGACCTGTCCCAGTTTCTACAGCAACCTCGTGCCGAGCGCGTTCGATATCTATTTGTATATCGACGACCTGGAGCGACTCCGCCCGCTGGAGCCGCGTACGCGGGACGAGGCGGTGCGCGCGCTGAACGAGCGGCTGACGGAATTAAACAAAGCCGGTGAACCGCGGCTCAAGATCCCGCTGATGGCCGCCAAGCGGCGCGGGAAACGGTATGAAACCCTGGGCGATTGGTCCGTCCAGTTCCACGAGAACACCGAGGACGACGCCCGCGAGGCGCCGCTGGTGATTCACTCCACGTTTCCCGTTCAGAGCGGATCCGACGACCGCGCCGGCACCTTGACGGAGCGGGTGACTAAGCGCCGGAGCGACGGCGAAAGCACAACCACCGCCACGATGCGCAGCGGCAATGTTGACACCGGCCACGCCTCAGGCATCGTTCATGCGAGCATCGAGTACGAGGACGACGCTGGACCGCACACCTTCCAGATGACCAAGGACCTGATCAAGATCGGGCGCGGCGCGGCCGATCGCTGGGTGGACCTCAAGCTGAAAACGAAAAAGGACGTGTCCCGCGAGCACATGCAAATCCGACGCGATCCGAAGAACGGCCAATTCTACATCCAGGATTTGAGCACGCTCGGAACCACGGTGAATGGAAAGCGCGTGCCGGCCAGCATCGAGCAGGCGGACGGCCAGGACGTCGATAAAAACATCGAGGCGGCGCTTCCGCCGAAGGCACGCATCGGCCTGGCGGGAGTTGTCTTTCTGGAATTCAGGGCGGTCAAATAGACATGGCCTGGCTGCATACGGCACGGCTCGTCTTACTGGCGTTATTGCTGGCGTTCACGCTCTGCGCGGTCTGGTCTGCTTGGAAGAAGAGCTGAACGGATGACGTCCGCCACTCCGAGGTTTCTCTCCGCGGCTTTGAGCGATCAGGGTCCGGTGCGCCCCAACAACGAGGATCGGGTGCATTGCGACGATTCGCGCGGCATCTACCTGGTGGTCGATGGCATGGGAGGCCACGAGGCGGGCGAGCACGCCGCGGAGATCGCGGTGGAGCGGATCCGGCTGCGGCTGGAGAGGCAGACCGGCACGGTGGAGCAGCGCATCCGCGAAGCCATCGCCCTGGCAAACAACGGGATCCTGGAGGCCGCGGCGCGGAAACCCGAGTGGCACGGGATGGCGTGCGTGCTTACCGTCGCGGTGATCGACGGGCATCGCGTGGTCATCGGCCACGTCGGCGATTCGCGGCTGTACAAAATCCGGCGTGGCGCGATCCGGAAGATCACCCACGATCATTCGCCGGTGGGCGAGCGCGAGGACAGCGGCGAACTGACCGAGGAAGAGGCCATGCGGCACCCGCGCCGCAACGAAGTCTTCCGCGACGTCGGATCGATGGAGCGAACTCCGGAGGATCCCGAATTCATCGAGATCGCGGAGACGCCGTTCGATCCCGACACCGCGTTGCTGCTGTGCAGCGACGGGCTTAGCGACGCGATTCCTTCGCCCGAGATTCTGCGCATCGTGGAACGAAACGCGGCGGACCGCCGGCGCGCCGTGGAAGAACTGATCTCGGCCGCCAACGGGAACGGAAAAGACAACATCTCAGCCATCCTGATCGTGGGCGAACGCTTTGCGCGTGGGCAGCCCGCCACGGACGAAGACACCGGGCGACTGACCCCAGCGGCGCCGCCCCGTCCCTGGTACATGGCGCCGGCCGCCTGGCTCGCGGCCGGTATCGTCGCCGGCGCGCTCGCTGTGTCGGGATACTTCGCATGGATGGCCGGATTCCCCTTTGAGCCGGCCGCGACGACGATCGTGATCGGGCCGCCCACATCGCTTTCGGAAGCAATCGCAAAAGCGAAACCGGGTTCGACCATTGAAGTCACGGCCGGCGCCTACACCGGACCGGTGCAGCTCAAGGAGGGAGTGCAGTTGATTGCCCGGCCTCCGTACGAAGCCGTGATTTTGGGCTCCGTGACGGCCGACGGCATCCACAGCGGCCGCGTCGAGGGCTTCCGCATCCGCGAAGGCGGCGTTCACCTTCACTCGAGCGACATTCTCCTGGACCGCAACGAGATCTCGGACAGCCGCGGCGCGGGGATTGAGTTTTCCGGCAACGCGCGCGGGGCTGTCATCGGCTGTTCCATTCACAACAACGCCGGGCCGGGGATCGTGGTGGGCGAATCGGCGACGCCGGCCATCGAGCGGAATCAGGTGTCCGGCAATCCCGGGCTGATCCTCCGTTCGCGCGTCCCGCCGCGCGTTGCAGAGAATACCTTTTACGAAAACGGCGCGGAGGCCGTGTGGCTGGTCCAAGGCATGGAGGAAGTGGCGAAGCAGAACACATTCCTCTCCGGTGGCAAGCTGGTGACGGCGCCCAAGCTCCGGAAACTCGCTCCGGCGGGAGCCAGCCGATGAACGCGGGCGACCGGTACGGACAGTACGAAATCGTCCGTCTGATCGGGCGCGGCGCGATGGGCTTCGTGTATCTCGCGCGCGATACGGACACCGGCCGGCAGGTCGCCCTCAAGATTGTGCAGATGGTGGATGCGAGCGACCAGGACATCCTGGATGCCGAGCGCGTCGGCGCGGAGTTGGAGAAGCGCCTGGCGGCGGTGGACAAGCGCGTGGTTCCGGTGAATCGATACGGCAACCTCGGTACCGATCTTTATATCGAGATGGAGTACGTCGAGGGCGAGGATCTCTCGGCGTTGATCGACCGCGGCCCGCTCCAGCCGGGCTTCGGCGTGCATATCGCGACGGAGCTTTGCGACCTGCTCGAGAACCTGCGCGCGTTCAGCGCGGAGATCGGAGGACGCCAGTTCTCGGGCGTGGTGCACGGCGACCTCAAACCGAAGAACATCCGGATCAATTCGCAGAATTTCGTGATGGTCCTCGATTTCGGGATCGCAAAAGCGCTGGCCGAGACGCGGGGGTTCACAACGAACCTGTTCGCCAGCACTGCGTACTGTTCGCCCGAGCGGCTGGATACGCAACACATCGACAGCCACTCCGATTTATGGTCGGTCGGCGTGCTTCTGTACCAGATGATCTCGGGCCGGCTGCCGTTCGACGCTACTTCCAGAGAGAAGATGGAGCGGCGCATTCGATCCGGCGATCCTCCCGACCCGCTCCCGGAATCGTGTCCTGAGCCTTTGAGCCGGGTTCTCGGCAAGATGCTGCACCGCAATCCGCAGTGCCGGTATCAAAGCGCGATGGAGGCCAAGGCCGACCTGATCCGGTTCCGGAATGGCGAGCCAGTGGAGGCCGAGATTCCCGACCCCGAGGCGACGGCGCGAACGACGGTTCCCTGGGCCGAGCAGCCCGCGGACGCCGACCGCACCATCCGCACGACGACGCCGCTGCCGGAATCCAAGCCAGTTCGACTGACGCCGGAATCGCGAAGCCGGGTCACGATGGGATGCTTGGCCGCCGCTGCTATTGCGGCTCTCGCCGGATTTATCTTCCTGTATCTGCAGGTTCATTTTTCCGGAGAAGCCAGCAAGCTCAAGACCGACCTGCAGGCGGAAAGGATTGCGAATCCGGAGGAGGGCTGGAACCGCTACCAGAAGCTTGCCAACAGCGTTCACATGCCGTTTCTGCTATGGGGCGCGAAGGGCGCTCTCAAGAACGGCCTGGTGTCCGCGGCGGATCAGGCGATCACCGAGTACCGCGACAACGACGCTCCGTCGGTGCACGAGGCACAATGGGCCAAAGCGCGGGATCAGCTTTCGAAGGCGCTGGAACTCGATCCGGAAGACAAACACATTCGAGGAAAATTACGGATCTGCGAGGGGCACCTGGACCGTATCAACGCCGGCCGCTTCCATAACGCGACGCGGCAGAAGTGGCTGAATGCGGCTGTCATGAAGTTCGACGAAGCCGCGCAATTGCTGAAACGCTCGCCGGATCCTTATCTCGGCCTGGCTCGTCTTTACGTTTACGACCTCAACGATGTCGAGAAGGCGGAAGAAGCTTTGAAGAGAGCGGACGAGTACGGGCATCCCATGGGAAAGCGCGAGACGAGTCAACTGGCGGACGGCTACCGGCGCAGGGCGGAGCGTATCTGGCGCGAGTCCCGGAGTTTCACCCAGCTTCCGGCGCAGGAGCGCGATTACCTCGACAAGGCGCAGCAGGATTACGTTCACGCCGGGGAGCTCTATACGAAGACCGGGATGTTCGGAGATTCGCTTCGCAATCAGATGATCGTCATCCAGGGTCAGAAGCGCGTGGAGCTGCGTCTCTTGGAGCTCCAGGCGGGGGTGGGCGCGCAATGAAGATCACTCGCGAGGAGCTCGCGGCGAGAGGGGAGAAGCGGCAGACGGCGCGGCAAGCGGCGCGGTCCGCATCGCGCAATGCGGAACTCGCGCTGTTGCTCGCCAGCGCCATTCTGGTGGGCACGGGGTTGTACCTGGTGTACTCGGCGAAGACCGGGGCGGCCGCCGAAGAAACCGTCGATCTGAATCGTCTGACGGGCCCCCAGCAATTGATTCCGTACCTCGGTGCGCTTCCGTCCGGCGCGGACCAGAGCTTCGCCGCCAACCGCATCTACGATCGCGTGCGCCACGGCGAACGATTCAGCAATACCGGCGCGATCGCGCGCATGCGCGTCGCGGAACCGGAGATCGCGAGAATGCAGAGCCTGACCGACCTCGGCCGGCGAATGGAGGAAGCGCGCGCGCGGCGCGACCAGCGGGACGAGGACGAAGAAGAGAATCGCGGACGGCTGGCGAGCCGGTGGGCTCGCCTGTTTGGCCACGACCGCCCGAAAGAGGTCTCCATCCGTCTGCTGACGCCGGCAGAATTCGCCACGCTGAAGCCGCACCTGCGGGTCCGTGATGCCGGCGCATTTCGGAATCAGGCGATTCTCTGGTCCGCGTTATTCTTCGGCGCGTTCCTCGCGGTGCACGTGTTCTGGCGATGGCGTGCGTTTACCGGCGACAACTGGCTGCTCCCGCTTGTTCTGACGCTGTCCGGCATCGGGCTGATGCTCATGATCAGCCTGCGGGATCCGCTGCGCGACACGCTGCTGTTCCGTGACTTCGCGCAGGGGGTGGTCGCGGGATGCTTCGCCATCGCGCTCTTCAGCCTGCCAGACTACGAGCGGCAATTCAGCCGCCTGAGCTATGTCCCGCTGGCGCTGAGCCTGCTGCTGGCGGTTGGGCTCGGCCTGTTCGGCAGCGGTCCGGGAACCAGCGACGCCAAAGTAAACCTGTTTTTCTTCCAGCCGGTGGAACTGATCCGGATTCTGATCGTGCTGTTCCTGGCGGGCTATTTCGCGCAGAACTGGGACGCGCTGAGGCAGTTGAAACAGGACCGGAGCCTGTTGCCTGAGTGGGCGCGGCGCATCAATTTGCCGCGTCTGGACTACGTGCTGCCGGTGATGCTGGGCGTGCTGCTGTCGCTCGCGCTTTTCTTCTGGCTGAGCGACCTGGGGCCCGCGCTGATTATCGGATGCCTGTTTCTGACCATGTACAGCATCGCGCGAAACAAGGTGCTGCTGGCCGCGGCGGGCCTGTTCGTGATCTTTCTGGGATTCGCCGGCGGGTACGCCATGGGCTATCCGCACACGGTGGGCGATCGCGTTTCGATGTGGCTGTCTCCGTGGGACAACAAGGTTCGCGGCGGTGACCAGGTGGCCGCTTCCTTATGGTCGCTGTCCACCGGCGCCGTGACGGGCACCGGACTCGGGCTGGGCGACTCGCAACTGGTTCCCGCGGCGCACACGGATCTTGTGGTCTCGGCACTGGGCGAGCAGTTGGGGTTCCTGGGCATCCTCGCCGTGTATGTTTTGTACGCGATCCTCATGTACCGTGGACTCAGGATCGCCAGGAATGCGCCCGGCATTTATTCCTTCTTCCTGGTCATCGGGCTGAGTCTGATCAACGCGTATCAGATCCTGTTGATCACCGGCGGCTTGGTGGGGCTGATCCCGCTGTCCGGCGTTGTATCGCCGTTCCTCAGTTACGGCCGGACTTCGATGGTCGCGAATTTCGCTCTGGTCGGCATTATTCTGGCGGTATCGGCGGCGGGTAAGAAACGCGATCAATACGAGAACTTCGGTGCCGGCGGCAGACGGCTGACGGCTGGGCTCGCGGCGCTGTTGCTGGTGGTGATCGGCCGCTTCGCTTGGGTGCAGATTGCGCGCGCCGATCAGATCCTGGTGCGCGGCGCTCTGACCACGCAGGCCGACGGTACGCGCCGCTACCAGTACAACCCGCGACTGCTCGCCATTGCGCGCGACCTGCCGAAAGGCGCAATTTACGACCGCAACGGATTGCCGCTGGCGGCGAACGACTGGCCGACCATCGAGCGTCACCGCGCGGAGTACGCGGCGCTGGGGGTCAACCTGGATCAGACGGCGTCAAAGCTCGACAAGCGGCTGTACCCGCTGGGCGCGCCGCTGTTTTATCTGCTCGGCGACGCCCGCTCGCGCCTCAAACAAGGGGCGACGAATACGGCATTTCAGGAGAAGGCGTCGCGCGTGCGGCTGCAAGGATACGACGACGTGGTCGAAGTGGAAGAAGGCCGCATCAAGCGCGATTACCGCGCGCTGATTCCTCTGCTGCGGCACCGCTATGAACCGGACAACCCGGCCGTCAAGGAACTGCTGGAGCGGCCCAAGGACGTGCGCATGTCCATCGACGCCGGGTTGCAATTGCGCGCCTCCGAGATTCTGCAACAGCATCTTTTGAAGCTGGGCAAAACGAAAGGGGCGCTGGTGGTGATGGATCCGGCGACCGGAGACCTGCTGGCCTCGGTCAGCTATCCGTGGCCGTCCGAAGGCCAGTTCGCGACGCTCAAGACCAACGCTTCGGTTCCGCTGCCCAGCGACGACCTGCTCGATCGCGCGCGCTTCGGCATGTATCCGCCGGGCTCGTCGTTCAAAATCGTGACGGCCATGGCGGCATTGCGAAAGGACCCCGCGCTCGCCCAGAAGCGCTACGAATGCATCCGGCTGCCCGACGGGCGGATCGGCAATGTCGTCGGGAAGCGCGCGATCCGGGACGACGTGAAGGACACTTCTCCGCACGGGTCGGTGGATTTACAGAAGGGCATCGTGGTTTCCTGCAACGCGTTCTTCGCGCAGTTGGGCACGGACAGCGTGGGAGCGCCGATGCTGTTCGACACGGCCTCGAAGCTGGGGATTTCGGTGGCGTCGCCCAACACTCCCGAGAAGCTGCGCCAGTTTTTGCCGCAGGCATCCTACGGGCAGGGACAAGTGGTGGTCACTCCGTTCCAGATGGCGCGCGTTGCGGCGACCGTCGCCAACAATGGCAACGCGCCGCAGGGCCGGTGGGTGATCGACGAAACGAACCCGCGCGTTCGCGCGCCGCTGGAAGTGCTGCCGGAATCCCTGGCGAAACAGCTTGCCGCGGATATGCGCGGCGTGGTGACGTCCGGTACGGGGCGCGTGCTCAGCGGCTCGCCGATTCCGATCGCGGGGAAGACGGGCACCGCGGAATTGGGAAAGGGCGCGTCGCACGCGTGGTTCATCGGCTTCGCTCCCTACGGCGCGAAGCCGGGTAAGCAGATCGCCTTCGCCGTATTGGTGGAGAATGGGCAATACGGCGGAACGGCGGCCGCGCCCATCGCCGGCGAGATCGTAGCCGCCGCGCACAAGTTGGGGATCCTATGAGACCACTGGAGCAGCTCGATCGTTGGATGGCGGCGAAGGTCAAGAGTTGGACGACGAAGTTTTCGGGCCAGCACGCGAAGGAACTGCTGGAGGTTCGCCGCGAAATTCTCGAGGAGATCCGGAGCGGGATTCAGCCGCTTGGCGGGGGCAAGAGTGTGTTCCCGTTTAACAACGTCGATATTCGGATCGCGGCGCAGGACGAGCGCGAACGCGAAGTCTGCCGGGCCGCGTTCGCCGGAGAAGAAGGGATCGCCGCCGATATCCGGGAACTTCTGGCCGAGGCCGCGTGTGCCTTGCCCCGCGGATTTCAGGCGACCTTTGAGGTCGTCGACGACCCGGCGCTGGCTTGGTCCGGACGGCCGTTTCAGGTCAAATGTTCGACGCGCAAGGGATCGGTCACACCCTCGCCCGATCCCGCGGTGCGCCCATGCGCCAAGCTCCGCGTGACCGTGGGCGATGCGGCTCCGGGCGAATGCGAAATCGCGGCGGACCGGTTCTATCTCGGGCGGCTCGCGGAGGTTGTCGGGAAGGAAGGGCTGCGCCGCCGCAACGATCTTGCTTTCGCCGAAACCGAAACCACCGTGTCCCGCGAGCACGCCTACATCCGCTACGACAGCGGCGCGTACCGGCTGTACGACACGCACAGCCAGCGCGGCACGGTGATCTTCCGCGGAGGGCGCAGGATCGATGTTCCGAGAGGCGCGGCGGGCGGCGCGCAACTGAGTTCCGGCGATGAGATTCATCTCGGGAGTGCACGAGTAGTGTTCGAAATCAAGGAGAGCTGATGGAGTACGTCAATCTGGGTTCGGCGGGCGTGAAGGTGTCGAGGATCTGCCTCGGCGTTATGACTTACGGCAGCAAGAAGTGGCGCGAGTGGGTACTGGAGGAGGCGGAGGGCCGTCCTTTTATTAGCCGCGCACTCGAGTTGGGGATCAACTTTTTCGACACGGCGGATATGTACTCGCTGGGCTGCAGCGAAGAAATACTGGGGCGCGCGCTGAAGGATTTTGCCGCGCGCGACCGCGTGGTGATCGCGACGAAGGTCTTCCATGCGATGAGCGACGATCCGAACCATCGCGGACTGGCCCGCAAGCACATCCATCACGCCATCGACGACAGCCTGCGCCGCCTGGGAACGGACTACGTCGACGTGTATCAGATTCATCGCTTCGACTACGAGACACCGATCGAGGAGACGATGTCGGCGCTGAACGACATCGTGCGGGCCGGGAAAGCGTTGTACATCGGCGCCTCGTCGATGTTCGCGTGGCAATTTGCCGCGATGCAGCAGGTCGCCAAGGAAAACGGCTGGGCGCGCTTCGTGACGATGCAGAATCATTACAACCTGATATACCGGGAAGAGGAGCGCGAGATGATGCCGCTCTGCCGGGCCCAGGGGGTCGGACTGATCCCGTGGAGCCCCCTGGCGCGCGGCTTCCTGGCCGGGAACCGAAGCCGGACGGATTTCGGCGATACGCTCCGCGCGAAGACCGACGAATACGCTCAGAAGCTGTACTATCAGGACTCGGATTTCGCGGTGGTGGACCGGGTCACGGAAATCGCCCAAAAGAGGGGCGTGTCAAACGCGCAGATCGCGCTGGCCTGGGTTCTTCACCAGCCTGGAGTTACGTCTCCCATCGTGGGCGCCAGTAAGGCGAAGCATCTCGAAGACGCCGTGGCGGCCCAGGAATTGAAGTTGGATGACGCCGAAATTGCGGCTCTGGCCGAACCCTACCGGCCCCACGCGGTCCTCGGCCATTCCTGAGGAATGGCGTAGCGCACGCGCGAGTGCGTGCGCTACGTCGAGCTGTGGTCTTAGGCCTCGCTCTGAGCCGCGGCCTTCTTGGCCGCCTTCTTCCGGGCTTTCGGCGCCTGAGCGGCGGCATCCGCAGCCCTCTTGTCGGCCCAACGCTTTCTGGTAGCTTCGGCGATCCGCGCGCGTCCTTCCGGACTCAAGCGGCGCTTCTTGCGCTTCGCGGGTTTCCCGGCGGGCGCCTGCGCAGTCGCCTCGGCGGCCTTCTTCGCGGCCCAGCGTGCTTTGGTAGCCGCGGATATGCGAGCGCGGCCTTCGGCGCTGATGCCGCCTTTCTGCCGCCCTTTACTTTCATGGGAGACCAGAGCCGATGCGGGCTGCGCCGGGGAGGACGACCCATCGACTTCGCGCAACGCGGAGATGGCGCGATCAATCGCATTCCGTTGATGCTCGAGTTGCTGGATGATGTTTCTTGTTTCGTTCAATGGTTTTCCTTAACAGGGGAGTGATTACGCTGACCTATTACGATCATACCCTGAGTATCATTACCTATGTAACACACATTAGCGTATGATGTGATTGTCTTAAAGTGTACCGTCCACGCCGACGGAGGCTAATGTGACTCCACGACTGAGAGTCCTAGCAGCCTTATCGCTGCTGATGCTGGGGAGTTCGGCCGGCGCCCGGGAGGGATTGGGCCCACCGACGTTCCGGACCGATACGCGGCTGATACTGGTGCCGGTAACCGTAACGGACCGGCGCGGTTCTCCCATAATGGGACTGACCGCGGAATCCTTCACCGTGCTGGACGGGAACCTGGAACAGAATATCGTCTCGTTCAGTCAGGAGAATGTTCCCTGCTCGGTGGGAGTCATCTTCGACATCAGCGGCAGCATGAAATACAAGCTGTCGCAGGCCAAAGCCGCTCTGCACGCGCTGTTCCGCTATTTCGAGCCGAAAGACGAAGCGATGCTGATGAGCGTGTCGGACCGGCCGTCGATTCTGACCGGTTTCACCAGCGATTTCGGCTCGGTCACCGGCAGCGTGATGTTCGCGGAGGCGGGAGGAAACACAGCCCTGGTGGACACCATCTACCTGGCGCTGGCGAAAATGCAGACCGCCCGGAACCCGAGGAAGGCGCTCCTGGTGATATCCGACGGCGTGGACAATCACAGCCGGTACTCGAAGGGAGAGCTGATGAGCGCCGCGTCGGAAGCCGACGTCGAGATCCACTCGATCGCCATACTAGAAGATCCTGCCGCCAAGAAGGCCATCGAGCTACAGGAAGAGTCCCGCGGGCGGGCCTTTCTGAATGACACGTCGCAGCGGAACGGCGGCATGCATCTGGTGGTCCGGAACGAATCCGAAATGAATCAGGCGGCGGTGAACATCGGACGGATGATGAGGAGCCAGTACATCATCGGTTACCATCCGTCGGGGAACCACCTGGTGGGGAAGTGGCATGCGATTCAAGTGAAGCTAGGGATCCCGGAGACGCGTGTGCACGCGCGGCACGGGTATTTCTGGCGATGATTGCGTGGATGCCCTATGACCGCGATACCAGCATTGGGGACGTTCCGCCGCGTTTCCGGAGACGCGCTGGTCGATTCTGCGGGCCGACGGCGGCGACAGCGAGATCGCGCGCGAGGCTCTGTCGCCAGTAATCGAACGGTAATGGAAGCCGGTCTACAAGTATGCCCGCATCCGCTGGAAGCGATCCAACTTTCGCCGCTCTGCTGGAGCGGGATGTGCTGGCGAAATTGGATCCAATGAAAGGCAGTTTGCGGAGCTACCTGCGCGGGTGCGTCGATCACTTCGCTCTCAAGCAGAATGAATCGGCGCGGCGATTGAAGCGTGGAGGGCCGGCGCCGGCGGACGGGGGCGGTGTGCCGTCGGATGTATTCGCGCTCGGCCGGGTTCTCGAGGACGTTTTGCTGGACCAGCGGCTCGCGCCTTTAGTTGCAATAGCGGCGCGCGCGAGCACGCCGGATGTCGCGGGGCGCAACTAGGTCCTGCTGTTGCTGCTGCTCGCGTATTTCGTGGTGCGGCTCATTCTTTTTTGGTTGCGGCTCTAACAACATCGAATGTAGCGAAACCCTGCATTGACACTACCCAGAAACAGGCGAACACCCGACACTGTAAGAGGCTCTATCAGGAGAAAACAATCTGAAGATGAAATGCATGATGTTTTTCAGCCTGCTCTTGCTGCTTCTCTCTCCAGTGATGCTGCCCGGGTTTGTGATGGGCGCGATCATCGGTTTTCTCACGCAGCGCATGGGTGATCTACGAAAGGATGCCAATGCCTAGACCTGCCTAGACCAATTCCTTTTGAGATACCCGCGGAGGATCCCGCGCGCGCTATTGCGTTTTACGAAAACGTCTTCGGGTGGAAGCGTGGCGGACCCGGATGCCAGTGTCTAGACGGTCCCAAGAACGGCGGACAGATCGCCCTGCCGAAGATGGCGGTCCCGGGTGTCGGATGGCTGGCGTACTGCAAGGACATCAAGGGACACATCTTCGGCAGGATGCAAAACGATCCGGCGGCGCGCTGGCTAGCGCTCCCAGTGGAGCCGTATCGTGCCCACCGACACCGGGCCGCGATCGTGGTTGTAAGCCGGATCGGCGATGCGCTGGAAATCACCGGTCACGGTCCACGCCGAGGTCACGCGGAAAGCATAGTACGCTTCGACGATTTGCTCGGGCCGGTAGTTCAGGCGGCCGTCGCCGATGATGAATCCCAGACCGCCGGCCGCCAGGAAGGCGCGGTGATCGCCGGAAAGATAATTGCGCGCGGCCGCGACGCCAATGGTGTCATGCGAGCGGCCCCAGCGGCGGCCGTGAATGGAAAAGCCGCCGCTCAGCGACCGGTCGATCTCGGTGAACGCCCACGTTTCCGTCTTGCCGTCGCTCCACCCGTAGCGGCCGAACAGACCGGCGTCCTCGGACAAGGACTGTTCGACGTTCACGCCGAAGCCGTACTTGCTGGCGCCGTTTCGCCGCGTGGAGGCGAGATCCGGAAGCTGGCCGGCTCCGCGCATCGCCCCGCGATAGCTGCCGGCATGCTCGAGGTTGTCGAACGCCAGCCCGCGCACCGCGCCACGATGATGTCGAACGGTGTGCCAGCGCTCGTACTCCAACACGGTCCCGCGATTGCGGCCAATGCGGGTGTCGAATGTCGGGCCGTTCGCCTCGGTCGGCTCCATCACGACGGCCGACCGCACAGACCAGTTGTGCATCGTGATCTCCTGCACACTGCCTACGGTGTAGCCGCGCGTGTCCGCCGGATAATCCCAAGCGCCGTTGGACATCAGCGCCCAGTTCATGAACTGGCTGCGCGGATCGTGGCTGTAGGTGTTGTTATCGAAAAAGTCGGTCATGGCGAACTTGCCGGCAGTGACGCTCAGGCCCTCGGCGGCTTCCCCGCCCTTGCCCCCGAACGGGACGGTGTAGCGGAGGTAAGCCCGCGCGGGATACAGCGTCGGAGTCGCCGAAGACACGCGCGGGATCTCGCCGTTCGTGAAGCCGGCGATCCCGGTGACTAGGCCGAATCCGCGGCCTCCGGCGACTTCGGGGTTAACGACGAATTCCCACCGCGACCCCACGTGGAACGTGAGGAAGATTGTGGCGGTGAGCGAGACCCGATGTTCCGCTACCGGCGGAAGGCTGTTGGTCCCCTCGTACAACGACGAAAACGACCCATGCTGCTGGCCGATGGAAGTGGCTTGAAAGTGAATGTCCCAGGTCCGGCCGGTTGCGGTGTTCCCGGAGTCCTCCTGCGCGAAGCAGAGAGCTGCCAGGAAGGAGCTGACGATTAAAAAGCGAAGAATGAGCATCGGACTATCCTTTCCGGGTAAGGCGCCCTCCGCTCGGGGTGGGCGCCTATCTTAACGGTCCTTTGTAGTGAGGCATCTTATCGAGTCCCGCCGAACAGTCCGCCCATTTGCAGGACGTGAAAGACAACGAGCACAAACATCAGAATCAAATAGGCCCGTAGGCTCACGAGCGACCACTTGACGCTGGCCGTCATGGGCATCGCGCCCAAGGTGTCGGTGTTCACCTTCTCCTCGGGCCGGTCATCGAGCGGGTGGACGACGAAATACCGGTTCGTCGCTTCGTCGTATCCGTGGCGAAGGAAATCTTCGGTTCGAATGGTGTTCGTCATGGTCTTTCTCCTGGAAATAAACTTGGCGCGGCGACCTGCGCCGCCAGAATCAGCGAGAGCCCGAACAAGAAGACAATGATGGTCCAGTTAATGATGTTGTTCCACCGCTTGTTCGCGTACTCGCCCAGCAGTTCTTTATCGTTCAACAACAGTTGCAAAAAGATGATGGCGGATGGCAGCATCACTCCGGCGAGAACCTGCACGCCGATGATGATGAGCTGCAACGGCGCCCTGGGAATCAGGACAATGCCGGCCGCGGCCGCCACGCACAGCAGGTAGACTACATAGAACCCTTTGGCCTTGCGGAACGGCAACTGAAGACTGTGCGGCCATCCCCGCACTTCGCCGTAGGCCCACGAACTGGAGAGCGAGATGGCCGTCGTCCCCAGCACCGCGGCATTGATCATCAACAGCAGGATGGCGTTCCGCACCAGCGGCCCCACGACGGTGCCGAGATCGGCCGCCATTTGAGCCGGGTCGGTGAAATGGAACCCGTGAACGCGCGATGCGTTGCCGACCAGCATCATGCAGCCGGCCACGGTGATGGTGATGCAGGCTCCGACGAAGGTGTCCAGCCGCGCCCACGGCACGTCTGAGAACCGCAGCCGCTTATCGGCGATGCAGCTCTGCTGGAAGAACAACTGCCACGGCGCGATGGTCGTTCCCACGGTCGCGATGACCAGGAAAACAAGGTTCGTGGTGAGGCCGCCGGCCGGCATACCCGGAATCAGCGCGGCGCGGACCACTTCTCCCGCCGCGGGGTGCAACTTCCAGATAATGACAAACCATGCCAGGTCGAGAAGGCAGAGGAAGACTACGGTCCGCTCCCATCGCCGGTAACTCCCGCTGATGGCAATCAGAATGAGTCCAACGGCCACGACCGGGATACCGATCCACGGGTCGACGCCGAGCTTGGTCAGGGCCAGGTCGATACAGGCGAACTCCGTCACCAGCGTGAGGAAGTTGACAATTTCCAGATCCACAAGAGAGAAGAGGCCCCACCACTTGCCAAACCTCTGATAGATCATCGCGGCATGACCTTTTCCGGTGGCTATGCCGAGCCGAACTACCATCTCCTGGATGAAATACGTGATCGGGAGGAGCAGGAGGACCAACCACAGTAGGCTGGTTCCGTACTGCGCACCCGCCTGGCTGTATGTGGACACCGCCCCGGCGTCATTGTCGGCCACCATTACGATCAAACCCGGACCAAACACGCCGAGGAAGGTCAGCAGGTTGTGTGCCCATTTGGATTTCACCACGATTCCGCGGACAGGCCGGTCCCGCACTTCCAGCGTGTCCACGGGCAGCGTTAGAATCTTGTTGGTCATCTCTTCACCTCCTTTCCCGGTTGGCGCACGAACACACGTACGGCTCCGGGTTTATAACTCGAAGGGGAAGAGCGGACTGCTTCACCCTCCGCGAATCTGAAGTGAATCGGCGGAGAGTGAGGAAAGTAGGATGGCCTACCGGGTCACCACCGGCGATTCACGATGCTTGCCTCCGTACTCGGAGGTTGGTCGTCGTTTGTCTGCATACAGAAATCCCGGAGGCGGACGGAAGCTTCGGAGGGAAATGAAAAAGCCATTTCCCCTTGGAAGTGAGAAATGGCCGACTATCAAAAGATGGCTGGCGGTTTCCCCACTGGCCTAAGCTTCAGCACCACACGCCGTAGAGATCATACTGACCTCAGCCACGTTAGAGAAACCCTTAACCCGAGAATCCCTGGTCACCCTCTTTTGCATCTTTCGACACCGGAGGGTAGTAGCCTGTTTGCCGTGCGGACGCCTCGCCTGCCGAGGAGCCTTGGCCGAACGTTCGTTAGACGCCCGACCCACTTTCAGAGTAAGCCCCACCCGGTGGAAGTGTCAATAAGAAATTGCAAAAAATCGACAGGGTGACATTAAGATATGTATATCTGTTTTGCATGGGATGTTTCCTCCTGGCTCAGATGCAGTATCCTTCTTTCATGACGAGTTATCGCTCAGTCGCAGTCGCGGTCTTTCTACTGTCGCCATCGCTGGCCCCGGCGCAGACGCCCGGCGGATGGGTGTCGTTGTTCGACGGCAAGAGCCTGGACCACTGGCGCGATCCGCGGGCTTTCAATCCTCCGGGCGACGCCTGGACCGTTGAGGACGGGTGTATCCAGACTAAGGCCCGGGCGCGCATCACCGAAGATCTTTTCTCGGCTGAGAACTACCGCGATTTCGAATTCGAGTGGGACTGGCGCATGTCGCCCGCCGGGAATTCCGGCGTCAAGTACCGCATCCAGAAAACCGTCTGGCTTACCGGCGATCATCCCAAGCTGCCGCAGTTCGAGGACGAGGTCGAGTGGTTCCTCGGCCACCCGGTAGCGAAGCGCCCGTCCAAGGGACAAGACTACGTGATCGGCTTTGAGTATCAGATGATCGACGATAAGGCGAACGAGGACGCGTTGTCCGGAAAGAGCCACTCGACCGGCGCGCTGTATGACATGGTCGCGCCGTCCGCCGACGCCACGAAACCGGTGGGGGAATGGAATCATTCCTTGTTGAAAGTGCGGGGGACGCATGTCGAGCACTGGCTCAACGGCGTGAAGGTGGTGGATGCCAGCATCGCCCCGGACGACATCAAACCCAAGCTGCAAAAACGATGGGGCAAATCGCCCGCGGTGTTCAGTTTGTTGGGTGATCAGCCTGCGCCGGAAACGCCGATCTCGCTGCAAAACCACGGCAACGTCACGTGGTTCCGCAATCTCAGGATCCGGCGTTTGTAGGGCCTCGCCAAGAGTGGCGACGCGGCACGCACGAGTGCATGCGCCACGACTGTCTGGGAACCTTTTGTCCATTGTGCGCGTAGCTTTAATACAATGGCTCTTATGTTCCGAAGTTTGTGTATTCTCGCTTTCGCTTCCCTATTTTCCTTGTTCGGCCAGAGTGTTGATCTCGGGGAGCGGAACGGGAATCTCTTGACACGTAACTACCGCACCCGTACGATGCCGCCCGTCAGCATGGGGGACTCGCCTCGCGTCGACAAGCTGATGCGCGCCGGCAGGATCTATCTCTCGCTCCACGATGCCATCGCGCTGGCTCTGGAGAACAACCTGGATATCGAGAGCGCGCGGGTCAATCCGCGCCTCTCAGACACCAACCTCTACCGGGCACAGGCCGGCCAGTTGCTCCGCAACGTGAGCAACAACATCAATCAGGGCCCCTCGTCGGCGTCCCTGGGTGTACTGTCGGGTGCCAGTTCGCTGGGGTCGACGGGCGGTTCCTCGAGCGTTAGCGGCACGGGCGGAGTGCTGAGCGGGCTGAATGTCCAGTTGGCCGGGTCCGCGATTCCGAACCTGGACCCGGTGGCGTTCGGGTTCTGGCAGTTCTCGCACATCACCTCGCCTCAAACGTCGTCGTTTGTCACCGGAACCAACTTTCTGGTCACGCAGTTTCAAAGCGGCAACTTCGGAATTCAGCAGGGGTTTCTGACCGGAACCACCGCCACCCTGGGGATGGTCAACACCCTCGGCCTGAGGCAGAACGCACCGCAGAACGATTTCAACCCATCCACGTCGGCCAACCTTTCCCTGCAGATCACCCAGAACCTTCTCCAGGGATTTGGCCTGGCCGTGAACGGCCGCGCGATCCGGGTGGCGAAGAATCAACGCCATGTTTCGGACCTGGCGTTCCAGCAGCAGGTGATCACGACAGTGAAGAGCGTCGTCGATCTGTACTGGGACCTGGTTTCGTTTAACGACACATTGAAGGTGAAGCAGCAGACTTTCGAGCTGGACCGCAGCCTCTATGAGGACAACAGGCGGCGGGCCGAGTTGGGCGCCCTGGCGGAAATCGACATTATCCAAACCGAGGCGGAGATGAAATCTGCTCAGCAGGACGTGATCACAGCCGAAGCCCAGGTGGAGCAGCAGGAGATGATTCTGAAGAGCGTGATCACCCGGAGCGGGCTGGACAACCTGGCTGTCGCGACGGCGCGGATCGTGCCAACGGACAACGTAAATACGCCGGCCGTGGAGCCAGTGCTCCCGCTGCAGGATCTGGTGGCGGAGGCCTTCGGAAGCCGGCTTGAAATCGAGCAGAACCAGATCAATCTGGAGAACTCGAAGATCAGCATGCTGGGTACCAAGAATGCGCTGCTGCCGACGCTGCAAGCCTTTGTCAATCTCCAAAACAACGGCCAGTCGGGACAGGTGAACGATATCCCGATCGCGGTTACGGTGAATGGCCAGACCACCTACATTACCCGAACACCAGGTAGCGTGAACCCGTACTTTCTCGGCGGTTACGGCACCGCTCTCGGGCAGATCTTCGGCCGCAACTTCCCGAACTACACGGCGGGTTTGCAATTGTCGATCCCGCTGCGGAACCGGGCCGCGCAAGCCGACTTGATGACCGACGAGCTGAACTACCGGCAGTCGCAGATACAGGATAAGCAACTCCGCAATGGAATCAAGCTGAACGTGATCAACGCGGCGGTCGGGCTGCGTCAGGCGCGCGCGGCGTATGACACGAGCGTGCAGGCCAGGAAGCTGCAGGAGCAGACGCTAGCCGGGGAGCGGCGAAAGTACGAACTGGGCGCGTCCACGATTCTGAGCGTATTGATTGTCCAGCGCGATACGACCACTCGCGAGATTGCCGAGGTGCAGGCGTTGAATCAGTATGTACGGGCGCGGACGGCGTATCAGCAGGTGCTAGGGCACATTTTGAAGGAGTACGAGGTGGATCTTCCGGACGCGGTCAGCGGAGTGGTGAAGCGGGAGCCGGACTTGATCCCGGTGGACGTACGGAAATAGGGCTAAAGCGGCGGGATCATACTGCCGATGGAAGGGCATGTGCGATCCCATTATTCCTTTTCCCCCGGCGCGGGTGTGGGCGGCTGTTTTTGGGTGGTTTTGGTTCCACTGGTAGGGTCTGCGCGGCGATCCCGCCACCGGATTGCTTTCCGGTGCCGTCACCCGGCGATGAACTCCCGGGCGATCTCAGCCAGAAGGTCCGAAGTTAGCTACGAACGCCGGCCGGGGACGCGGCCGGCCCCGGGGTCATCGCCGCCGGCTGGCGGTCAGTCGTTAGTGCGCTGGACCGGGTATTGTATCAACTCCGTATTGATTCTATGTAGAGGATTGCGACCTCCGAGTTTTCGTAACCCGGCGTCCACAACTACGACGCGCAGCGTGAGTGTAGGCGCGTGCTCGTTTACCAGCTTCATCGTGCCTGTACAATCGGCGTTGATCGTGTAAGCTCCGGTGCCGGCGCGGTCCGGCGAGGAAAAGCCCGAAATGGACCCATGAATGTTGTCGGTCTGGGCCAGGTTGCCGTTTCCGTCGAAATGCGTCACCGCAACTCCTAAATCTTCCTATCGTTACTGCTTCCTGCGGCAAACGTAACCGCAATCGGCCAAACGAGCCATGGATCCGAGACGTTCTGGGGGACTCGGCGAATTCGCCCCGGTTTCATCGAGACGCTGCCCCGGCGCGGCTACCGCTTTATCGCACCCGTCGGGGCCGCCTTCGCCGCGGTTCCGGAGGTTTTGGCCCTTCACGCTCAGGTAGCCCAGGATTGAAAAGCTGTTCTACGAATGGAACTGAGGCGACGCCGAGAAGGAGATCTGGGAGGCGATCCGGCTGAGCCCAAATAACGGTCATCAGCCCCGTATTTCAGCAGGAAGTCAGTAGTTTTTCCAACGCCCCCGCGGGCGGCCGGCGTGGACCCCTCGAGCCAGACGCCCATCGGCGTGTGAACCGCCATCTGGAACGGGTCGGCATTCTTGGACACGAGATCCAGTACCTTCGCATCGCCGGTTTCTAATAGCTGGGCTTCGAGCCTGGTTACCGACGACGATTTGTCCAGATAGGTGATCGCATAGGCGCTTCCAGCCTGCTTAATAATATGGGTCGCCTCGCCCTAATTGTCGTGCCAGACCCCGAGCAAGGCTGGCTCCAAAGTGGCCTCCTTGCCGGTTACGAAGGGGTTTAACGAGACCAGCTTGGAACAGGCCGTCATGAACAGGGTGCCCGCGAGTGCCAAAACCAACGTCGTAAGTCGCATTTCTTTCGCCTCCACTAAAGGACAGCGATATCGGAAGCCCCGGGTTGCACTAGGGGCTATGAATTTCGAAACACGAGACTCAATCGCTAACCTTGACCGCGCAAGGCGGTCGCCGGCGTTGTTGGGACGACTCGGCCTGTTTGACGGCCCATGACAAGTCCCTTCCGCTTGACTAGTTCACCGGCTGCGGCGCACCGCGCTTCTGTACGGCAATCAGCCCGGTCTTAACCGTCATCGGCGTGGTGTGGAACTTGCTCCCGCTCTGGGAGTTGCCGCTCCCGGAATAGAACCAGATTCCAATTGGTGTTTCAGCGATTGAATTGTTGCTTATGGTGTTATTGCTGGTCGCAATAAACACTCCGGATTCGCCGCTATTGGTAATGGTATTCTTATCGAACGTGTGCGTATTTCCGAGCGTCACGCCGTCGTCTGCGACTGCAATCCCGTCAAATACAAGCGTGTTTGAAATGCTATTGTTAGTGGCGTTTCCGCCATTCGCCGAATAATAGTAAATGCCACCTTGCGTCGTGTTAACGGTATTCTGAGCGATGTTCACGCCATTCGCTTGATAAATCAGAATTCCCGTTGAGCTGCCGTTGGCGCAGGTTACTATGTCGACGCACGGAGAATAAACCACATTTGTCACGATGTTTCCGGTGATTGTTCCCGTCCCGCCGAAGCCGACCTGTATCCCGTTCTGCGCGATATTCGGAGTCGGACCAATACCCGTTACCACATTCTGCGAGGCAATGAGGTTCGCCCCAATTCCGTTTGCCGTAATCCCATTCTTCTGAAAGTCGTGGACGCTATTGGATTGGGCAGTTACGTTTGCGATCCCCGAAGGAGCAGCCTCCACATAGATCCCAAGGCCACTCTGGCAGCCTTCCAGCCCGGCGCCAAGCTTGAAATTCCGTATGGCGTTGAAGGACGCGGTGCCGGAAGCATTTTGATAATAGATACCGACGGGATTGTCAGCACAGCCACCAGTCAATGTATTGTTTAACCCATCGATAATCAAATTAGAAACGTTGACGGTAGCATTTTGAATCAGCACGGCCGCGGCAACTGGAGCACCGGTGCTCAATTTAGTTGCATTGGGAATCATGGGTGAAGGCCGGATAGTAGCGCCCGTCTGTCCCTTCAACGAGATCGATTTATTGGCAATAACTACCTGTTCGTTATACGGTGTGCCGCTGGCACACACGGTAACCGAGTCGCCGCTGTTCGCTGCATTTACTCCCGCTTGAATTGTCGAGTATTGCGCTGCACAAGCTGGAACGAAAGGTACGTTATTTACAACCACATTCGCGCCAAATAGACCAAGCGCAAAGAAGTCGATTGCAAGGCAAGCAACACCTATCTTATTCACATGCGTCTTCATCGTCGAGAGCTCCTAAACAAGTTGGGATTTCGGCCCGCGGTAAGCAGCCCCGCTTCGCCGGTTTCAAGTATACGTCAACTTGTCTAAGTTACTTCTATTTTTTTCCATTCAGACTTGTCTGGCAAGATCCTTAGAGTTATAGTCCATGTATTGGACTCATGCTCGGCGCAGTCCTACAAGGCCGATCTGGGATTCCGCATGGGCAAGGCGGCACGTTACCTTCACTAGAAGCGACAGATTCTAAAAGTGTCTGCGAGTTTTACCTTTAGCGGGGCATAGTTGGCGGCCGCCACCATCAGGGTGAGGCCGGATACCAGCAGGAAAGCCGGCCAGAAGGCGCGTTCGTGAAAAACACCGCGCTGCAAACGGAAGACTCCGATGGCAAAGAAGTTCTTCATCTGGCGCGGGATGCTCAAGAAAACAAAAACGCAGGCAACCGCAGGCAGGAGTCTCTCGAACACACGCGCCTCCCGGGGTGTCTCCGCACTCATACCCAGCAGCATGGCCGCCATCACGGCCAGCATTAGCGAGAAGACGGGTGCACGGGTGAACCGTCGCAGCCACCAGCAGACCGGCAGTCCGGTCAGGATCGACCACCACAGTTGCGCGTTGGTCGCTTCTTTCGCGAGTTGCAGGCGATGGGAGAGTTCCAAGCTCGGCTGGCTCCACGTGATTGCAGTAAACAGGCCTGCCTCTTCGACGGTCACCAGCACGGCGACCGGCGCCACCAGGCAGAGAGCCAGCATGTAGGCGATGGCGACCCGACAATATTGACGCCGCCAACCTCGGATGCCGATCCATCCCATCGGCGCGGCCGCGGCCCACGCAATCAGGACGGCGGGGCGCTCCACCGATCGCGGGATAGCGAAAGAACGCGAGAAAGGCGGCGCCCACAGCCAGAATCCATGCGCCCAGATAGAGGGTCACCTGCGGCATGGTGAGGCGGCGCGCCTCCATGATCCAGGCATCTTAGCGCTCCAGCAGCCGTTCATAACGCTTGCGGATGCCGTCGTACTCGGCGTCGGAAACTATGTGGTCGCACCGCCAGGCTTCCACCTCGCGCAAATGTCTCGCGACCTGATCGGCGATCAACCGCGCATATGCCGCGGGTTCGGCCAGCACCGCCTCATTCGCGAGGAAGCGGCGCAGGTCGTCGGCCATGTCCGCGGCAGATGAGTAACGCCGCGCGGGATCTTTCTCCAGGGCCTTCAGGCAGATATTTTCCAGGCCACCGGGAATTCCGGGAGCGCGGCGGCGCGGGAGTAAAGGGTCGTCCTCTTTTATGCGGCGCAGCAGATCGGAAAGCGTGTCGCCGCGAAATGGCGGCTCTCCGATCAACAACTCGTAGAGCACGGCTCCGAGAGAAAAGATGTCGCTGCGGGCGTCGAGCTTCTGAACGCCGGCCGCCGGTTCCGGCGACAGATACTCGGGGGGTGCCGGCGACTTCGCCAATCAAGGAGAGGCGTTCGCGCTCCCCGAGATCGGTTCAGTCGGGCGAGCAGGCGGTCCATGGCCTCTTGTTGCACGAAGATGCGGCTCGGCGTTTTGCTGTCGGCCGGTTCCGGGCCGAGCGGGTTGCTCTCCGAATAAAACCGGATTCCCTCGCCCGCGCGGCAGTCGCGGTTTTGATATCGCAACCGGTCGACGATCACGTGGTCGGCGATGGAGGAGAGCCATCTCAGGAAGCTGCCTGGGGATTGGTACGCGAATCCGGCGATATCTCAAAACGCCCGGAGAAGCGTTTCCTGAACGAGGTCCTCCACTTCGGAGAACTCTCTCGCGCGCGGGCTGAGTTTGAAATATATGAGCGCGGCCAAGCGGCGGCGATACTTCTCGAACGCCTACGAAAGCGCCTGGCCGTCGCCAGCCGTCGCCTTCTCGAGCAGCGCGAATGTCCAGGTGGGAGACTCCATCAACCGGCCTTAGTACACAGATGCACGCAGATAATGTTAATGATCACGCTTGATTCCCTGCCCCTCGGTGCACACCCACCGGCCGGGGCGGACGTTCTTGAAGTTATCCACGCGGCCGCTGGGCCAGTACAGAATTACCTGTTCCGCGTGTTCGTGAGGCCCCAGGCCGAACGTAACGGGCAGCTCCGATTGGGAGAGATAGCTGGAGCCGCTCCGAACCATCGCGGTGCTGATTTGCGATCCAATGGACGCCTTTATCACCGTGCCGATGCCGTCGCGATTGGATTTCGTGCCCACCAGGCGAATCCGAACGCTGCGATGGCCGTTCGTCAGATCGTTGCGATAGAGACGGGCGGGGCCGTGGTTGGTGGTCAGGAGAATATCCAGGTCGCCGTCGTTATCGAAGTCGCCGTAGGCTGCGCCGCGGCCAACTTTCGGGGAAGCGAACTCCGCGCCGATTTGGCGGGCAACGTCGCGAAACTTGCCGGGGCCCTCGTTCAGAAACAACTGCGGCGACTGATCGTAGCCGGTTTCATGCCGGACGTTGCGGACCGTATCGTCGATGTGGCCGTTCACAACCAGCAGGTCCAGGCGGGTATCGAGATTGACGTCGAAGAAGAAGCAGCCGAAGCCGAGGGTCTTCCGCGACGCCCGTCCGATCTCGGTGCGCGGCGCGATGTCGATGAACTGCCCGCCCTGCACGGCCCGGTAAAGTGCGATCATCTCGTTGTCGAAGTTGGTGACGACGAGGCCCAGGTTGCCTGAGTTCTCGAAGTCGCCGGAATCGACGCCCATCCCCGCACGGGCCTTGCCATCCTCGCTGAACGCGACGCCAGCCTTGATCGCGACGTCCTGAAAAGTGCCGTCGCGGTTGTTGCGGTACAACTTGTTGGGCTGCGTGTCGTTGGCGATGAAGACGTCCGGCCATCCGTCGTGGTCGTAGTCGATCAGCGTGACGCCGAGCGATTTCGAACTGGCGTCGAAGATGCCGCTCTTCGCGGTCACATCTTCAAACGTACCGTCGCCTCGGTTGTGAAAGAGCCAGCAGGTGGCCCCGCGGTACGCTTCCGGCGTGCAGTACGATTTCCGCCTGCCGTCCATGCTGCAGAACACGTCCTGGCCCGGCGCCCACCTTACGTAGTTGCACACCAGCAGGTCGAGGTGACCGTCGCGATCGAAATCGAACCAAAGCGCCGAGGTGCTGAACCCGCTGTGTCCACCCAGGCCCGATTTCTCGGTGACGTCCACGAAGGTTCCCTTCCCGGTGTTCTGGAAGAGGCGGCCCGGACCGACGCAGCTCACAAAAATATCGACGAAGCCATCGTTGTTGAAGTCGGCCGCGGCCACGCCCATGCCGTACATCGGAATGTCGAGACCGGCCTTCTTCGTCACGTCCGTGAAGGTGCCGTTCCGGTTGTTCCGGTACAGCTTCAGGGTGGACAGGCCCTTGCCGGGATGGCCAGGCCAGTTCGTGCCGTTGACCAGCAAGATATCCTGCCAGCCGTCGTTATCGTAGTCGAGGAAGGCGCACCCCGAGCCCATCGTCTCGGGCAGGTACTTCCCCCCGAACGCTCCACTGTTGTGCGTGAAATGGATGCCCGCGGCCGCGGTCACGTCGACCAGCCGGAACCCTGGATCCTGCGCGGGCTTGCCGGCATCGAACAGGCTCGGCGGGATGCCAGCCAGGAAATCCCTGCGCGTCACGGCAGATGAACCAACCCCTTGCGAACTGCGTAAAGCACCAGCTCGGCGGTGCGGTGAATCCCGAGGGCTTCCATCAGGTTCGCGCGGTGAACGGCCACCGTGTTCGGGCTCAGATCGAGAAAAGCGGCAATCTCCTTGTTGGATTTTCCTTCCGCGATCAATTGCAGAATCTGATTTTCGCGGGGCGTCAATTTTTCCGCCTTCTCTTCCCCTTCAATGTTGAACTCGCTGATCAGTCCTGGCCCAACCACCTTCTTGCCGGCCGCGACGTCGCGGATAGCCGCCGCCAAGTCCACGTCCACGGCGTTCTTGAGCACATACCCCCGGGCGCCGGCCTTGAGCGCGTTGCGCACCTGCGCTTCCTCCGAATACATGCTCAGCATCAGGATGGCGGTCTTCGGCAGGACCTTCAGGATCTCAACGCAGGCCTGAATGCCATTCAGTCCGGGCATCGACATATCCATTACAATCACCTGCGGCTTCAGTTCCTGCGCAATCCGCACGGCGTCGGAACCGTCGTTGGCCTCGCCGACCACCTGTATTCCCGGTTCGTCTTCCAGAAGGCGGCGGAAACCCTTGCGCACCAGGTTGTGATCGTCCACCAGCAATACGGTTATGTCACTCATTTGTAGCTCGCTCTCCCAGCGGCGCTTCGAGCCGCACCATCGTGCCGCCTTCGACCGGCCGGCTGATTCGCAAACTCCCGCCGAGCAACTCGGCTCTCTCGCGCATGGCCACCAGCCCGATGCCGTGCTTCGCCGGACCGCCGGCGGCCGGCAGCCCCACTCCACGGTCGCGGATCTCCAGGATCAGCCGGTCCGGCTGAAATTCCAAACGGACCCAGGCCTCGGGCGATTGGGCGTGCTTGGCGATGTTGTTCAGACCTTCCTGCACTACGCGATAGACGTGAATGGCGACCTGGTCGGCTACGCCCGGGCTCCTCCCGGAGCGTTCCAAGTGTACGGTGATCCCAGTTTGCTTTTGGAACACCGGGACATACCAGTCTATCGCCTGCTCCAGGCCTCCGGTGTCCAGGATGGCGGGGTGCAGGGCCTGGGAAAGACTTCTGGTCTTGTCGAGCGTCGTTTGTACGATGTCGCGGATCTCGTCCAGATCCTGCTTGGCCCTCTCCGGAATATCCTTCTCCACTCTTCGCAGCATCGCGCCGAGCGCGGTGAGGATCTGGCCGAACTCGTCGTGCAACTCGCGTGAAATCGACCAGAGCACCTCTTCCTGGACCCGGATCAGTTTTCGCGATAGCGCCGAGCGCTGATCGCTCAGATGTTCCAGCCGGGCGAAGACCTGCCGGTTGGAGTACGCCAGGTACGTTCCGGTGGCCGCGATTAATACCAGCACCGCGATCAGAAACAGGTAGATGTTGCGTTCCACCTGGTCGTAGATCGCCTGAATGCGCGCGGTGGCGGCCTCCTGCGCCTCGTTGTTTTGCACCAGGAGGCGGGCGGTGGTGTTGGAGACCGCGGCCTGCTGGGCTTGCAGCGAGTTTACAATCAGGTCTCGCGCGGCCCGCTCGCCGCCCGTGCGCGCCAGTTCGAACATGCGATCAACGGTGATCCACATCTGCGCGAACTCCGTCGAGAAGTACTGCTGCTGATCGCCGTTGCGCAGATCCGGCGCGAGTTCTGCTTCCCGGCGGAGCGCGTCTTCCAGGTCGGCGCGCACGCGGTCGAACTGCCCCTTCCAGGCGCCCAGCGGATAAGGCTCGTTACCCTCAATCATGTCGCGCGTGGCCAGACCGAGAGCGTTCAGATTGTTTTGAATGCGCAGCAACTGGAGCGAGTCGCGGCGATTGCGATCCACCAGGCGGGTCTGCAGGTCGCGGAGCCCAGCAATTTGGGCGATCGTGTAATACGAGGAAACGCCAACCGCGGCAAGGGTAACCATCAGGCCGGCCATCAAGCGGGCGGTCGGCGAGGCGAGCAGCTTGCGCATGGTCGGGCGGGCTTATTGCGCCACGGTGGCGTGCCAGGCGCCTTCGTCGATCACGCCAGCATCGGGCAGCAGCCGCGCCTTATATTTTCCTTCGAGCGCGTTGCCCTTGCGCTCGCCCTCGACGGAGGACTCGAGCTGATTGCCCTGTATTTCGTAGGCGTAGACGAGCTTGATCTTCGACCCGGTAATGTCCAACGAGGTTACTTTTGGCTTGACCTCTTCGCCACCGGCGGTGAACATCACTTCGGCTTTGAACGCCCCAGCGGCGCCAGTCACCGTGATGCGAAAATCGCCGCTCGCCCCGGAGTTCCCTTCCCACTTTCCGGAATACGTTCCGGCGGCGATGTCATCGCCCGCCAGGCACAACGTCGAGAACAGGAACGCCAGCGCAAGAATCGATCTCATGGGAGCGAGGATACCAGATGCGGGCGCGGCGCGGGACGCTCAAATCTCCGGGTAGAACTCGAAGAACGCGTCCAGCGATTGCATGAGCTGATTTCGAATCTCCTGCTCGCCGCCTTCGATCAGGTGCATGGTGACGTGCGCCTTTTTCCCGCTGTTCAGCGTGATCTCCGCGTCGCCAACCGCGCCGATTTCATCGGCGGGAAGCAGTCGCATGCCGTATAAGAGCGCCAGTTTTGCCATATTCTCAGTGTCCTCCAATTTCTTTGGGATTATCGCATCATGGGATATTGACAAATCTTAACAATTCAGTGCTGTCGCAAACCAGCCCTTGGGTGTCTGATATGCCGACTCTGGGGTCCAAATTTGAAATTCCTACTAGAACCGATGACGGTCCTCGCGCCTGATTCGTGTAATGTTCAGTGCAGACGGGCGCTCGCTGGGAAGGAAGACACATGTGCAAAGAGACGAATTCCGTTCGCCTATTGCTGGGATTGACGCTGGCACTCGCGGGATGGGCGCAAACGATTTCCACGGGGGCTGGCCACATCGGATTTCAGAACGTCCTGCGGCAAGTCTCCACCCGGCGCGGTAGCGCTGGCTTCCGCCCGCCGAGCCGGTTCCGGCCGATGGCTCTGTTGACCGACAACTGGAACGGCGGCACCGGCACATGGAATGTCCCGGGCAACTGGTCCGCTGGAGTTCCCAACAACGGCGGAGGAAACACCTTCAATGTCTTTATCGATGCCGGCAATGCGGCGGTGTCCGTGGTCACGCTGGACATCAGCCCAACCATCAACAACCTGACCATCAATGCCGACGACAGCCTGAAGATCGGCAACGGCACTATCCTGACGGTGGCCGGCGCCAGCATCGCAAACGCCGGCAGCCTTTCCCTGAATTCCACGGGCAGCTTTACGGAGCTTTTGATCGGCTCGGCCAACGTCACCCTGAGCGGCGGAACGTTGACGATGTCCAACAATGCCAACAACCTCATCTGGGGCGCGGCAACGGCCGATACCTTGACCAACCAGGAAACCATCCAGGGAGCGGGACTCATCGGGAATGGCCGATTGACGCTGATCAACTCCGGCACCATTAATGCCAACCAATCCGCTGGCATGACGATCAACGCCAACGGGGGCGCAACCAACACGGGGACCATCGAGGCCACGTCGGGAGCGCTGCTGACGCTGAACGGAACCACGGTCACCAACACCGGAGGGACGATCTCGGCCAATACCGGCACCGTGGAGATGATCAATACCACCGTCAATGGCGGGGCGGTAACACTGACGGGAGCCTCCACCCTGCAGTTGACCAACGGAGTCATCCACGGCGGCAGCACGTTGACCAACAGCGCGACCGGCACGGCAGCGTCGCGCTGAACTCGACCGGATCCACCGTCGAGTTGATTGTGGCCGGCGCCAACGTCACCCTGAGCGGCGGCACCGTGACGATGACCAACAACGCGACCAATTACATCCTCGGCGCGGCGACGGCGGACACCCTCACCAACTAGGAGACCATCCAAGGGTCGGGTAACATCGGAAACGGCCTGATGACCCTGGTGAACACCGGAACCATCAACGCCAACGGGGGCGCTACCAACACGGGAACGATCGAGGCCACGGCGGGAGCGACGCTGTTGCTGTTCGGAACCACGATCGCCAATGCAGGCGGCACGATCTCGGCCAATCCCGGCATTCTGCAACTGACCAATTCGACCATCAATGGCGGGGTGGTGACGCTGACGGGAGCCTCCACCCTGCAGTTGACCAACGGAGTCATCCACGGCGGCAGCACGTTGACCAACAGCGCGACCGGCACGATCGAGGCCCTGCTTGGGACCAACACGCTAGGCGGAACGATCACCAACCCGGCCGGCGGCGTGCTCAAGATCGACGAAGGTGCGATCCTGAATCTGGAGAATGGGAGCTATCCCACCCTCGGCACCGTGACGCTGAACGCGGTGGGCCTCAGCGAACTGGTCGTGAACGGCGCCAACGTCACACTGAGCGGCGGAACCGTGGCGATGTCCAACAACTTCAATAATTACATCCTCGGCGCGGCGACGGCGGACACCTTGACCAACCAGGAGACGATCCAGGGAGCGGGTCACATCGGAAATGGCCCGCTGACCCTGGTGAACACCGGTACCATGAACGCCAATCAATCGGCGGGAATGACGTTCCAGGTCAGCGGGGGCGTAACCAACACCGGAACCATCGAGGCCACTGCGGGCGCAACGCTGTTGCTGTTCGGAAACACGGTCACCAATGCCGGCGGGACGATCCTGGCCAATCCCGGCATTCTGCAACTGACCAATTCGACCGTCAATGGCGGGGCGGTTACGCTGACGGGAGCCTCCACCCTCCAGTTGACCAACGGAGTAATCCACGGCGGCAGCACGTTGACCAACAGCGCGACCGGCACGATCGAGGCCCTGGCTGGGACCAACACGCTGGGCGGCACGATCGTCAACCCCGCCGGCGGGCAGCTGAAGATCGACGACGGCGCAATTCTGAACCTGGAGAATGGGACCTATCCCACCCTGGGCAGCGTCGCGCTGAACTCGTCGGGATCCCTTACCGAGCTGCTCGTGAACGGGGCCAGCGTCACACTGAGCGGCGGCTCCGTGACGCTAACCAACAACGCGAACAACTACATCCTCGGCGCGGCGGCGGCGGACATCCTAACCAACCAGGAAACGATCCAAGGGGCGGGTCACATCGGGAATGGCGGGATGGGGCTGGTCAACACCGGTACCATCCTGGCCAATCAGAGCGTCCCGCTAATCATCAATACCAGCAGCGCCGGCTTCAACAACACCGGCGGTACTCTCTCGGTCAGCACTGGCGACACTCTGCAGATCACCAGCAACACTCCTTTCCAGAACTTCTCGGGCACAACTCTGACTGGAGGCACGTACAACGTCAGCGGCACGCTGCAATTTGGCGCGAGCGGAACGAACCTCGTGACGAACGCGGCCAATATTACATTGACCGGCGCCGGCTCGCAAATCATCGATGCCGCAAACAACAACGTCCTCGCCAACTTCGCAACCAACGCGGCTGCCGGAACGTTCACGCTGGGCGCGGGGCGCAGTTTCACTACCGCGGGCAACTTCACGAACAGCGGCGCGCTGGCGATCGGAGCGGGCGATACCTTCAAGGTCAACGGAAACCTGACGAACTTCGCCGGCACGACGCTGACGGGCGGCACTTACAACGTCACAGGAGCTCTACAGTTCAACGGCGCGAACATCGTTACGAACGCCGCCAAAATTACGCTGACGGGCGCGGGGTCAACCATCATCAGCGACACCTCGGCGAACGCCCTCGCGAACTTTGCCACCAATGCGGGCGGCGCAACCTTCACGCTCGGCGGCGGCCGGAGCTTCACGACCGGGGGCAATTTCACGAACCACGGAACCCTAACGGTGGGGGGCGGCGACAACTTCAACGTCAACGGCAATCTCACCAACTTCGCGGGCACAACGCTGACGGGCGGCACTTACGCTATTTCCGGCACGCTGCAATTCAACAACGCAAATATCGTCACCAATGCCGCCAAGATCACGCTAACCGGCGCGGGCTCGAAAATCGTGAACCAGCCCGCAACCGACGCGCTGGCGAGTTTCGCGAGTAATACGGTCGCAGCCAGTTTCACGCTGGCCGGAAACCGGAGCCTAACCACGGCGGGCGGCAGTTTCACCAATGCTGGGATTATCAAAGTCTCCACCGGCAGCACCTTCACCGTGGGCGGAACGGGTTTCAACTTCACCCAGACCGGCGGAACCACCACCGTGGATGGCACCCTCACCGCGGCCAGCCCCGGCACGCTCAACCTGAACGGGGGAGCGCTGTTTGGCGCTGGCACGATCGGTGACACAGTCGTGGATTCGGCGACGATTACGCCGGGCGACTCCGCCACCAAGACCGGAATCCTGACGGTCAGCAAACCTTACACCCAGAACACCGGAGGCGCGCTGGATATCTCCCTGGCCGGAACCACGGTTGGCACTAAGTACGACCAACTCAACGTCACTCAGGCGGCGACGCTGGCCGGCACTCTCAACATCAGCCTGGTCAGTGGGTTCGTGCCGACCATCGGATCGACCTTCGACATCCTCAACGGGTCGACCGTCACCGGGACGTTCGGCACGGTCAACGGATTGAGCATCAACGGCACCGAGCACTTCACGGTGACGTACAACGCCAACGACGTCATCCTGACGGTAGTGGCGGGGCTGGCCCCGACCCAGCCGCAAGTCACTCGTAGCGGCGCACGCGGACGGTGGAGTCCGGGCCTCGTTCCGTCGCACAGCCACAACATGGCGCTGGTTCGCCCGCCGAAAACCACGCCCCACCGGCGGATGGATTTCCCGGGCGCGCCGGTTTCACAGCCGGCAGTGACGGCCGGCCCGGAGTCGAACTTCCGGGGGCTCGCGCCGCTTTCCGCCAGCTCGTTTAACAGCGTGGGCATGCAGAACCACCGCCGCCTCGAAATCGTACTCGATTGGGATGCCATGCGGAAGACCAGCCCGAAGCGCTTGCTGAAGGCTCTCTTCGCCGATTCCGATTCGCCGGATTCGGTGTCGATCGGCTACGTGTCGTACACGCCGTCGCACTAAGTCGACGTGGGTCGGGACGTCCCTGCGCTACACTGAGATTGCTAAATGTCCCGCAAGACTCTGATGGTGTCGTGTGCCTTCGCGGCGGTGGCTGCGCTCACGGGCTGCAAGAAATCGGCGCCCGCCAATGTCGCCGCGACTGTCAACGGCCGCCCGATCACCTACGCGGATCTCGATAAGCAATTTCAGATTCAGTTTCCCGCCTCCGGCGAACGTCCGAGCGACGATCAGAGGCAGATTCAGCGGCTGGAGCTGCTGCGCAGCATGATCGACAGTGAAATCATGCTGCAGCGCGCGGAAAAGGCCAACCTGCTCGCCACCGACGCGGATGTGGACGGCAAGCTGAACGAGTTGAAAGCGCCTTTTACGCAGGAGGAGTTTCAGAAACAGCTCGGCGTGCGTAAGATGTCGCTCGACGATCTGCGCGCGCAGCTCAGGCGCCAGTTGAGCGTCGACAAGCTCTTCAACAAAGAGATTACGTCCAACATCAACATCACTGAGAAGGATGTTGAGGAGTTCTATAAGGCGAATCGCGGCGGCTTTAACCTTGCCGAGCCCCAGATCCATCTCGCCCAGATGCTGGTGTCGTCGCACCCCGACCCGAACGTTCACAATCTGAAGAGCAGCAAGGCGCAAAACGATGCGGAAGCCCAGAAGAAGATCGAGATCCTCCTGGCGCGCATCCGGCAGGGCGAGGATTTCGCGCAACTCGCCGCGGGTTACTCCGAAGATCCGGCGTCGACCGGCAGCGGGGGCGATCTGGGATTCATCGGAGAGTCGGCGCTGGACAAAACCAGCCCGGAGCTTCGGAAAATGGTGCTCTCGATTCCGGCCGGCCAGGTGTCCGGAATCATCAAGACCGCCGAGGGCTACAGAATCCTCAAGGTCCTCGCCAAGGAACCGGCCGGGCAGCGCGAGTTGAACGATCCGCGGGTCCAGCAGACGATTCGCGAAACGATGCTGAACCGGAAGGATCAGCTCCTGAAAGCGGCCTACTACGAGATCGCGCGGAACGAAGCGAAGATCGCCAATTATCTGGCGATGAGCATCGTGCCGGCGCAGGAGAAAAAGAAATAGCCATGAAATCAGCTCTTTTATCGCTTTGTTGCGCCATGACGCTCGCGGCGCAGTCCGGACGACCCAAGCCGCCCGGTGAAGATTGGATGTCCCTGTTCAATGGGAAGGATTTATCCGGATGGGTGGAGATCGGCCACGAAAAGTGGCTGGTCGAAGACGCCACCATTCATGGCCTGGCGATCACCAGGGAATACGGCTACCTTCGGACGGTGAAAAACTACAAGGATTTTCACCTGTCGTTGAAGTTCAAGTGCGACGCCGACGGAAATAGCGGAGTGTTCTTTCACGCCGAATTCAAGCCGGGCACGGCGGACGTGACACAAGGTCCGCAGTTCGAGATCGACTGCACCATCGGATTGCACACCGCCGGAATCTACGACGTGGGGCGGCAGTGGCTGGTTTGGCCCGCGCCCGAAAACGAAACCGTGGTCCGCCAGAACGAGTGGAACGAGTATCTGCTGAAGGTGGAAGGAAACCGGTACGTGGCCCGGCTGAACGGGATCTTGATGGTGGATTACACCGATCCGAAACCGTTCGGGAGCGACGGCGCGATAGCGCTGCAGCTCCACTCGGGCGGGCACGGGAATATGCGATTCCGCGATATCTGGATCCGGGATCTGAGCACGCGCTGATTAAGCAATCGCCTGCTCGCCCGCTTCGGCGCCCGCCGCCGCCAAGTCGAAGCTGTAACCGAAACCCCTCACCGAGCGGATGAACGCGGGGCCGTTGGGATCGAGCTCGATCTTCTGCCTCAGGCGCAGGATGTAGACATCCACCGTGCGGTCGGTCACCGCCCGGTCGTGTCCCCAAACGCCGTCCAGCAGTTGCTCGCGGGAGAAGACCACCCTGGGCCTGGTCATCAGGAATTCCAGCAGCCGGAACTCGGTAGCGGTCAGCGAAATTTCATCGTTGTTCAGCCGGACCCGGCACCCGGAACGGTCCAATTCCAGCGGTCCCGATTTGAGCGACTTAGCCGCGCCGGTTTGAGTTCCTCGAAATTGAATCTTGATGCGGGCGATCAGCTCCCGCACGAAGAATGGCTTGACGATGTAGTCGTTTGCGCCGAGTTCCAGGCCCACGATGCGGTCGGTCTCGCTGGCTCGCGCGGTGAGAAAGATAATCGGTATGTGCGACAGCTCCGCATGACCCCGAATGCCTTTGCAGATGTCCAGACCGTCGGAATCCGGCAACATGATATCGAGCAGAATGAGGTCCGGGCGCTCGCGGCGGCAAAGGTCCAGCGCGCCTTTTCCGGTTTGAGATCCGACCAGCGCGAATCCTTCTTTTTCAAGGTTGTACTTCAGAAGGGCGAACAGATCGGAGTCGTCTTCGATCAGCAGGATCTTCTTCATTACACTGAGTGTAATAGAGTCAGTGTTGCTTTTCGATTACAACCTGGTTACGAATTCGTGGATTGTGAAGTTGTTTCTTCCACTGGCTCGGTTTCGGGCCGGCCTTTGTCATGCACTGGGAGGGTGAACGAGAAACGGGAACCGCCGTGTATCTCGCTTTCGACACGTATTTCCCCGCCTTGCGCGCGCACCAGATGCTTTACGATGGCAAGGCCCAGCCCGGTGCCGCCCAGCTCGCGGGATCTAGCCTTGTCCACCCGGTAAAAGCGCTCGAACAGCCGCGGCAGCTCGTCCTTGGGGATGCCGATGCCGGTGTCCTGGACGTAGATTTCGACCCATTTCTCGCCCAACGGGAGCGCGCCGACCAGGACCTTCCCGCCTTCGGGAGTGTACTTGATCGCGTTGTCGAGGAGATTGGTCAGGATCTGATGCATCGCGTCAGCGTCGCAGAACACTTCCGTCACAGGCGCAGCCGGGCGCAGTTCCAGGTCGATTCGCTTTTTCCCGGCGATGGGCCGCATGGTGTCGACGTGGTCGGTCAGCAGCGGATTCACATAATAGGAGGCGAACTGGAACTGCTTAGTTCCCAGTTCGACGCGGGAAATGGTCAGCAGGTCGGCGGTCAATCCGGTCAGGCGCTCCGCATTTTGGCGGATGATGCGAAGAAACCGCAGGTTGTTGTCGGGATCGTGGATCGCACCGTCCAGCAGCGTCTCGGCATAACCCTGGATGGACGCCAGCGGCGTGCGCAGTTCGTGCGAGACGTTGATGACGAAGTCCCTCCGGACCCGCTCGAGCCGTTCCAGTTCGGAGTGCTCCGATTCCAGTTGCTTCACGATGCGCTCGAGTTTCGTTCCGGTTTCGTTCAGCTTCGTGCTGAGGACCCCAAGCTCGTCGCGGCCGGCCGTTTCGAGGCGAGCGTCGAACCTCCCCTCCGCTAGTTTTCCGGCATAGGCGATGATCGTGCCGAGCCGCAACGATACGTAGCGCGCGAACAGCAAGGCGATCAGCGCGGAGGGCAGAAAGGCAATCGCCGTGGACGCGAGCACCTGGTTGCGAATGGCGCGCACGTGCGCCCCGATCTGCGACAGCGGCATCGCCAGCCGCAGCGCCCCGGAGTTCAGGGGAACGGCGACATACAGGAACTCGACTCCCAGCGTGGCGCTGGAGCGGACGTCCGATCCTTCCCGTCCGACGAGAGCCGCCGAGAACTCTGGACGAGTACGGTGATTCTCCATCGTCTCGGGCCGGGCCTCGGAATCGAGTAGCACTTTGCCGTCGCGGTCGATCAGGGTCAGGCGCGCTCCCGCCGAACGGGATACTTCCTGGAACTTCTGCTCAATGACCGGGGGCGGAAGCGCCGCCATCATGCGGCCCTTCTCGGCCAGCTCCTGCCGCAGCGTGTTCTTGTAGATTCTCTCGGCGATTCCCGAGGTGAGAATACCGACGGCGGTCAACGCGATCGCGAGTACCGAGACCACGGCGAGCATGAGCCGAAAGAAAATTCGCCCTGTCAAATTACCATTCTACGGCGCGGATTGGAACAATTTAACCTAGAAATGTTCCATTATGCATCGAACCGTAACCGAATGACGATTACAAAGAGGTATGCGATGCGACTTGCACGTCCATACGGCATACTCCGGCATGTGCACCGTGCCGGGGTTTCGCCGCATCTGCCGCGAAAGCTACACGGATCCCCAAGCCTTGTACGAAACACTGAAGCGACGGGGAATGGACCTGGTAACCGTCACCGATCACGACTCCATCGGTTCCGCGGAAACCTTGCGCCGCTATCCGGATTACTTTGTTTCCGTAGAGGTGACCTGTACCGCTCCCAGCGGTACCGAGTTGCACGTCGGAGTTTATAACGTCACCGAACGGCAGCACCTAGAACTGCAGAGCCGGCGCGGCGATCTGGAAGCGCTGGTCGCTTACACCGACGAACAGGACCTGCTGGCGTGCGTGAATCACGCATTCTCGGGGCTCACCGGTCCGCGGAAACTCGACGACTTCGAAATGTTCGCGTGCCTGTTCCGCGCGGCAGAAGTGCGCAACGGGACACTCCCCCATCGATCCAACCGCAATGCGGCATTGTGGGCCCGCGAGCTGGGACTGTGGCGGATCGGCGGCAGCGACGCCCACACGCTGCGCGGCGCGGGCAAGACCTACACGGAGATCAACGGAGTACGCGGCAAGGACGAATTCCTGGCCGGCATCCGCGCCGGGTTCGCAAGACCTCGCGGCGATTCAGGCTCGTGGTGGAAGCTGACGCGCGACGTGCTGCACATTGGCGCGGCGATGACCGCCAAGAATCCTCTGACGCTGCCGCTGCTGCCCCTGGGCGCCATCGCTCCGCTGGTGACGGCGGCCAATTACGCCTACGAAGCGGTATTCGCCAACTTGTGGATGCGGCGAGTCGCTCACTCGCATGCGGCGCAAACGACCACAATGGTCACCGAATCGTAGCCCCCACTCCGTCAAGCAGACCCGCGCCGGGTCATTCGGCTGTGACATCCTCAAAAGATGCGCCGTGAGATCAGGCCCATGCTGCGGCTGGCGGTGCCTCTCGTCCTGGCCGAGATCGGCTGGGTTGCGATGGGCATGGTCGACACCATGCTGGTCGGCCGGCTGCCGGACAGCGCGGCCGCGATCGGAGCCGTGAGCCTCGGCTCCGTGCTTTTCTACACGGTCGCGATATACGGCAGCGCTCTCCTGCTGGGGCTCGATACGGTTGTCTCTCAGGCGCATGGTGCGGGCGATATGGATCAATGCAACCGGGCGCTCTGGAACGGCCTGTGGATTTGCGCGCCGGTCGCGCCGCTGCTGGTGGGAGTGTCTTGGATTGTCGGCGCGAATCTTCACCGGCTCGACATCCAGGCGGACGTCCGGGCGGCTGCGATTCCGTACATTCAGGCGTTGAAGTGGAGCGCTCCGCCCCTGTTGCTCTACTTCGCGATCCGCCGTTATCTTCAGGCGATCGGCTCGGTTCGGGTCATTACTTTCGCAATGATCAGCGCGAATCTGGTAAACGCCGCGGGAAACTGGGCCCTCATTTGGGGGCATCTCGGAATGCCGCGGATGGGCGTAACGGGCTCGGCGTGGGCTACGTTCGGCGCCCGGATCTACCTGGCCGCGGTGCTGGTCGGGGCAGTGCTGTGGAACAACCGGCGCGATCGTCTGCATCTGTTCCGCTCCGCTTCGCTGCCCGATTTCGCGCTGGTGAAACGACTTCTCGAATTGGGCCTCCCCGCCGCGACGCACATCGGTCTCGAGATCGGAGTTTTCGCCGCCGCCACCGCACTGATCGCCACCTTGGACGCGAGGTCGCTGGCCGCGCACCAGATCGCGCTTAACGTGGCGAGTATCACCTTCATGGTGCCGATGGGAATCAGTTCGGCCGCGGCGGTTCGGGTCGGCCACGAAATAGGAAAGGGGCGAATGGACCTCGCCGCCCGGGCGGGTTGGACGGCGATCGCTCTCGCTGCGGGCTTCATGGCCTGCGCGGCGTTGACGTTCCTGGCGGCGCCGGGCTGGATTGCGCGGGCCTACACGCCGGACCCCGCCGTCGTCGCCGCCACTGTTGGTTTGCTGGCCATCGCCGCGGCGTTTCAGTTGTTTGACGGCGTTCAGATCGTATGCTCTGGCGCGCTGCGCGGCGCGGGGGAGACCAAAAGCCCAATGGTCGCCAACCTGGTCTTCTACTGGTTCCTGGGACTGCCGCTCGGCTGGCTGCTGGGGATCCGGATGAAGCTGGGCGTGCGCGGGATTTGGGCCGGGTTGTGCCTGGCGCTGATTCTGATCGGATCGACGCTGTTGGTGGTTTGGCGGCGAAAGACGAAGCTTTCCGGCTAAGCTGGAACAAGTGGAAGAAGAGGTAATCGGCAAAGCGTACGACGGCCGGTTGATGCGCCGGCTGCTTACCTACATGCGGCCCTACAAGGCCCCGGTGGCGATTTCGCTACTGTTCATGTTGGGGTCGTCGGCGGTCCAGATTCTCGGCCCGCTGCTCACCAAACTCACGATCGACAAGTACCTGGTGCCGAACGCTCACGCCGGCCGCCTGCCGTTCGACTCCTGGCTGTCCGCCAATCCGTGGACCGGCATCGGACAGATTTCGGCAATCTACCTGGGCGCGATCTTGTTTGGCTTCGTTTCGGATTTCTTCCAGACCTACCTGATGCAGTGGACGGGGCAGCGGGCGATGTTCGACCTGCGGCGGCAGTTGATGGAGCATCTGCAGCGGCTGGATATTGCCTACTACGACCGCAACCCGGTTGGCCGCCTGATCACTCGCGTGACGACGGACGTGGATGTGCTCAACGACCTGTTCGCGTCGGGCCTGGTGACCATCATCGGCGATGTCATGATGCTCTTCTTTGTACTGATCGCGATGTTCCGGCTGAGCCCGGGGCTGTCGCTGGTTCTGCTGACCGTGATGCCGGTGGTGGTGCTGGTGACGATAGCGTTCCGGCGCGCAGTGGCGAACAGTTACCGACGCATCCGGGTCGCCGTCGCGAAGATCAACAGTTATATTCAGGAACACATTACCGGGATCGTAGTGGTGCAGTTGTTCAATCGCGAACGCGGCAGCAAGGACGAGTTCGAGAAGGTGAACCGCGAGCACATGATCGCGTTCAAGGATTCGATCAACGCTTACGGCTGGTTCTATCCGGCGGTGGAGTTCCTCAGCATGCTGGCTCTGGCGATGCTGCTCTCCTACGGCGGATGGCGCGTGTTGAGCGGAGCGATGACCATCGGGGTGGTGGTGGCATTCTTCCAATACGGGCTGCGCTTTTTCCGGCCGATTCAAGATCTCAGCGATAAGTACAACGTCCTGCAAGGGGCGATGGCGGCATCCGAACGCATATTCAAATTACTGGACACCCAGCCGGGCGTCGTTTCGCCGGAGACCACTGTGCCGACGCCCCCGGACGGAGCGATCGAATTCGACGGGGTCTGGTTCGCTTATAAGGATGAGGACTGGGTGCTCCGCGACTTGAGCTTCCGGATTGAGCCGGGCGAAACGATCGCGGTGGTGGGCCACACCGGGGCCGGGAAGACGACACTATCGAATCTGCTGCTGCGCTTTTATGACATCCAGCAAGGCAGTATCCGAATCGGCGGAGTCGATATCCGCCGTATGAATTTGCAGGAACTGAGGCGCAACTTCGCCGTGGTGCTTCAGGATTCGTACCTGTTCACCGGCACGCTTGCGAGCAATATTCGACTGGGCACGGACAGGATTTCGGACGATACGATCGAGCGCTCCGCGGAACAGGTGAATCTGATTGACTACGTTCGCACGCTGCCCGAAGGATTCGATCAGCCCGTCCGGGAGCGCGGGCAGGGCTATTCGACGGGCCAGAAACAGTTGATCAGCTTCGCGCGGGCTCTCGCGCACGATCCGAAGTACCTCATACTGGACGAGGCGACTTCCAGCGTCGATACGGAGACCGAGTTACGCGTCCGTGAGGCGCTCGGACGTCTTGTAACCGGACGCACTTCGATAGTTATCGCGCACCGGCTCTCCACCATTCAGCGCGCGGACCGCATTTTCGTAATGCATAAGGGTAGGTTGCGCGAGAGCGGCACGCATCAGGAGTTGCTGGCGGCGCGCGGCATTTACTGGAAGCTGTACCAGTTGCAGTACAAAGAGCAGGAGTTCGCGGCGGCCGGCTAAGGGCTGACGTGGCGCACGCACTCTTGCGTGCCGCGTCGGCACTCTTGCCGACGCTTGGCGTGCCCACCGAAAAATGGTGTCGCGAGGAGTCGCGACACGGCACGCACGAGTGCGCCGCACGAGTGCGTGCGCCACGTCGGACTGGGAACTTCCCGTCCCGGAGCGGTGTCCAACCGGGACAATGCTGGAATCCGTCTATCAAGACGCGCGATAGGCGTGGCGCAGTTTGCGCGGGTCGCGTGGGACGTTCGCGATTGCGGTTCTCACCATCGCTCTCGGCACTGGGGCGGTCACTGCCGTCTTCAGCGCCGTGGACCACATCCTGTTTCGCGAGCTGCCCGATGTGCACGCCGAGCGCCTGGTGTGGTTCGGAGTGCGGGCACCGATTGGGCGTTCCGCGAGCATCAGACCGTCTTCAAGGAAGTCACGTTCGATGAGCCGCGCAGGAGATTGCGACCTGAACGAGAGGAACGCGGCGCGCATGTCCTGCGGCGGAGTCGCGGCTAGTTTCCTCCTCACGTTCGGGATCCGCCCGCTGATCGGGCGGGATTTCACCGGCGAACAGGAACAGCCGAACGGGCCGTATGCGGCACTGCTCATGTACGGCCTCTGGCGGCGGCGCAGATCGTCGGTGGCTTGCCGCGCGGTTTCGAGATGAGCCGGCAATTTCCTGTACGCGTTCGGGAGATTGAAACCCGGCATCGGCATCGAGCAAGCGTGGGCGGCGCTCATGCCTATCTACCCTTAGACGCTGAAGGACGTGCCACCGCCTTTCCTGAAGGAGATCAGTCTCAGCATCTCGCCGCTGCGGGACCGGCAGGTATGGGATCACTGGATCACCGGACCAACGCCGCGGTGCTCTTCTGGGCAGTTGTCGGACTCCTGTTGATTGCGTGCGCAAATGTCGCAAGCTTGTTGCTTGCTCGGGCCGCGGGACGGCAGCGGGAACTGGCCGTGAAGTCGGCGATCGGCGCCGGGCGCCTGAGGCTAGCCCGGCAGGCCATCATCGAGAGCCTGATGTTGAGCGCGGCCGGCGGGATCGCCGGGCTGGCGCTCGGGGCGGCGCTGCTGCGAGTGTTTCGGACGCTCGCGCCGAAGGGGATTCCAAGGCTTGCGGAGGCGTCAGATGGCGCTGGGCGCGACGGCTCGAAATGTAGTCGCGCTGGTGGTAGGCCAGGCGACGGCGTGGACGCTCACCGGGGCGCTGGCCGGGATCGCGGTCGCGTGGCGGCGCGCGCGGTTTCCCGGCTCGCGGCTGTACTGCGTTAATCAGTTTCGGCAGCGCGCTCGCGATATTGCCGGCGGTTTCGATTCTGGCGGGATGGGCCCCCGCGCGTAGGGCCGCGCGTCTGGATCCCGCGGGGCTGCTGCGACAGGAGTGACTTGCGGTAAGCTGAACCGGTGGCCAGTCCCAAGATCTACGACGCAATTATTGTAGGCTCCGGCGCGAGCGGAGGTTGGGTGGCGAAGGAGCTCGCCGAAAAGGGCATGCAAGTTCTTATGCTCGAAGCCGGTCCGCCGCGCATACCGGACGAGGATTTCAGCGAGCATGTGTGGCCGTACGGTTTGCGCTTTCGCGGATTCGGAGATCAGAAGTCGCTGCTGCGCGAGCAGCCCGTCCAGCGGCTCTGTTATGCGTGCGACGAATATAGCCGCCAGTTCTTCATCAAAGACGACGAACATCCGTATACGTTTCCCGAAGACAAGCCGTTCATGTGGATTCGCGGGCGCCAGGTGGGCGGCAAGACTTTCTGCTGGGCTCGCATCAGCTACCGGTACAGCGACAACGAACTGCAAGCCGCGTCGCGCGACGGGTACGGCGAGAACTGGCCCATCGCGTACAAAGACCTGGAGCCCTGGTACGACTACGTCGAGAGTTATATCGGCGTAAGCGGATCGCGGGAGGGTCTGCCGCAATTACCGGACGGAAACTTCCTGCCGCCGATGCGGATGACCTGCGGCGAGGAACATGCCCGCGGAGTGATTCAGAAGCAGTTTGGATGGCGGCTGATTATCGACCGCACCGCGAATCTGACCGTTCCGCATAACGGCCGGCCGGCTTGCCACTACTGCGACCAGTGCCAGCGCGGATGTCATACGGCATCCTACTTCAACAGCCCGTCTGTAACATTGCCGGCGGCCGCGCGCACGGGACGATTCACGCTGGTCACCGATGCCGTGGTGAGTCACGTGGTCATGAATGACAAGGGCAAGGCGGCGGGAGCCGGATATATCGACCGCATCACACGAGAGGCGCGGGAGGTTCGGGCCAAGGTAGTGGTACTCGCCGCCGCGGCGCTCGAGTCCACGCGTATCCTTTTGAACTCGCGCTCGCGACGATTCCCGGAGGGCGTGGGCGCTTCCAATGATGCGCTCGGCCACTACCTGATGGATCATTTCACCATCGAGCACGGCGGCGGTACTCTGCCGGGTATGACGTCGAGCCAGCGGCAGCCGGAGGGACGGCCGTGCGGGGTAATCATTCCGAAATACGTGAACATCGCGGGAGGAGAGGCGGACAAGCGCTTTCTGCGGGGCTTCTATTTCTTTGCGGATAGCCGTCAGGATCTCTACGGGCATGCGTTTCGCACGCCAGGCTTTGGCAACGCGTTTCGCGCGAAGGTCCGCGGCGAAATACCGTGGCGATTCAGCATCACCGGGCAGGGTGAGTGCCTGCCGCGCCACGACAATTACGTACAGCTCGACGAGAAGAGAGACGCATGGGGAATTCCCGTGCTCCACATTCACGCCAGCTACGGCGAGAATGAGCGGATCATGGCTGAGAGAATCCGCCAGCGAATGGGCGAGATTGTTGACGCCCTGAAGCTTGAGAATCGCAAGGAGCCGCCCGCCGGACTCAGCCCGTTCGGCAAAAACATACACGAGTGCGGCACCGCGCGGATGGGGAACGATCCGAAGAAGAGCGTCGTGAACCGCTTTAACCAGGTGCACGATGTGAAGAATCTGTTCGTCACCGACGGCTCGTGCTTCGTCACGCAGGGCTGCTACGAACCGACGCTAACGATCATGGCAATCTCCGCGCGCGCGGGAGACTACATCGCGCACGAGTACAAACGAGGGAACCTGTGAGCGAATCCGAGACAAGCCGCCGGTGGATTCTGCGGTTGGGCGCGGGGGCCGTCCTCACTGGGTTTCGAGGCGAACCGGCCGAGTGCGCCGAAACGCTGCCGCCGGGACTGTTTCTCCCCGCGTCGGATCACCTCGCCCACGTAATCCAAGCTGCCGCCCGTTCGCGGCCGCTGACGAACTACGAGCCCGAGTTCTTTACGCCAGGCGAGCTTGAAAAGGTCCGCACAACCGTGGCGGTGCTGCTCGGCGACATCCCGAATGCCTCCCAGGTGACGCGTGATATCGCGAATTGGATCGACCTGACGGTAAACGACTCCGCCGATGTCCGCGCCGCGGCGAATTCGCTTTCGGCAGCGCACCGCGCGCTCGCAGTGGCGCACTACGGCGAGGAGTCAGTGAACCGGCTGGAGACGTTCGATCCTCAGAAGATCTGCCGCGAAGGGCTGGCTGAAATGCCGTCCCCGATTTTGGACCGGCCGGCGGAGGGCGCAGCAGCCCGCTTCGTGGAGTACCTGAAGTCCGCGGCGATCGACGGCTATTACACTTCGAAAGAAGGCCTTCGAGAATTGGACTATCGCGGTAATTCGTTCTACGCCGAGCCGCCCGGCTGCACCCACTATTGATAGGTGACCGTCGCGCTGCCGCTCGTGGAGAAATTCAGAAAGCCCCGGTCGAGCCCGGTTGCCTGGAACGATACGGGCGTGGCGTAGTTACCGACAGAAAGAACACCTGGAATGCCGGCGGGGGACGGCGGAATCGCTTCCAGAACCCAGGACGGTAGGGTGAACTGGCCGTCCTGTCCGGACGCGATGCAAGTGAAAGTCGTGAGCGCGACCGGCTTGGAGGACGCGTCGACACCGACGGAGCTCCCCACGACGGACACGTATGAGCCGGGGGCGGCGTTCGACCACTGAATCAATTGACCCTTTGTGCGGTCAATCGCGCTGACGGAGGATCGGTTTGTCCAATTAAAGCCGGATGGAACGGTCATGCTGGCGGAGAACTGGCCGACGTCGGCGCCGCCGGTTCCCGCCGTCCCCACAGTGCCCGTCAGGAAGCCGCCGGAGCCGAGGTTCACGCTGTACGATCCCGCGGCGCTCTTGATCAGGGTCTTTGTGTTTCCGTTTGATGTTACCGTGACCGTCCCGGCATCCAGCGGAGTCGGCAGGCTGACGCCCGTCGGAATCCCGCTCTGATCGGTGTTAAACGTCCAGACGGTGCACGACCCGTAGGACGCCTGCGGGAGAAGTTGTTGCGCATTCGCAAGCTGGCCTGGATTGATCTTGTAGAAACCCGCACTGGCCGTTTCGATGGTCGTATCCTGACCCAGCACGGAGGAGGTCGCGTGTGAGAGACCCACGTCTCCGACGGAGAAACTCGGCTGCGCAAGCAGAGCGCTCAACGCCGTCCCGTCCAATTTCGTTACCGGGTCGGAGCACGGCCCGCCATTCGGTTCGATGGGCAGCGATGTCGAGTTCGAAACGTTTCCGCCGATCTGCACCACCACCGACGCGTAGCATCCCTGGACACCGGACGGGATCGTCACGTTGATCAGGTCGAGGCCCACGAATTGCGAGCGGCCAGCGAACAACACAACAGCCGGCTCGCCACCGATCCACACCTGCGCAGGGAAAATGTTCTTGGTCATGTCGACACTCACCGCGTCGTTCGTCGTCGGCCCCAGGCCGGTGCCCCACAGCGTGATTACCTGGCCCGGGCTGGCCGACTTGCTCAACGAGGGATAAGTCAGGCAGGTGGCGTCCAGCGCGTAGTCGCACACTTTGGCTGTGCCCTGTCCCGATGAGTCCAGCGTCAGAATCCCGAACCCACTCTGCACCACTCGAATCGGAACGGACGCACTCGTCTGCCCGTTGTAGGTAACGGTGAAAAAGCCGTCTCCCACGGGCGTACTGGACGGGAGGACTCCGGCTAGCTGCGGACCGACGTAGTAGTTCAGCGCCGGCACTGTGGTGTTGTTCACCGTCACGTTGATTGTCACGCCGCCAAATCCGGCGACCGGCGTCTGCTGGAGAGCCGAGAAATTCGCCGGCCCCAAGCTTCCCTTGATGGCGAAAATCGCTCCTTGGGGCACAACGTGATTCGGAGCGCCGGTAGGAACAAAGCTGTAGTTGTTGTAAATGGCGGCCGAGATCGTGCTGGTATCCGCGGCTGCCATCGTCGAGCTAAGCCGCGTGGAAAAGATCGATCCGAGACCGCCCTGGCGCGCCTGAGCGTGCAACGAAATCACTGCCAAGAAAAACGTCAACCCAGTGTGAGCCCGTCGCATAATGGATCCACTGTAAGGTGTGGGGCTCCCGGAATCATCGCTGAAATGTAAACAAAATGTGAAATCCGGAGACTACGGCTTACTCAAAGCGCGCCAGGTATCGACGACTTCCTGATCCTTTCCCCCGTCTTTTTTCAAAGCATCCGCAGCTTCGGCCAGCGCCTCTCGATGCCGGTTCGACAGTTCCAGGAGGCGGGCCAGCGCCCAATGCGGCTTGAACCACGCGGGGGCGACGGCGATCGCCGCTCGCAGCGACTTCTCCACGCCGGCCCAGTCATTTTCCGCCGACAGGAGGATCGCGAGGTTGTACCACGCATTCTGTGCGTCGTCGGAGGTTTCCACGGCGCGATGGGCGGACTCCATTGCCTCATGCCACGCAGTGGCCCGGGCCTGGCCGGGGGCCGATCGGGCCGCGAGCGACGCCATGCTTCGCGAATAAGCCAGATCCGCCCCGTGGCCGGGGAGTTGCCACCCTCGGGCCAGGCGGTATTGACGGGCCGCGCCTTCCGCATTTCCGGCCTCGATGTTCGCGTTCGCGGCAGACAGCGCGCAATCCGACACCAGCATTCGCACGGCTGCACCCGCTAAGCCAACTGCCAGAACAACCCCCAGCGGAATCAGCAGATAGGGGTGAAATCTATGTGTCCGCTTTAATTGTTCCGAGGGCAATCCGGCAAGCGCGGCGAGCAGCGAAAAAAAGAACAGGGCGGTGGCGGGGAGGAAAACGGTGAACTGGTGGCAAACGAGGGCGGCGACAACACCGGCGCCCAGTGGAATGGCGGCTCTCGACCGGCTTGCTTGCGCCCCATATAGGCCCAGAAGGCAAAAACAAAGGAGGATCGCCGCGCCCGGAATTCCTTGCTGCACCAGCGCATCGAGAAACACATTGTGCGGCGATTCGTGATAGAAATCCGGGTACTCGCGCGCCAGTGCGAGCGACTCGGCACGCGGGAACTTGGAAGCGAACGCCTCCGGACCAAAGCCGATCCCGGGCCTTTGTCCGGCGAGGATCAGGGAATCGCGCCACAGTAGCAACCGCGCTCCTCCGCTCACATCGTCCAGCGACCAGTGGATGCGGGCGCGCACGCGAGTTCCCGGCGGCGATGCGATAAAGGCCGCCGTGATCAAGACCACGGCCGCCGCTCCGATCGCGGAACGGGACGACACTCTCGGACGCAGCCGCGCGATGCAGTAGATGAACCCGGCAGCGGTTGCCAGCATTGCACCCCGGGTACCGCTCAGCAGAATGGCCGTCATGCCGGCGGCGACAACCCCCGCGGCGAGACGACGCGCCAGCGCGCGTTCTTCGATTCGAACCAATGTTAGACTGCAAAACACCACGATTACCAGCCAGGCGGCGAAATAGTCGGCGTGGCCGAGCGTTCCGGGAGGACGAACAATAGTGTACGGTCCCTCGCCCGCGAGATAGTGCTTGGCCGGTATCAGCGGGTCCCAACCAAAATACTGGGCGATTCCGTACGCACTTCCGATCGCTCCGCCGAGCGCGATTGAGCGGAGGAAGAAGACGACGTTTTTTCGGTCCGCCGCGATCCATGCCGCGCCGAGTAGGACGAATACCAGGATCGCGGTGTACGAGAGTAAGCCCAGCCTGCGCCACGCCGAGCCGAATGTCGAGAGAGCGGCGTTTGTCGATAGGAGAGTCGAGCCTGCAAGCGAGAGCCATTCCGCCAGCACCAAAATGGCGAACCATCGCCCGGCCGCGTTCGCCAGGAGCATCCGCAGGTTCTCGACGTTCTGCCGGTGGAACAACAGCAGCGCGCTGGAACCGAGAAGAATCAGCGCCAGTTTGGGTGTTGTGTCGAAGTAGAAAAGAAGGCCCGGAGCGATCGCCAGTGGAACCAGGGCCAGCACCATGGTGATCACCACTCGCATAGGGTAAGCCTAACCTAAATGTTCCCCGGCATTTCCCGCAAAGTCTCAATATCAAATGGCAGATCCGCACCCGCGACTCGCGGCCATGCTGGAAGGCATGAGCCGCCAGGGCGCCGCAGTCGCCGCTCACGTCGAGCGTTGCAGTCACTGCCGGTCGGAGTTGGCCTTGTACAGGAGCTACGAAGAGGCCGACGGTCTGGCCGACCCAGAAGATCTGGCCTGGATCGTCGAGCGCCTTGACGCAGTGGATTCGTGGATTGGCAGCGCGGGTGTCGCGTTCGCTGTAGTCCACGGCGTTGAGCGCCTGCTTGCCGCTGTTCTGTTTCTGGCCCTCTCGCCGGCCTTGTTTCTGGTCTGCTTGATTATTCTCCTCAAGGCCCGGCGGTGGCCACTGATTCGGCATGAGCGGGTTGGCCGCGGCGGCGTGGCGATCCGGATGCTCAAGTTTCGAACGATGTGGCCGGCGGACGATCGAAGCGCGAGCGATGAGTTCCCTGCCCGGAAGACCTGCCGGGATCCGCGCGTGACCAGCCGTTTCGCCGCATTCTGCCGCCGGTTTTCCATCGATGAACTTCCGCAATTGCTCCACGTTGTGACGGGAGAGATGTCGCTTGTCGGCCCGCGCCCGCTCACTGCCCGGGAGTTACATCGCTACTACGAGCGGGAGGGAGCCGAGGTATTGTCGGTCCGGCCAGGCATGGCGGGGCTCTGGCAGGCGATGGGCAGAAGCCGGCTGACGTACGCCCAGCGGCGGCGTCTCGATGTCTTCTACGTCCGCCATGCCTCGTTCCGGCTGTATTTCCACATCCTGATGCGCACGGTTCCGAAAGCTCTCACGGGCAAGGACGCCTGTTAAATCGTGTTCCGCCGTTGTGCCGTTTAGGGTCAAACTAGTGTCGTGACCAGCCGTGACGACCAGTTCGATCTCCTCGAGTTCGCCGACTACGCGCGACGCCGCTGGCGCTTTGTAGGGCTTGCGGTCGCCGTAGCCGTGGCGGCGGCGGCGATCGCCGGGTGGATCCTTCCCTCCCGATATACGGCGACCGCAATTATCTTCATCGATCCGCCGGCAGCTACGGCGGTAAGCCCCGTCTACCTCGAATCGCTGCGAACTTACGAACATTTCGCCTCTAGCGACAGTCTCTTCAAAGAGGCCATCGGCCGCCTGCACATCCGGGAGCTATACCCAGGTGTGCCGACCGAAGCCCTGAAGACGCAGGTGCTGAAAATTGAAAAGCCACGCGACACCAAGATTCTCGAGATCAGCGTCACCTTGCGCGATCCCGCCAAGGCCCAGGCGCTGGCGCAGTACCTCGCGGAGAAGACCGTCGCGTTAAGCCACTCCCTGGATCGCGAAAATGAAGACGGCCAGCGAAGAGAGCGGCTCAAAATCATCGATCCGGGGATCGTGCCGGAGCGTCGCAGCTATCCGAACCGGCCCTTGATGATGATGGCCGCCCTTCTGATTTCTCTGGTCTCATCGCTACTGTATGTTGCTGTGGCGTTCCATAACCGCCGGGTCGGTGTCCGCCCATTGGAACGCACGCCGTACTGACCATGACGGCCGCTCTTCCGATCCGCAATCATTCATTGACAGCGACGGCCAAAGCCGGCGGGCGCAGCACCGCGGCGAT
>JANXRE010000163.1 GCA_025353165.1 Acidobacteriota bacterium | reverse complement strand
CGGACGCTCGCGGCGCGGACGCGACCGTCGCAGAAATCGTTGCGATGGGCCGTTCGGCCTTCCCCACGCGCGCCAGCGTGGGTGACTCGGCCCAGGTGGACCGCATGTTCGCGGAGGTGTTTGAGCGGTTCCCCAAGCTCGACATCCTGGTGAACAATGCCGGGGTGCAAACCTGGAAGCCGCTTCTGGAACTCGCGGAGAGCGAGTGGGATCGCGTCATTGAAACCAACCTGAAGGGCTGTTTCCTCTGCACCCAGCGCGCGGCGCGGCGGATGAAGGACAGCGGAGGCGGGCGCATCGTCAACATCGGCTCGGGCTGTAACAAAGTGCCGTTCCCTAACCTGGTGGACTACACGTCGAGCAAGGGCGGCATCGAGATGTTCACCAAGGTTGCGGCGATGGAACTCGGGAAATACGCCATCACGGTGAACTGTGTGGCCCCGGGCGCTATCGAGATCGAGCGCACAAAGGAGGAAGCCGGCGACTACGCGGGGACCTGGGCGAAGTTGACCCCGCTGGGACGCGTGGGCCTGCCCGCCGATGTCGCCAGGACAGTCGTGTACCTGGCCAGCGACCTCGGATCGTTCGTGACGGCGCAGACCATCTGGGTAGACGGCGGCCTGTTTACGAAACCCCAGTGGCCCTATGACTGATTAGGGATGATAATAGAAAACATGCATCGCGCTGGCAAACTGGGGTTAACGGCATTTCCGCTTCTACTTCTGATCAGCGGATTCGTGGATAAGGAAGAAGCGTTCATCGGCGCGCGCGGTAAGTATTGGGCGTTTCAGAAGCCGGTCCGGCTGCAACCGCCGACCGTAACTGACGTGTGGGTGCGGACACCCATCGATGCGTTTGTTCTGGCGGGGCTTCAGGCGAAGAATTTACGGCCTTCTCCGCCGGTCGACCGCATGCGGCTGATCCGCCGAGTCACTCTGGACCTGACGGGATTGCCGCCGACGCCCGCGGAGGTGCAGGCCTTCGTCTTCGACCGGTCGGGCGAAGCTTACCCCAAGCTGGTGGAACGGCTGCTCGCGTCGCCGCACTATGGAGAGCGCTGGGCGCTGAAGTGGCTTGACATTGCCCGGTATGCCGATAGCAACGGCTTCGAGTTGGATGCGGACCGTCCGCAGGCGTGGCGCTATCGCGATTACGTCGTAAATGCCTTCCGCAGCGACAAGCCGTACGACCGATTTATCAAGGAACAGCTTGCCGGCGACGAGATGTTTCCGGGCGATCCCGAAGCGCTTGTCGCTACCGGGTACGCGCGTGCGGGCTCGGAGCACCTGGTCGCGGGAAACATCGATCCCGCCGAGAGCCGCCAGGAAATGCTGACGGAAATCGCCACCAACGTGGGGCAGACGTTTCTCGGGCTTACGGTGAATTGCGCGCGTTGCCACAATCACAAATTCGACCCGATTCTGCAGGCCGATTATTACCGGCTGCAAGCCGTGTTCGCCGGCGGCAAGGGGAAAGATGTGGAGATTGTGACTCCGGCGGCAAAGACCGCCTGGGAAGCGGCGGACGCGGCCTATAAGGCTCGCTTGAAACCCGTCGAGGACGAATTAAAGAGCCTTGCGAAGCCCGCCGAGACCCGCTTGCAAGCGGTGAAACTGGAAAAGCTCGAACCGAAGCTGCGGGACGCGTTCAACATTCCCGAGGACAAGCGGACTCCGGAACAGAAGAAGCTCGCGGAGGACGCGAAGGAGCAGATCGGAGTGACCTGGGATGAAGTCGTGGCGGCGATGCCGGCCGAGGCTCAACGGCGGCGCAGCGAGTTGCGCGTGCGCCTCCATGAGATCGAGACCACGGCTCCCGATCCGCTGCCCTCGGCTTACTCCTACGTCAACACCGGCGAGGCCGAGCAGAGCTTTGTGCTCCGCATGGGAGATCCGAAGAATCGCCTCGATCCCGTGGAGCCGGGCGTGCCACGCGTCCTGCGGGCGAGCTATGAGATTCCCTCCGCTCCAACCGGAAGGCGCACCGCTCTCGCCAACTGGCTGACGTCGCCCGGCAATCCGCTCACCGCGCGCGTCATGGTCAATCGGATCTGGCAATTTCGGATGGGACAGGGAATCGTGCGCACGCCGAACGATTTCGGCGTGATGGGCGACCGGCCGTCGGACAAGGCGCTGCTGGATTGGCTAGCCACGGAATTCGTCGACCGGGGCTGGAGCGTAAAAAGCATGGATCGCCTGATTGTGCTTTCGAGCGCTTACCAGCAGGTGTCCGAGCCGAATGCGGCCAGCGCCGCCATCGATCCCGATAACCGGCTGCTCTGGCGCATGAACCGGAAACGTATGGAAGGCGAAATGATTCGGGATGAGACACTGGCGGTTACTGGGAGTCTGAATCCGAAACTGGGCGGCCGGCCGGTTCGGATCCCGATCGAGCCGGAAGTGTACGATCTCATCTTCACGGAGTTCGAACGGGATGGACTGTGGCCCGTCAACCCCGATAAGAGCGTGCAGAATCGCCGGAGTATTTATCTTTACAACAAGCGCAGCGTGCGGTTGCCTCTGCTGGCGGCGTTCGACCAGCCCGACGCGATTACGTCCTGCCCGGTGCGGCCCACCAGTACGCACGCGCTGCAGGCGCTGTCGCTGCTGAATAGCGATTTCATGCACGAGCAGGCGGAGGCGTTTGCGCGGCGGCTGCGGAGCGAGTGCAAGAATTCGGCGCCGGCCTGCGAAATCCGGGCGGCATGGCGCATCGCATTGTCGCGATCGCCGAAACCGGCCGAAGAGCGGCTGGCCCGTCAATTCCTCAACAAGGGAGGCAATGTACCGGACATGTGCCTCGCGATCCTGAATCGAAATGAGTTTGTTTATGTACCCTGATGACGACGTTCGGCATTTACGGCCCGCGCTGACGCGCAGGGACGTGCTGGTGCGGGCCGCAAACGGCTTTGGCTCGATCGCGCTCGCTTCGCTCTTGCCGTCCGCGCAGGCCGCGCAACGCGTGAATCCGCTTGCGCCGAAGGTGCCGCACTTCGCGCCGAAAGCGAAGTCCGTCATTTTTCTTTTCATGGTGGGCGCCCCCAGTCACATCGACACCTTCGACCCCAAGCCGGCCCTGGAGAAATACGATGGGCAGCCGCTGCCGCCCAGTTACGGCACCATCATCAGCCAGTTCACCAAGGGCGATACCCCGCTGCTGAAGAGTCCCTGGCAGTTCAAGAAGTACGGACAATGCGGCCGCGAAGTGTCGTCGCTGTTCCCGCACCTGGCGCAGCGCGTCGACGATCTCTGCTTCGTTCGCTCGTTCTACACCGAGAGCACGGTGCACGCGCCGGCGATGTATCAGGTCAACACCGGGCGCATCCTCATGGGGTATCCGAGCATGGGCTCGTGGATCACGTACGGGCTGGGCAGCGAGAGCGAGAACCTGCCGGCGTATGTCGTGATGCCGCAGCCGGAAGGCACGCCCGAGGGTGGGACTCCGTGCTGGGGCGCGGGATTTCTGCCGGCCGTGTACCAGGGCACGGTGTTCCGGTCCGGCCCGAAGCCGATCGTAAATCTCCGTCCGCCCGATGGAGTGACGCCGGAGCGCCAACGGCGGACGCTCGATTTCCTGCAGGGCATGAATGAAATGGACACCCTCGATTCCGATACGGAGATGGCGGCGCGCATCAGCTCCTACGAGCTCGCGTTCCGCATGCAAAGCCATGCTCCCGAAGCGGTGGATATTTCCAAGGAGAGCGCGGCGACAAGAAGCCTGTACGGTCTGGATCAAAAGCCAACCGCCGAATTCGGAACCCGCTGCCTGCTCGCGCGCCGGCTGGTGGAGCGCGGCGTCCGCTTCGTGCAGATTTACTCGGGCGGCGGACCGGTGTCCATTCAATGGGACGCCCACAAAGACCTGGTCGCGAATCACGAGAAGATGTGCGGCATGACGGACCTTCCCATCGCGGGTCTGCTGAGCGATCTGAAGCAGCGCGGGCTGCTCGATTCGACGCTGGTGATCTGGGGCGCTGAGTTTGGGCGGCTTCCGATGTCGCAGGGAGGCAATGGCCGGGATCACAACCCCCACGGGTTCACGATGTGGTTTGCGGGAGGCGGCGTGAAGCCGGGATCGGTCGTCGGAGAGACCGACGAGATGGGCTTGCGCGGGGTTGGCAACCGGTATCACATGCGGGACTTCCACGCGACGATTCTACAGTTGCTGGGACTCGACCAGAACCGCCTATGGTTCCTGCACAACGGCCGCAACGAGAAGCTCACCGACTTCGGCGGGAACGTTATTCAGGAGATGCTGGCGTAGCATCCACGTTGACGTGCCAGACGCCTTCGAAATCGACGAAGTAAGCATCGACTGTTAATTCAGGGAGCAGGGATCGCAACACATCAGTGGCGACCGCGAGCTCGCCCCGCTGGCTCTCGGCCTCCAGCTTGGAATCGCCGTGAAATCCGCCGTCGAGACCGCCGTACGCGCCGCAATCGGAATGCAGCATCAGGACGACGCGCTTCGTTTTATGCAACTGCATCGAGATGCGGATCTGCTTGAGCACGAACTCGCGATCGGCCGCCTCGTCCGGAGACGCGAGACATTTTGCGCCGCCGGCCACCTTGATCGGGTCAGCGTAGGTGACGCCAATTCTCTTCAGGAACTTTCGAAACCCGACGTCGAAGCGGTTGTCGAAGCACCACACGACAGCCGCATCGCAGATGTACCGCTCGCGCGGAGAATCAAAGTGAAAAACCTTCGTCATCAGCGCCGGCCGCCGCGCCCCAGCGATCTGCCCAAACCGCGGGAGAACGAGCCGCCCCGGGAACCATACTTCGATCCCGAGAAACCGCCCTTGCTCTGGTACTTGGACCCGCCGTACTCGCTCGAGCCGAAGGTCTTCGTCTTTTCCTTATACCAACCGGTGGAGGAGGATGAGGAACCGCTGCCCGGGCTCCAGTGTGGCCGGTACTCGTCGTTGCGGCCGTAGAAAACTTCACCCCGGCGGCGCGCCGACTGGTACGCGTCGAAATCGCCCGAGGTGATCACGGTCGGGCGCGAGTTGTGCAGCATCTGGCTGAGAATCAGGTACTCCGGAAGCCAGTGCCACACGCCGTTGTTCCAGGAACCGTACGAATTTCTCTGCCCCGGCGGCGCGATGTAGGCATAAGCCGGCGGCTGGACGCTGTGTTCGGCCTCGGAATCGTACTTGCCGGCTGGCTTCCGCTCGACCGTCATTCCCATCGTCCGCTCGGCCTGGCGATACTCGGCGCGATCCACCGGCTGCCATTTCTCTTCGCTGCCGGTTTGCCCGTTGGCGAGCGTGGCGTCGGGGAACTTCGTGCGAACGACGCGGAATTTTTCGCGATAGCTGCCGCGGTCCTCGCCTGCGTCCACCAGGATCTTGTCCCAGCTCGTGTATAGCTGGCCAGCCATCGCGTTCAGCGAATTCGCGTCGCCTTTGAGCTGTTTTCCCGCGGCGTCTAATCGATCGGAGCCGGCGAAGAACGCGGGATAGTCGAAGCCTTCCGTCTTGCCGGATTGCGCGGCCGCGCGCAGTTGCGCCGTCGAGCTCCAGAGCTGTTCACTCTCGGCCTTTTCGTTCTTTAGCGCGGTCAGGCGGCCTTGCAGGTCTTCCCGCTTGGCAGGCCAGTCCGTCATCGCCTTGCGGGCGGTCGCGGTGGCGGCGTCGAGATCGAAGCCCGCCAGCCCGTCGTGGCTGGCGCGCATCGCTTCGAGGCGCTGCGGCAATTCGCGTTTCCAGCCCTGCCATTTCTCAACTTCCACGCGCACTGCGGCGGCGTCGCTCACCGGAGTCGCGCGTAAGGAATCGAAGCGGCTGATTTCGCTTGCGACCTTGCCTGTGTCGGTCCGGTGGTTGGTCTTCCCGAGTTGCTGTAGAGTCGCCAGCTCGGCTGCTGCGGAATCGAGTCCCGCGCGGTCGTTGTCGAGGCGCTGGCCCCATTCGCCGGCCTTGCTTCCAAACAGGCCGGGATCTTCCCGCAGCGCCCGGTTGATCGCTTGCCGGTTCTGATCGAAAGCCGCGCGGTCGCTGTTCAGATGCGTACCGGCGGCCGCGACGGATTGGCGGAGCTGGCGGGGCAGGCTGTCGAGACCGGCGGTCGCGACGATGGCCATCAGCACTACGAGTACGATGGCGACGATTCCGAGAGAACGGCGGTTCATGATTCAGCCGCTCCTAAGCGGCGCGGTACACGGTGATGTCATTGGCGTGGAAACGTTGGGCGATCCGGACATCGAATGGCTCGCCCTCCCATTTCTCGATACAGATCATGCGTAGGCCGTCCTTCTCCTGGAACAGCCAGCGATACAGGCCCTCGGCCTCGCCCGCTTCATTTTCCTGGTAGCCCAACTCGCGGCTCGAGTCGTAATACCAGTGCTTGTTTTCGTACTCGATGAAGGCGGTCTGGTCCTGGCGGTTGTCGAGATCGGCCACCTGTTCTTCGGTGAGGTTGACGTCGACCAGCGTCAGCTTCCGGCCGTCCACCATTCCGATCAAGTCTCTTTGCGGGAAGCGATAGACCTCGAGATACACGCGGCGGCCGCGAAACTCTCCGCTGAGATCGACCCACCGGCGGTTGCCCGATTCATACGCGCTGCGGCGGTCAATCGGGAAATCGACATCGGAAAAATCTTCCGCGGCGCCGTTGATGGAAATGACGTCGCTTTTGTGGGCGTCCCACGGATCCACATCTTCCGCGGAGGCGGCGGGAGCGTTCGCCGCGGGGACGGGCTGGGGAACCGCAGGAGCGCGAAACATGGCCCACAGCACCGCGGCGAGCGCGAACGCCAGGATTCCGAGAACCGTGAAAGTGATCATTGTTCGGGCGCCGATAGCTGTTTTTGAGGCGCGGCGGGAAGGGCCTGCTTGTTACGGGCAGCCTTGAGCGCCGCCAGGTCGCCATCCACAGTGCCGCCTTCGAGCATGGCGAACTCCGCTTCGAGCACGTCGTCCTTGCCGCTGCTGGCCGATGCGAGCTGGTCGAACGCCTTGGCCTTCGCCTCTTCCTTGGAAACCGATTCCTCGAAGCTCTTGAGCGCGGAAAAGGCGTTGTCCGCTTCGCCTGCGCCCGACAACGCCTCAGCGACCTTCCGCTGAGCGACGGCGGCGTTCTTGCGCGCGACGAGCGTGGTCGCCGTCCGGTCGGCCTCGTCGATCTTGCGCTTCAGCTCCGCGACCCGCTGCTTCAGCGATTCGCTGGCGGCCCGGGCGGCGTCGACGCCCGCCTTCATCGAATTCACCTGCTGGTCCGATTCGGCTTTCTTGGCTAGCGCCTTCTTGGCAAGATCCTCGTTGTTCGCATCGAGGGCCTGGTTCGCGCGCGCCAGCCACTCCTGCGACTGCTGGGCGTACTTCGCATACTCGGCCTCGAGCCGGTTGTGGTTCGCCATCGCTTCCGCCGAAGCGTTGATCGTCTTGCCCAGGTCGGTACGCATGTCGCGAACGGTCTGTTTTACCGTGGCTTCGAAGGTAGCGTCCTCAATGTTGTCCAGGCCCCTGTTGGCCTGCCCGCGAGCGACACGGCCGCCGCGGCTAAAGATGTCGGAAAAGAATCCCATGTGTGTGTTCCCTTCTATTATGCCGCCGGCTCAAGGAGATCCCTGGCCGCAATCACATCGGCCAGCAGATAGCCCGCCAGACTGAGGATGTCGTCATGGTCCTCGGGCCCCATGTTCTGGATCTTGCAGAAATTGTTCAGAGTGACGGTGACCTTGCCTTCATCGGTGTCGTAGAGCCGGAACGATGAAGTCGAAATTCCGTTGTGGCCGGAGAGCATTTTCTTCATGAGGCCGCGCGTGATTTCCGCCTCCGGCACGGTCATGAGGCTCACAGTCATGAAGAGGACGCCGCCTTCCATTGCGGCCTGGAAACCGATGCCGCTGTGCAGTTCGCGAACGCCCAACACGCCCGAATCGCTCGGGACGATGTCGTAACCGTTGTGCGCCAGCAACTCCGCGACGTGGGTGATTGAGACTATCTCGGTGGGTGTCATACCGAGATGAGTATACGTAAATCCACAGCCCAGTGTTCGAGGATTCCGGCGAACGGCGGCTGGGAGGGCGCGAGTGACGGCCTATTGCCCGAGAACAACGAGCCCGGCCGACCGCGTTTCCGGTTCCGGTTCCGGTTCCGTCATCGGGACTGGAATCTGCAGATCGGGCATCGGCTTACCAGCGAAGAGATGGCGGCACGGTTTGGCCAGCATCCGTGCCCAGCGGCTGGCGGTCGCCTTCCGCGCGCTATCCGTACTGATGCCGGTATTGGCGTACATCTGGCGGTACAGTTTCGAAATGAACAGGAAGGCGAGCCGCGACTTGAGCGACTTCACGCAGCCGGCGCGCCGCCAAATCTCGGAAATCGAATAGAAGCGGTCCCACACGCCTTGCGTGCGCGCCCGGAGCTCCTCCGGCGACATGGTCGGATGAGGAGTGACCACGCTGGGGCGCAGGTGCTTCGGGATCAGCCAGTAACGGGTGACGGGAACGCCGTTTACCTGCTCGGCGGTATCTCCGAGGTTCTTCTCCCATTTGAGGAAGTCCACCGTGCCCGGATAGGGCGTCATGATGACGAACTGAGCGAACGTTATGTCCGCTTCCCGGGCGAGATCGGCGGTGGCTGTGAACGTGGCCTCACGGTCGGTGGGGAGCCCGAAGATGAAAGACCCGAGCACGTGTACGCCGTGCTCCTTGAACCTCCGCAACTGAGTAACCAGGGCCGCACCGGTAACGTTGAAATCCTTGAAAACCGATTTCAGACCCTCCGGTGTCACCGCTTCCACACCCACCAGCGCCCCTTTGATGTTTGCGTTCCGCATCGCATCCAGGAACGTTGTATCCTCGGCGGCTTCCATGGTGATCTGCGTAAAGAACACCATATCCCGCGGAAGTTGGGAAAGGCGCTCCATCAGCTCGAAACGCTCGGCGCGCTGAGCTGTCAATTCCGCCAAACGCTCAGGCTTGTTGGTGCGGCGTGCAGTCTCAATGTCGGTCAGAGTCACGGTGTAAAAATTGTCGTCCGCGAGGGCGACGAACCGGTAACCGAGCCGGCGGAGTTGGACGATCTCCTCGATGACGGCGTCCGAAGAGCGTTGCCGGGGCGCCTGGCCGTCGGTCCGCCAAACGGAACAGAACGAGCAATGTTTCGGGCATCCGCGGACGGTCTGCACCGAAGCCCACATGTACTTTCCGGCGGGCATCAGATCCCAGCGGGCCGGCAGGAACTCGGTGCCGCCGATCCGGCCCCCGTCGTAGACCGGGAGCACATCCCCTTTGACGCAGTCCGCTAGAACCGTGCTCCAAATCTGGTCGCCGTCGCCCTGAACGACGGAATGCGCGCCGCCTAATTCGATGGGCTCCTCGGGGTAGAGAGTGGCGTGGATTCCGCCGAAAATCACCCAGGCTCCCCGGGCGCGGGCGGCCTTGCCAATCTCCAGCCCGCGCAGCACATTCGCGGTGTGGATTCCGATACCGACAACATCACCCGCTTGGATGGAATCGACATCGAGAGGATCGAGCGTCTCGTCCACGAGGACAGGATCGCCATATTGGGACGGGGTCGCCGCGGCCAGTACGAACAGCCAGCGGGGCGTAATGACGCCGGTTCCGAATGACATCTCGCTAGGATTGACTAAATAGACACGCACGTAAACCCCTTCAAGATCGGCCCCGGCATCAGGGACAACACCTGGGTGCCAATGCCTGACGATGATATCACGCCTTGCAGGTTGGATTTCCGGTTCAATCGCCAGGGGTGTATGTGGATACGTCTTCGTACTCGCCGGTGGAACGTCCGCGGCCGCGCACGCGGCGCGCTCCGGGCCACTCCAGCCGCATGTCAAGGCAGACTTCATCCAGCATTTCGACGGTGGCGATTCGGGTCTCCATCGCGAACGCCGTCAGCAGCAGGTTATCGCACATCGCGTTGATCACACGCGGAATCCCCTGCGACCGGAGATGAATTTCGGACAGCACATCGCCCGTAAACACGGCCTGTTCCGGCAAGCCCGCCTTGGCGAGGCGGCTGGTGATGTACTCGGTCGTCTGTTCCTCGGTGAACGGTTCGATGCTGAAACGAAGCACAATCCGCTGTTTCAACTGGCGGAGGTTCGGCGCGTCGAGTTTGCGATCGAGCTCGGGTTGCCCGGCGAGAACGATCTGGATCAACTTGCCCCGCCGGTTCTCCAGATTGCCGAGCATCCGGATTTCCTCCAGGACCTCCCAATCCAGATTGTGAGCCTCGTCCACAATCAAAACCGTGGTCCTGCCTTGGTGGGCCTGTTGGAGCAGCAGATCGTTTAATGCGATGAGGACTTCGGTTTTCGAGGTACGGTCGCATCGCAGATCCAGGTCGTAGGCCACCAATTCGAAGAACTGTTTCGGCGTGAGCCTGGAGTTGAACACGAAGGCGAATTCGATTCGCTGGGCATCCAGGTAATCCCGCAGGCACTCGAGCATGGTGGTCTTCCCGGTGCCGACCTCGCCGGTTAGAACAATGAAACCTTTCCGGCTCTGTACCCCGTAGATGAGGTTGGCCAGCGCTTCCTCATGCTGCTGACTGCGATAGAGGAATGCCGGGTCGGGACTGAGGCTGAATGGATTCTCGTCGAACCCAAAGAACGCGTTATACATGGTGCATTTAAGGAGAATGGCGTGCTCGCCCGAAATAAACCCCACCGTAATGGTAGCATGCTAAAAAGCCTGGCCCGTTTAATCTTCATGAGACTTCCACCCGCACTCCTTAGTCCCTTCATCGGCAGATTGGGGTTGATTCTTTGCACCTGGGGGCTGGTCGCCGCGCCCCGGCCGATGACCTTTCTGGACGTCCTCCAGTTCAGGACCATCGGAGCGGGCACGCTCTCCCGCTCCGGCAACTTCTTCGCGTACACGATCGGCACTCTCGACTGGAAGACGGGGAAGCGATTCACGGATATTTACATCACTGCGGCCGGCGGCGGCCCGCCGCGCCAGATGACCTTCACGCCGGACAAGGACGAATGGGCGCCGGCTTTGTCGGCGGACGGCCAATGGCTGGCATTCCTGTCGAATCGGGATGCCCGGCCGAATGCCGGAACCGAAACCCCGGCCGAGGGCGGATCGCGCGCGGGCCAGTTATACCTGATGCCGATCGCGGGCGGCGAGTCCCGGAAGATCAGCGACGGGCCGGGAACGGTCGCGGCATTCGCGTGGAGCCGCGACGGCCGGCGAATCGCCTATCTCGCGGGCAAGCCGGAGAACCGGCAGATCTACGTCTACGATTTGGCGGGAGCCGGGCCGCGCGTCCTCACGAAACACTCGACGTCGATTGCTTCGTTGGAGTGGGCTCCCGATGGCTCGCGCCTGTACTTCCGAGCGCCGGACACGCAGGACGCCGACGACCGGAAGCGGGTCGAAATGAAGTTCGACGTTCGAATCGTGAATCCTCCTGTCATCCCGGTTCACTTGTGGGAAATACACGCAGGGTCGCGGACGGAGAAGCGATTGACGTCCGCGGATAAATTCACGGTCGCCGAATTCCATGTCTCGCAGGACGGCCGCTGGATCACGTTCACCGGCAACACGTGCGACCGGTTTATCGACGCGCTCGACCGCCGCGATTCCGAACCTTACCTGCTGGAGACCGCCACCGGCAAATTGGAACGGCTGATGGATAACAATGTAGCCGAATCGACGCCCATTGTTTCGCCCGACGGCCGTTGGATCGCGCTCACCGCGCCCGAGGATTTTACCTACTTTCGCCGCAGCCGGTTGTACCTCCGTCCCGCTGCGGGAGGCGACTGGCGCATGTGCCCCAAGGATTGGGATGGCGACGTCGAAAACCCGGCCTGGTCCGCGGACAGCGGCAGCCTGTATTTCACCGCCGGAAACGGCGTCGCTCACGAGCTGTTCGGCGTCGATGCCGAATCGGGAGCCATCCGGCAGATCACGAAGCGGAACGGGGTCGTCGCCGCGCAGTACGATCCCGACACAAATGGGTTCGTTTTGTCATTCCAGGATCCCTCGCACCCCGCCGATTACTTCCTGGCCAGTCCGGCCGAAGCCGGACAGCCCGGCCGGTGGCGGCGGATGTCGGACGCGAATCCCCAAACCGCGGATTTCGCGCTCGGAGAATACGAGACGGTTCGTTGGAAATCGGCCGACGGCACGGCGGTGGAGGGGATCCTGGTCAAACCGTTGGGTTACGAAGCCGGCCAGCGGTATCCCCTGATCGTGCAGTTACACGGAGGTCCGGCAGGCGCCTACGTCCGGAGTTTCGCGGCTTCCTACGGGACCTATGTTCATGTCTTCGCCGCCGGCGGATACGCGGTATTCCAGCCGAACTACCGAGGCTCGACCAATTACGGCGAGAAGTTCCGCATGGAGATTTCGGGCGACTACTTCCGCCCGGGCTTCGACGACATCATGACCGGCGTGGACGAAGTGATCCGGCGCGGGGTCGCCGACCCGGACAAGCTGGGGATGATGGGGTGGAGCGCGGGCGGGCACTGGTCGAACTGGACGCTCACGCATACCGACCGGTTCAAGGCGATCTCGTCGGGTGCCGGCGCGATGAACTGGATTTCGATGTACGCGCAGACCGATGTGCACGCCAATCGCGAGTTCTACTTCCAGGGCACTCCCTACGAAAACTGGGACCACTACCTCGACATCTCGCCGATCAAGTACATCAAGAACGCGAAGACCCCCACGCTGATCCAGGTGGGCGGCGACGATCAGCGGGTGCCGCGGGCACAGAGCGAGGAACTGCACATGGCGCTCAAGAAACTCGGCGTTCCCACCGAATTCATCGTCTATCCGAAGATGCCGCACGGCATCACGGAGCCGCGATACCAGATGGTAAAGATGGTGGCGGAGTATAACTGGTTCGAGAAGTGGATCAAAGGCAAGCCGGGCTGGTTCGAGTGGAAAGAGATTCTGCGGACGCTGCCGGCCGGCGCAATCCCGGAGGAGAAAACCGATGACATACTTCCTCGCCAAGACTGATCCGGAAACCTATTCCGTGGATCAATTCGAGAAAGAGAAGCGGACGGTATGGGACGGCGTGTCGAATCCGCAGGCCGTCCGGGCGATTCGCGAGATGCGGCCCGGCGATCGCGTGTTCCTGTATCACAGCGGCGGCCGGTCGGCCGTCGTGGGCCTCTCAAAGGTGACCGGAGATCCGCGCCCGGATCCGAAGAACTCGAAGTCGTGGGTGGTCGAGATGGAGTTTCTGCGGCGGATCGAGCCGCCCACGCTGCTGTCGGAGATCAAGCAATCCGGGGAGTTCAACGATTGGGCGCTGGTCCGCCAGGGCCGGCTATCGACGATGCACGCGCCGGACGTTTTCGTCGAGTGGATGCGAGAGCGGCATCCCGGCGCGAAGATCTGATTACTCCACGGAAAAGGTCTGGCGGCTCTCCGCCTTCTGATTGGCAACACCGTCTCGCGTCCTGATCACGAGCGTGTATTGGCCCGGCCGCAGATCCTTTTGCAAAATCAGGCTCAGGCCGGCCGGCACGTAGCGGCGCGGATAAAATGTGTCGCCCCGCTCGTCGGCGGCCTCCGGCTGCGCGAACATCGATTCGCCATTCGGGCGCAGCACCTCGACGCCGTAGCCCACGTCGTAGCGGTTCTGCGGGCCGAGTTTGAACCCGGCTATTTCGAAACGAATCCACACGGTGTCGCCCGGGGCGTAAACCGGAATCGCCAACGGTTTCGGAGCCTCCTCCGAACGGTAGAACCCGACTCCACGGATCTCGAGAGACTCGGCGGGCTGGACGGCATGGCCTCGCGCCTGGAAGGTGAAATCCCGGCTGGCGTTCTTCTTTGCGAAATCGTCAGTGACGGTCAGCAGAATCTTGTAGGTCCCGGAGGGCGCATGCGGGGGGGTCGGAATTTCAAAGCGCACTCTGGGCACCCAGTCCTTGTCTTCCGGGGCGAGTTCCGTCGTCACCTTGCCGAACAGCGGCAGAATGAGCGGGGTTCCCGCGCCGTCCCGCACGTCGGCATTCCAACTGAGGCTGACCTTGCCTTCCTCGGTCTTGAGATAATTGCGGATCTGGAAATCGAAGTACAGCGTCTCGCCGGCTGCGAACTGGAAATCGGGCGCGAGGTCGGGACCGTCCTCGAACTGATGAATGGCTGGGTATTCGATGCTCAGTTGTTTCGGCGGCGCGGGCGCGAACCAAAGGAACACCGCCCAAAGGGCCAAACCCAGCATCTATTTCTGGTCCGAGGCGCCATCAAAGGACAGGGGAATCTTCACGTACGCGGCGCGAGCGCGCTCCGGATCCCCTCCTTCGGTGAGCCGCAAGCGGTACGAGTTCGCCGGAACATCGAACAACATTTCTCCGCGCTCCGTTCCAGCCGGCTTCAGGTTTCGCAACATATCGAGCCAGTTCGGGAGCCCGGCGCCATCCGTAAGCTCAGGGAACGTTTCGCCGTTTGAGTTCTCCAGCTTCGCCTGAGGGATCATCAGGGTCTCCCCGCCGCCATTGGTCACCTCGAGCCGGATCACCAGGAAGCTCCGGTCGGGCATGCGAAGAGACGGGAACTCGCCCAATTGACTTTTCCACTCGACCTCAACGACATTGTAGACGAGCGGTCCGAGCGGCACTTTATCGCCCAGGTTGTATTCGGCTGCCGCCATGGTTCCTGGTGAACGGCATCCGGATGAGAGGATCAATGTGATTATTACCGCGCATAAGAACGTTAATCTCGCGCCAGACATGGGGGATCGCACCTTTCGAATCGGAGTATTTAGGAACACCCCCCAAAATACACCCCCCGGCGCTGGTTTACCAGCCTTCGCCCTCCACGTCCTCCTCTTGTTGTTAATCATCGCGGCCGGGGCGTGCGCCCAGACCGCCCATCCGCTGACCGGCCGGCGCATTGCTCCGACCATGGGAATCGGCGGGGCGGACTGGCTGGAACGGTCGGAGCGCGAGGGCGAGGAACATCCCGACGATGCACTCGACGCATTGAACATCAAACCCGGCATGCTGGTGGCCGATGTGGGCGCCGGGACGGGATACATTACAGCCCGGCTGGCGAAGCGGGTTGGCCCAACGGGAAAGGTCTTCGCCACCGACATTCAGCCGGAAATGCTCAGCAGGTTGCGAGAGAAGCTCGATCGCGAACACGTCACGAATGTCGAGCCGGTGCTCAGCACGCAGGCCGACCCGAAACTTCCGGCCGGGAAGCTCGACCTGATTCTGATGGTGGACGTCTATCACGAGTTGACGCAGCCGCAGCGCGTGCTTCGGAAAATGAAGGAATCCCTCAAGCCGGGAGGCCGTCTGGTGCTGATCGAATACCGGAAAGAAGACCCCACCATTCCGATCCGGCCCGAGCACAAGATGAGCGTTGCCGAGGTGAAAACCGAGGTCGAGGCGGAAGGGTATCGCCTGGCTGAGGTTCTGAAGAATCTGCCCCGGCAGAATATATTCGTATTCGTTCCCGTGCGGGCTCTATGAACAACAAAAACGCGTAGCCGTTCGGCTGGCGTGTACGTCCAATCGTCTTGCGAATATTTACTCTCACGCTCCTGATCGCCGGCGCTCTCACCGCTCAGATTGCGCCCACCATCGGCATCATCCAGTTTTACGGCTTGAGGAAGGTCTCCGAGGAGCGGGTGCGAAAGGCGCTCGGCGTCGCGGAGGGCGACAAACTACCGGGCAACAAACCGCAAATGGAAGACCGCATCGCCGCGGTGCCCGGCGTCGTCGCGGCGAGTATCTCGGCCGCTTGCTGCACGGACGGGAAAGCGATTGTTTATGTCGGCATCGAAGAAAAAGGCGCAAGGCACTTCGACGTCCGGACGCCTCCGGAGGAGGACGTCATCCTCCCCGACATGATCACGGAGTCCTACCACAAGTTCATTACCACGGTCGCCGACTCCGCCCGCAAGGGCGAGACGGCCGAGGACCTGACCCAAGGACACTCCCTCCTGTCCGACCCCGATTCCCGCGACATCCAACTCCGTTTCGTGGCGCTGGCGGATAAGTACCCGAACGAACTGCGCGCGGCGCTGCGAAATTCCGGCGACGACGAACACCGCGCCATCGCCGCCTACGTGATCGGCTATTCGACCGACCGGGCCGGAGTCGTGGACGATCTTCAATATGCGCTAAAGGATCCGGACGATACCGTGCGGGGAAACGCGATCCGGGCGCTTGCCGCCCTGGTCGTGTATGCCTCTCTGAACCCGGATTCGGGGGTGAAGATCTCGCCGACCTGGTTCATCGAGATGTTGAACTCGGTGTACTGGACCGACCGCAATAATGCCGCGGTCGCTCTGGTGAACATGACCGAATCGCGCGACGCGGGCGCGTTGCAGCAAGTGCGCGAGCGCGCCTTGCGGAGCCTGATCGAGATGGCCAAGTGGAAGCACCTGGCGCACGCCCTGCCCGCCTACATTCTGCTGGGCCGGGTCGCGGGAATGCCGGAAAAGAAAATCCAGGACTCCTGGTCCGACAACCTGCGCGACGAAACGATTGCGGCGATCGTGAAAACACTGAGGTAGGCGGCAGGTGTGCGACCTATCCTCGGGTGGCTGAAATTCTCGATTCCGAGCGGTCAATGCGTACGTCGCCCCAATGCTCCATGAATGCACCTCGGTTAGGGCTCGAATTTTGCGCCAGAAAGTAACTAACCCGCTCGGTTCCGAGCCGCGACGGTGTAGGACACGTATCCCACTCCAGGCGATAAGACCGCGTGCTCACGCGCCTGGCTATTGAGACTGGGCGGGGGGAGGCCAGAAGGAAGAAGAAATAGCGAAGCTGATATCCTCTTATTAGAGTGGCGCTTTGCGCGGTCGTTTTCACCGGGACTGATTGCCGCGAGAGAACCAAAATTGTGGATGGCGTGTCAAGGCAAAGTAGAAAGTTCCGCTTTCGAGCAAAGTAGAAAGTTCCGGTTTTGAGTGGCCGCTGCGACCACCCGTGATATCTTCGATCCGCAGTGCCGGGGTCGCGCTTGGTGCTGTTGCCCAAAGCCGACGCGACG
>JANXRE010000161.1 GCA_025353165.1 Acidobacteriota bacterium | reverse complement strand
GCGAACTCCGGCTTGACGCGCACGTGAACGTGGACGATTAACATCGCACTTCTCCTTTTAGGGACAGTCCGGTGTGGCGCACGCACTCGTGCGTGCCGCGTCGCCACTCCTGGCGACGCCTCTGTCCCCGGCGAAGTCTCGACACGGCACGCAGGAGTGCGTGCGCCACACCGGACTGTCCCTAAAAGGAGAAGTGCGATGTTAATCGTCCACGTTCACGTGCTCGTCAAGCCGGAGTTCGCGGAGCAGTTCCGGCAGGCCTGTATCGAGAATGCGCGCAAGAGCCTGGAGGAACCGGGCATCGCGCGCTTCGACGTAATTCAGCAGGCGGACGATCGGTCGCGTTTCGTGCTGGTCGAGGTGTACCGCGATGCCGGCGCGCCCGCCGCCCACAAGGCGACCGCGCATTACGCGGCGTGGCGCGACGCGGTGGCGGGCATGATGGCCGAGCCGCGGTCTAGCGTCCAATACTCCCACGTCTACCCCGGCGACGAGGGCTGGTAATGCGGTTCGAGTTCGCTACCGCGACCAGGATCGTCTTCGGTTGCGGGGCGGCGGCGCAGTTGCCGGAACTCGCGGGCGCGTTCGGCCGGCGCGCGCTCGTTGTGACGGGCAGAAACACGGAACGCTGCGCTGCGATGGTGAGCGCGCTTCAGCGCCACGGGATCGAATGCACGGTCTTTTCGGTGGACGGGGAACCGTCGGTGGACTTGGTCCGCAGCGGCGCGACCGAGGCTCGGCAACGCCGCTGCGAGCTCGTCATCGGTATCGGCGGCGGGAGCGCCATCGACGCGGGGAAGGCGATCGCGGCGCTGGCTGCCAATAGCGGAGACCTGCTGGACTACTTAGAAGTGGTCGGCAAAGGCAATCCGATCGAGAAACCGCCGCTGCCTTTTCTCGCGGTGCCGACCACTGCCGGCACGGGCGCGGAAGTGACGCGCAACGCCGTGGTGGGTTCGCCGGAGCACGGCGTGAAGGCCAGCATGCGCAGTCCGCTGATGTTGCCGAAGGTGGCGCTGGTGGACCCGGAGCTGACGCTCGATGTGCCGCCGGATGTGACCGCCAGCACGGGACTCGACGCGCTGACGCAGTTGATCGAACCGTATGTGTCGGCGCGGGCGAATGCGATGACGGACATGTTCTGCCTGCAAGGCATGCGCCTCGCCGCCTGGGCGCTTCCCGTTGTGTATAAGAACGGGCAGGACCGGCAGGCGCGCGAGGCGATGTCGTACGCAGCCTTGCTGGGCGGCCTCGCGCTGGCCAACGCGGGGCTGGGCGTGGTGCACGGCTTTGCGGCTCCCATCGGCGGTATGTTCAACGCTCCGCATGGAGCCGTGTGCGCGGCCGTGCTGCCGCATGGCATGGCCGCGAATATACAGGCGCTGCGCAAGCGGCAACCCGGCGGAGAGGCGATGCCCAGATATCGCACAGTTGCCGAGATCCTGACGCGCGATGCGCGAGCCCGACCCAGCGATGGCGCGGACTGGGTACTCGCGTTGTGCCGAAAGCTGGGGATACGTTCGCTCAGCGCGTTCGGCGTCGCCGCCCAGGACGCGGAGATGCTGGCCGACAAAGCGTCGAATGCCAGTAGCATGAAGAGTAACCCGATCACGCTGACCCGGCAAGAACTGATCGGCGTAGTCATGAATTCGCTGTGAGGAAAATTATGATGAACCGCAGGGCGTTTCTCGCCGCGAGCGCCACGCTCGGCGCCGCGCCACAGGTGGTGTCGGCCGCTCCGGAGTTCCAGCGCCGCGATGCGCCGGTTGCGGCGAGACCGTTCCCGCTTTCGCAGGTTCGTCTTTCGAACGGGCCGTTCCTGGTAGCTCAGGAATCGAACCGGCGGGTGCTGCACAAGCTTCCGGTGGACCGGCTTGTGCATAACTTTCGCGTCAATGCCGGACTGCCGTCGTCCGCACAACCGCTCGGCGGGTGGGAACGGCCGGAGTGCGAGCTGCGCGGCCATTTCACGGGCCACTATCTTTCCGCGGCGGCGCTGATGCATGCGAGCACCGGCGATTCCGGGTTGAAGACGAAGGCGGGCGCGCTGGTCGGCGAGCTGGCGAAGTGCCAGAAAGCGATGGGCGCGGGATATCTCAGTGCGTTCCCTCTGGAATATTGGGACCGGCTGAATGCGCGGAAGCCCGTTTGGGCTCCTTACTACACGCTGCATAAGATCATGGCGGGACTGCTGGATGTTCACGAGCGCTGCGGAAACGAGCAGGCGCTCGAGGTGCTGGAAGGCGTCGCGGCCTGGGTGGACAACTGGACCGCACCGATCCCGGAAGCGCACATGCAGGACATCCTCAACACGGAGTTCGGCGGCATGGCGGATGTTCTGTACAACCTCGCCGCGGTCACCAACAAGGCACGTTACGCCGATGTCGCGCACCGCTTTGAGCACGCGCGGATCTTCGGCCCGCTCGCCGCTCGCCGCGACGAGCTGAAGGGATTGCACGCCAACACGAACGTGCCGAAGATCGTCGGCGCGGCTCGCCGGTACGAGCTGACGGGCGAGGCCCGATACCGCGACATCGCGGAGTTTTTCTGGTATGAAGTGACGACGGCGCGGACCTACTGCACGGGCGGCACCAGCAATGCCGAGCTCTGGCGCACAGAGCCCCGCCGCCTGGCCGCCGAGCTTGCGATGAGCCGCGAGACCAACGAATGCTGCGTCGCCTACAACATGATGAAGCTGACGCGGCACCTGTACCAGTGGAATCCTCAGCCGTCCTATTTCGATTATTACGAGCGGACGCTGTTCAACCATCGCCTGGGCACGATCGACCCGGAAACCGGGGCGACGATGTACTTCCTGCCGCTGCGCGCAGGGGCGTGGAAAATCTTCAATAGCGAGTACGACTCATTCTGGTGCTGCACGGGCACGGGCGTCGAGGAATATTCGAAGGTCAACGACAGCATCTATTTCCACGACGATGCCGGGCTCTATGTGAACCTGTTTATCGCGTCGGAATTGAACGCGCCAGACCGCGGAATCCGTCTGCGGCAGCAGACGCGATTCCCGGAGGAATCGGCGACGACGCTCATCGTGGACGCCGCTCCGGCGCGCGCGATGACCATCCGCATTCGTATCCCGGCGTGGACGGCGAGCGGCGGGTCGGCATCGGTGAATGGAAAACCGCTGGACGCATTCGCCGCCCCGGGCAGCTATCTCGCCATCAGCCGCGTATGGAAAGCGGGGGACCGCATCGATGTGCGATTGCCGATGACCTTCCGGCTGGAGCCGATGCCGGACGACGAAACTCTGGCGGCGGTGATGTATGGCCCACTCGTTATGGCGCCGGAACTCGGGGAGGTGAGCGCGAACCGGTTCCAGAAGGATCAGGATTTGAAGACGCAGCCGCTGTTTGAGACGCCGGAGCTGGCCGCGATGAACTTCCAGCCGGCGGGCAAAGGGCCGTTGACGTTTCGCGCGGGCGATCTGAACTTCGCGCCGCTATACCAGCGGATGCACGAACGGTACGCCGTGTACCTGCGGGTCCGAAGCTAGCGCCGATGCGCACGTGCACCCTCCTTCTGCTTCCGCTGACGGCGCTGGTCTCGATCCAGGCCAGGACGCTGCACGTGGACTGCGCGGGCGGCGACGACTCGCGTGACGGGCTCTATCCCGGGACTGCCGTCAAGACACTGGCGGTAGCGAACGGCCAGCCGTTTGCTCCGGGCGATTCGATCCTGCTGTTGCGCGGAACCAAGTGCGGCGGCCCGCTCTCTCCACGGGGATCGGGGACGCCGCAATCGCCGATCACGATCGGCGTGACGGTGCGACCCACGACCATCCTCATCGGAACCGACGGCAGGATCGCCGGGCGGTGGACCGGCTTCGCTCCCGCGCAGAACCTGGGGCTGGCGGTGCAGAAGCTGCTCGGTGTCTGGCAATTCGGGGACTATTACGTGCCGCGGCGGCCAGCGCCGGGCAAACGGCTGATCCACCGGCTCCCGGCGCATTGAAAGAACGGCTGACGCGCCAGTACCCTGTAAGCTGAGCGAGGCGAGTTGATCGACGCCGACCGCGTCCGCAGTGAAATTCAGGCGATGAAGGAAGACTGGCATCGGGCGCGCGCGAATCCATCCCGGTGATAAACTCGTGGTCTTCCCATGAGTGAATCCATTAAGTACGTTCTTGGCGAGGAGTCTATCCCCAAGTACTGGTACAACCTCGTCGCCGATCTTCCTCTCGCGCCTCCTCCTGCCCTGCATCCGGGCACATTGCAGCCCCTTGGGCCGGACGACTTGGCGCCTCTGTTTCCGATGGCGCTGATTCAGCAGGAGGTGTCCACCGAGCGGGAAATCGAGATCCCCGGCCCGGTGCGCGAGGTCTACCGCCAGTGGCGGCCGACCCCGCTCTACCGCGCGCGGCGGCTGGAGAAGGCGCTCGACACTCCCGCGAGGATCTATTACAAGTACGAGGGTGTCAGCCCCGCCGGCAGCCACAAACCGAACACCGCCGTGGCGCAGGCGTTCTACAACCGCGAGGCCGGCATCCGCCGGCTGGTCACGGAAACCGGGGCCGGACAGTGGGGCTCCTCGCTGGCTTTCGCGGGCGCGCTCTTCGGCCTTGAGGTGGAGGTCTACATGGTCCGCGTGTCGTACGATCAGAAGCCGTACCGCCGCGCGTTGATGGAGACCTACGGGGCGCGATGCGTCGCTTCGCCTTCCAATGAAACACAATCGGGCCGCGCCATTCTCGCGCAACGCCCCGACCACCCGGGGAGCCTCGGCATTGCCATCTCGGAAGCGGTGGAGATGGCAGCGCAACGCGCGGATACGAACTACTCGCTGGGTTCCGTGCTGAATCACGTGCTGCTCCATCAAACCGTCATCGGCCAGGAAGCGATGGCGCAGATGGAAATGGCGGACGATTACCCGGACGTGATCGTCGGTTGCACCGGCGGAGGATCGAATTTCGCCGGCCTGGCGTTCCCGTTCCTCGGGGCGCAGCTTCGGGGCGGAAAGAAAGCGCGCTTTGTAGCGATCGAGCCCGAGGCGTGCCCCAGCCTGACGCGCGGCAAGTACGCCTACGATTTCGGCGACACGGCCCACCTGACGCCGCTCACGAAGATGCACACGCTGGGGTCGACGTTCACGCCACCCGGATTCCACGCCGGCGGCTTGCGTTATCACGGGATGGCGCCGCTGATCAGCCACATCCGGGAACTCGAACTGATCGAGGCGCGCGCCTACCACCAGGTGGCTTGCTTTGAGGCGGGCGTCCAGTTCGCCCGGGCCGAGGGCATCATTCCCGCGCCGGAGGCGAACCACGCCGTCAAGGGAGCCATCGACGAGGCGCTGCGCTGCAAGCGAGAGGGCGTGAGCCAGAGCATACTCTTCAACCTGTGCGGGCACGGCCACTTCGACATGCAGGCTTACAGCCAGTTTCATTCCGGCAAGCTGACCGATCAAAGCTACGAGGAATCCGAACTGGCCATGGCTCTGGCGGGTCTGCCCTCGGTTCCGGCCTAACTATGAAGGCCGTTCAACTTCGGGAGTGGCTGCTGCCGGGCCGCGCGGAGCGGGACGAAGCCTTCCATCAGGAGATCCTGTCGCTGAGCCAGCGCGGACTGCTGCCCATCGCCGCGCTGGAAATCGCGATTGGGCTCCTAGCATTCGCGGGCCTGCTGCCATGGCAAACGGGCCTCGCAATTCTCATTACCGGCGCGGCCACGGCGGTGTCGGCCCGCGTAGCTTCGCTCTATCCTTACAGCCGGCTGCTCGCGGCGGTGTCTTCGGCGATGGCCGCGGCGATCACCTGCTTCTCAATGAACCGGGGCGGGGCGGATTTCGGCGCGGCGGCAATTGCGTTGTTGCTGCTGGCGCCCATCGCGGTTCCCTTCCGGCCGTTGGACAGCGCCGCGATCGGAGCGTTCGCGGCCGCGGCCGGGATTCAAAGCGGCCAGGTCGTCTACATCGCCATCGTTGCGTGCGCGGCGGTTCTCGCCGCGGCTACGCTGTACCGGCAGCGGTGGAATAACTACTCTTCGTATCTCACCGTGCTGCAATCCTCGCAGGAGTTACAATCCCGCCTGCATCAGTTGGAGAGTTCGAAAACGATGGACCGCCTCTCCGCGGCTCTCGCGCACGAGTTGAGTAATCCGATCGGGGCCGCCGCGTGCGCCATCGAGACGCTGCTCGCCGTCAGCGCGCGCCAGGCGGAAGCTGCGCCCGGCGATCAGAAACGGCTCGCGGGTATACAGACCGACCTCCTGCGCTCGCTCGATCACTCGATGGTGCGCCTGCGAAAGCTGGTGGGCTGGTTTCACGAGATCACGAACCTGAACGAGACTACGACGCAACGCGCAAATCTGAATGAAATTCTGCGCCACGCCGTGGAGGCCGTGCGCGCGGATGCGCTGGTCTCCACGCGATTCGTGCCGCTTCCGGAAATTCTATGCAAGCCGCAGCAGTTGCAGTGGGTTTTCGAGAGCGTGCTAAGGAATGCGGTGCAGGCTATCGAAGCCGGCGGAACGGTGACCATTTCGACGAGCGCCGGCGAATCGCAACTCGAGATCGCCGTCGAGGACACCGGCCGCGGAATTCCCGCGGACCTGCTGGCCTGGGTCTTCGACCCCATGTTCCACGAGGCGGGGGGACGCGTCTCAACCGGTAATTGGAGTCTCTTTGCGGCCCGCCAGTTCATCAAAGGTCACGGGGGCGAAATGCGAATACAAAGCCAGGAGGGACGCGGCACTACCGTCAGCGTCGTACTGCCATGTTGATCGCGATACTGCTTGTGCTGGCCGCCGGACAGGTTTTTGCGGGCCAGGACACCTGGACGGGAGTCGAGCGAGTGGTTGCCGTCGGCGATGTTCACGGCGACTTCCAGGCGTTCACGGAAGTGCTTCGTTCAGCGGGCGTGATCGACGGTAAGGATCACTGGAAGTGCGGCGAAACTCACCTCGTGCAGGCGGGCGACATCCTCGACCGGGGCGCCGAATCGCGCAAGGTGATGGACCTGCTCATTTCGCTGGAGAAGGAAGCGGAGAAAGCCGGAGGCGCCGTACACTCGCTGATCGGCAACCATGAGGCGATGAACGTGTACGGCGACCTGCGATATGTGACGCCGGGCGAGTTTGCCGCCTTTCGCACCGCCGATTCGACGCCAGTGCGGGAAAGGATGTGGGAGCAGTACGCGCGCGGACTCGAATCGCGGCCCGGGCCGGACGCGAAGAAGAAATGGGAGGACGAGCATCCGCTTGGCTGGTTCGAGCACCGCGCCGCGTTCGGGCCGATGGGCGTCTACGGCAAGTGGCTGCGTTCCAAGAACGCCATCGTCAAGGTCAACGATTCGATGTACGTTCATGGCGGCATCAGCGCGAAGTTTCTGTCCAGGAACATCCGGCAGATCAACGAGGAAGTGGCGGCGGAGCTGCAGGATTTTTCCAAGCTGATCCCCGGCAGCGTGGCGATGGCCGGGGACGGGCCGCTTTGGTATCGCGGGCTCGCCCAAGGCCGGGAGACCGAACTGGCGGACCACGTTTCGAAGCTGCTTCAGACCTATGGAGTGAAACGCATCGTGATTGCGCATACTCCGACGCCGGGCGTGGTGCTGCCACGCTTCGGGGGCAAGGTGGTCATGATCGATGTCGGCTTGTCGGAGGTCTATGGATCGAGACGCGCGTGCCTGCTCATCGAGGACAACAAGCTGTATGCCATCCACCGCGGCGAGAAAATCCTACTGCCGTCGGGCGGGGCTATGGACACTCTGCGATACCTGAGACAGGCGGAGGCGCTGGAGCCGAACCCCGGGGCGCTGCGGTCCTTCATCCGCGCATTCCAAGCGTCGCAGGGGAACAGGGATTGAGATCAGGGCTGGACATGGTCGAATACTTTGGCCGCGCCGGGGCCCTCGAAGTACGCGACGATTTTGTCTCGGCGGGGCAGGATCGCGGCAATCTCAACCGGCCTCAACCATTTGTTGAGTTCCGTCTTCAGGTCGGGTTCGTTCAGTAGCTTCATCTTTTCCAGCAACTGCCGGTCGCACCGCTCAAGGTCCTTTCCATTCAACAGGACCTTGCTGGTCCGGAAAGCCCGGGTGTGGTCGATCATCCACAACTTCCAATTCTTGTCGTAAAGGATGTTCGTCATGTTGCGGTCCGTGTTGTAGATGAGCTGGTCGAAGACCTTCATAACCTGATACTGGCGAGCCCATCTGTTGTGGTCGGGCGGCTCGGTTTTCGTGTGCTGCTTGTCCTGGTCGTCCATCTGAACGTCCTCGACCCACCAAGTCCAGGCGGCGCCGTGGCCCTCATAGTTTCTCGCCACGGAAGGCGGGATGACGTCGCCGAGCCCAAGCATCACTCCCAGGCGATAAGCGGCGACGTTGAACTTGTAGCAATCCCTGAAATTGAACTCGGTCCCGTGCGAAGTTTCGAATTTCCGTTTTTCCTCGTCGATGGTTTGGATACTGGCGTCGTGAGTGATCTGGCCGTCCGACAAGGTTGCACGGGTCGTGCCGGTGACGCCCTTCTTTGCGCCATGGGTCTTGACGATCTTGGCGTGCAGAAGAAAGTCTTCTTTTTGCTCCAGCGTGAGCGCCGGTTGCGCCACCAGCGCACCCGCGGCGATCAGAAAGGCTACCAGCTTGCACATGTCTCGGAATGTTAGCACAGTTCAGCGAACCGCGCCGGAGCCGGCCCACTCGATTCCGCGGGCGAGGGCCGTCCTCACTCCGGGTTGGTTGAGCGCGGTCTCGTCGTGCCCCAGCGTCATATGGAAGACGCGGCCTTTGCCGTACAAGACCGTCCACAGAATCGGCTCGGTGCGGGCCGTTCCCTTTTCTTCGGGTGCGTCGTAGGCCGTCGCGAGCACGTGGATGTTGTCGTTGAGCCGTACCTGGTGGTAGAGCTCGTCGTTGGCGAGGAACGTCTCGGGCAGCCCCCGCGCGATGGGATGATCGCGGTCCGTCCACTTCACCTCGAAGATGTGGCGATTCCCGTGTCCGGTCTTCGGGCGCTCCTGCCAGACACCGCCTATCATGGCGAGCCACTCCGGCCACGGCGGCTCCCGCACTCCGGTGGGAACGTGCTTGTCGGCGAGGATCTCCAGTCCGCTGAACGCGTAGTCGGCTCCATGCACCGATACCAGGCCTTTGCCGGAATGGACGAACTTCTCGACGGCGCTCTCCGCCGCCGCGCCCCAACGCGGTCCGTTGTAATCGGACACAAGTACGTCGTAGGGCGCGACTGCGGCCTCCGTGAGCGCGGCCGGTTCTTCGGCTACCCGAGTGTCGAACCGGCCGAGGTCGTCCAGGATTCGGTGAATTGCGGGCGTGGTCGTGCGCCAGTCGTGATTGTTCCGGCCCGACAGGATCAGAACGCGGATTTTCGGATCCGGCGTCGCCAGGAGTGGCGACGCGGCACGCAGGAGTGCGTGCGCCACGACGGCTAACAGTAGGGGGCTACGCCACCAGCGATAGCACATGGTTCAAATGCTCCAGGCTGCGGCGGGCTTGCTCCACGGTTCCGCATTCGACGGAAAAGACTCCGTTGAATCCTTTGAGAATGGCGGCGACCCGCGACCAGTCGATCACTCCATCGCCACAGGCGCAGCCGACCGGAGTGCCAGTCACTTTGCCGCGCTCGGCCTCGCCGTGCTGGAGCGTTATGTCCTTCGCGTGCACGTGGATCAGCAGTTCGCGGACGGCTTGCAGCCCCTGGTAAGGATCCTCGCCCGCCAGATAAGCGTTGCCGGTGTCGTAGTTCACCCGCAGCCACGGCGAGTCCACCAGGGTGGCGATGCGCAAGAGCCCGGCGGTCGTCTTGGAGATACTTTGGTGCGGCTCGATGCCGACGTAGATGCCGTGGCGGGCGGCTACTTGCATCACCTTCGTGAGCGTGTACTTCATAACGTGCCACGCCTCGTCCAGCGGGAGCCAGGACGGACGAATGCCCTCGTCGGTGTTGACGACGGGCGCACCGATCTCCTTGGCAAAGCGGATCGCCTTTTCGAGATAGGGGACGCTGATCTCCGGGCGCATCAGCGGCGTGTGCGAACTCAGGCCGGAAGCCTTCAGCCCGTGTTGTGCCAGGAGATCCTTGATTTCGAGCGGGTCTTCGTCCAGCGACACCGAATGGAAGTAGCCGGCCTCGCTCAGCAATTCGCGCCCGTTGTGGACCATGGGCTCGCAGTATTCATAGCCGATCTGCCGCGCCAGTTCGAGGCCGGCCGCGAAGGACTTATCCTCGTGGCGGACGAACTCCATGTTGATGCCAAGGTGAATGCTCATACTTCCCACTCCTTGTTCCACTCGACCCGCCGCTTCTCCTTATAAGAGATGTTGGCCATGTGGCAGGACATGGCCGTGTAGTGGCCGTCCACCACGTTCGCATTCGGCATCTTGCGGGACCGGATGCAATCCAGCCAGTTCCCCATGTGGGTGAACTCCGGCCCGCCCGGCGCGGTGATCTCCGCGTCCTTGGATTTCGCATCGGCCGGGATGAAGCGGTACCCGCCGCGGAAGATGTGCAAGCGCCCACCCGTACCGTGGAACACGATGTCCACGGATTCCTTGGGCTGCATGTCGCGCAGGGTTGCGTCGAAGGTGACGACAACCTTCTTCGGATACTCCACGATCAGGCTGATGGTGTCGGCGGTGTCGCGGCCGTCGTCGTACTTGTAGATTCCGCCCAGCGCGACCGAGGAGCGCGGGGCTTGCAGGCCGAGGTACCAATGGACCACGTCGACCAGGTGCACAAACAGGCCGCCGGTTTGCCCTCCGGTGGAGAAATCCCAATAGGCGAAGCGGTTGAAGTAGCGCTTGGGATCCCAGGGGATTTTCGGCAGCCAGCCCAGGCACGCCTCCCAGTCGAGGCCGGCCGGCTTCCGCTCCATTCCGGGAGGCGCGGGCGTCAGGTATCCGCCATTCGCGTTCCACCAGGTGCGCACGAGGTTGACATCGCCGATGAGACCGGAGTCGATAAAACGCTGTTTGGCCTCGATAAATTGCGACAGGTTCCGCTGCTGGACGCCGACCTGAAGCACGCGCCCGGTAGAGCGCACGGCGCGGACCAGATCGTGCCCTTGCATCGGGAGGGAGGTCATCGGCTTCTCGACGAACACGTCTTTGCCGGCGTGACAGGCCGCGGCGGCGATGTGCGAATGCAGGTGATCCCAGGTGGCCACGATTACGCCGTCGATGTCCTGGCGGTCGAGCAGGTTCCGGTAATCCGCGATTTTCTCGACCGCCGCGCCGTTGGCGAATTGCGCGGCCTCGTCGCGGCGCTGGTCCCAGGCGTCGCAGATGGCGACCCATTCGACGCCGCCGGCCTGATTGGCCATGCGCATGAGGTGCTGGCCGCGGCCGCCGGAGCCGATGATGCCCAGGCGGACGCGTTCATTGGCGCCAAAAATCCGGGAGGCGGAAATTGCGGTCCAGGCGAGGGCGGAGCGGCGGGTGAGCGTTTCGGGCAGGGGTGGCTCCTTTAAATTATAAGGTTATCAGATCCGTTAAGCTGAAAACAGATCAGAATTCTTGGTGCTCTTTATCATATTGAATACAAGGGAGAAAAGTCTTCCCCGGGTTCGTTTCGTAATTTCGTGTTTTGGGAGGGCCGGAGTCCCCACCGGAGAGAGAGGGCCGAAAGAAGGCTCTCTTCTTTATTATAACGGGTGGGGTGGTAATTTCCGGGTGGTTTTCTACTCAATGACGACCAGGTGTTGACCGCGAGGCAGCACCAGGAGGTTGCCCGGGAGTGTCGCGAGCGGGGTGCTTTGGCCGTCCACTTCCAGGCGGATGACGGGACGGTTCAGTTTGGCGAAGGCGCGGGAACTGCTCCGATAGGCGATCTCGACTCCCTTCTGTGTCGACGTGGCCGATTGGAGATCGCCGTTGAAATCCTCCAGTCGAAGCGACGGTTCGGCGCGGCCCACCTCCACAACATGCCGGCCCGGCGGGAGCCAGACGCGCTCGGAATCCTGTACGGGCCAGGGCCGTCCGTCCACCAGAGCCGGCCCTTTCCATGGGACGCCCGCGCCACGAGGCGAATCGATGGCCAGGGCGTTCCCGATTGGCTCGACGCTGTTGACCTGCGAGGCGGCCGCCGGAAGCAGGGCGAGGTCGGGGGCGAGGATCGAATTCTCGAAATATAGGGCGACTCGCGGGAACGCCGCTGCCGCCATGTGCACCAACTGGAACAGCTCCGAGCCGGTCTGTTGTTTCGTCGGGTAGACATCCTGATACCGGTCGGCGATGTTGATGTCGATGGCGAGTTTGTCCTGGGCCGGGTACTTTTCGGCGATACGCGGGTAGCGGTCGGGGCCAAGATTCCAGATGGTCGCGGGGTCCTCGATGAGGAAGGTGAGATCGTGCCGGGCGAGCAGCGGCAACACGCCGGAGGCGTCGGCGCCGATCAGGTCGCGCATGCGGGTGTCGAAGCGGTCGTCCACATGGGTGAGGACAAGGTCGAACCAGGGGCGGGAGTGGCGCACCGTTTCCAGTCGGCCGATCCACTCGGTCTGTAGGCGGCGGGCAAGCCCGGCGCGGTAGTCCAGGAACAGGCGCAGCTTTGTCGCGTCCTGGGTCGCGTCCTGCCCCGGAGCGAACAGCTCGATCGGATCGAAGCCGTTGGCCTGCTGGAACTCGCGGCGGACGTCCGGGTTCATGGGCGTGAAGCGAGCCGGGTTGGCGGAACCTTCGAGCGATTCGAAATACAGCTCGGCGAGGTTTGCTCCGTCCCAGTCGTGGCGCGTGAGCAAGGAGGAGACGCCCTTCTCGACGGCTCGCGAAGCCTCGGGATTCGCCAGGTTGATGAGCTTGCGCCAATCGAGTTGAGCGTCCTGGAGGAGCGCCGTTTTCTCGCGCCACTCGGGATGCTGGTCCCAGAACTTCTCGCTGACGTGCGGCAGTTCCAGCCAGGCGTAGACCAGGATTGCGCGCTTGTGGCAGGCCGCGATGAGGCGGTCGAGGTAAGCGTCCTGTTCGGCGTCCGGCTCGTAAAAATGCCAGGCCGCTACTTGCAGCGCGGAGATGCCGGCGCGGCGCCAGCGCTCGGCGAAGTAGTCGAGGTCGACGCGCGAGCGGTAGGAGGAATCGAAAAAGGCCCATAGCCGGCGGGAACGAAAGGGGGGATCGAAGCCTAGGTCGGTTAGGGCCTGGAGCAGGTATGGATAGCGCTCGTAGCCCTGCTGGCCTGGGCTGGTTGCGACCCACAGGACGCCGCCCGCGCCCCGGCGGAATCCGGCGGTGAGGGGGGCGTGGCCCCAGCGCTCGCGGGTGAAGATGCGCGCGTTTTGCGGGACTTCGAATATGGGGAGCTCGAGCGGTTTCTGCCATACGATCTGAAGCTGGGGGTTGTGCTGGTCCTCGATTCCGCGGACGGCAACCTTTTTCGTGCCGGGGCGGAAGCCGAGATCGGCGGCCGTTTCGTTGCCGGCCTCCAAAATCAGGTATGCTCCTTTTTCGACGCGCTCCAGCCATTGGGCCGCGGTGAGGGGGGATTTGCCGCGGACTACGAAGACTCCGATGGGGCCGGCTTTCTGCGTCAGGCCGACGGATGAGAGGATGCGGGGCCATGCGCCGGGTTCGTCGCCGATTACGTGATAAGAGAAGGTTGCGGCGGATAGGATTGGCCACAGATGGACGCAGATGAACGCGGATAACGCGCCCTTAATGAGTGAAGGCATACCAGACTCCGGCTCTGATGTCGTTGAATATGGGGCGGTGGGGGTTTCCTTCGTTCACCAGGTAACTGCCTCGGAAGGCGCTCACCGTGAGCAGCATCTGGCGAGGAAAGGACGGGATTCTCAGGCGGATGCCGGGACCGGTTTCCACGTAGTTCGCCCAGTATTGGCGCTTCACGTCGGCCGTGATATTCCAGTTCCAGTACAACTGGGCCGCGCCGAAGGTGTAGCCGGTGCGGTTTTGGGAATAGACGAGCGTGTCATCGGCGAAGCGGCTGACGAAGACCGCGTCGGCCACAAATTCAGCGAAGAGGCCGCGTTCGGATCCAGTCAGCATATGCCCGAAGCCCTTGGTGACTGACACGCCGCCGCGGTAGTCCGGGACCATCAGGCCCACGTCCTTGCGACCGAGATATCGCATGGCTTCGCCGGCTTCGAACCAGCCGAACATCCCGTGCCAGACCTTGGTGCCGATTCCGAGCGCCGCGATCACCGAGCTTTCAGACAGGTACTGCGGCATTGGGCTTCCCACGCCGGGGCCGATGCTGCCCTGTGTGTCGCCGACGAAGCGGATGGACGCGTAGAGGCGAACCGGTAGGCGATCGATGCGAAGTTCGGTTTTCGCCTGAGAGTAGGCGAACAGATCGTGCCAGCGCGTGGAATACATGGGGAACGCCCACACTGTGGTGCGGAAGCGGGCGAACTCCGGCTGGAGATTGCGCCAGGCGCTCTCGGCCTCCGAGGAAATGGCGGGCTCGGGACTGCGGCGGGCGATGGAGAACCACTTCACAGCTTCGCGGTCCTGGTGGAGAATGTTGTACGCCCAGCCGAGTTTCAACATCACGCTAAAATCGACGGGGTCGTTCTCGTGCGCGATCTTCAGGTATTTCAGCGCATCCTGCATATAGCCTTTTTCGAGGCTTTTTTCGGCCAGCGTCTTCGCCTCCAGGCCTACCTGCTCGCGGGTTGCGGTTTCGGGGCGCGGGTGAAGGACTTTGGGAAGCTGGAGGGCTGTGCGGACGCGGTCGGCCAGGACGTCGTCGTCTCCGTGCAGCACGCGGTCGAGCAGAGGGCCCGCGCCGGCCGTGTCTTTGCGCGCGAGGCGCAGGAATCCCAGTTGCGCGGCCGAGAGGAGATCCGAGGGCGCGGCTGCGGCGATCTTCTCGAATTCAGTTTCGGCACCCGCCTTGTCCGACATGGCCAGCAGGAGATATGCCAGCTCGCGGCGCAGGTCGAGGTCGCCGGGATCGAGTTCCAGGGCCTTTCGGAATTCGTATACGAAGGGATATCGCGGCGGACAGAGCGCCTTGGCGGATTCGGCCACTCGGGGCTGCGCTCCGCGAGACGCCGCCAGTAGCGCGGCATTTGCGTCCTCGGCGCGCCCTAGCGCTTTCCAGGCGCGGCCGAGATCGAGCAGCAGGCGGCGCTCGTCGGGACGGAGACGCCAGGCCTTTTCGTAATGCTTCGCGGCCAGGGCGATTTCGTCGCGCTGTTCGGCCAGGCGGGCCAGTTCCTCGTGGCCGCTGAAGTTATCGGGGCTGAGTTCGAGGGCTTTTTGCCAGCGGTCGATGCCTTCGGCTAGGGGCCGATCAATGTTTTGGAAGGCCTGCTCGGCGGTCGGGTTGCCCTGGCGGCGGATGCGGTCGAATATGCGGCGGGCTTCGGCTTGCCGCTTCGTTTCGAAGCAGAGAAACGCGTATTCGAGGGCGGCGTGATGGTCCTTGGGGTCGAGACGGACGGCTTCGGAGAACTGGTCCCGGGCGGCTTCGTTCTCGCCAATCTTCAGGAGCGTGTAGGCGAGGTCCGTATGAATGGCGGCGCGGGTGGGGGCCAGCGTAATCGCCTCGCGGAATCCGGCGATGGCCGTTTCGTAGTCGTTGTTGCGCAGCGCGGCGTAGGCGCGATCAAGCGGCTGTGCGAAGAGACCGACAGTAATGAGGAAGACGGTTAGCGCGAGCTTCGGGAACATCCGCCTGTACTAGTCGGCCCGGCAGGGAATAGTTCTCACATAGACGGGGTAAAATAGGGTTTATGGCACGATTTCCCGGCGTGGACTATATGCTCATCGACTCGCAGTTCAATGAAGAGGAACTGCTGGTCCGGCAGACGGCCCGGCACTTCGTCGACGACTGCGTGATGCCAGTGGTGCGCGACTCCTTCAACAACGGCAAATTTCCGAGCGAATTGATTCCGGAAATGGGTCGGCTGGGTTTTTTCGGCGCGAATCTGGAAGGCTACGGGTGCGTGGGCATGAGCAACGTCGAGTATGGGCTCATCATGCAGGAACTGGAGCGCGGCGATTCCGGGGTGCGCAGTTTCGTCAGCGTGCAGGGCGCGCTGGTGATGTATCCGCTGCTTACTTATGGATCGGACGAGCAGAAAGAGCGGTGGCTGCCGCGCTTGCAGACGGGCTCGGCGATCGGATGCTTCGGGTTGACGGAGCCGATGTTCGGGTCGAATCCGGCGGGGATGAAAACGACGGCGCAGCGGGACGGCTCGGGCTGGGTGCTCAATGGCGAGAAGACGTGGATCACGAACGGCACGATGGCGGATGTCGCGATCGTGTGGGCGCGGGCAGAGGACGGCATTCGCGGGTTCGTGGTGGAGAAGGGGACCGCTGGGTTTACGGCGAGCGATATTCACGGCAAGCTGTCGATGCGGGCGTCGGTCACGTCGAGCCTTTCGCTATCGGATTGCCGTTTGCCCAAGAGCGCGATGCTGCCGGGCGCGAAGGGGTTGAAGGGACCGCTCGCGTGCCTGTCGCAGGCCCGTTACGGAATCGGGTGGGGCGTGATTGGCGCGGCGATGGATTGCTATGAGACGGCTCGGTCGTACTCGGTCCTGCGGAAGCAATTCGACGACCGGCCGATCGCTTCGCATCAGTTAGTACAGGAGAAGCTGGCTTGGATGATCACGGAAATTACGAAGGCTCAGTTACTGGCATTGCAGGCGGGACGGTTGAAGGATCAGGGGCGGCTGGATCCGGCGCATGTTTCGATGCTGAAGCGGAATAATGCCTGGATGGCGCTGGAGTGCGCGCGGTTGAGCCGGGATTTGATGGGCGCGAACGGGATCATCGACGATTATCCGATCATGCGGCATTTGTGCAATCTGGAGACGGTGAAGACGTATGAGGGGACGGATCATATTCATACGTTGGTAATTGGAGAGCGGGTGACTGGGGTGTCTGCTTACATGTGATTTCCGGAATTCTCGAGCGGCTGTGTTGGCCGACGGATCCGGGATGTTTACTGGTGTGGTGGCACTGTGGATCTCCAGCGAGCGACGCCGCGTGCGCGCGGGGTTGGGATTCGTTGAACGCTCGCGTCGGCGTCGGCCCGGAGGGATGGTCCCCGAGCTGAGGGCCGCGCGGCTGAAGGAGATCGCGGAGCGGGTGCGGGGCGAGTTCGCGGGCGACCTGAGCGCCGGCCGGATTCTGCTGTTCGCCGGGATCGCGCCGGTGGCGGCGGTTCCGTCCAATTGCCCGCACGTGCTGATGCGGATCCTAGGCGGTCCGGAAGATTACGGGGCGGCGTATCGCGCGCCGCAGCGGGCCATCGCGGCGGAGGTGGTGGAGAATTTCGAGGCCCGGCAACGCGCGTATTTGCTGTTGAAGCGGCACGGGCAGGAGATCCGCAAGCGTGCCGGCAGCCGCGGGCGGCGGGCGGCTCGGGCCTAACT
>JANXRE010000146.1 GCA_025353165.1 Acidobacteriota bacterium | reverse complement strand
CCGGCTGGTCATCATGTTGTCCTTCGCCAGATCGGGTATGAGATGCCGGTACATGGCGATGGGAGCCCAAAACTCCGAGGTGATCATTTTGATGGTGCCGGTGAAACCCGTGGGGGCCACGCCGAGGACCGTGTAAGTCATGCCGTTCAACGCGATGGCGCGGCCAATAATAGCGGGGTCCGCTCCGAACCGACGCTGCCAGAGAGCGTGGCCTAGAACCACGACCGGATTTCGTCCTTCCACCTGATCCTCTTCCGGCACGAACGACCGACCGAGCACGGGTTTCACATGCGCCACGTCGAAGTAGTTCCCGGTGACCAACTGGCCCCAGACGCGTTCGGGTTCTCCGCGTCCGCTGACGTTGGCCGGGACCAGCGGGAAGAATCCGGCCACGCCCTCGAACACCTTCCCGGCCGTCTGGTCGCGGTAATCGACGAAACTCGGCCAGGAGATGGAATTGCCGTCGTTGAAGGTGTACAGCGTACCCGGGTCTCCGACGGGCGCCGAACTGAGCAGCAGTCCGTTGACGATACTGAAAACCGTCGTGTTCGCCGCGATGCCAAGCCCGATGGATAGCACGACCACGGCCGTGAAGCCGGGCGTCCGGGCGAAGGTGCGCGCGGCGTAGCTGAGGTCCTGGATAAGTGTTCTCATGGCGTTCTGTTCACAGTACGAATCCCGGCAGGCAAAAGTTCTAGTTCAGATATTGGAGTATGATAATCTGGCGTCGGGAGAGCGCGGCGATGCCGACGCCGCCGCCCACGCACACCACAGTCCCGATCTTTTCGACTTGGCGCGCTATCTCCTCGCGAATGATGTCGCGCGGGAGGCGGAAGCCGGGGATGCCGTAGCTCAACACGCCGCCGAGTTCATGGAGCGCCTCGAAAATCGTCACCTTGTAGCCGCGCCAGTTTGCACTCGCTCTTTGGGATCGCGGACCGGGAGCGGCTGGCGGGGGGGATTAAGCATCCCCATGTCAGGCGGCAATCAATCTGCCGTCTTCAAGCCGTTGAAAAGGCACACAAATGCTGTGTCGTTTCCCGACAGATGGCTGATAAGCCGCAATTGCGGCTCGCCTCTACTGTGTGATCAGATACAGAACGGCGTAGTACAGGCCGCCGAACACCAGGGTCGATACGCTCAGCGCCAGCGCAACTCGGCCCGGACGTCTCAGAGTCTCACTTGTTGCCATGGTCTTGACCTCACCCCCCGCGGCATTGCCGAAACCGAGGATTAAGGCGATTTTCCATCACGTTGTTGAAGAAGTCAACAGTTATTTATCGATTCGTCCGTGCTGACGGCCTTCAGCTTAGTGACGTTGTTGCAGGCCAAGCGATAAACCGAGTTTACAAATCGTAACAGTATCCGGGTACTCAGGGCGGATTGGCACACGTCATGCAAACATTGCCATGCGAATTGCAAGTGCTCTTCTCCTTCCTGCTTCCGTGTTCCTGCTGGCCGCCGCTGAGGATTCCTGGAAAGACAAACCCGCCGCTCAGTGGAGCGACGCGGAAGCACAACAGATCCTGACGGACTCCCCGTGGGCGAGGCCGGTCACCCCGCTCTTCAATCCCACCAGGCAACGCGGCATGGGCCGCCGGGGAGGCATGGGCGGTGGCGGGCTCGGGATGCCGGGAGGCCGTCGCGGCGGGATGGGTTATCCCGGTGGCGGAGGTGGCTACCCGGGTGGTGGGGGTGGATATCCGGGCGGTGGGGGCGGATACCCGGGCGGTGGAGGAGGATATCCGGGTGGTGGGGGCGGTTACCCGGGCGGAGGCAACACCGGTGGACGCCAGGGTGGCGGCCAGGGCGATTACCAGCGTGATCCGCCGAACCTGATTGTCCGCTGGGAAAGTGCGCTCCCGATTCAACAGGCTCTTCTGAAAAGTAAAGACACAGCGGCCCCGACCGTAGACCAGGGCCACTACGTCATCGTGGTGACTGGCGTTCCCGAGCGCATGTTCCGCGGCGACCCGCGCGCCTTCGAGGACAAGCTGAAGAAAGAAGCCCAGTTGATGCACGACGGTAAGAAACTGATGAAACCGTCCGATGTGAAAGTACTGTCGCGCGAAGAAGGTTCCCTGATCGTCTATTTGTTCCCCAGGAGCAAGGAGATTACGAGCAAGGACAAGGAGATCGAGCTCGACGCCCATATCGGACCCCTGGAGATGAAACCGGTGTTCGATGTCGCCGGGATGTCCTATCAGGGTAAGCTGGAACTCTGATCCTGTGAAACCGAACTAACGCGGGATGAGTCAGACGAATATCATGCTCTCCGCCGCAATTTCTCAGCCAGGTCACCAACACTGTTACTTGTATGCGTAATTCCTTCTCCAACCACGATCTAAAGCCCCGTCTCGGGCGCGTTGCCGTTCTCGCGACGCTTGCAGTTTCGGCCGCGTTCGCTCAGACCGCGCCCAACCGCTACACCCTGATTCTCGAAGACCCGCCGGTCACGCGGCAGTTCGCCGGAAGGGGACAAGCCATGTCGGCCGAAGCGCGGACCTACCACCAGCAGATCCTGGCCAAGCAAGGCGCCGTCCGCGCGCAGCTCCAGGACAAGAAGATTCCGATACTCGGCTCCGTCAGCCACGTTTTGAACGCGGTGTTCGTCGCCGCAACACCGGATCGCGTGGCGGAACTCAGGAGCCTGCCGGGAGTGATCGGCGTGGTTCCCGCCCGGCGCTACAAGAGATCGTTGAATGCGGCGGTTCAACTGGTGAACGCCCCCGCCGCATGGAACAGCCTGGGCGGCATTCAGGTCGCGGGCGCCGGAATGAAAATCGCGATCCTGGACAGCGGAATCGATCAGAATCATCCGGCGTTTCAGGACAGCTCCCTGACGCCTCCCACCGGATTCCCCGTGTGCAGCGGGGCGGCGTTCAGGTGCAGCGATTTCACCAACAACAAGGTGATTGTAGCCCGCAGCTACGTTATCTTTGTAGCGGCCGGCACCTCCACCGCGGATTCCAGGCCCGACGACCTCACCCCGCGCGATCATTCCGGTCACGGGACGGCGGTGGCTTCCGACGCGGCGGGGGTTTCCAACACCGGGGCCGTGACCTTTAACGGCATGGCTCCGAAGGCTTTCCTCGGTAATTACAAGATCTACGGCTCGCCGCAGGTAAACGACTCCACCACCGATCAGGCCATCATTAACGCGGCGGACGACGCATTCAGTGACGGTATGGATGTACTATCGTTTTCCTCGGGAGGCCCGGCCTTTACCGGACCGCTCGACACCGGCGCCACCTGCGGCAAGAGCCCGGGCCAAGCTTGCGATCTGGTTGCCTCCGTCTTCGAGGGTCTCGCGCAGCACATGGTCGTGGTAGTCGCCGCTGGAAACCAGAATCAGACCGGCAAGGGATCGACAACCTATAACACCATTTCGTCCCCCGGCAACGCGCCGTCGGTCATCGCGGCCGGCGCAACCACCAATTCCCACGCGTTTATTTACAACATCATGTTGCCCGGAACCGATGTACCGTCCAATTTGCAGACGATTAACGCGCTGTTTGGCGGATTCCTCCCCACCGAGACCGTGACTAAGCCGCTGGCCGACGTCTCTCAGTTCGGCGACGATGGGTACGCGTGCGGCCCTCCGGCCGGATCGCTGGCCGGCGCCATCGCGCTGGTGGAGCGCGGTCCGCAAAGCGGCCCTTGCACGTTCGCAACGAAGCTGGCGAATGTCCAGGCGGCCGGCGCGGTGGGCGTCATTTTCTACGACTACAAGCCCGAGCCGTTGTTTTCTCCCTCCGACCTCGGCGGGAGCACGATTCCAGCGGCCGTGATCTCCAACGCCGACGGCCTGGCGCTGAAAACCTTCGTGGATTCGCATGGGGGACACCTCGTGTCCTTGAACCCCGCCGGCGTGGAGCAGGCCGCCACCCCCAATCAAATGGCGTACTTCTCCTCGCTCGGGCCAACGATCAATGGCGGGCTGAAGCCGGATGTTTTGGCGCCCGGAACCAACATTTACATGGCGGCGCAGAAGTATGATCCGCTGGGCGATCTGTACAGCTCAAACGGATACGGGATCGCCAACGGCACCAGTTTTTCGACTCCCATCACATCGGGCGCGGCGGCGCTGGTGAAGCAGCAACACCCGAATTTCACCTCGGCTCAGATTAAATCGGCAATCGTCAACAACACCGCCTACCAGACGGTCACGGTCGACGATTCCAGCAATGCAGTGGACATCCGGTCGACCGGCGCGGGGTTGCTCGACACCAACGCCGCGGTCAACGCGACCGTAACCGTGGTTCCGGCTTCTGTTTCGTTCGGGTTTGTCGCGCAACAAACGCTGCCGGTGACCATACCGCTGACCATTACGAATACGGGCTCCGCCGCGCAGGCGCTGTCTTTGTCGCTCAGCGCGGCGACGCTGAGCACCACCGGACTGTCGATCGACAAACAGTCTCTCGCGCTGGCCCCGGGAGCCTCCGGCACCGTGCAGGTGACATACGCGGGCCCCGCCTCGATCCCGGGCGTGTACTCCGGGGCGCTGGTGATTCAAGGGACCGGAGTTTCTTTGCGCGCGCCGTACCTGTACGTCATCGGTGACGGCGTCGCCGCCGATCTGATTCCCCTCGCGGGCGATGGGAACGACGGCACCGTCGGGCAGGTCATCCCGGACGGCGTCATGGCGTTCATGCTGATCGACCAGTATGGAGTTCCGGTGGCCAGTTACGCCGTGACGTGGGCTCCATCCACGGGCATGACCCTCCCGCAGAAGGACAGCAAGACAGACTCGAACGGCCTCGCGTTCGCGCAGCCCGTGTTGGGCGCCACGCCCGGCAGCTACAGCGTCAAGGCTACGGCCGGGGTGCTGTCTCACAACTTCTCGGACACCGCCCGTCTGGCGCCGAAGATTACCGACGTGCAGGATGCGGCAACGTACGGCACCGCCGGCTTCGCTCCGGGATCCTATATCGCGGTGTTCGATAAGTCGGGCTTGACCCTCAGCGACTTTCCGGATCAGAACACGAATCCGGCGCGGCTCCCGCTGGCTATCGATTCCGTCAACGTCAGCTTTGACGCTGCCGGCATTAGCGCTCCGGGCCACATGTACTACGTGAGCGGCGGGCAAATCAACGTGCAGGTGCCGTGGGAACTGGCCGGCCAGGCCTCCGCCCAGGTGAAGGTCACCATCGGCTTCAACCCCGGAAATCTGGTGACGGTTCCCATCGCAACCTACGCGCCGGGATTCTTCGAAACGGGCGCGGGCGTCGTGGCCGCGCGGGACGGGAATACGGCCCAGGTGATCAATGCGGGCAATCCAGCCAAGCGGGGCTCCGTGGTCGCGCTGTATGCGAACGGGCTCGGCCCGGTAACCAACCAGCCTGCGAGCGGCGAGCCGGCGCTCGGGGATCCCCTGTCCTGGACCACAGCGGTTCCAGTTGTAACGATAGGAGGCCGGCAGATTACACCGGCATTTTACGGGTTGACCCCGTCGGTGGTCGGGCTCTACCAACTAAACGTCGTGATCCCCGCGGATATGGCAACGGGAAACCAGCCGATTACCGTAGCGATCGGCGGGCAGACGTCGAAAGCGTCCGGAATCGTGATTCAGTAGGCCCTACGGCGTCGTGACGCGCATGCCGCCGTTCACCGTCGACACTTCCAGGTGAGCTGAGTCGTTGGCGGGAACGGCGATATGCACTCCGCCATTCATGGTCTGAATCTCCATCCCTTCGCCTTCCCACCTGGATCCTGCGAGCTCGACGTGCAGCCCGCCGTTCCCGGTCTTACCTTTTACCGAACCACCCACCTGCGCCAGATGCCCTCCACCGTTCACGGCGGAAAAACCGATCGCGCCATGCACGCCTGAGACGTGAACGCCGCCGTTGTGGGTGGTCAGTTCGAGATTGGCGTTGCGGGGCACGAAGATCTCGTAGCTGACGGCCCGGGGCGCGTTGTCTGGCCCGTTCGCAAACACCCGGCCCGCGCTCGTGTCCACGCGTACCTGGCCGGCGTGTGCGTCCACCTTCGAGCGAACCAGCACATCGGCTCGGCTCCTGCCACGCACCGATACACCGCCGTTCTCCCTTCAATCCACGTTCAGTTGACCGGGGTAGGCGATCGGCTGCTCCCGAATCTCGCAAGACCGCTTCCCCTCGCCCCAATTCTGCTCACTGTCGCACTTCATCGTGGGTGAGGGCCTCCATTCATTCCTCCTGCGCTGGATTTAACTCGCATCTCACGATTTGGTCCCTTAGGTTTTGCGCAGCAGCCAGCTTCCATAAGCAGGCAAGCTGATTCCAGCGGCGAAAGGCAGCAGGGGCAGGTGATGACGCGCGATCGGCTCCAGAATGCTGTGCATGACGAAGATCAACGCAGTCAGGCAAACTACCCAGACAATGGGAAGTTCGTTAAACAACGGCATCGTCCTGGACCGAGCCACGCTAATGCACCACGCGCACACGAACCACACCCACGCCAGTTGAGCGAGCGCGCGCAGTACCTGCCTCACTGTTTGCCCGAAGCTTGGCGTCATGCCGAAGATGGAGTCGACGATGGATGTCTCGCCGCCCCACTGCACGATGACGCGCATCACCACTCTTTTGGCGAAAAGCAGAGGATTGGATGCAATCGCCTGAATCGCAAGGCGGCGTTGAAGCCGATCCTGCTCCACGTGGCTCAGGCCTTTTCCGATCTGCGCCACCTCCATGTAGATCCCATCGCTGTCCGGATGATTAGCCGAAAGCAGCACCCATCCGAAGTTCGTTGAAATAGGAGCGAACTCGTGGAAATGAAGATAGTTCCGAACCGTCCACGGCGCGATCGTGAGCGCCATGGCGAGTGCCGTAATCAGAACTGGTACAACGGCTTTGCGGACGGAGCGCGCCGCTACTACCAGCGCGCAGGCAAGCAGAACCGGAAAGATGATCATGGTCGGGCGAACCAGCGCGGTCAATCCGGCTGCCAGCCCGCATAGCACCCAGAGCTTGGGCGACTCCGCGAATGACGGGCGCGACAGAATGAAGAAGAGAATGGCGGAGAGGAAGATTACCGTCGTCTCGTGACCGAGGCTGCCCGACCACACGACAATCGACGGGTAAACGGCGATGAAGATCGCACTCCAGCGCGCGGCGGACTTTGAGTATCGTGCAAACCCGAAATACGTAATTGGCGCGGCCGCGATGGACAGCCCGCATTGGACCGCGGCCAGCACGTGCATGTTCACGCCAAAAATCGCGATCCAGAATGCCAGCCAAAACGCCTGGCCGGGAGGATACACGATGTAGTCCCCGAATCCCGACCCCGCGGCGATGCTCTGCGCGATGTGCAAATAGATCGCGTTGTCGCCCGCCTCGGGCGCCGTAGGAAAAACGATCAGCGGCAGCCGCACGACCAGCCCGGCCGCGCACACAATCAGCAGAAACTTCCGGTTCGAAAGGCTGCCGGCATACCGCGCGATCGAAGCCACCAAGCCGGGCGCAAACTTGGGCAGGATCGCCATCGCCGCACCGGCCGCCACCAGAACCAGCCCGATCGGAATGTGCTTGTAGAACGGATATGCGAGAACCGCTACCGCCGCCACGAAGGGGAGCGCGCGCCAGAATATGCGTAGCGGCATACAGACATGGTAACGGCGTTCGATCCGCGATACTGAAAAGTAGAACGTGTTCCAGCAGATTGAGAAATCCATCGCGGCAGCCGTCGCCGCTCACATTCAGATTCGTTACGGCGTCGATTTTCCGGTACTCCTCGAGCAGCCCAAGCAAACGGACTTTGGAGAGATCGCGATACCGGTCGCGTTTCAACTGGCCAAGCAGTTGAAGAAAGCTCCGCGCGCCATCGCGCAGGAACTGGTCGCGGAACTCCCGCCGATAGCAGGTGTCAGCGGTCTGGAAGTGGCCGGCAACGGGTACATCAACGTCCGCCTGGATCGGGGCCTGTACGCCGCCGGACTTCTTTCGGGCGATGCCGCCGCCAGCGCGCCGGATACCGCAGGAAAAATCATCGTCGAGCACACGAATATCAATCCGAACAAGGCGGCGCACATCGGCCACCTGCGAAACGCCATCCTCGGCGACACGTTCGTCCGGATGCTCCGCGCGATGGGGACGGAAGTCGAGGTTCAGAATTACATCGACAACACCGGCGTCCAGGTGGCGGACGTCGTCGCCGGGTTCCAGCACCTCGAACACAAGACTCCGGCGGATGTCGCGGCCCTGATCGCCAACCCCGGGCGGCCGTTCGATTACTACTGCTGGGATCTGTACGCCCGCGTATCCTCCTACTACGACGGGCATCCGGAGGCAAAGCAGTGGCGCGCCGAAACGCTGCATGCCATCGAAGCGAACCAGGGTGTCGAGGCGGAGCTCGCGCACATGGTCGCCGACGCGGTGGTGCGCGCGCACATCGCGACCATGCTGAGGCTCGGCGTCGTGTATGACGTGCTGCCGCGCGAAAGCGAAATCCTGCACCTGCAATTCTGGGCCACCGCGTTCGAGCAGTTAAAGGAACGCCGCGCCATTCACTTCGAGACGGAAGGAAAGAACGCGGGCTGCTGGGTGATGCACGCCGAAGCTTTCCTCGATTCGGGCGCGACCGGCGAGGAAGCCGACAAGATCATCGTGCGCTCAAACGGGATCGTCACTTACGTCGGCAAGGACATCGCGTATCAGCTTTGGAAATTCGGCCTGCTCGGCAAAGACTTCTATTATCGCGAGTGGGTCGTGTACCCTAACGGCCACCGGCTTTGGGTGACCACGGACCAGCCCCAGACGGCCACGCCAAGGTTCGGATCGGCCGCCCGGGTCTTTAACGTGATCGACTCCCGGCAGGCTTATCTTCAATACGTCGTCGCCGCGGGGCTGCGGGCGCTCGGATACACGAAAGAAGCCGACCGCTCCATCCATTTCTCATACGAGATGGTCGCGTTGTCGCCCCGCACTTGCGTGGAGATGGGGATCGAGTTGAGCGAGGCAGACCAGCGCAAGCCTTACGTCGAGGTGTCCGGGCGCAAGGGCCTCGGCGTCAAAGCCGACGATCTGATCGACAAATTAATTGAGAACGCTCTACGCGAGGTAGACGCGCGTCATCCGGAGGATCCCGAGGAAAAGCGCCGGGAAGTCGCCACGCAAATCGCCGTCGGCGCGCTCCGTTATTTCATGTTGAAGTTCACGCGCAACAGCGTGATCGCTTTCGATTTTCAGGAAGCGCTCAGCTTCGAGGGCGAGACCGGGCCGTACGTGCAATACGCGGCGGTGCGGGCTCGCAACATTCTCCGGAAGCTGGCGGATCGCGGCCTGGCTTTACCGGATTTTCGTTCCGCGCTCGGCCGCGAGGCCTTTGCGCGCCAGCTTGCTCAAGAGGATCTCTGGCAGCTCCTGCTGGCCCTGTCCAAGGTGGATGTAGCGATCGCCCGCGCGGTGGATTCCGGCGAGCCCGCGCACGTCGCCAGGTACGCCTTCCAACTGGCGCAGTCGTTCAACAACTTCTATCACGGGTATCCGGTGCTCGCCGAGCAGGATCCGGAAAAGCGCGTGTTCCTCCTGTGGATGTGCGATTATTTCCGGAGCCAGTTGGACCGCACGCTGGCCGTGCTCGGCATCGAAGCACCGGAATACATGTGATATGACGGGTTACTCCGCCGACCTGGCGTACGTTCACGATGTTGGATTCAGCGGCTACGCCGTAAACGCCGCACCAGGAGTCTTGGCTATCCTCCGCTCCGCCGGAGTCCATGCCGGCCTGGTGGTCGATCTCGGTTGCGGCAGCGGTATCTGGGCTGCGCGCTTGCTCGGCGAGGGTTATCGCGTGTTGGGCGTCGATGTCTCGCCATCCATGATTCGACTCGCGCGCCGCAACGCCGCACGCGCGAAATTCCGGGTCGGCTCGCTCCTGACGTGTGACATCCCACCCTGCGATGCGGTTACTGCTCTCGGCGAATGCGTAAATTACTGCTTCGACCCGCGCAACAACGCGCGCGCCTTGGATGCGTTCTTCCGCCGCGTGTACGCCGCACTGCGCCCCGGCGGAGTCTTCGTTTTCGATATCGCGGAAGCCGGTCCAGCGACTCGCAGCGCTCAACTAGTCCGCGGCGATTGGGCGATCCAGTACTCCGTCGAGGAAAAACGCGGCATCCTGACACGCCGTATCACGACCTTCCGCAAGTCCGGCAAAGCCTGCTGGCGCCGAACGGACGAAACACACCTGCAGCGGCTCTACCGCGCAGTGGACCTGGCGTCGAAACTGCGCGACGCCGGCTTTCGCGTACGGGTCGTACGAGCGTTCGGTTCGCTTCAACTGCCGCGCACCCACGCGGGAATCGTCGCCATCAAGCGCTGAACGGGTTATACAATCGTCTTTTTAGGAGAATTGATGCCTGAACTCATTTATCTCGCCGCCAGCGGCGATCTCCGCCTGTCCGCGAATCAGACGTGCTGGGCCGCGCAGGAGGCCACCGAGAAAGCCGTCACCGACGCCCTGGAGCGCGAAGGCGCACAGGTGCGCCGCGCCCATCCCTACAACCCCGCCGCCAAACACGGGTTCATCGACAGCCAGAAGTACGGGATGCAGGTATTCCGAGACATTCCGCCCGATGCGCCGCTGATCGTAGTGGAGGCCGTGTGGCAGTACAGCCACCACCTGCTCCACGGGCTCTACACACATCGCGGCCCCGTCCTAACGGTCGCCAACTGGAGCGGCCAGTGGCCCGGACTGGTGGGGATGCTGAACCTGAACGGCTGCCTCACCAAGGCGGGTATCCGCTACAGCACTTTGTGGAGCGTCGACTTCACCGACGCCATGTTTCTGAAGGGCCTGCGCGAATGGCTCTCCGCCGGAACGGTCACTCACGACTTCAGCCACGTGCACCCACTCGCCGACTTCAAGCTGTCCGATGAAGCCAAGAGCATCGGCGAGGGACTCGCGGCCTCGCTGCGACGCGACAAAGCGATCCTGGGGATCTTCGACGAGGGCTGCATGGGAATGTTCAACGCGATCATCCCCGACGAACTGCTGCACCCTACGGGCGTGTTCAAGGAACGGCTCAGCCAGTCGGCGCTATACGCCGCGATGCTCGCGGTCAGCGACGCCGAGGCGAGGGAGGTCCGCCGCTGGCTCGATTCGCGCGGCATGGTGTTCAAGACCGGCCCGAACCCCGCCGCCGACCTGACCGACGAACAGATTCTCGAGCAGTGCAAGATGTACATCTCCGCCGTGCGAATTGCCGACAACTTCGGCTGCGCCGCCATTGGCATCCAGTATCAACAGGGGCTGAAGGATCTCGTCCCTGCGTCCGACCTGGCGGAAGGACTGCTCAACAACGTCGACCGTCCGCCGGTTCGCGCCGCCGAGAACGGACACAATCTCTACGAGGGAGAAGCGCTCCCCCACTTCAACGAAGTGGACGAGTGCGCCGGACTCGACGCGCTGGTCACCAATCGCGTGTGGAAGCAGCTTGGATTCTCGCCGGAGACCACGCTGCACGACATCCGTTACGGCGAGGAATACAACGGCGAGTTCGTCTGGATCTTCGAAATCTCCGGAGCGGTTCCGCCCGAGCATCTCATCGGCGGTTACGCCGGAGCCGTCAGCGAGCGCCAGCCCGCCATGTACTTCGGCAAGGGCGGCGGCACCATCAAGGGCATCAGCAAGCCGGGCGAGGTCGTCTGGAGCCGCGTGTTCGTCGACAACGGAAAACTAAAAGCCGATCTCGGCCGCGCGAAAGCCATCGAGTTGCCGCCAGCTGAAAACGAGCGGCGGTGGAACGCAACTACGCCGCAATGGCCCATGATGCACGCCGTCACGTACGGCATCTCTCGCGACCAGTTAATGGCCCGTCATAAAGCGAACCACATACAGGTAGCCTACGGCCCCGATGCCGAGGGAGCGAACCGCGCCCTCGCGGCGAAGGCGGCGGCGTTCCAGGCGATGGGACTCGAAGTCTCTGTCTGCGGCGATCGACACGGGCTATCCTGAAGCTTATGCAAGTTGGCATGATTGGCACCGGCGCGATTTCGCACAAGCACGCGCAGGCATACAAAAATATCGGCTACCAGTTGACGGTTTGCACGGACGTGAATGAAGCCGCGGGCCGGCGCTTTGCGGAACAGCACGGCTGCCGCTTCGTCTCCACCTACGAAGAGGTTTGCCGCGCCGCCGACGTCGATTACGTGGACGTCTGCACCTTCCCCGACTTCCGCCTTCAGCCGCTCGAGATTTGTGCTGACACGAAAAAGCACATCCAGGTGCAGAAGCCGATGGCGACGAATCTGGAGACAGCCCGCAAGATGGTGGACACCGCGAGTCGCGCGGGAATCGTGCTGGGCGTCGTCAGCCAGCACCGCTTCGACGATTCCACCCAGTTCCTGAAAAAAGCCATAGACGACGGGCGCCTCGGCAAGATTCTCCAGGCCGACGCCTACGTGAAATGGCACCGCACCGCCGAGTATTACAGCCGCCCCATCAAGGGCAGTTGGGCGGTGGAGGGCGGCGGCGCAATGATCAACCAGGCGATCCATCAGGTGGACGTTCTGCTCTGGCTGATCGGGCCGGTGCGCGAACTGTTCGGTTACTGGCAGCTCGGCGCGATGCACCAGATCGAATCGGAAGATGTGATCTGCACGGTGATGCGTTACGGCTCCGGCGCGACCGGCGTGCTGCAGGCGACCACCGCGTTCTGGCCGGGCTACACCGAGCGCATGGAGATCCACGGCACGAAAGGAACCGCCGTGATCTCCGGCGATAAGCTGACCACTTGGGACGTGCAGGACGACAGCGGCGAGCCTGCGCCCGTCACGCGCGACGTGATGTCCGGCGCGTCCGACCCCATGGCCATCTCGCTCGAACCGTTCGAGCGCCAATTCCGCGATTTCGGCGAGGCCATCCGCGCCGGCCGCAAGCCGCTGGTCTCGGGCGAGGACGGCTACCGCGCGCTGGAGTTCGTCGTCTCTGCCTACGATTCCTGCCGCAGCGGACAAAAGGTCCGGCTGAATGGTTGAGCGCCGCTGGCAGTCGCTTCGAGTGCCGGCGAGCAGCGCGAATTTGGGCCCGGGCTTCGACGCCCTGGGCATGGCGCTGGGCATTTATCTGGACGTCCGCTTCCGTCCCAGCCATGCGCTCAACATACGCGCGCACGGCCGGGATTCCGATCGCATCCCGACCGACGCGTCGAACCTGATCTGGCAGACGGCCCTCGCGGTCGCTGCCGACGTCGGCGGCGAACTTCCGCCCGTCGAGATGTTGATCTGCAACGATATCCCGCTCGCGAAAGGGCTCGGGTCCAGCGCCGCCGCGTTGACGGCCGGCGTCGTGATCGCCGATCAGTTGCTCGACCTCCACTGGAAACCGGCGCGCATCCTCGACGAAGCGGCTCGCATCGAAGGCCATCCGGACAACGTCGCGGCCTGCGTGCTCGGCTCCATCGTCGCCAGTGCGATCGACTCCGGCGGCGCGGCGCGCGCGATCCGTTTCGACTTGCCCAGCCACTTCGGAGTCGCGGTAGTGGTGCCGGATTTCGATTTGCCCACCGTCAAGGCCCGCGGCGTTCTGCCGGCGACGTACTCGCGCGAAGATGCGGTGTTCAACGTTCAGCGCAGCGCCCTGCTGATCGCGGCCATCGCCACCGGAACGGTTTCGGCGTTCCCCGCCGCCCTCGAGGACCGTCTGCACCAGCCCTATCGCGCGGCTCTCGTTCCCGGCCTCGACGAAGCCACGCGCCTTCGCGCGCCCGGCTTGCTGGGCTGCGTCCTAAGCGGCGCGGGACCGTCCATTCTCGTGTTTTTCGAGCGCGGCTACGAGCCGGTCTGCGACCTCGTGCGCCAGATCTTCTCGTTGCGCGGGCACGAATCGCAGGTTCTGCGGTGCGACATCGCCGAGCACGGATACCGGTTGAGCGTCGTCGATTAAAGCGTTCCGGAAACGCGGCCACACGCGGGTGCGTCACACCCAGCGAGGCGGCCATGAAAACTAAACAGGTGTTGATCGCGTTCGCAATTGCCGTCGCGCCAATGGGGGTGGCGGCGGCGGAAAAACCGCGTGAGTTCGTCACCGAGAGCCAGGCCGTCCAGGCTTCGGCGAACGCATCCGTCGGCGAGGTGAAAGGCGCACTCGCTCTGGCCGGCGGAACCAGTCCGCAGAGGGTGGAAGTCATCCAGGCGTTCAGCAGGGAATGCCCGCAGGTGGTGGTGACGGCCAGCCGCGAGAAGGCGGACTTCACCGTCCGGCTGGACCACGAGGCGATCAACCCCACCGCCCCGTTCGTGCGTGGCAACAAAGGTGTTCGACAAGGCCCAGGATTTGGTCTACACCAACTCGACCCGGCTCCTGAGCGGCGCGGTCAAGGGAGCCTGCGAGGCGATGGTCAAGCCGAAGAAGGGCGCGTAGGCTCAGGCGAATCCCCTAGCCATACACTCCGGGCGGGTGTATACCTCCGCCGACCCGCAAGTGCCCGCGAATCAGTTTTTTGTTGACCGCTGTCGTCGATTCAACTACCATGGGGACGGCTGCATGATTTCCGCCAAGACAGTCCGATTCCTCAGCCTGCTACTGGCTCTCCTGTTCCTCTCGACGGCCGTGTTTGGAGCGACGGCCAGAAAAAGGCGGCGCCCGGCCCGGCGTCACACGGTCGCCACCCACCAGTCGAAAGATCGTAGAATCCGGTCGAAACTGAGTAGGATACTGCACTGGAGTCCGTGGAAAGAACCGACGTTCGCGGATTCCACGTCCGGCGATTTCGTCGACGGCGAAGACTTGACCGTTCGCCGCGCCGCGGTGGACGCGCTCGGCCCGTATAACGGCACCGTGGTGGTTGTAGATCCCAGCAACGGGCGCATCCTGTCCATGGTGAATCAGAAGCTGGCTCTCAAGAGCGGCTTCCAGCCCTGTTCCACTATCAAAGTGGTGGCGGCGCTGGCGGGATTGACCGAAGGTCTCGTCGACCGCAATACGCTGGTCCGGCTCTACGGGCGGACGCGCATGACCTTGACCGAAGCGCTGGCCCATTCCAACAATCTTTATTTCGCGCACGTCGGCGAGCAGTTGGGATTTCAGCGTGTGACGTATTACGCGAAGCTGTACGGACTTGGCGAGACTGCGGGCTTCGACATCCCCGGCGAACAACCGGGAACCGTTGTCGCCAAAGTTCCGAAAGGCGGCTTGGGAATGATGACGTCCTTCGGCGAAGGCTTTTCGCTTACTCCGCTCGAACTCGCGAGCCTCATGGCCAGCATCGCCAACGGCGGCACGATGTACTACCTGCAATATCCGCGCAGCCGCGAAGAAGTGAATCTGTATGTCCCGCGCGTGAAGCGGCAGCTCGACATTGCGAAGTGGATTCCGGAGATCAAGCCGGGCATGTCCGGCGCGGTCGAATTCGGCACGGCCCGCCGCGCCAGTTTCGAACAGGACCAGCGCATTCTGGGCAAGACCGGAACGTGCACGGACGATCGGAGTCCGACGCATCTCGGCTGGTTCGGATCGTTCAGCGAATCGGAAAAGAGCAAGCTGGCGGTGGTGGTGCTGCTGACCGGCGGACGTGGCGTGAACGGCCCGGTCGCATCCGGCGTAGCGGGCCAGGTGTACCGCAATCTGTCGAAGGTGAACTACTTCGGGCAGGAGCACTCGGCCATGCCGATGGCGCTCATTTCCACCGGGAACTGCTGTGCGCTGAAACCCGCGACCCTCTTTCAATAGCCGGCGGGATCAGGCCGCAGTCAGTTTCGACACATGCAGCCGTTTCCGGTATCGCTCCGCGTGCCAGAGGTCATACTGAAGCTGCTGATTGAGCTAGCTTTCGGCGCTGGTGTCGAAGGCGACCGAGAGGCGGATCGCCATTTCGGTGCTGATGCCTCCACGCCCATTTAGTATGCCGGACAGCGTCTTGCGACTCACGCCGAGCGATTGCGCGGCTTTCGTGACGGTCGGTTCAATTGCGGCCCGGTAGCGGCTTGCACAGCTATCTGCGAACAATACTGCTCAAGACAGGCCGGGAGTGAGTGTTTTGGACAAGGGAAGCCCCTTGTTTTGAATGTGGCTATGTGTAAGACGCGGAGGAGGCGTCTGAGTCCAAAACGGCCGGGGGACCCACTACGGTGCGCGACTGGTCTGGACAGCCCTCAAACCGCCTGGTTGCGGGCTTCTCAAGCGCGCTTCAGGTCACCGCACCGTGCGGTGAGAGCGTTCCCCCGTCCAAATTGGGGCTGCCGAAAAGCTGTTTTGGACAAGAGTGATCTGCGGATGGCCATTGGCAGGGCGGCGATCTCCCCGCTGGACGGTGGCATACCTTCTACCGAGAACGGAACGCGCAGTCTTTTCGAGGTTAGGGCGGGGCATTGAGAACCCCCCAGTGAAAAGGCGTTTGCAGTGTGGGCTCCGCCTGAATATGACGCGTCCGCAGCGGCTTATTGCCCGACTCTTCTTGAGTACACTTACTATACTCACGCAACGCAAGGGCCAGGCAAACCAGTGCAGGTGTACGTCCACCTCCTGGTTGGCGAAGCTCTATCCGGCCGAACGCATGGAGGCGGCCTCGCAGCGCTGCCTGCGGGCACGCGCCTACAACCTGCAGAGCATGGACTCGATAAACTGAGCTGCGTGGTCTGCGGCTGGGACAAACAGGGGGTCCGATCCCTGCTCCACCATCAGCAACATATGGCGGAGCCACAACATCAAGCCGCATCGCACCCGAACATTCAAGCTGTCGCGGGATCCGAAGTTTCTGGAAAAGCTGACAGATGTAGCGGGTCTCTACCTGAATCCACCCGATAAGGCGGTCACTAGGGCGCCTAAGCTAAGCGGGGCAGGTACTCTCGCGGATCACGAGGTGTGTTTCGATGCCGTACTCCCGCGGACGTGGTGCGGCAGACAGGCCGGCAATGAGGGCGCCGCAGGCCTTCTCGGCCAGCTCCCGGCGAGACAACCGCACGGTGGTCAACGGCGGTTCGGTGAATTCGGCCAGCCAGATATCGTCAAACCCGACGATCGAGATGTCTCGAGGCACCACCAATCCCGCCAGGCGAACCGCCCGCATCATCCCCACGGCCGTCAGGTCATTCGAGGCCAGAACCGCGGTGGGGCGCTCCGGCAGCTTCAGAAGACGATTCATCGCGTCGAGACCGCCGGTCACCTTGTGGTCGCCCTGTACGATGAGCCGGCCATCGCTCGCAATGCCATACGCCTCGATGGATCGCACAAAGGCACCGCGCCGGGCTTGCGCCGACAGCAGGTCCTGAGGCCCGCTGACAAAACCGATCCGGCGATGCCCGAGCCCAACCAGATGGGCAACCGCCTCGTTCACGCCCATGGCGTAGTCCACGACGATGTTGCTGATGTGCTCGCCTGGAGTACCGACATCCAGGAACACCATGGGCACGCTTCTGCGGGCGAACTGCTCGATCAGGTGATCGTCCATTTCGGACGTCATGACCGCGACCCCCTCGACCTTCCGTTCGAGCATTCGTCGAACGGAAAGCGTCATTCTAGCGGAATCGTAATTTGTCGAACTAACGAGCACATCGTAACCTTGGCGCGTCGCGATGTCCTCGAAGCCTTGCACCAATTCCGGAAAGAACGGATTAGTAATATCCGATACTATCAGCCCCAGGATGCGGCTTCGCCCGGAGACGAGAGAACGCGCGTGAGTGTCGGGGTAATACTTCAGTTCCTCAATCGCCGCCGATACTCTTTTGGCCGTGGCCGGATCGACCAGGGAGGGGGTATTAATGGTTCGGGAAACCGTTGTTATCGAGACTTTTGCACGCCGGGCAACCTCATGAATTGTGTGCTTAGTTACGGTATGGTCGGACAATTGGGCTCCGCTCATAATCGTATACGGGGAATCGCCGCGGCACAAGATGAATTGGCACGTGAGGATGAAAAACTCTTGACTTAAATGCTACAGGCGGGTATATTCATGAAAACGTTTACATGCGGCGCCTTCTCGCTGTCGCATGTGAATAAATGTGTTTGCTGAAGGGTTTCAGGAGGTTAAATTACACTCAATTCCCGTTCCCCTTCAGCCCTAAGGAATGAAAGGACAGCTATGCGCCAAGTAGCCAGTATAAAGTTAATCATCGTCGGATTGCTGTTCGCGGCCTGCGCTTTCGCCCAGCGCGACCTTGCGACTGTTTCCGGTGCCGTAACCGACCCGCAGGGCGGAGCGATTTCGAATGCCAAGGTGACCATCACGGAAGACGCCACCGCCCTCACGTATGAGGTGACCACCAGCGACGCAGGGGAGTTCGTCCGTCCAGCCCTCAAGCCCGGCATTTACACCATCACGGTGGAAGCGCCCGGCTTCAAGAAAGCTTCCCAGAGGGGCGTCGAGTTGACCGCCGGCGGCCGCCTCGCGGTGCCGATCAGTCTGACTGTCGGCGACGTTACTCAGAGTATTGAAATCACGGCGGCAGCGCCGCTGCTGCAGACCGAATCCACGATTCTCGGCGAGAACCTAACGAGCCAGCAGGCCAGCCAGTTGCCGCTCGGCGGCACGCGCGTTTTCAGTTTCCTGGCGCGCCTTTCGCCCGGAGTTGTCCCCGGTGAAGCAGGCGCCCGCGACGAAGCCGGCGGGTCCTTCTCCGCCAATGGCGTCCGCTCCAACGGCCAGAACAACTTTCTGTTGAACGGCGTCGACAACAACGTCAACGTCATCGACTTCCTGAACCAGGCCGCGTACGTGGTCGGTCCGTCGGTCGAAGCCATCGGCGAAATGGCCATCCTCACCAACGGTTACAACGCGGAGTACGGCCGCGGCGCGGGCGGTGTGGTGAACGTCTCGCTGAAATCCGGCACGAACGAACTCCACGGGACCTTATTTGAATTCCTCCAGAACGAGAAGCTCAACGCGAACACCTGGGAGAACAACAGGAACGGCGCGGCGCGCGGCGCTTATAAGCAGAACCAGTTCGGCGCCGCCATCGGTGGCCCCATCATGAAGAACCGGCTGTTTCTGTTCGGCGATTTCCAGGGCACGCGCATCGCCTCCAACAGCCAGGCGCTGAACCTCGGTATCGGCGGGACGATGACCCTTCCGACGCCTGCGATGATCGGCGGCGACTTTTCGCAACTGCTGACTACCACCCAGCTTGGCACCGACGCGAAAGGCAATGCGATCTACCAGGGACAAATCTACGATCCGGCATCCACGGCAACAGTGGGCGGGCAACTCGTGCGCACGCCTTTCCAGAACAACCAGATTCCGGTGAGCAGGTTGGATCTGGCGGCCCTGAAGATAGCCCAACTGTATCCGCACCCGAACACCAACTACACCACTGCGGGAGGCCCGCCGCTCAACGACTACTTCATCGTCACGCCGGTTGGCCAGCAGATCAACCAGGGCGATGGCCGCGCCGACTTCCGCGCCACCGAAAAAGACAGCATTTTCGGATCGCTTAGCTGGTCCAACAAGAACCAGACAAACGGCCAGCCGCTGCCTGGCGCGCTGGACGCGACCTACTTCGCCTCGCAGACCGAGGAAGACCTCGGACGCAACGCTATGTTGAGCTGGACGCGCGTCTGGAGTCCGAGAATCATTTCGGAAACCCGCGCGGCGTACACCCGGCTGGTGACATCCCGTGTTCAGGCGTCTCCGAACACCGACCAGTTTACGGCGTTCGGCATCGGGGGCTACAACCCGACCACCACACTGAACGGCGGACTGCCCTCGACGAACTTCAACAAGTACTACTCCGGATTCGGCGCGTCCGACTGGCTGCCTTCCAAGGAGTACAGCAACGTCTGGGACTTCATCGAGAACGTCTCCATCAACTTGGGCTCCCACTCCACCAAGTTCGGCGCGGAGTTCCGGCCGATCAAGTTCCCGTTCTTCCAGGTTCCCAGCCCGCACGGCAACTGGAGCTTTGACAACCATTCGACCTCCGCGCCGGTCGCGGGTAACATTTCGAACAACACGGGCGATCCGTTCGCGAGCTTCCTGCTCGGCCAGGTTTATAGCGGCCAGGTGTCCACCAATAACTTCATCTCGTCGGAGAAGTGGGCTTGGGCGTTCTTCGGTCAGGACGACTGGAAGGTAACGTCGAAACTGACCGTCAATCTCGGCCTGCGGTACGAAGTCTTCTCGCCGATCGGCGAGAAGTTCGGCCGGCAATCCAACTTCACACTCGATGGCCTGACACTCGACATTCCGACGGGCAAAGACCAGAACGCGCCTCTGCCGCCGAGCTTCAATGCGGGCGGCGCGCTCTCGTTCATACACGTCACCCGCGGCCAAGTGTCCAAATACTTGATCCCCACGGACAAGCTCGACTTTTCGCCGCGCATCGGCTTGGCGTACCAGTTGCGGCCGAAGACCGTTTTGCGCGCCGGATACGGCGTGTTCTACGGAGGTGAGGAGAATCAGGGCGGATACCCGAACCGCGGTGAGGCTGTTCCCTTCAACGAGACGGTCCAATTGAACCGCGCTGGCTTGGGAGTTTTCGATTCGAACGCCTACTTCAATCCGGTAAACGGAGTCTCCGGCGGCTTCAGGTCGGACGTCTTCTCACTCGACGTACCGCCCGCATTCCGCGGCATCACGAAGAACTTCCGCAACCCGATCGTCCACAAGTGGAATATCGCCGCCCAGCAGGACCTCGGCCACAACATGGCGGTCGAACTCTCCTACGTGGGCAATCACCAGGCGCACAGCGTTAGGATTTGGGACCCGAACGATTGCGCGAACAGCCCCAATCCGAATTACAATTGCGATTCGAATCGTCCTGTTCAGGCCCTCGGCGGCCTGTCGTTCGTCGATTCGTTCGACTTCGGAAACTACCACGGCATGACCGGGAAACTTGAGAAGCGCTACTCGAACGGGCTCAACTTCCTGACAACCTATACCTGGGGCCACGCTCTCGCCAACGGTGGCACCACGTTGACGGGCTCCTCGAACCAGAACTCGAAGGATCGCCGCAACCTGGCTCTCGGATACTCGAGCGCCGCCTGGGATATCCGGCATAGCTCCGTCACCAGCTTCCTTTACGATCTCCCGTTCGGCAAGGGTAAGAAATATATGACGGACGCCGGTCCTATGACCTACGTGCTCGGGAACTGGCAGTTCAACAGCATCCTGACCTTCCGCACCGGTCCTCCGTTCACGTTGGGAACCAGCCAGTGTGTCGGTACGTTCGGCACCTGTCAGCCGGATGTCATATCGGGGAAGGATCCGAAGAGCGCTCCCTCGGGGGGGCGGAACCCCGGACAGTGGTTCGACACAAGCGCGGTGGTGGCGCCCGCGCCGGGCACTCCGGGGAACCTGGGTATCCAGTCGCAAAACCGTCCGGGCCAGCGGCAGGTCGACGTGTCGCTGTTCAAGGACATCCCGCTGCGCGAACGTCTCAAGGTGCAATTCCGGGCCGAGGCGTTCAACGTGGCGAACACGCCGCAGTGGGGGCAGCCGGGTACAACCCAGGGCAATTCGGACTTCGGCACGATTACCTACACCCAGGCGAACACCCAGAGGCACGTGCAGTTCGCACTTCGCCTCATGTTCTAGACCTTCTTTGGAGGTCGTTTTGAAAAGGCCTTGCCCCTCGGGGTGAGGCCTTTTTTTTGTGAAGATAGGAATAACCGCTCGCATGATAGTTCCGCTGTTCCTTCTTTTTGTGGCCGCCGCCCCCGTTCAATCGGACGCGAGCACGTGGCTTTCGCTGGCGCGGACGTATGCGAAACAGAGCCGGCTGCAAGCGGCCGTGGATGCGGCGCGGAAGGCGGAAGCGCTCGGGGCGTCGGACCCGAGGATTCTGCAAGGGCTGGCCGACTTCTACGCAAAGTCGGATCCACCGAAGGCGGCCGAACTGGGGGCTCGGTACGCAGACCTGGCGCCCGCGGACAAGACCGCTTGGCGACGATTGGCTTCGTTTTGCATGGAGGCTGGGTTGACCGATCGGGCCATCGTGGCCGGCCTCCGCGGCCTTAAGGTCGAGGATGGGCCGGAACTTCGAACCCTCCTGGGGAATGCGTACGCGCGGTGCGGCGACTGGAGCAGTGCGGTGGCCCAGATGTCCGAGGCGTTGAAGCTGAATCCCTACAGCGAGGACGCGCATTTCCAATTGGCGCAAGTATTTCTCAAGCAGCAGGACTTTCCGTCCGCGGTCCGCGTGCTCGAGAACGCGCGGAAGATTTTCGACAAGAGCGCGCAGATCGAGCTGGCGCTCGGGGTTGCCTACTACGGCGAGCGCAAGTTTGCCGAGGCTGTCGACGAGTTTCTGCGGACCATTCGGCTCGCCCCGGAAGTGCCGCAGCCCTACGTTTTTCTGGGACGGATTCTAGATCACGCGAACGAACGGCTTCCGGAAGTGACGGCACGCTTCGCTGAATTTGAGGCGCGCAATCCGGGCAGCTATCTGGGCTACTTGCTGCACGCCAAAGCTCTCGTCGCCCAATTGCCGGCCATGGGTTTTCCGGCCGAGGCTCAGACGGCGTTCGATCTTGTGCAGAAGTCGCTTGCGAGGAAAGAGGATGAAGCGGAAGCGCACTACCTCGCGGGCGTGTTGCTCGATAGAAGACGCGAATTTCAGCAGGCGGCGGCGGAGCTTGAGCGAAGCATCCAGTTGAACGCCAAGGACCCCGCCGCGCACTACCGACTGGCGCTTGTTTATGAACGTCTGGGCCGAAAGGCGGAAGCCGAACAGCAGCGCGCGCTCCACGAGAAGCTGAGCGAGGCGGCGGCGAAGTGAACCGCCGAACGTTTCTCGCTGCTTGTGCCGCTGGGGTGTTCGCGCCGAAAGGTCACGCCTACTCGCCATTTCCCGTGAAGTTTCGCCAGCAGCCGCCGTGGGCGCCGGCCCTGGCTTTTGTCGAGCCCGGCTCCGATGAGTTCCCGGGCGAGAAGCTTGCCATGGAAGTCGAGGCTGGATTGCACGAGGCGTTCCGCAGCGGGCGCGTGCCGGTCGCGCCGGATTGCCGCGGTGTTTCGCCCGCGCCGAAGGAATACCGGCACGTCGCTCCGGGAGTCGCAAGGGCCGTGTTCAGCACCGACAGGGACATCGCGCCGGGTTGGAGGAAGTGGCGCGAATCCATGGGGAAAGTACGTGCGGCCCGGTTCTATTCCCTGCCGGGCGAGATCATCCGCTACGACATTCGCAGCGAGAACAATGGCCGGCTGGAACAGCGGGTCGGGATGTGGAAGCACGCCTGGAGCGACAGTGCGATCACCCGGCTCGAACCGGTGGAGGAGATCCTGACCTACGGCAGCACGCCGTGGTTTCGCGACGTCACCGGATTTGCATTCGAGGGTGAGCGTTCCTTTGACCAGCACTTGTCACGCGGCGTACCGTATTGGCGAGCCCGCCTGGATCCGGCTTGCGGCATCGATGTCTACGGCGAGAACGGCATTTCGGCGGCGGACATCGACGGCGACGGGCAGGACGAGATCTATGTGTGCCAGCCCGGTGGGCTGCCGAACCGGCTGTTCAAGATCGACGCGCGAGGCCGATTCCGCGATATTTCGAGGGACGCCGGGCTCGACATCCTGGACGACACCGCGGGCGCTCTGTTTGTCGACCTTCGGAACTCGGGGCATCAGGATCTCGTGCTGGTGCGCAGCAGCCAGCCTCTATTGTTCCTCAACGATGGCAAGGGCCGCTTCACGCCGGTTCCGGATGCGTTCCGTTTTGCCACGCCTCCCCAGGGCTCCTTCACCAGCGTCGCGGCGGCCGATTTCGACCGCGACGGCCGACTGGACCTGTACTTCTGCTGCTACGTCTACTACCAGAGCGAGGCGCAGTATCGTTATCCCGTTCCGTACCATGACGCGCAAAACGGCCCGCCGAATTTCCTGATGCGAAACCGGCTCAACGAGAGCCCGAATTATTTCGAAGACGTAACCGCTGCGACCGGGATCGATCACAACAATACGCATTTCAGCTTCGCGGCGACTTGGTGCGACTATAACGGCGACGGCTGGCCGGACCTTTACGTCACCAACGACTTCGGCCGCAAGAACCTGTACCGCAACACCGCGGGGCGGTTCCGCGATGTGGCCGAGGAAGCGGGCGTGGTGGATCTCGGCCCTGGCATGAGCGCCGCGTGGCTGGACTACGACGGCGATGGGCGGCCCGATCTCCTGGTGTCGAACATGTGGAGCGCCTGCGGACAGCGGATTGTCAACGATCCGGCGTTCGGGCCCGTGGCAAAGGATCCATCGCTCAAGGAAGCGTATCGCAAACACGTGAAGGGGAATTCGCTTTATAGAAACAACGGCAACGGCAGCTTTACTTACACGGGAGATACTCAAGGCATCGAGATCTGCCCCTGGTCCTGGTCAGGCGACGGCGCGGATTTCGATAATGATGGCGCGCCGGAAATATATGTCGCGTGCGGCATGGTTTCCAATAACAGCCCCACCGACCTGATGAGTTACTTCTACCGGCAGGTTGTTTCTAAGTCGCCGGCTAAGTACACGGTCGCGCCGGATTACGAGAATGGCTGGAATGCGATTAATCAACTTATCCGCCAGGATTATAGTTGGGCGGGCCCCGAACCGAACGTGTTTTTCGCGCGCCGCGACGGCCGGTACTACGATTTTTCGGGCGTCAGCGGTATAGATATGGCCGAAGACAGCCGCGCGTTCGCGATCACCGACATCGACGGCGATGGCAATCTCGATCTTGTCCTAAAGAGCCGGATGGGGCCGCAGGTTCGAGTATTCCAGAACACGTGCGGAGCTTCGAGGAAAGCGCTGGTGTTGTCGCTACGTGGGACGAAGTCGAATCGCGACGCTATCGGCGCGCGCGTGGAAGTGGATGGGCAAGTGAAATGGGCGGTCGCGGGCTCGGCCTATCTTTCGCAGCACACCAAGCGGCTGCACTTCGGCCTGGGCGACCGCGACAGCGCCGCGAAAGTAAGGATTCAGTGGCCTTCCGGGGACGTTCAGGAATTCGGGCCGCTGCGGGTGGGCTTTGTTTACGAAGCCGTCGAGGGGAATCCGGAGCTTGGATCCAAGCCCCTGCAGGCGCGAAAGGAGCTGCCTGCCGGCGCGTCTCTCAGCGTCGATAATGGGGCGTGCCTGCATTCCACCTGGTTTTGGGAACCGGTGCCGTTGCCCGAGCGGCGGCGCGGTCCGGCGCTGCTGGTGATTCATGCCGGCGAAGCACTGCCGTCGCTGACGGTCCCCGTGGAATCGGTGGATCTCCGGCAAGCGCCGCCGGAGATCGCCGCGGCTTATGCGATTTTCCGCAGGTATCTGTTCGACTATCGCGTCGATCTGGAAACGCCGCTGTGGTTCCTCATCGACGGCGATAGCCGGGTGCGGAAAATATACGCGGAGGCTCCCGGCGACGCTGTGGCTCGGGCGGATCTTGGCTCGCTCGGCACTGCACTGCCAGACGCTCGCGGCTTGCCTTTCGACGGCATCTACCTGAACCAGCCGCGGCGCGATTACTACAAAATCGGCGGCGCGCTGCTGATGGCCGGCTACGGGGAACAGGCGCTGCCTTATCTCGAAGAGATGCTACGGCGCAATCCCGATAATCCGAAAGCTCTATTCGCGGTCGGGCGTGTTCATCTGCAAGCCAAGCGGTTGCGGCAGGCTCGAGAGGCTCTAAAGCGCGCGGTCGCGCTGAATCCCGAGATGTCGGAGGGATGGAACGAACTGGGCGGCGTGGAGGCTGAGGCCGGGAATCTCACGGAAGCGTTGCGCCTCTACGAGAAGGCGCTCGCGCTGAGGCCGGATTCATCGTACTCGCTGCTCAACGTCGCCCAGGCGCAGGCCAAGCTGGGCAACGCCCCAGCGGCGGAGACGTTGTTCCGCCGCCTGTTGGCGATGGAGCCTCGCAACGGAGACGCTGCGAACGGCTTGGGCCTGCTGCTGGCGAAACAAGGCCAGACGGAGGAGGCGCGCAAACTGTTCGAGCTCGCGATCTCGGTGCGCCGCGACGACGCCTCCGCGATCAACAACCTGGGAGTGCTGTACATGAACATCGGCCAGGTGGACGACGCGCTGGCCGCGTTTCAGTATGGAATCCAAGTGGCGCCGGAGGACGAGACGCTATCGATGAATCTCGCGCGCGTGTGGGTCGGCCGAGGCAATCGGGAAAAGGCTCGAGAGGTGCTACGGCATTTGCTCGAAAGAAACCCGGCCGCTCCGGTGGCTCAACGGGCGTTGAAGGAACTCGAAATACCGTAGTGTCTGGCAAGAAACGCCGGGCCGAAAAATGGTGTCGCGAAGAGTCGCGACACGGCACGCGCGAGTGCGTGCGCCACGTCCTCCGGGCTGATCGCTGAATAGCAGTGGTATGATTCGAGCGTGAATTTCGCTCTTCTGCTCGCGATCCTGCTTGGGCCTCCGGACGACGCGCGAATTCGCCAGATCATCGCGGACATCGGCCAGTCAGGGCGCGTTCTCGAGATTGGCGAGATGCGCGAGCGGCTGTCCGATCCGCGATTGCAGATCGCGCCGGGAGCGCCTCCGCTGCTGGCGTTCCGTTACTTTCAGGGAGCGGATCGCCACCGCTTTGGCAAACTGGACTTGATGCTGGATGATGCGGGTCATTAATCTCAGTCTGATTGCCGGTCTCGCGACTTTCGCGCAGGCCGACGCTCTCACGAGCGGTCTCGAAGCGTTCCACCGCGGCGATTACGTTACGGCGGAGCGCGACCTCAGCAAGTCGCCAGACCCGCGCGCTCGGACTTTTCTCGCATTGACGATGGCGGCGACCGGCCGCTGCGACGCCGCGGGCGCGGAGCTTGCGAAGGCTTTCGCGAGCGGCGACCAGGCGCTAAAGCGTCTCTCCGGACTCGCGCTGGCGCAATGCGACATGGCGGGGGATAGGTTAGACGATGCGGCAGTGATCGCTTCGAAGCTAAAGGCACAATACCCGGCCGATCCCGACGTTCTTTATCAATCGGCGCGCCTCTCGATGCGCGCGTGGAACGAGACGATTTACCAGCTTTACCAGAAGGCGCCGGCGTCTTTTCGAGTGAATCAGATTTCGGGCGAGATTCTGGAGACGCAGGGCCACTTCGCCGAAGCCACCCTCGAATATCGCAAAGCCATCGAGAAGAATCCGAAGGCTCTCAACCTGCATTTCCGGCTCGGCCGCGCTCTGCTGATGAGTTCGCACGCGCCGGAAGCGCTCGACGCCGCGCTCAAGGAGTTTGAGGCGGAGCTCGCGATGAATCCCAGCGACTCCATCGCCGAGTACCAGGCCGGCCAGATCCTGCTGGCTCAACAGAAACCGGACGCCGCGGGGGCGAGATGGCAGCGCGCGCTGGAGCTAAACCCGGATTTTCCGGAAGCGCTCGTCGCTCTTGGCAAGCTGAGATTGGAGGAGAAGAAGAACGACGAAGCGATCGGTCTGCTCCAGCGCGCGGTGAAATTGTCGCCGCGCAATGAATCCGCGCACTACAGCTTGATGCTGGCCTACCGGAACGCCGGAAATCTGGCGGAGGCGCGCAAGGAGAAAGCGGAACTGGACCAGCTTCAAAAGGCTCCCGAGGGCGAATTCACCGAGTTTCTCAAGAAACTGGGTGAGAAGCCGCCGCAGAAATGAAGTTGTTCTTCCTGCTGCTGGCTGCCGCGTTCGTCCCCGACTTCCGCGATATCGCCGTCGAGGCCGGCTTGACCCACGTGTTTCCGAACGGCGGCCTCGAGACCAAGGAGTACATCATCGAGACCACGGGCAGCGGCGTCGCGATGATCGACTACGACAATGACGGTCTGCTGGATCTGTTTGTGATCAGCGGCGCCGGCGGCCGCAGCCGCCTTTACCACAACGAAGGCGGCGACCGCTTCCGCGACGTGTCCGACGCGATGGGTATCACGCGCACCGGTTGGGGGCAGGGAGTTTGTGCCGGCGACTATGACAATGACGGTTACACCGACTTATTCGTCACTTACTGGGGCCAGAACGTTTTGTATCATAACGAGGGCGGGAAACGGTTCCGCGATGTTACAAAAGAGTCGGGACTTACTCAGGATCGGATCCGCTATAACGCCGGCTGTGCGTTTTTAGATTACGATCGGGACGGGCGGCTCGATCTGTTTGTCTCGAATTACTTAAAATTCAGCTTCGAGGAGACACCGAAGCCGGGCGCGAACCCTTACTGCTGGTATCTCGGCCTACCCGTCAACTGCGGACCGCGAGGCCTGCCGTTCGATCGCAACATTCTCTATCACGCGAATCCCAACGGGACGTTCACCGACGTTTCGGAGAAAAGCGGCATCGCGGAGCCGCATCAGAACTACTGCCTGTCGGCGCTGGTGGCCGACTTCGACGGCGATGGCTGGCCGGATATTTTTGTCGCCTGCGATCAAACGCCGTCGCTGCTTTATATGAATCAGCACGACGGCACCTTTGCCGAGGAAGCCGTTCTGCGCGGCGCGGCGTACGACGACAACGGCAAGGCGATGTCGGGCATGGGCGCAACAGCGGCGGATTACGACCACAGCGGCTGGCTGAGCATCTTCCGGTCGAACTTTTCCGACGAGCGCGAGACGCTGTACCGCAATCGCGGAAAGGGCGAATTTGAGGACCTCACCATCAGTGCGGGGATGGGCCACAACACGCGCTTCGTCGGCTGGGGCTGCGGTTTTCTGGATTTCGACAACGACGGCTGGAAGGATCTGCTGCTGGTCAACGGCCACGTCTTCCCGGAGATCGACCGGAAGAACCTGGATATCCACTTCAAGGACCGGCGCATTCTTTACGGGAACCTGAGAAACGGCAAATTCGAAGATCTTTCTGAGAAGGCCGGGACAGGCATCACCGGCAAGCATTCCTCGCGCGGAGTTGCCGTGGGCGACATCGACAACGACGGTTCGGTGGAAGTGCTCATCAACAACCAGGGCGAGAGTCCTTCGCTGCTGAAGCAGGCCGGCAAGCCGCCCGGCAATTGGACGATCTTGAAGCTGATCGGAACGAAATCGAACCGTAGCGCTATCGGAGCGCGGATTCGCATCACCGCCGGAGGCGTCACGCAAACGGACGAGGTTCGCAGCGGCGGCAGCTTCTTCTCTCAGAGCGATTTGCGGCTGCACTTCGGTCTAGGCGAGGCCCAACGAATCGAACGACTGGAAATTCTCTGGCCAAGTGGATTGCGCGAGGAGAAGACCGGCTTCGCGGTCAACCGGATTCTGGTATTGCAGGAACCGGCGCCTCAGAAGTAGCGTGCATACTGGAAGGACTATGTCTACCGAGAAGAACCGCCGAATCGTGCTGGCGTCGCGGCCCAATGGGGAGCCGCTGGCCGACAATTTCCGCATGGAGGAAGCCGGCATTCCGTCCGCGGGCGACGGCGAGGTGCTGCTGCGCACGCTGTATTTATCGCTCGACCCGTACATGCGCGGCAGAATGAATGCCGGGCCGTCCTATGCGCCGCCAGTGGAGATCGGGCAGGTGATGGAGGGTGCAACGGTTTCGCAAGTTGTCGAATCCAAGGCCGACGCGCTTCGCGCCGGTGACCTCGTGCTAGGGTACTGCGGCTGGCAGGAGTACGCTGTCGCCCCGGCGAAAGGTATTCGAAAACTCGATCCAGGATTGAAGCCGGTATCGGCAGCGCTGGGCGTGCTCGGGATGCCGGGGCTGACCGCATACACCGGATTGCTGAACATCGGCCAGCCGAAGGCCGGAGAAACGGTGGTGGTCGCGGCTGCGGCGGGCGCGGTTGGTTCCGTGGTGGGCCAGATCGCGAAGATAAAAGGATGCCGGGCCGTCGGGGTCGCGGGCGGCAGGGAAAAGTGCGACTTCGTCCGCGGCGAACTCGGATTCGATACCTGCGTCGACCATCGGAGCCCGACTTTCGTTGGAGATTTACAGGCTGCCTGCCCGAGCGGTATCGACGTGTACTTCGAGAATGTCGGTGGTGCCGTGGCGGAAGCCGTGGTCCCGCTACTGAATCCTTTCGCCCGTATTCCGGTTTGCGGCCTGATCGCGCACTACAACGCCACCGGACTCCCGGAAGGTCCGAACCGGGTTCCGATCCTGATGGCCGCCATCCTCATCAAGCGCCTGACGTTCCGCGGCTTTATCGTCAGCGATTTCGCCAGCCAGCAGGGCGATTTTATTCGCGACATGTCTGCGTGGATGCGCGACGGGCGCATGAATTACCGGGAGGACATAGTGGAAGGACTGGAGAACGCCGTCCCGGCATTCCAGGGACTGCTGCGCGGCCGGAACTTCGGAAAGCTGGTGGTGCGGGTGGCCGGCGCGGAGTAGATCAGCCCCGATGGGCCTTGCTCGCCTTTAGGGCTTCGATGTTGATCAGTTCCGTAGGGTAATCGCCCGTATAGCAGGCGTAGCAGTAGTCGAGGTTCTTGTCCTCGACGGCTTGCCGCAGTCCGCCGAGCGACAGGTAGGCGAGCGAGTCGGCTTCGATGAACCGGCGGATCTCGTCGACCGTGTTGTTGGCGGCAATCAGCTCGCGCTCCACCGGAGTGTCCACGCCGTAGAAGCACGGCGATTTCGTCGGCGGGCAGGACACGCGCATGTGTACCTCGCGGGCTCCCGCTTGCCGGACCATACGGACGATCTTCCGGCTGGTGGTGCCCCGGACGATCGAATCGTCCACCAGGACGACCCGCTTGCCCTCCAGCAGATGCCGGACCGGATTCAGTTTCAGCTTCACGCCGAAATCGCGAATCGCCTGCGACGGCTCGATGAAAGTGCGGCCGACATAATGGTTGCGGATCAGCGCCTGACGGAACGGGATGCCGGA